>JAIUOT010000065.1 GCA_020161015.1 Actinomycetota bacterium | reverse complement strand
GCCCTTCGCTACCAACACCGACCGCGCCAACGCGCTTGCCCCATGGCTCAACGCCTACAACACTGAACGCCGTCACACCGCACTCGGAGGCCAATCCCCGATCAGCCGACTGTCACCAACCTGATGGCCGAGTACAGCTAGCACTGATGTCCAGCGGGCCTACCTGACGAACGGCCGGTCCCGGGATCGGCGCTCGCCGTCAGCCCAGGGCGAGCGCGGCGGCCACCGCGTCCCTGCCTTCGGCCAGCGTCGGCGCGAGTTCGGCCAGGAGCCCGTGGCGCAGTTCGTCGAGCACCGGTGCCGGCGCACCCACCGCCGCGGTCTCCAGGTCCAGCTCAGACAGCAGCCGGGTGGCGACCACGATGTCCTGCACCCGTCCCAGGCGCTCGGTGACCCGCTCCCAGGCCGCCTTCGACGCGGCGAGCTCCGGCATCGCGGGCAGCAGGAGCTCCGTGGCATAGCGCGCGTCCTTCGCCGCCTTGCGCACCCCGTGCCACCCCTCCAGCCCGGGGTGCCCGGACGCGTCCGCGAGGCGCCGGCGCACCTTCGACAGCCTCCGCCCGCGCAGCGCGGGAAGGACGTCGCGGGCCGGGCCGACCGCATCCGGGCCCAGGCGCTGAGCATCCAGCAGGTCGATGAGCACCTGCTGGAGCGCCGGCTCCCTTCCAGGTGCGCGGGCGACCAGGTCGTCGTCCACCCGCCGCAGCCGGGCCTCCAGCGGCCCGAGCACCAGGACGGACGCGTCGGGACGGACGTCGGGGTGGAGCCGCGCGACGCGGTCGGTGAGGTCCGCCAGCACGACCTCGGCGTCCCGCGCGGCTCCGACGACCTGCCCGAAGGCCCGCAGGCGTCTCGCGGCGGCCGCCGGTGCGGGCCCGGCGATCAGCCGTCCGTAGGCGCGCAGCGTGCTGCGGACGCGGCGAGCGGCCACCCGGGCGTCATGGACGGCCTCCGGCTCCGCGCGGGGCTCCTCGAATCGCTGGAGGACACCGACCTGGCGGGCCAGGTAGGCGAGCACCACCTCCGCCGCGCTCGAACCGGGCCCGAGCGGACGCGGTTCCGCCGGCCGGCCCAGGGCCTTCGCGAGCTTGGACCCGTGGCCCGCCCGCACGACCCCCGCCCGGGCCAGCACGGCCTCGATCCGGTCGAGCAGGTCCGGCGGGCCGCCGGCGAGCTCCACCTCCGCCTCACGCCAGTGGTCGTGGTGGGCGCCGCTGCGGGCCCGCACGTCGTCGGTGCAGGAGCGCGCGAGCAGCGTCCCGTCCGTCCCCCGGAGTTCCTGCTCCCGCCGGTGCGTGCGGAGCACGGCGACCGGGACCAGCGGGGCGTCGTCGAGGACGGCGGCCACCCGTTGCCGCAGCGCCCGCGGTGGGAGCACCGCGGAGGTCGGCCCGATCGGCTCATGGAGCTCGACGCGCTCGTCGGGACCCGCGCCGGGCGATTTCAGGTGCCAGCCGTCGTCGCTGCCGCCGACGCGGCGCCGGATCACCTGCCGCGCACGGGAAAGGCGGTGGTCGGGGGTGTCGAAGTAGGTGGCCTCGAGGTCGAACTCGTCGACCCGCCCGGGGACGACGACCTCGTCCAGTGGCGGGAGGTCCTGGCCGACCGCGAGGTCGTACTTGCGCTCGACCTCCAGGCCCCCGGTCATGGGGACGGGGGCGACTGCACCGGCGGCTCGGTCATGACGCCACGCTCGTCCACGGTCCCGGACACGGGCTCCGGCTCGGTGTCCTCCGCGACGGCCTCGCGACGCCGACGGCGCGGGGTGACGTCCTCCTCGTCCGGACCGAGGGAGGAGACGAGCAGCACCGGGGTGACGGCGGCGAACCCCCACACGGCGAGCGCGGACAGGGAGCGCAGCTGGAGGGCGGCCGGCACCACGGTCCCGGGGAGGGCGTTCGCGAGGCGCTCGGCCTCCGGGCCCGGCCCGAGCACCTGGCCGACCTGCCAGCAGACGATGCCCGCCAGCAACCCCGACCCGACGGCGAGCAGCGCCGTCGGCCAGCCGAGCGGGCGGAACCACTTCCAGGTGACCAGCCCGAGCCCGACGCCGACCAGCGCGCCGGTGATCACGAACCAGACGTCGGAGGCGGCGATCTCGGTGACCCCGCGCTCGGTCATGAGGGCCGAGCCGTCGGACTGGATGCGCCAGGTGGGGACGGTCACCACCGCGGCCCAGAAGACCGCGGCGAGGCCGCCGACCACGGCGGAGAGGCCCGCGAGCAGCGCCACCCAGAGCGTCACGGACGCGTCGCCGGAGGTCCGCGGCGTCGCCTGCCGGTCCTCCTCGGTGATGGGCGTGCTCACGGCCGGAACTCTAGCGGACGGTGCCTTGTCCCCGGCCCGCGGCCGGTCACGCGTTCACGCAGGAGGGCCCGAGCAGCGCCTTCAGGTCGGCCATCAGCGGACGGGACGTCGCGACCCGCAGCCCCTCGTCGAGCTTCCACACCTTGGCGCCGTTCGTGGCCGACACCAGGCGGACGCGGACCTCCGTCGGGCCCGGGTGGGCCCGCAGGACGTGCCGCAGCTGCTCGACGACCGCGGGGGTGCAGCGCACTGCGGGCAGCTGGATCACCAGCGGCCCGGACGGCCCCTCGGAAACGTCCGGGAAGGCCACCTCCTGGCCGGTCATCTCCAGGCTCTCGTCCTTGGTGCGGATCCGCCCCTTGATCCGGACCACGGTGTCGGTGGCCAGCGACGCCGCCACGCCGGCGTACACCTTCGGGAAGAGCAGCACCTCGATCGCGGACTCCAGGTCCTCGACCGTGGCGATCGCCCACAGGTCACCGGTCTTGGTCTGCTTGCGCACCACCTGGGTGATCATTCCGGCGATGTTCACCATGCCGTCGCGCGGCCCGTCGTCGGCCCGCAGCTGGCCGATGCTGAGGTCTCGCTGGGCGGCCAGGATGTGCTCGAGCCCCTGCAGCGGGTGGTCGCTGACGTAGAGCCCGAGCATCTCCCGCTCGAAGCCGAGGCGTACCCGCTTGTCCCACTCGGGCAGGTCGGGCACCGGAGCCGTGGCAAGCTTCTCCGTGCCGCCGAAGTCGCCGAACAGGTCGTCCTGGCCGTTGGCCTGGTTGCGCTTGAGGTCGATGACCTCGTCGACCCTGCGCTCGAAGCACTCCATCAGTGCCCGGCGCGTGTGCCCCATCGAGTCGAACGCCCCCGCCTTGATCAGCGACTCGATCACCCGCTTGTTGCACACCACCAGCGGCACCTGGTCGAGGAAGGCGTTGAAGTCCGCCGCGGGACCGTGCTCGGTACGGCCCTCGACGATGCCCCTCACCACGTTGTCGCCGACGTTGCGGATGGCGGCCAGGCCGTAGCGGATGTCGGTCCCGACGGGGGTGAACATGCCTTCGGAGGAGTTCACGTCCGGCGGCAGCACCCGGATCCCCATCCGCCGGCACTCGCCCAGGTAGAGCGCGGTCTTGTCCTTGTCGCTCTTCACCGACTCCAGCAGCGCCGCCATGTACTCCGCGGGGTAGTTGGCCTTCAGGTAGGCGGTCCAGTAGGAGACGACGCCGTACGCGGCCGAGTGCGCCTTGTTGAAGGCGTAGGCGGCGAAGGGGACCATGATCTCCCACAGCGTGCTGATCGCCGCCTCGGAGTAGCCGTTGGCCCGCATGCCGGCGCTGAAGGGCGCGAATTCGGCCTCCAGCACCTCCTTCTTCTTCTTGCCCATCGCCCGCCGCAGCAGGTCGGCCTGGCCGAGGCTGTAGCCGGCCACGCGCTGCGCGATCTGCTGGATCTGCTCCTGGTAGACGATCAGGCCGTACGTCGTGCCGAGGATGTCGGCCAGCGGCTCCGCGAGTTCCGGGTGGATCGGTTCGACCTTCTGCCGGCCGGTCTTGCGGAGCGCGTAGTTCGTGTGGCTGTCCGCGCCCATCGGGCCCGGGCGGTACAGAGCGATGGTGGCCGAGATGTCCTCGAAGTTGTCCGGACGCATCAGCTTCAGCAGCGACCGCAGTCCCCCGCCGTCCAGCTGGAACACCCCGAGGGTCTCGCCCGAGGCGAGCAGCTCGTAGGCCGCCCGGTCGGTCATGTCGCGGCGGAGTGCGTCGAGGTCGAGGTCGATGCCGCGGTTGATCGTCACGTTCCGCACCGCGTCGTCGAGGATCGTCAGGTTCCGCAGGCCGAGGAAGTCCATCTTCACCAGGCCGAGGGCCTCGCAGCTCGGGTAGTCGAACTGGGTGATGATCTGGCCGTCCTGCTCCCGCTTCATGATCGGGATGACGTCGAGCAGCGGCGCGGACGACATGATCACGCCGGCGGCGTGGACGCCCCACTGCCGCTTCAGGCCCTCGATGCCACGCGCGGTGTCGACGACGCGCTTCACCTCCGGGTCGGACTCGTACAGCTCGCGGAACTCGGTGCCCTCGCCATAGCGCTCGTGCTGGGGGTCGAACACGTCGGCGATCGGCACGTCCTTGCCCTGGACGGGCGGGGTGTAGGCCTTGGTGATCTTCTCGCCGAGGGAGAACGGCATGCCCAGCACGCGACCGGCGTCCTTGATGGCCTGCTTGGCCTTGATCGTGCCGTAGGTGACGATCTGGCAGACCCGGTCGTCGCCGTACTTCTCGGTGACGTAGCGGATCACCTCGCCGCGGCGGCGGTCGTCGAAGTCGACGTCGAAGTCGGGCATCGAGGGACGCTCGGGGTTCAGGAAGCGCTCGAAGATCAGGCCGTGCGGGACCGGGTCGAGGTCGGTGATCCCCATCGCGTACGCGCACATCGAGCCGGCGCCGGACCCGCGTCCCGGACCCACCCGGATGCCGTTGCGCTTGGCCCAGTTGATGAAGTCGGCCACCACGAGGAAGTAGCCGGCGTAGCCCTTGCCGATGATCACGTCCTGCTCGTACTCGGCCTGGGTGGTCGCGTAGTCCGGCACGCCGTCGGGGAAGCGGACGGTGAGGCCGCGCAGGACCTCCTTGATGAACCAGGAGGACTCGCTCTCCCCCGGCGGCACGGGGAACTGCGGCATGTAGGTGCCGGTGCCCTCCGCGAAGGAGATGCTGCAGCGCTCGGCGATCGCCAGCGTGTTGTCGCAGGCCTCCGGCAGGTCGGCGAACAGCGCGCGCATCTCCTGCGGCGACTTCAGGTAGTAGCCGTTCCCGTCGAACCGGAAGCGGTTGGGCGTGTCCTTGTTCGCGCCGGCGGAGACGCACAGCAGGGTGTCGTGGTCCTCCGCGTCCTCGGCCCGGACGTAGTGCAGGTCGTTGGTGGCGACCAGCGGCAGCTGCAGGTCCTTGGCCAGCTGGAGAAGTCCCTTGCGGACGCGGTTCTCGATGTCGAGGCCGTGGTCCATCAGCTCGACGTAGAAGTTCTCCGGGCCGAAGATGTCCCGGAACTCGGCCGCGGATGCCAGCGCCTCGGAGTACTGCCCCAGCCGCAGGTAGGTCTGCACCTCGCCCGAGGGACAGCCTGTGGTGGCGATCAGGCCCTTCGCGTACCGGTGCAGCAGCTCACGGTCGGCCCGCGGCTTGTAGAAGAAGCCCTCCAGCGAGCTCAGCGAGCTCAGCCGGAACAGGTTGTGCATGCCGGCGGTGTCCTGCGCCCACATCGTCATGTGGGTGTAGGCGCCCTTCGCCGACACGTCGTCGCCGGTCCCGTCCCCCCACTGGACGCGCTTGCGCTCGCTCCGGTGGGTCTTCGGCGTCAGGTACGCCTCCAGCCCGATGATCGCCTTGACCGGGCTGTGCTTGGCGACCTTGTAGAACTCGTAGGCGCCGAACATGTTGCCGTGGTCGGTGATCCCGAGCGCGTTCATGCCCAGTTCCTCGGAGCGGGACACGAGGTCCTTCAGCCGGGCGGCACCGTCCAGCATCGAGTACTCCGAGTGGCAGTGCAGGTGGACGAACTCGCTGGACACGCTGACCCACGACCTCCGAGAGTGATTGAGACCGGATGCGATTGACCGCTGGGGGAAGTCAGCGAGTACTCACCATAACCCGGACCTCCGACGTTCCCCGGACCGACTCACCTGCGCGGACTCACCCACGAAGAAGTTCTACCAGCCTGCCCATCGTGCGGAGGTTGCGCGCGGTGCCGGTCGCCGGACGCAGGGACGCCACCAGCCCCGCGGCGAGCCGCGAGCCGGCCTGGCCGTCCGGGAAGTCGGCGTACACGTCGGTGCCGGAGGCGGCCAGCCCGACCCGCTCGCGGCCGGTCGCCAGGTCCGCGAGCCGCCGGGCGGCCAGCTCGCCCACCGGCCGGTCACAGCACGCGATCACCACGCGGGAGGGGTCGCCGTCCGCGAACGGGTGGTCGTCGACCAGCACGCAGAGCTCCGGTCCCGTCCGGATCACGACGTCCACGGCCAGGCCGGCGCCGGAGCGGACGGCCTCCGACAACGCCCGCGCCACCTCGTCCGCACCTCCGGGCGCCCGGAAGAGCAGGTTGCCGGACTGGAGGTGGGTGGCGACGTCGGCCCACCCCAGGCCGGTCGCCAGCTCGCGCAGCAGCGCCATCGGCAGCGTCCGCCCACCGCCCAGGTTCACGCCGCGCAGCAGGGCCACGCGTCGCGGAGTTTGCTCGTCGCCCCCGGTCATGGTTGCATCCTTACGGCAACTCGTCGTCGAGCGGAAGGGGCGAAACGTGCCACAGGTGAGTCTCATCGGGGCACCCACGGACATCGGGGCCTCGCGGCTGGGATGCCGCCTCGGCCCCCAGTCGTTGCGGGTGGCCGGGATCGCCGAGTCGCTGCGGCAGTTCGGGTGCGAGGTGCACGACGCCGGCGACCTCGACGGCCCCGAGAACCCCCAGCTCCCCCCGGTGGACGGCTACCGCCACCTGCCGGAGGTCATCGAGTGGAACCGCGCGGTGTACGACGCGACCGCCACCGAGCTCGCCGCCGGTCGCCTTCCGATCCTCCTCGGCGGCGACCACAGCCTGGCCATCGGCTCCATCAGCGCCGTCGCCGCGCACTGCCGGGCCACCGGCAAGAAGCTGCGGATCATCTGGGTGGACGCACACGCCGACTTCAACACCGCACGGCTCACCCCGTCCGGCAACATCCACGGCATGCCCGTGGCGTGCCTGGCCGGGTTCGGACCGGAGGAACTGACCACGCTCGGTGGGTCCTCCCCGGCGATCAGCACCGACGAGATCCGCCAGGTGGGACTGCGCAGCGTCGACCCGGGCGAGAAGGCGTTCCTCTTCGCCGAGGGCGTCGAGGTCTTCGACATGCGCTTCGTCGACGAGATCGGCATGCGGCGCACCATGGTGCGCGCGCTGGCCGGCGTGGACGAGGACACCCACCTGCACCTCAGCCTCGACCTCGACTTCGTCGATCCGGAGATCGCCCCGGGGGTCGGGACCCCGGTGCGGGGCGGCCCCACCTACCGTGAGGCGCACCTGTGCATGGAGATGATCGCCGACACCGGCCGTCTCGGCTCTGTCGACCTGGTGGAGCTGAACCCGGCGCTGGACGTGCGGAACACGACGGCGGAGCTCGCCGTCGACCTCGTCGAGTCGCTGTTCGGCAAGAGCACGCTGCACCGCCTGCACCAGGGCATCGCCCTGTAGGCCGCGCAGTCCCGGATCAGTCCCCGGCCCGGTCCTCTGCGTGGGCCGGCTCGGGCAGCGCGGTGAGGTAGCTGGTCGGCGTCACCACCCCGTCGCGCACGAGGTTGGTGTCCGCAGCGGCAGCGATGTCGGTGTTGTGCCAGCTGACGCAGAGCCAGGTGCCGTCCTCCAGCCGCTGGAGCACGACCGTGGCCAGGCCGCGCCGGGTGTCCGCCGGCTCGCCGTCGGGATCGCGCTGTCCCTCGATGCGCCACCGGGCGATGACCACGGCGGCGTCCGGCCCGAGCAACCGCTGGCTCAGCTTCTCCACGGTGAACGTCGAGCCGGCGAACCAGCCCTCGAAGCCCCGCGCGAGGGCCCGCCGGATGGAGCGGCGGCTCGTCCACCACAGGCCGACGACGTTGACGAAGTCCGCGTCATCGGCGAACAGCTTCCCGATCGCCTTCGCGTCGTGGGTGTTCCACGCGCGGGTGAAGGCGGACGCGATGTCGAGCGGGGCCTTCAGCGGGCTCGGCCCGGACGGCAGCGGCAGCCGCTGGCCGAGCTCGGCCAGCTTCCGCAGCTTCTTCAGCCTCTTGCCCGACCCCATCCTCGCCACGCCGCCAGCCTAGTGAGGGGCCACGGGCGTTGACGAGGAGTGGCCGGTCACACCGTCAGCGGGCGGTCGGTCGGCCGGATCGGCTTGGGCAGCCGCGAGCCGCCCTGGAGGAACGCGTCCACGCCGTTGGCGCAGGAACGACCCTCCGCGATCGCCCAGACGATGAGCGACTGGCCCCGCCCGGCGTCGCCGCAGACGAACACCCGGTCCACGCTGGTGGCGAAGGTCCCGTCGCGGGCGATGTTGCCCCGCTGGTCCAGCTCGACACCCAGCTGCTCCACGAGCCCCTCGCGCTGCGGCCCGGTGAAGCCCATGGCCAGCAGGACCAGCTGCGCGGGGAGGAACCGCTCACTGCCGGGGACCACCTCGAAGCGGCCGTCGACCATCCGCACCTCGTTGAGGTTCAGGCCGGTCACGTTGCCGGACTCGTCGCCGGAGAACTCGGTGGTCGAGACCGAGTACACCCGCTCCCCGCCCTCCTCGTGCGCGGACGACACCCGGTAGGTCATCGGGTAGGTCGGCCACGGCTGGTTGTCCGGGCGCGCGTGCGGCGGCTCCGGCATGATCTCCAGCTGGGTGATCGAGCGGGCGCCCTGCCGCAGGGACGTGCCGAGGCAGTCCGCACCGGTGTCGCCGCCGCCGATGATCACCACGTCCTTGCCGTGGGCGCTGATCTGCTCGGGCACCTCCTGCCCGAGCGCGACCCGGTTGGCCTGCGGGAGGAACTCCATCGCCTGGTGGATGCCCGCCAGCTCCCGTCCGGTCACCGGGAGGTCGCGGGCCACCGTGGCGCCGATCGCCAGCACCACGGCGTCGAACCGCTCCAGGAGCTCCTCGCCGGTGATGTCCACGCCGATGTTCACGCCGGCCTTGAAGACCGTGCCCTCCAGGCGCATCTGCTTCAGGCGCCGGTCGAGGACCTTCTTCTCCATCTTGAACTCGGGGATGCCGTAGCGCATCAGGCCGCCGATGGCGTCCGCACGCTCGTAGACGACCACCGTGTGGCCCGCGCGGGTGAGCTGCTGCGCCGCGGCGAGGCCGGCCGGTCCGGAACCGACCACGGCCACCGTCCGCCCGGTGTGCCAGGCCGGGGTCTCCGCCGTCACGCGGCGGTCGTCCCACGCGCGGTCGATGATCGCGACCTCGATGTTCTTGATGGTCACCGGGTCGCGGTTGATGCCGACGACGCAGGAGGTCTCGCACGGCGCCGGGCACAGGCGGCCGGTGAACTCGGGGAAGTTGTTCGTCGCGTGGAGGCGGTCCAGCGCTCCGCGCCAGTCGTCGCGCCAGATCATGTCGTTCCACTCCGGAATCAGGTTGCCCAGCGGGCAGCCGGAGTGGCAGAACGGGATGCCGCAGTCCATGCAGCGCCCCGCCTGCTTGCTGATGATCGGCAGGACGGCCTGGCCCGGGGTGCCCGGGTAGACCTCGTTCCAGTCGTGCACCCGCTCCTCGACCGGACGGCGCTGCGCAACCTGGCGCGGGGTGTTCATGAAGCCCCTGGGATCAGCCATGCGTAGCCTCCATCATCAGCTTGACCGTGGTCTCCTCGTCCAGCCCGGCCAGCTCGGCGTCCGCACGGGCCTTGAGGACGCGGGCGTAGTCGCGCGGCATGAGCGTGGTGAACCGCGAACGTAGTTCGTCGTCGGACAGCGCGAGCAGCCGCTCCGCGACCGCGGAACCGGTCTCCTCCTGGTGCCTGGCGAGGAGGTCCTTCACCCGGGCGAGCTCCTCGTCGTCGAGCGGGAGGGCGTCCACCAGTTCGGTGTTCAGCCGCGCCGGCTCGAGGTCGAGCACCCAGGCCACACCGCCGGACATGCCGGCCGCGATGTTGCGTCCGGTCGGGCCGAGGATCAGTGCCTCGCCACCGGTCATGTACTCGCAGGCGTGGTCGCCGACGCCCTCGACCACGGCGGTCGCCCCCGAGTTGCGGACGCAGAACCGCTCGCCGACCTGGCCGCGGATGAACAGCTCGCCGCTGGTGGCGCCGTAGGCGATCACGTTGCCGGCGATGATCTGCTCCTCCGCGACGAACGGGGCGCTACGGTGCGGCCGCAGGATGAGGCGTCCGCCGGACAGGCCCTTGCCGAAGTAGTCGTTGCTGTCGCCGATGAGCCGCAGGGTCACCCCGCGCGGAAGGAACGCACCGAAGCTCTGGCCCGCGGTGCCCCGCAGGGTGAGGTCGATGGTGTTCTCCGGCAGGCCCTCGCCCCGGGTCGCCCTGGTGACGTGGTGGCCGAGGATCGTGCCCACCGTGCGGTCGACGTTGCGGACGGTGAGGTCGGCCCGCACCAGCTCGCCGTTCTCGAGCGCGGGGCGCGCGATCTCGAGCAGCTGGGTGTCGAGCTTGTCCTCCAGCCCGTGGTCCTGGCTGCCGACGCAGTGCAGCGGGGCGCCCTCGGGCAGCTCCACCTGGTGCAGGATGGGCGACAGGTCGAGGCCCTGCGCCTTCCAGTGCTCCACCGCACGCCGGGTCTTCAGCACCTCGACGTGGCCGACGGCCTCCTCGATCGAGCGGAAGCCGAGGGCGGCGAGGTGCTCACGCACCTCCTGGGCGATGAACTCGAAGAAGTTCACCACGAAGTCGGCGTGGCCGGCGTACTTGGCCCGCAGCTCCGGATTCTGCGTCGCCACGCCCACCGGGCAGGTGTCGAGGTGGCAGACCCGCATCATCACGCAGCCGGACACCACCAGCGGCGCCGTGGCGAAGCCGAACTCCTCCGCGCCCAGCAGCGCGGCGATGACCACGTCCCGGCCGGTCTTGAGCTGGCCGTCCACCTGCACGACGATGCGCTCGCGGAGCCCGTTCAGCAGCAGGGTCTGCTGGGTCTCGGCCAGGCCGAGCTTCCAGGGTCCGCCCGCGTGCTTCAGCGAGGTCAGCGGCGCCGCGCCGGTGCCGCCGTCGTGACCGGAGATGAGGACGACGTCGGCGTGCGCCTTGCTGACCCCGGCCGCGACCGTGCCGACCCCGATCTCGGAAACGAGCTTGACGTGCACCCGCGCCGACGGGTTCGCGTTCTTCAGGTCGTGGATCAGCTGGGCGAGGTCCTCGATCGAGTAGATGTCGTGGTGCGGCGGCGGGCTGATGAGGCCGACGCCCGGGGTCGAGTGCCGGGTCTTGGCCACCCACGGGTAGACCTTCGGCCCGGGCAGCTGGCCACCCTCGCCGGGCTTGGCGCCCTGGGCCATCTTGATCTGGAT
>JAIUOT010000064.1 GCA_020161015.1 Actinomycetota bacterium | reverse complement strand
TGAGGCGACGGTCGGCACACCGAAGTCCCGGGCGGGCGTCCGGACGATCGCACTACCCCCGAACCTGCGTCCGGCCCTGAAACGGCATCTCGCCGAGCACGCCATGCCCGGCCCGGACGGGCTGTTCCCGAACGCGACCAAGACGGGCCACCTGCACGTGAACACCCTCAGCAAGACCTACCACAGGGCTCGTCAGGTTGCTGGGCGGCCTGACCTGCGCTTCCACGACCTCCGGCACAGCGCGGCAACGATGGCCGCGCAGGCCGGCGCCACTCTCGCGGAGCTGATGGCCCGCATGGGGCACTCCACGGCGAAGGCTGCGCTGGTCTATCAGCACGTCGCCGAGGGCCGCGACCGGATCATCGCCGACCGGATGGCGCTGCTGGCAGAGTCCGGAGTCGTTCAGTCCACCGGTATTGACGGCCCGCGAGCCGAGGCGTAGCCCCGCCCGAAGCGCGCTGGAGGTTCTTGGCGTGGCCTGCGATCAATCGGGCTCTACTTGAAAGCTACTTGAAGCCCGGAGTTTCAAGTAGCGATGTCGCTGGGCGGCTGGGGGGGCTCGGCGCGCGAGGCCTCGCCGCTACTTGCATGGAACATGAAGAAGTTTAAAGTAGAGCCATGACGGCGAACCAGGTGGATGCGGCGCTCGCGGCTGATCGGTCGGACGTTGGCCGGCGCCTCTTGGCGTTGCCGGAGGACCAGTGGTTCGATCGCAAGTCGATTCGCGTCCGGGCACAGGACCTCGACAGGCCGCTCACCGCCTTCGCCAACGCAGAGGGCGGGGTCATCGTGATCGGACTGTCTGAAGGGCGAGTGGAAGGGATTCGATCCCACGCGTCGAAGCAGAACGCCATCCGGCAAGCGGCCCTGGACTTCACCGTCCCTCCTGTGCGAGCGCACGTGGAGCAGGTCGGTTGCATCAACGACGCAGGTGAAGTGGACGCACTCCTCGTGATCCGTGTTGATCCCGGTGAACTGGTGCACGAGACCCGCGCCGGCGATGTGTACCTGCGGGTTGGGGACGAGTCGCGCAAGCTCGGGTTCGCAGCCCGTCAAGAACTGGAGTTCGACAAGGGACAGGGCCAGTACGACGGCAGACCCGTCCCCGGTGTGCGGATCGCGGATCTGGACAGGAAGCTCGTGCAGAACTACCGGTCGCGTGTCGGTGCTTCCAGTGATCTCAAGCTGTTCCGCGCCCGGAGTCTGCTCACGCCGAAGGACGAACTCACCAATGCGGGCTATCTGCTGTTCGCACCGCGTCCGCAGGACCTGTTCCCTGAGGCGTACATTCGCGTGATTCGTTTTCTCACTCCGGAGCGCGGCACGGGCGCCCGGCTGGGGGTGGAGGAAGGCTCTGACATCCGGATCGAGGGGCCAATCCCGCGCGCTATCCAGGAGGCCGATCGGGTGATCAGTAGCCTGATCCCCAAGCGTCGAGCACTGGCCGAGAGCGGGCTTTTCGAGGCCCGTCCGATCGTCCCGCGTGAGGCTTGGCTCGAAGGAGTGGTCAACGCCGCAATCCATCGTTCCTACAGCCTCTCCGGCGACCACATCCGGGTCGAGATCTACCCCGACCGGGTCGAGATCGAAAGCCCGGGACGCTTTCCGGGCCTGGCCAACCCGGCACTGCCGCTGGAGATCCCGCGGTTCGCCCGCAACCCACGAATCGCTCGGGTTTGTGCGGACCTTCGAATCGGCCAGGAACTGGGGGAGGGCATCAAGCGAATGTTCGACGAGATGCGAATTGTCGGCCTGCGGGATCCCGCCTACCGCCAAACAGCCGGCAGCGTCCGACTGACTCTCGCCGCGCTGCCCCGTCTGCCTGCTACCCAGGCCGCGCGCCTCCCCAAGGGATCGCAGCAGATCCTGGACGCACTCCGAACCGCTGGAGTCGCCGGACTGGGTTCAGGGGAAGTCGCCGAGGCTGCCGGGCTGAGCCGCCCTGCCGCAAATGCCCGCCTGAAGGCCTTGCGTGAGGAGGGCCTCATCGTCTGGCACGGCAAGTCCGCCAAGGACCCGCGAGCTCGCTGGACACTCGCCGAAGGGAGCTGATGCGCGGATGCGGTTCTTCGGGCAAGGCCGCGTGCCTATCAGCACGTCGCCGATGGTTGCTACGCGGCCATGACCTCGATGATGGCTCTCATCGCCGGCGTGCAGCTGAACATGACATTTCCGTTCGCCCGTATCACACTTGCGTTCGCCCCGGTATCACACTTGCGCGCACGACGCCTCCAGGGGCCGGGCCGATAGGTCAAGCGACTTCGTTCCTGTAGCGCTGGCGGGCCGCCTCCCCCGAGGTGCCAACGAAGAGTCCGATGGCTGACCAGGACATGCCAGCGACTCGCGCTGCCCTGATTGCTTCCAGGACGTGGCGCTCGGCTCCTGGATCGCGGCGCGCAGCAGCGCGATGGCGCCGGGATCGAGCTCATGTGCCGGGTCGGGCTCGTAGTCCTTGAACCGGGCCGCAAGGTCATCCGCGTGCTGGAGGATCTCGTCGACTGTGCGAGGCATCGTCATCACCTGAGTACTCGGGCCGGTCCTCCAAGATAACTTGCGAGCCGTTGTCCGGCAACCTCGTCGTCACCGGACCTGATCCGACCCGCACGTCGGGCAATGCCTGGGTGGTGGCGTTCTCATCATGCTCGACGACCATGAGTGGATCGTTGATCGACCACGATCGGACGGCAGACCCGCTCGAGATCCGCGATCCGAACGCGGATCAGGCGGGCGCCGATCCGGGACGCGGGGAGCGCGCCGGTGGCGATGCGGCGGCGGAGGGTGTCGACGCTGACCCCGTAGATGAGGGCGGCTTGCTGGAGCGAGAGCCACTCGGGCGTCGGCTGGCTCCATTCGGCTGCGTGGCTGGCCATGTCAGTTCCTTTCCGGTGGGGTCAGATGCTGATGCCGCGGTCGTGGCCGTGGCGGGGTCCGTGCATGGGTGGTGGGGGCTGGCGGTGGGGCTGGTGGGCTCGCATGATGCTTGCGGCTTCGCGTCGGCTCATCTCGTCCTCCTGGTGGATGAGGTCGGTGATGCGGTAGCGGAGGGCGTCGGCGGCGTGCTCGACGGGGAGCGGGCCGAGCCCTGCTGCCTCGGCGAGCTGCTGTTCGAGTTCGGGCCTGCGCCGGGCAAGGTTCGCCAGGTGTGCAGCGAACGCTGGCAGTGAGGGATCGCCGGCGCAGGCGGGCGCGGCGGAGGTGATCTTGGGGAGCCATTCGCGGATCCCGGCCTGGCTGGTCTCGAGGGCACGGTCGAGGCGGCGTTGCGCGTCGTGCTCGGCCCCGGAGTAGTGCGGTGCGCCGGTGGGACGCAGATCGGTGTCGGGCGTCTGGTGGGCGGCGCGCCACTGCTGGATGTCGGCGACCAGGGCCGGGTCGAGGCCGTACAGGTCCTGGGCCCACCGTGGCGTGTCGGCGGGGGCGCGGTGCCGGGTTTCGTCGGCAAGTTGTCGGGTGAGTTGGTAGCGGCCGGACAGGTAGGCCTTCCACGTGGGGTCGTCGAGGAGCTGGACGGGGATGCCGGGGAGCCAGGGCAGCGGTCCGCGGGTGCGGTTGTTGGCTTGGGTCACGTCGAGCCGGTAGTCGATCACGGCTGCCCGGTCGCGGGCCTGGTCGAGCGGGCCGAGCGCGACCGCCTGGTTGAGGACGTCGACGGGGTCGTGGCTGTTGGCGGCGACGAGCATGAGGTGGCTGCGCAGGGTCGGCCAGGCGTCGGTCCGGTCGAGGCCGTCTTTGGCGCCGGCGGCGTCGATCTTGTCTTTCACTTCGACCGGTAGGTGGTGTTCGGCGGCGTAGGTGATGGCGTCGACGTAGCAGATGACCGCGGGGCCGAGGAGCAGTGCGGGTTCGTCGGCCTGCCGGAGCAGGGTGGTCGCCGAGGCGGGCGCCTCGTCGCGGGCGATGACGGTTTCGAGGAGTTGGACGCCGGTGGCGGGCTGCCGCAGGGCGGGGTCGACCGGGGCGACGTGGGTGTCGGTGTTCTCGACCTGGAGCCAGGCATGGTTGGCATGCCGACCGCGAGTCAGCATCGTGTAGGCCTGCTGCCGGCTCTCCTCGCCGGTGAGCAGCCCGTGGCAGGTATCGGCCGTTACACCCTGGGCGGCGTGGATCGTGGTCGCGTAGCCGAGTTCGACGAACTCGGCGACGTAGTCGGCGGGCAGGGTGAGTTGGTTGTGGTTCCGGAGGTGCTGGACGTCGATGGAGCCGTCACCGTGCATCGCGGTGATCCGCCAGCGGTCACCGTTGCGGACCCAGGCGGTGTCGCTGCTGGCGAGGTCGCGGTTGTTGCGTCGGGTGATCACCGTGTCCCCGGTCGAGGCCTTGTTGCCATCACTGAGGTCGACTTGGCGTCCGGCCCGGTGCCCGTGGAGTCGGGAGGTGCGGGCGGCCGCGTTGAGGGCGGCGACTTGTTCGCGGGTGGGGGCGAGCATGAGCGCGTCGAGGCCCGCGGCGATGTCGGTCTGCCACGCGGTGAGCACCCGGCTGGTGGCGGTGTCGGGGTCGACGACGTGGACCCGATGGTGGTCGAGGTAGAAGCCGAGGGCGCCGGCGTCGCCGGCGCGAAGGGCGAGGCTGGCTTCGGCTTCGGCGGGGTTGGTGAAGCGGACGACGTGGTCGAGGCGGACGGCGCCGTGTTGGGTGGCGATGTCGCGCAGGACGCCGCCGGCGCCGATCGCGCCGAGTTGTTGGTCGTCGCCGATCAGCCGGAGGCTGGCACCCTGGTCGAGGCACCAGCTGACGAGGTGGTCGAGGGTGAGGGTGTCGGCCATCCCGGCTTCGTCGATGATGACCAGCGTGTCCGGGCCGACGGCCGCCGCCAGCGGCTCGTGGTGGGCGATCGCCCAGACGAGTTTGGCGAGGTTGTCCGCAACCGCACCCTCGCCGAGCTGGCTGCGCAACTGCTCAGCGGCCGTGGCGGACGGTGCGAGCCCCACGACGGTGCCGCCGCTGGACGTCCACGCGGTCGCGAGAGCGCGCATCGCAGTCGTCTTTCCTGTCCCGGCCGGCGCAATACCGAGCTGCAGCCGACGACCGGAGGTGGCCATGTCGCGCACGAGGGTCTGCTGTTCGGGGTTGAGGGGTTCGTGGTTGGCCATGGCCTGGAGGAGGGCGAGGGTAACGGAGTTGTGGTCGGCGATGCGGCCGCCAAGCCGGGCGGCGGTGTCGACAAGGCGCCGCTCGGCGTACAGGATGCGGCGCGACGTGTAGCGGGTCGCTGAGGTTTGCGCGTACACCGAGGCACCGTCGGGGCCGAGCAGCGGCGCCGGCTCCACAGGCTGGGCGCGAGTGGTGCGGATCGGCAGCGACGCGGTGTCGAGCGCCCGTGTGGTGATGGTTTCGGCGACCCGGGCGATCTGGTCGAGCGGGACGGCGGCGGCCCGGACCTGCCGCAACGCTTCGGCCCGCACGTTCCACGACGTCCAGGAGGATCGTTCGGCCTCGACGGTGTTGATCACCCGTTGAGCAGCCTGGGCGACCCACGCCTCGTCGACCGCCGGCACGAGG
>JAIUOT010000063.1 GCA_020161015.1 Actinomycetota bacterium | reverse complement strand
CAGCAATCCGCCGCCCCGCAGCAGCAGCCGCGTTCACACCCAGGATCACCTCAACATCCCCCGTCCAGCCGACCGGAACACCGACGGGACCATCGAAACCACCAGTGGAGAACGGGACAAGATCACGTGCATAACAAGCAGTTGAGTGCGTTTACTCGGCAGGCTCAACCAGCGAACTGCACTCCGGACGAGACATGGTGAGGCCGGCTCAGATGGTCTCTGGTCAGAGCGATGGCCAGTCGGCGCGACAAGCGGTGGAGTTCCGCCTCTCAGCTGAGCGACCGCTGCTCGCGCGCCGGCCTCACCACCCGCCGGCGAGCGGGGTAGGACGCCCCATCACCTAGCGGCCGGCAGACTCCAGCACGTCGGCGAGCTCCGCCGGCCGGCTGACCATCGGCCAGTGCCAGGTCGGGAGCTCGACGTACGTCCAGTCGCCGTCGACCATGCGCGCGAACACCGGTGCCTGCGGTGCCAGCTGCCGCACCTGCTCGAGGGTGAAGGTGCACAGCACGCCCGTGCGTGGCAGCCGCTCCCAGGCGCCGGTGAGCGCCACCGGCTGGGTGGCGGTGCGCCAGGGTTGCGGACGCGAGTCCTCGACCAGCGCGGCCACGACCGTGTCGTCCACCCCCGGCACCCCGGCGGCGAGTTCGGCCCACGGTGGCGGAGGCAGCAACCACCCCTGGCCGTGTGTCGTCACCAACTCCTCGTTGGCCGCCCGGGCGGCGGGACCCTCGAAGTCGGCCTGGGACAGGCCCTCCGGGAGGGGTCCCGAGTCGACGTAGACCAGGCGGGCCACGCGCCCGGGCACGCGGTCAGCGGCTCCGGTCGTCACGAGGGCGCCATAGCTGTGGCCGACGAGGACGACGTCGTGCAGGTCGTGCTGCTCGAGCACGCGCACGACGTCCTCGATGTGGGTGGTGAGGTCGGTCCCGGGCGTGGCGAGGTGGGCGCGCTCGCCCATGCCCGTGAGGTCGACGGCATGGACGACGTGGCCGCGCGCACGCAGCCGGTCAGCGACGGCGCTCCAGACGGCGGCGCCGAGCCAGAAGCCGGGGACGAGGACGTAGGTGTTGGTGTTCATGACAACCACGCTAGGACCGATTGTGGACAGATTCGGTCCGGTATAGATTCACTGTTCAAGACACTTTCGACCACCTCCGAGGAGGGTCGTGGCCCGTCCGACCGGTCGCGTTCTCGCCATGCTGGAACTGCTCCAGACGGGCGGGCAGCGCACGGTGGGCGAGCTGGCCGCCCGGCTCGGAGTGGAGGAGCGCACCGTCCGGCGCTACGCAGGGCACCTCGCCGACCTGGGGATCCCTGTCGAGGCGCAGCGTGGACGGTACGGCGGCTACCGGCTCCTGCCTGGCTACAAGCTGCCCCCGCTGATGCTCACCGACGACGAGGCCGTCGCCGTCGTCCTGGGACTCATGGCCGCCGAACGGGAGGTGCTCGCCACCACCGACCATGCAGCGACGGCGAGCGCCCTGGCCAAGGTGTCCCGCGTCCTGCCCCGGCCCCTGGGCCGCCGGCTGGAGAGCCTGCTCTCGACCGCGCAGTTCACCGCCCCGGTCCGCCCCACCGCTCCCGCCGTCGCCGACACGCTGCTCGCCCTCGCCTCGGCGGCGCAGGCGCAGCGCACGGTCGTGATCGCCTACACCGCGTGGGACGGGCAGGAGTCGCAGCGTGAGCTCGACCTCTATGGCCTCGTCTTCCATGCCGGCCGGTGGTACGTCACCGGCCACGACCACGGCCGTGATGACGTGCGGACCTTCCGCCTGGACCGCATCGCCGCGGTCCGGCAGGGCGAGGGCGGCTACGACGTGCCCGCCGACTTCGACGCCAGGACGCAGGTTGTGTCGGGCATCGCCGCGGTCCGGTGGTCGCACGAGGTCTCGGTCGTGCTGCGGACCACCCTCGCCGATGCGGTCGAGCGGCTGCCGGCGAGCGTGGGACGGCTGAGCGAGCACGTCGACGGCGTGCTCCTGCAGGCCCGGGCCGAGCGGCTGGACGGCATGGCCCGGATGCTGGCCGGGCTCGGCTGGGACTTCGAGGTGGTCGCCCCGGACGCCCTGCGCCGCGAGGTCCTCGCCCTGTCCGACCGCCTCCGGGCCAGCGGGGAACGCGGGGGCCGCGCCGGCACCGGATCGACGCCGCCGGACCGGTGAGCGCCACCGCCGGTCACACCGGCCCATCCGCCGTCGTGCACACTGGGCGGATGGACGTGCGCCGGCAAGCCGATCGCCTGGTCGACCTCGGGGTTCCCGAACTGGCCGGGACCACCGCTGAGGAACTCCTCGGCCTCGCCGACGGGCTCGAGGGGGACGGCGTCCTCTGCGTCCACCCGTCCCTGGTTCCGCCCTCGCGTCTCGTGCCGCTGCTGCGCCACGACGGGCGGCCCGGGTTCGTCGTCGAGGACATGACCGACCTGGACGACTTCGCTGCGATCGCGGACCTCGACGTGCCCGACCGGCCGCTCTACCTGCTGCAGGGCGTGGACCGGGGGGACGACCTCCTGGACTGGACACCCGACGCCGCGCTGCCCGAGGTGCGCGGCCGCGGACGGACCCCGCTGACGATCAGCGAGGGGATCAGCTGGCTGCTTCAGGAGCCGGACCGGCTCGAGGCGAACCGGTGCTTCATGTGCCTGGGCTCGCGCAGGCTCACCCCGCGTGGGATGGACGCCCGGGTGCCCGCGATCTGGATCAGCCGTGGGACCGGACGCGACGGGCGGTCGCGCCGCAACGCCCCCAAGGTCGGGTGGTGCTGGGCGGGGAACCACCACACGTGGCTGGGTATTGCCAGCGCGTCCGGGCGTTCTCCGCGCCCGACCGGGTGACGTTCTCCCCCGAACTCGGGGGGCAACGTCACGCACTCGCCGCCTCTGGGCGGACGGGACGCGCGATGGCACGATGAGTCATGACGATCCTGACCCCACAGCAGTTCGAGGACGCCGGCGGAACCGGCGATTGGCGGGCCCTGAACGCGGGCGCCGACGCCTGGTTCGCTACCTCTTCCCATCGAGCGGGTGCCGGGCTGGTGCGGCGGGTGGCCGAACTCGCTGAGGCCGCCGGACACCATCCGGACGTCGACCTGCGTCGTGACGGCGTCCACCTGCGGCTGTTCAGCCACGACGTCGCCGCCCTCACCGAGCGGGACGTCGCCCTCGCCCGCGGGATCTCGGCGGCTGCCGCGGAGCTCGGCCTGCGCGCCGATCCGACCGCGGTGCAACGCCTGCAGGTCGCGATCGACGCCACGGACACGGCTGCGCTCGTGCCGTTCTGGCAGGCGGCCCTCCGCTTCGACCGCGACGCGGACGACGTGCTCGCCGACCCGCTGGGCCGCCAGCCACGGCTCTGGTTCCAGGCCATGGACGCGCCCCGCCCGCTGCGCAACCGCCTCCACCTCGACGCGGGCACGCCGTGGGAGCTGGTGCCCGGCACGACCGAGGCGCTGTTGGCCGCCGGCGGGCGGATCACCTACGAGAACCAGTGGTGGCGCACCGTCGCCGATGCCGAGGGCAACGAGGCCGACGTGTTCCCGCTCGCCGCGGAGCACGGGACGTTCGCCGACCCGGGTGCGAGCGACTGGCGGACGATGCTCACCGCGGCGGTCCACTACCCGACGCGCTCGTTCGTCCAGGGCGTCGAGCTGCTGGAGGCCGTCGCGGGGCTCGCCGACGACGCCGGCCTGCCGTTGATGGTCGATCTGCGCTACCGGGGCGTGACCGTCGACGGGGGCAAGGACCAGCACGAGGCGGAAGGGTTCGTCGCCCTGGCGCGCGCCGTGCAGTCCGCCGCGAGGGGGCTCGGACTCACCGCCGACCCGGCCGGGGTGCGCGATGTCCAGCTCGGCATCGACGCGCTCGACATCGAACCGGTCAAGGACTTCTGGCGGGCGGCGCTGGGTTACGTCGACGACCCCCGTCCCGGCCTGCACGACCTCTACGACCCGCGCCGGCTGAACCCGCCGGTGTTCTTCCAGCAGATGGACGCGCCGCGCGCGCAGCGCAACCGCATCCACCTCGACCTGTTCGTGCCGGCCGACCAGGCGCAGGCCCGGGTGGCGGCCGCCGTGGCCGCCGGAGGCCACGTGGTCAGCGACGCCGAGGCGCCCTCGTGGTGGACGCTCGCCGACCCCGAGGGCAACGAACTCGACATCGCCGTCGCTCCAGACCCCGCGAAGACCCGATCTTGACGGCGCCTTGAGGATCCTCGCCGATCCTCGAGGGATGACCGAACGTCCTTCGCTCCGGCCAGGGGCGGATGCTCCCGTGCCCCGGTGGCGGATCGCCGGCGCGGCGTTCCTCGTCCTCGGGCTCGCCGCGGCCGCGGCCCAGTGGATGGCCACGGTCGTGTTCACCGCTGCCGAGGACGTCGAGCCCTCGTGGGCCGGAGGGGCGCTGCTCGCCCTCGCGGGCGCGATCTACCTCGGCGCGACGTCCGGCACGTGGGCGGGCTTCCGCCGCAAGGCGCGGGTCTGGGTGGCGGTGACCGCGGTGGCCGCGTTCGCGATGATGGGAGTCGACGCGTCCCAGGGGTCGCCCCGGATGGCGGCCGAAGAGGCGCCGGCGGGCTCGCCCCGGCCGGTCGCGGGACTCCGTCCCCTCGTGCGGGCATGATGGGGCAATGATCGACTTCGGCCTCGACGGCGAGGTGGCGCTGGTGACGGGCGCGTCCAGCGGCATCGGGCAGTCCATCGCCCTCGCGCTCGGACGGGGCGGAGTGGCCGTCGGGTGCGGGGCACGGAACGCCACGCGGTGCGCCGAGACCGTCGACCGGATCCGGAACGCCGGAGGACGCGCGATCGCCGTCGAGTGGGACGTCACCGATCCCGCGCAGGCGACCGCCGCCGTCGACGCGGTGGAGCAGGCGTTCGGCCCGCTCGGCCTGGCGGTCAACAACGCCGGGGTCGGGGCGGGCACGCCGGCGCTGGAACTGACGCCCGGGCAGTGGCAGGCGGTTCTCGACACCAACCTCACCGGCGTCTTCTTCTCCTGCCAGGCCGAGGCACGCGCCATGCGCGCGCACGGACGCGGTGCGATCGTGAACATCGCCTCGATCTCGGCCACGATCGCCAACCGCAACCTCACCCAGGCCCAGTACAACGCGAGCAAGGCCGCGGTCGTGCACCTCACGAAGTCGCTGGCGGTGGAGTGGGCGCCGCTCGGCCTCCGGGTGAACGCGGTCAGCCCCGGCTACACCCTGACGCCGATGAACCGGCGGCCGGAGGTGGCCGATCTGGTGGCGGAGTTCGCCGACACCACACCCCTGGGCCGTCTCGCCGAGCCCGAGGAGATCGCCGGCCCCGTCCTGTTCCTGCTCGGCCCGGCGGCCGGCTACATCACCGGGGTCGACCTGCTCGTCGACGGCGGCTACTGCTGCTGGTAGCCCGCCGCGGGGCCGTGCGGCACACTTCCGGCATGGAATTCACCACGGAACTGCAGGCGACCGGCGGCACGACCACCGGCTTCGTCGTCCCTGACGCGGTCGTCGAGGCGCTGGGCGGGGGACGCCGTCCCAAGGTGGCCGCGACGGTGAACGGCCACACCTGGCGCACGAGCATCGCGCCAATGGGCGGACAGTCGTGGCTGGGGGCCAGCGCCGCGGTGCGCCAGGCGGCCGGCATCGCCGCCGGAGAGGTGCACACGGTGGTGGTGGAACTCGACACCGCCCCCCGCACCGTGGAGGTGCCGGAGGACCTCGCGTCCGCTCTGGCCGCCCACCCGGAGGCGGCCGCGGCGTGGGAGCGCCTCAGCTACAGCCACCAGCGGCAGCACGCGGACGCCGTCGCCGCGGCCAAGAGCGCCGACACGCGTCGGCGGCGCATCGACGCGACCATCACCAAGCTCATCGGCTGAGCGGAGGAACCCCATGGCCTGGCTGCCGGACGACTTCGACCACCCGCTGCGCGTCGAGGTGGGCCCCGGGTACCACCTGCGGCCGATCAGGGCCACTGACGTCGAGCTCGACATGCCCGCGGTGATGGGCTCCCAACCGCGCCTGTGGACGATCTTCGGGCCGGCCTGGGGCTGGCCGCCGGCAACCATGACGGCCGAGCAGGACCGGGAGGACCTGGCGCGCCACGAGCGCGAGATCGAGGCGCACGAGTCGTTCAACTACGCCCTGTTCGATAAGGAGGAGACCGAGCTGGTCGGCTGCGTCTACATCGACCCGCCGGAGAAGGTGGGCGCCGACGCCGAGGTGTCGTGGTGGGTGCGCGACGAGTACGTCGGCAGCGGGCTGGAGGACGAGCTGGATCGCCTGGTGCCCCGGTGGCTCGCCGCGTCCTGGCCGTTCCGGGCCGTCCGCCTGATCGGCCGCGACCTGACCTGGCAGGAGTGGCTCGCGCTGCCCGACCTCCCCGACCCTGAGGAGCCGGACGCGCTCAGGCCTTCCTCGTGAAGGTGAGGTGGGTGACGCCGCTGGGGGAGGAGACCGCCTCGACCTCGTAGCCGTCCTCCACCCCCTCCAGCCCGTCCCAGAGCCGGACGCCGCGTCCCAGGAGGATCGGCACCTGCACGACGTGCAGGTGGTCGACCAGGCCCGCGGCGAGGAAGTCGCGCACCACGCTCGGCCCGCCGCCGATCCGGACGTCCTGCCCGGCGGCGGCGTCCCGCGCGATCTCCAGCGCCTCGGACGGGGTGGCCTCGAGGAAGTGGAAGACCGTGCCACCCTCCCGCTCGATCGGCGGGCCGGGACGGTGGGTGAGCACGAAGACCGGTGTGTGGAACGGGGGGTTCTCGCCCCACCAGCCCGTCCAGCCGGGGTCGTCCTGCCAGCCCGGCGGGCCGAACTTGTTCGCGCCCATGATCTCTGCGCCGATCCCGATCCCGTGCTGCTGGGCGAACGCGTCGTCCACGCCCGCGGAGCCGGCCGGGTCCCAGAACCGGGTGGCGAACATCCACTCGTGCAGGCGCTGGCCGGCGTGGCCGAACGGCGCCTCGGCCGACTGCGGCTCACCCGTGGCGAAGCCGTCGAGGGAGATGGACAGGTTGTGCACCCTTGTCAGGGACATCGCGCTCCTCCGTCGTCGCAGGCCAGCGACTGTACCCGCCGGGCCCGTGGTGGTCACGGGTAGCGTCGTGGGGGTGAGGCGCCTCCTCCGCCCGTGGGTGATCCTGACCGTCGCCGTGGTCCTGGTGGCGGTCGCCGGCGTGGTGCTCCTCAGCCGGGACGCGCGTCCGGCGACGGTCGACTCCGGGCAGCTGCGGGACGCCGTGACGCCGCAGGCCCTCACCGCCCATCTCGACGCGCTCCAGCGGATCGCGGACGCCCACGGCGGCAACCGCGCCGCCGGTACCGCCGGCTACGCCGCGTCGGTGGACTACGTGGAGGCCCAGCTCGAGGGCGCGGGCTACGAGACCAGCCGCCAGCCGTTCAGCTACGACCGCACTGACCTCACCCGGGCCACGCTGCGGCGCACGGCGCCGACCCCCACCACCTACGCCGTCGGACGCGACTTCCGTCCGCTGGCCCACTCCGGTGACGGCTCGGTCACGGCGCGGGTCGTGGCCGTCGACCTCGCGCTCTCCGGCGACCGGGCGACGACCAGCGGGTGCGAGGCGTCCGACTTCACGGGCTTCCCCCGGGGCGCCATCGCGCTCGTGCAGCGGGGCACCTGCCCGTTCGCGACGAAGGTCGACCACGCGACCGCGGCGGGGGCCGGCGGCGTGGTCGTGCTCAACCAGGGCAACGGCCCGGGCCGGACGGACCTGTTCGCCGGCACCCTGGGCTCCCGGGCCGGGATACCCGTCGTCGCGACGACGTTCGAGCTCGGTGCCGCGTGGGCGGACGCGCCCGGCACGACCCTCGCGCTGGCCGTCGAGGCCACCGTGACCCGGGTGACCACGGAGAACCTCATCGCCGACACCCCTGCCGGCCGGGCCGACCGCACGGTGGTGCTCGGGGCGCACCTGGACAGCGTCCCCGAGGGGCCGGGCATCAACGACAACGGCTCCGGGGTGGCGGCGGTGCTGGAGACGGCGCTGGCGTTCGGACGGCTCGGCGTCCAGCCGCAGAACCGGGTGCGGTTCGCCTTCTGGGGCGGGGAGGAGGACGGGCTGCACGGCTCGGAGCACTACATCGCCCGGCTCGGCGAGGAGGAACGCCGCCGGACGCTGCTCTACCTCAACCTCGACATGATCGGCTCGCCCACGCCTGCGGCGTCCGTATACGGGGGCGGCGAACCCGGTTCCGGCTGGCCCGACGGGTCGGGGAACGCCCAGGCAGTGCTGGCCGGCTTCCTGGCCTCGCAGGGCGTGACGCCGGGGACGGTCACCTTCCGTGCGAGCGACCACGCGTCCTTCCTGGCCGCGGGGATCGCCGCCGGCGGGCTGTTCACCGGAGCGGACGAGGACGCCGACCCGTGCTACCACCGGGCCTGCGACCGCACCGGCAACATCGATCCCGCCATGCTCGGCCTGATGGCCGATGCCGCAGCCCACGCCACGCTGGTCTTCGCGCAGTCCACGCCGTAGCGGCGCTCGGCCGTCGGCACGAGCCCGGGGGAGCGAGAAGCTACTGCAACGCCGACGTCAGCCGGGCGAGGTTGTCGAGCACGGTCGAGCGGAGCGGCTGGCGCAGCCACTCCTCGAGGGTGAGCTCGCGGGAGGCCGCACGGTAGTCGTCCTCGACCGCCCGCAGCTGGGTGACGAACTCCTCGCCGCGCACCAGCATCGAGATCTCCTGGTTCAGGCCGAACGAGCGCATGTCCATGTTGCTCGAGCCGATGATCGCCACGTGGTCGTCGATGGTCATCGACTTGGAGTGCAGGATGAACGGCCGCTCGTACATCCAGATCCTCACCCCGGCCCGCAGCAGGTCCTCGTAGTAGCTGCGCTGGGCGTGATAGACCATCGCCTGGTCGCCCTCCTCGGAGACGAACAGCTCCACGCGCAGGCCGCGCTGGCAGGCGGTCGTGATCGCCAGCAGCAGGCCCTCGTCCGGGATGAAGTACGGCGAGACGATGATGATCCGCTCCTGCGCCGCGTACAGCAGGCCCATGAACAGCTTCAGGTTGTTCTGGAACTCGAAGCCCGGCCCCGACGGCACGATCTGCGCCTCGAGGGTGCCGGGGCACTCCACACTCCCCGCGGGCCCCAGCGCCTCGACCAGCACCTCGTCGGTCTCGCTGTACCAGTCGCCGAGGAACACCGCGTTCACCCCGGAGACGACGGGGCCTTCCACCCGCACCATCAGGTCCACCCAGTGCAGGCCGCGGCGGATGTTGACGGGGAGGTTGTAGGTGGAGTCGGTCAGGTTCTGCGAGCCGGTGAAGGCCACCCGGCCGTCGACGACCAGCAGCTTGCGGTGGTTGCGCAGGTCCGGACGCTGGTACTTCCCCTTCAGCGGCTGCACCGGCAGCATCAGGTGCCACGCCGCCCCCATGGCGTCCAGCCGCCGGCGGGTCTGCCGGTAGTACGGCTTGCTGCGGTTGGCCCAGTGGTCGAGCAGGACCCGGACGGTCACCCCGCGCGCGGCCGCCTCCTCCAGGGCCCGGAAGAACACCTCGGTCGTGGCATCGGCCTGGAGGATGTAGAACTCGACGTGGACGTAGGAGGTGGCCCCGCGCACCGCCTCCGCCATGGCCTCGATGCTGTCCTCGTAGCCGGGGTACAGCCGGGCGGCGTTGCCACCGGTGAGCGGCAGGGCGCCGAGGTTGCGGTTCAGGGTCACCAGCGAGCTGAACCAGTCCGGCGCGTCGGTGCCCGGGTTGCCGAGTTCCCGGTGCAGCGTGGCGTCGCGGATGTAGGCGTTGATCTCGTCCTGCTTGCGGCGCCGCGCGCGCGGAAGGCGCGGGCTGCCGATCATCAGGAACAGGAACACCCCGATCCAGGGGATGAAGTAGATCGCCAGCAGCCACGCCATCGCCGCGGTCGGACGCCGTCTCCGCGGGACGACGATGATGGCGGCGATCCGGATGGCCAGGTCGACGAGGGCGGCGATCAGGATCGCCCACAACGTCCATTCGCTGGTGGCGTCCACCCATCCCCCTGCACGCGCCGCGCCCGATGTCGGGCACAGCGTAGCCAAGTTCCGCTTCCGCCGGGCGCCGCCCGGCCCCGCCCACCGCGCCCGGACCGGACGCCGTGCCGTCGTCGCGTCCGGGCCGGCGAGCCGTCGCCCCACACCGTGCGCACCGGGCGCGCGCCCACGGTGTTCGCATGACGTTCACCGACTCGTCCACCGGGGTTGATCGGACGGCCGCTCTGGCTGCCTAGCTTGCTGGTGTGACCACCGAACCCACTCCCCGGCAGGCCCGCACGGTCGCCGTGCTGGCCGACAGCGACAGCCGCTGGAAGTGGGGCGTGCACCTCGCCCGGCGCCTGGCACCGTCCCGGCCCGTCGTCGGCTACCAGGTGGCCGTGACGGAGGCGCCGCCCAGCCCGCGACAGCTCCGGGACGCCGGCATGGATCCGGCGCGCGTGCGCACCGTCACCCCCGCGGAACTCCTCCGGGCGCTCGTCACGGACGCCCCCGACGTGCTCGTCCTCTCCCTGCCCGGCGGAGGGGTGCAGGCCATGCTGCACCTCATCGCCGCAGCCGGGCTGCCGCGGCGACCGCTGCTGGTGACCGGCTACGTCGGCGTCGTCTACGAGAAGGTCGCCGAGGGCCTCCTGCTGCGCGCGGGCGCCGACCTTGTCGCCGCGAACAGCCCGGCCGACCTCGAGCGCTTCCGCGCCGTGCTGCGCGGGGCCGGAGCCGACGACGACGCCCTCGTGCTCACCCGCCTGCCGTTCCTGGGCGACCCCGGCCCGCGCGCGGCGACGGGCCGCTACACCGTCACCTTCGCCGGCCAGCCGGGGGTCCCCGCGAGCCGCTGGCAGCGGCGCTACCTGGTTGAGCGGCTCGCGCGGCACGCGCGCAACCATCCCGAGCGGGACGTGGTCGTGAAGCTCCGAGCCCTGCCGGGGGAGCGCATCACCCACGCAGAACCCCACCCCTACGACGAGCTGGTGCGGGCCCTCGGCGCCGCCCGTCCGTCCAACCTGACGGTGGTCACCGGCGACATGGGACGCACCCTGGACCGCACCGACCTGCTGGTGACGGTCAGTTCCACGGCTGCCGCCGAAGCGATCCACCGCGGGATCCCGACCGCGGTGCTCACCGACTTCGGCATCCGCGAGTCGCTCGGCAACGCCTACTTCCTCGGCTCCGGCTGCCTGGCCTCCTTCGACGACCTCGACGCCGGCAGGGTGCCCGAGGCGGACGCCCGCTGGGCACGCCGCAACGGCCTGGGCACGACCGTCGACCAGTTGCCCGGGCGCGTCGCCGAACTCCTCTCCCGGGGACCGCTGCCCGCCGTCCGGCCCTACTACACGCCGGCGAACGCCACCTCGATGCTGCCCGGGCTGCTGGCGCGCCACGGCGTGGCCACCGACGGGACGCCGCTCGCGCAGGCCGACGGCATGCCGCAGCTCCTGCGGAGCGCCGTCCGGACCGGTGCGCGGCGGATGTACCGGCACGGAGCCGGCGTGGTCGCCCCTGCCCTGCGGAAGCTGGCCTCGCTGTGAGCGGCGACGTGCTGGCCGTCATCCCGGCGCGCGGCGGCTCCAAGGGCGTCCCGGGCAAGAACCTGGCCCGCGTCGGCGGGGTGCCGCTGGTGGTTCGGGCCGTGCGGGCCGCCCTCGCCGCCGAGCGCATCACCGCCGTCGCGGTGTCCACCGACGACCCGGCGATCGAGGCGGCCGCGACGGCCGCCGGCGCGCTGGCCGTCCGGCGCCCGGCCGAGCTGTCCGGTGACACCGCCTCCAGCGAGTCGGCCCTCGCCCACGCCGTGGACGTCCTGTACGCGTCGCACCGCGACGACCTCGAGGTGGTCGTGCTCGTGCAGTGCACCAGCCCGTTCCTGACCGCTGCCGACCTCGACGCCGCCGTGGCGGCCGTCCAGGAGGGCGCCGACACGGCGTTCACCGCCGCCGCCTTCCACGGCTTCGTGTGGCGTGGCGCCGCTGACGCGCACGGGGTGAACCACGACTCCCGCGGGCGCCAGCGCCGCCAGGACCGCGAGCCCGAGTGGCTGGAGACCGGCGCGGCGTACGCGATGCGGGCCGACGGGTTCGCCGAGCGGGGACGCCGCTTCTTCGGTCGCACCGTGGCGGTGCCCACCGATCCCGAACGGGTGCTGGAGATCGACGAACCGTCCGACCTGGAGCGGGCGCGTGCGCTCGCGCCGCTGCTGGACGGCGGCCACCGGCCGCGTCCGGGAGAGGTCGACGCGGTCGTGCTCGACTTCGACGGAACCCAGACCGACGACCGCGCCTGGCTGGGAGCGGACGGCACGGAGCGGGTCGCGGTGCACCGCGGCGACGGTATGGGCGTCGCCGCGATGCGCCGGGCCGGACTCCCCGTGCTGATCCTCTCCACGGAGGTGAACCCGGTGGTGTCGGCCCGGGCCGCGAAGCTCGGCGTGGAGTGCCGCCAGGGCATTCCCGCCAAGGGCGAGGAGTTGGCCCTGTGGCTGTCCGAGAAGAGGCTCGCGCCCGGCCGCGTCCTCTACCTCGGCAACGACGTGAACGACCTGCCGTGCTTCGCGCAGGTCGGCTGGCCCGTGGCGGTCGCGTCCGCCCAGGCACCGGTCCGGGCAGCCGCCCGGGCCGTCACCTCCGTGCCGGGAGGGCACGGAGCCGTCCGCGAGATCGCCTCGTGGATCCTCGAGGAGGACCAACTGTGAACATCAGTCCCAGGCTCCGCCGCATCGGCGACCGGCTCGTCGGACCCGGCCAGCCCGTCTACGTGATCGGCGAGATCGGCATCAACCACAACGGTGACCTGCGCACCGCGATGGCGCTGATCGACGCGGCCAAGGCCGCCGGCATGGACGCCGTCAAGTTCCAGAAGCGCACGCCCGAGGTGTGCACCCCCCGCGACCAGTGGGAGGTCGAGCGCGACACCCCGTGGGGCCGCATGACCTACATCGACTACCGCCACCGCGTGGAGTTCGGGGCGGAGGACTACCGCCAGATCGACGACTACTGCCGCGAGATCGGCATCGACTGGTTCGCCTCCCCGTGGGACGTGGAGAGCGTCGACTTCCTCGGCGCCTTCAGCCCGTCCACCTACAAGGTGGCCTCCGCCAGCCTCACCGACGACGTGCTGCTGCGCGCGCTGCGGGCCACGGGCCGGACGATCATCCTGTCCACCGGGATGTCGACGCCGGCGCAGATCCGGCACGCCGTCGAGGTGCTCGGCAGCGACAACATCGTGATGCTGCACGCCACCAGCACCTACCCGGCGCCGCCGGAGCAGCTGAACCTGCGGATGATCAAGACGCTGGAGGCCGAGTACCCGAACGTGCCGATCGGCTACTCCGGGCACGAGGTCGGCCTCCAGACCACGCTGTGCGCCGTCGCGCTGGGTGCGGTGATGGTCGAGCGCCACATCACCCTCGACCGGGCGATGTGGGGCTCGGACCAGTCCGCGTCCGTCGAGCCGGAGGGCATGCGCCGCCTCGTGCGCGACATCCGCGTGATCGAGTCGGCCCTGGGCGACGGCGTCAAGCAGGTGTACGACGGGGAGCGCAGCGCGATGGCGAAGCTGCGCCGGGTGTCGGGCGTGGTGGCGGAGGCGGAGGCGGCCCGGTTCGGGCCGGAGCGGGTGGCATGACCGAGACGCTCGCCCTCGTCGAGAGCCCGGCACAGTTCCTCCACGTCCTGGAGTGGGCCCACGCCGAGCAGGTGGCCGACCGCACGCGGGTCGCCGTCCTGGCTCCCGCCGATCCGGCGAGCGTCGCCCAGTTGCGGGCGCTCAACGACTTCGCGGACGAGGAGGGCATCGCGGTGACCTGGCACGCACCGCGGGAGGGCGGCCTCGCCGGGGTGCGGACGGTGGGCGCGCTGCGTCCGGTGGTCGCCTCGGCACGCCGCCTGGTGATCGGCGACCCGTTCTCCGGGATGGTCCAGGCCCTGCTGCCGTTCAGCCGGGCCGCGGACGCCGTGGTCGTCGACGACGGCACCGCCACGCTCGAGTTCGCCGCGCAGTTCACCCACGGGGAGCCGCTCCAGCGCTGGCACGCGGGCCTCGCGCTCGCCCGGCGTCCGCTCGCCGCGCACGCCCGGCGCTTCCTCACCCGCACCCGGCTGAGCCTGTTCACCGTGATGAGCGTCACCTCGCTGCCCGGCAGCCGGGTGCAGCACCACGGCTACGACTGGACGCGGCGCCGCTTCGGGCCACCGAGGGTGCTGCGCGGGGTGGACGTCGTCGGCTCGTCGCTCGTCGAGACCGGGGTGGTCGAGCCCGCCGCGTACCTCGAGGCAGTCGAGGCGCTCGCCGAGCGCAGGGGGGCGGCCGGACGGTACTTCGCCCACCGGCGCGAGGCGCCGGAGAAGCTGCAGGAGCTGTCGCGGCGCACCGGCCTGCGGATCGTGCGTCCGCGGGTGCCGCTGGAGATCGAGCTGCGGCGCGGCCCGGTGGCCGAGCAGCTGGCCAGCTTCCCGTCCTCCGTCGGCTACACCCTGCCGCTGGTGCTCGCCGGGGCGGGCTGCCGGATCGCCGTCCAGCCGCTGCCGGAGACGATGATCCGCGAGCAGGTCGGGGCGAGGGCGCGACGGTTCCTCGAGCGGGTGTCGCAGGACATGCAGGCGGCGTCGTCGGGCGTCGGCCCCGTCGCGCTCAGTGCTTTGCCGTGATGACCGGGATGATCCCGTTGAAGGTGATCGAGTAGCCCAGCCCGTGCGCGGTGATGTAGCCGACGCCGATGAGCACGGCCAGCACCACGAGGCTGAACATCGTGTAGGCGACGATGCGTCCGCCGAGGTGGGCCTTCGGCAGCACCCCGTCCGCGTGGATCTCTGCGTCGCCACCGGTGCCCCAGGCGAGCGCACGGACGCCGAAGGCGAACATCGCAGGCAATCCTGCGCCGAGCAGCAGCCCCGCGAGCAGGACCCTCCATGCGCCATCGAGCGCGGCCAGCAACTGGTCCATCAGCGCACCCCTCCGGACACGGGAACCTCTTGCTGGGCCTTCTCCGCATCAACCCACTCATCGTTGACGTTGTGGTGGCCGACCCGGTCATGGCGCGAATGCCACCACATGTAGAGCGCGGCGAGACACATGAGGCCGAAGACGATGAAGGCGCCGGTCGACCCTCCGATGAGGTGCCCGATCCACCACATTCCGGCGCCGACGAGGCCGGCCAGTGGCAGCGTGGTCAGCCAGGCCAGGCCCATGCGCCCCGCCACGCGCCACCGAACGGTTGCGCCCTTCCTGCCGACGCCCGTGCCGAGGATGGACCCCGTGGCGACGTGCGTGGTCGACAGGGCGAAGCCGAGCTGGCTGGACACCAGGATGACGGCGGCGGAGGAGCTCTCCGCTGCCATACCCTGCGGCGGCGAGATCTCCACCAGGCCCTTGCCCATCGTGCGGATGATGCGCCATCCGCCGATGTAGGTGCCCGTCGCGATGGCCAGCGCGCAGGCCACCTTCACCCAGAACGGGACGTCGTGCGTCTGCGTCCAGTTGCCCGAAGCGATCAACGCGAGGGTGATCACGCCCATGGTCTTCTGGGCATCGTTCGTGCCGTGGGCGAGCGACACCAGGGATGCCGTGCCGATCTGGCCCCAGCGGAAGCCGTTCTCCTGGTAGCGCTCGGCGACATCGCGGGTGATCCGGTAGACGAGTGCCGTCCCCACCATGGCGACGACGAGCGCGATGGCCGGTGACAGCAGAGCCGGCAGTACCACCTTGCCGATGACGCCATCGAGCTTGGTGCCCTCACCGACCCACTTGACGCCACCCCAGCCCATGCTGGCGACGGTGGCGCCGATCAGACCGCCGAACAGGGCATGCGAGGAGCTGGAGGGCAGGCCCCACAGCCACGTCAGGATGTTCCAGATGATCGCTCCGGCCAGGCCGGCCATGAGGATCAGAAGGAGCGCGTGGCCGCTGTCGGCCGTGAGCTCGGGCTTCGGGGTCCCGTCCGGGTTCTGGATGCGGATCACGGCGTTCGTCACGGTGATCGCGACCTCGACGGACAGGAAGGCACCGACGAGGTTGAGGATCGCGGAAAGGGTCACCGCCGCCTTCGGGGTCAACGCCTTCGTCGCGATCGAAGTGGCCATCGCGTTCGCTGTGTCATGGAACCCGTTAGTGAAATCGAAGGCCAACGCCGTGATAACGACGAGCGCCAAGAGTATGAACTCGGGGGTCACATTCAACATGGTAGGGGTAAGGGACCCCGATCGTGAAAGTCGCCCAGCCCGGCGCAATGGCCCGGCGGGCCGGGGTCCCGGCGTCGGGCCCGGTGGCGACGGGAGCGCTCCCGGGCGGGCCGGACGGGCGTCCGTGCCGTGGGCGCGGAGCGCATAGGATGACCCTTCGTGAGTTCCCGCATCCTCGCCGCCGTCGCCTGGCCGTACGCCAACGGCCCGCGGCACATCGGCCACGTGTCCGGCTTCGGAGTGCCCTCCGACGTGTTCTCCCGCTACCAGCGAATGGCCGGCAACGACGTGCTGATGGTCAGCGGCACCGACGAGCACGGCACGGCCATCCAGGTGCAGGCCGACAAGGAGGGGCTCACCCCGCAGCAGACGGCCGACAAGTACCACCGCATCATCGCCGAGGACCTCCAGGCGCTGGGCTGCTCCTACGACCTCTACACCCGCACCACAACGCTGAACCACCGCGAGGTCGTCCAGGAGCTGTTCCGCACGCTGCACGACAACGGCTACGTCGTGGCCGAGGTGCAGCAGGGCGCCATCTCGCCGTCCACCGGACGGACGCTGCCCGACCGCTACATCGAGGGCACCTGCCCGCACTGTGGCTACGACGGCGCCCGCGGCGACCAGTGCGACAACTGCGGCCGCCAGCTCGACCCGATCGACCTGATCAACCCGCGCTCGCGGATCAACGGCGAGGTGCCCGAGTTCATCGAGACCGAGCACTTCTTCCTCGACCTGCCGGCCCTGGCCGGGGCGCTGGGGGAGTGGCTCGCCACCCGCACCGACTGGCGTCCCAACGTCATGAAGTTCAGCCTCAACCTGCTCAAGGAGCTGCGTCCGCGGGCCATCACCCGCGACCTCGACTGGGGCGTCCCCATCCCGCTGGAGGGCTGGGAGGACGCGTCGATGAAGCGCATCTACGTGTGGTTCGACGCGGTCATCGGCTACCTGTCGGCCGCCGTGGAGTGGGCGCGCCGCTCCGGCGACCCGGACGCCTGGAAGCTGTGGTGGCAGGCCGAGGACGCGCGCTCGTACTACTTCATGGGCAAGGACAACATCACCTTCCACTCGGTGATCTGGCCGGCGATCCTGCTCGGCGCGAACGGGCAGGGGGACAAGGGCGGGCACGGCTCGGCGTACTCGCCGCTGAACCTGCCGACCGAGGTGGTCTCCTCGGAGTACCTGACGATGTCGGGCTCGAAGCTGGCGTCCTCGCGCGGCCACGTGATCTACGTCCGCGACTTCCTGGCCGCGTTCGGGCCCGACCCGCTGCGCTACTTCATCGCCGTCGCAGGCCCGGAGAACCAGGACACCGACTTCACCTGGGAGGAGTTCGTCCGGCGCAACAACTACGAGCTGGCGAACGAGTGGGGCAACCTGGTGAACCGCTCGATCTCGATGGCGCACAAGAACGTCGGGGCGATCCCGGCGGCCGGAGAGCTCACCGACGCCGACCGCGAGCTGCTGGACGCGGCCAGGGCGGCGTACGACGTCGTCGGCGACCTGTGGGGGCGCTGCAAGTTCAAGCAGGCCACCGCCGAGGCGATGCGGGTGGTCGGCCTGGCCAACAAGTACATCTCCGACTCCGAGCCGTGGAAGCTGAAGGACGACCCGGTGCGGCGCGACACCGTCCTGCACGTCGCGCTCCAGGTGGTGCAGGACTGCAACACCCTGCTCACGCCGCTGCTGCCGCACGCGGCGCAGAAGGTGTTCGAGGCGCTCGGCGGCCAGGGGGTCTGGGCCGCGCAGCCCGAGTTGCGGCTCGTCCGCGAGGGCGACGGCCCCGAGTACCCGGTGCTGACCGGCGACTACACCGCCCAGCTGGCGACCTGGGAGTCGCGCCCGATCGCGGTGGGGACGCCGCTGTCGAAGCCGTCCCCGCTGTTCGCCAAGCTCGACGACACCCTCGGCGAGACCGGCCCCGACTGGGCCCCCATCGCCTGACCACTCGCAATGTGGACCGAAACCGCCGATCTCGGCGGTTTCGGTCCACTTTGTCATTGGAGCCCGTGAGCGCAGCGTGGGCAGGGGGTGATGTCGCCGGGCCAGCCGTGGATACGCAGGACGCCGGCCACCTGGCGGGCGACCTCGCAGGGCCGGCCGCGCACGTCCCTGCTGCCGTAGCGCAGGGTCACCAGGCTCAGTTCCGCATGCCGGTTGTCCCGGGAGAGGTCGCGGAACGCGGACTCCGCGTCCACGTGGCCGGCGCGGCCGTCGAGTTCCACGAGCAGGCCGTACTCCTCGTACAGCGCATCGCTGCGTGAGCCCCTGCTGACCTGCACCTGCCGGCGTGCCCTGGGCAGCCCGTGGGCACGCTCGACGTCCCTGCGGTAGGCGTACTCGAGGGTGCTCTCGATGCCGGACAGGTCGCCCAGGAGCGCGAGCAGCATCCGCCGTTCGCGCACGCGGGCGCGGGCCCCGACGGTCACCCGGAGGCTGTCCAGGCTCACGATGCGCCGCCGCACCGCGTCGGAGAAGAGGGCCACCGCCGCCTCGGGGTGGAGGTGCTCGGCGACGTCGATCACCGCGTCCTCAGCGCTGATCCGGGGAAGCAGCCCGCGTCGTCGGGAGAGCCGCCCGATGGTGTCCCTCCGCATCAGGGCATCGACCGAGGAGCGCGGCCTGCGGTCCGCCGGCACCCAGACCAGCGGGATCCCGGCGGGGCGCTCGAGGCCGAGGACGCGGAGCGCGGCGTCGCCGCCGAGAGCGCACGGCTCGCCGCCGCGCAGCACGGCGAGCCAGGCCTGCTTCTCCGGGCTCTCCACGCCCGGCCGGGTGTCGTAGACGCCGTGGCACGCCACGGACCAGTGGCCCTGGGCGACCAGCCGTCTGGCAGCCTGGTTACCCAGGCCGAGGAGCCCGGCCTGCTCGGCGCTGACCAGTCCGGCCTGCGCCGCGGCAAGCTGTCGCATCGGCCCGCTCACGTCCTGTCTGGGGTGCACGCCCTCATCTTCCGCACGAACGGACGCCGCGGCGTCGCCGGTCGCGCCACCTGTGGACGGCGCCCTCGCCTGTGGACAACCCGCCTCGATGGCATCTCTCTGGCTTCGCTGCTTCGCTCTCGCGCTCACTCGCCCCGCTTGCCTTCCCCCTCCCCTTCGCAAAGTGGACCGAAACCGCCCTCAACGAGGGTTTCGGTCCACATTGCGGGGGAGGGGCGGCGGCGGGCCGGGAACGCGGGGCGGATGCGGGGATGAGAGGCGGGCGGGGCGGTGCAGCCGACGGGGGGTCATGTTGCGGTCACCGGGAGGACTCCGTCCGGACACCGGGCGTTCGGGGGGAGCGCCTAGCGTCGCGGCATGGCCTCGAGCACACCCTGGCGGACGTCGGCGAGCGACGCCCTCGCCCGGTGGACGGGCTACCGCGTCGTGAGGGACGGGTCCCACGTCGACACCCTGCCGCGCGGGCGCGCCCGTCCGCCGCTCGACCCGCAGGACCGGCTCGTCCCCGAGCCGGTGTTCCTGCTCTCCTCCGTGCGTTCCGGCTCGACGCTGCTCCGCGCCGTCCTCAACTCGCACAGCCAGGTGCACTCCCCGCACGAGACCCACTTCCGCCGTCTCACCGTCGTGGCGCGGACGCCGCCGTCGCGCCAGGCCCTGGAGGCGGACGGCCTGACCCTGTCCGACGTCGACCACCTGCTGTGGGACCGGCTGCTGCACCGCAGCCTCCAACGCTCCGGCAAGCGGGTGCTGGTCGAGAAGACCCCGAGCAACGTGTTCGTCGCCGACCGGCTGCACACGGCCTGGCCAGCGGCCCGGTTCATCTTCCTGATCCGCCACCCGCTGATGATCGCCAGGTCGTGGCACGCCGCCGACCCCGCGGGGCGGCCGATGGAGCGGGCCGTGGAGCACACCCTCGCCTACATGGAGCACCTCGAGCGGGCGCGGCGCCGGCACTCGGGCATCACGGTGCGCTACGAGGACCTGACGGCCGATCCCGCCACCCAGACGCGGCGCCTGTGCGACTTCCTCGGGGTCGAATGGGAGCCGGCGATGGTCGACTACGGCCGGGCTGACCACGGACGGTTCGAGGCCGGCATCGGCGACTGGAGCGACCGCATCCGCTCGGGTCGTATCCAGCGCGCGGCGGACCTCCCCGCCCCGGAGGACGTCCCGGAGAGTCTCACCGGCATCGCTCAGGCCTGGGGCTACCTGGCCTGACCTCGCGGGCGCGGGCTCGAAGGGGTCAGGTCGCGGGAACCGGCTTCGGGGTGGCGGCGAGGTGGGCGAGCGCCCCGCGCATGGACAGCGGCGTGAAACCGGCCGCGATCGCCTTGCGCCGGAGCCCGGGCTGGGCACGCCACAGGGCCAGCCCCCGGCGCAGCAGGATGAGCGGCGGCTTGCGCTTCTTCGCCAGGTCACGCCGCAGGCGCAGCCAGAACACCACCGGCCCCGGGCGGTCGAGGTACACCGCGTCCACGTCCAGGCCGGCCTCGCGACAGGTGGCCAGGAACTCGATGGCGAAGATGCCCTCAGCGGTGAGGCAGCTCGCGCCGTCGAGGCGCACCTCGTGGCTGCCCACCCGGCGACTCTCCGAGATCGAGTAGGCCGGCACCACCACCGAACCCGTCGACAGCAGCTGCTGGAGCGCGGCGACGGCCGAGCGCGCGTCCCAGGAACGGACGTCGTCCCAGTCGGTGATGCCCAGGGTCTGCGGCATCCCGGGGTGGTCGGCGTCGAAGTAGAAGTCGTCGAGCCGCAGCGACGGACAGCCCACCGCGTGGGCGAGTCGCGACTTCCCGCTCCCGGACGGCCCCGCGATCAGCACGAGCCGGCAGGGCGGGGACGCGGGCTGCGCGCCGGGCGGTTCGGCCGCCGTCCCCGGGCCGCTCACAGGCCGAGCGCCGCGGCCATGTCGGCACGGGCTGCGGCCATCACCTTCGCGGCGCGCGCACGGGCGAGAACGAGGTCCTGGCTCTCCTCGACCCCGAGCCGCACCTGGAGGTAGCACTTCAGCTTCGGCTCCGTGCCGGACGGCCGCACCACCACGCGCACCGACCCGCCGCTGAAGAGCATGCCGTCGGTGGGGGGCAGCTGGGCGCTGCCCGCGGCGAGGTCGACCGCGGTGACCGGCTCGCCGGCCAGCACGGACGGTGGTGTGGCCCGCACGCGGGCCATCGCGTCGGAGATCAGGCTCAGGTCGGCGACCCGGAACGACAGCTGCGAGGTGAGGTGCAGGCCGTACCCGCGTGCGATCTCGTCCAGCCGGTCGGCGACCGTCCGTCCGTCCGCCGCCAGCTGGGCGACGAGGGCGAGCACCCGCACCAGGGTGGTGATGCCGTCCTTGTCCGGGACCGCCGCGGCGTCCGTGCAGTAGCCGATCGCCTCCTCGTACCCGAACGCCAGCCCGGGCACCCGGCCGATCCACTTGAAGCCGGTGAGCGTCGTCGTGAACGGCTGCCCCTGCGCCTGCGCCATCGTGCCCAGCAGCGTGCTGGACACCACCGAGCACGCGTACGTGCCCTGCACCCCGCGGCGCAGGAGGTCGTCGGCCAGCAGGGAGCCCATCTCGTCCCCGGTGAGCATCCGCCAGGTGCCACCGATCGGGGCGGCGATGGCGCAGCGGTCGGCGTCCGGGTCGTTCGCGATCGCGACGTCGGCACCCACCTCGCGGGCCAGCGCGAGGGCCAGGTCGATCGCGCCCGGCTCCTCCGGGTTGGGGAACGGGACGGTCGGGAACGCCGGGTCCGGCTCGATCTGCTCGGTCACCCGGTGGGGGCTGCCGAAGCCGGACGCCTCCACGACCCGGTCGACGACAGAGGCGCCGACGCCGTGCATGGCCGTGTACACCCAGGTGACCTCACGCGGCGCACCGGGCGGGACGAGCGATGCCGCCCGCGCGACGTAGGCGTCCACGAGTTCCTCCCCGACCAGCGGGTAGTCCTCGCTGCGGGCGATGTCGGCCAGCGGCCGGGACGCGACCTCGGCGATACGGGCGGCGATCAGGCCGTCCGTCGGCGGGATGATCTGCGAGCCGTCGCCGAGGTAGACCTTGTAGCCGTTGTCCTGCGGCGGGTTGTGGGACGCGGTCACCACGACGCCGGCGACACACTCGAAGTGCCGGATCCCGAACGCCACCACGGGCGTGGGCAGGGGACGCGAGCACAGCAGCGGCTGCAACCCTGCCCCGGCGAGGATCTGCGCGGTGTCGGTGGCGAACACGTCGGAGTTGTAGCGGGCGTCGTAGCCGACGATCACCCGTCCGCCCTCGAACCCGAGGTCGAGCAGGTGGGCGGCCAGGCCGGCTGCCGCCTGGCTGACCACGACCCGGTTCATCCGCGCCGGGCCAGGGCCCAGCGGGCCGCGCAGGCCGGCCGTGCCGAAGGCTAGCGGGCCGGAGAACGCGTCGGCGAGCTCGGCCAGCGCCGTCCCGTCCCCCGCGTCCGCGCGGGCGACGAGGTCGTCCAGTGCCACGGCGGTGGCCACATCGGGGTCCTGCTCGCGCCAGGCGGTGATCCGCTCGCGCAGTTCCGTGCCGATCATGGCGTCCTCCTAGAGCCGGTCGAGGAGGCCGGCGAGCAGTGCGCGCAGGCGGGGCTCGGCGGCCTTGCCCGCGGCGATCACCTCCGCGTGCTCCAGGGGGGTGGGGGAGATCCCCGCCCCGGGGTTGGTCACCAGGGAGATGCCGAGCACCTCCAGGCCCGCCTCGCGGGCGGCGATGGTCTCCAGCGTGGTGGACATGCCCACCAGGTCGCCGCCGAGGACCTTGGCCATCCGCACCTCGGCGGGGGTCTCGTACTGCGGGCCCCGGAACTGCACGTAGACGCCCTCGAGGAGGGTCGGGTCCACCTCGTGCGCGAGGGCGCGCAGCCGCGCGGAGTACGCCTCGGTGAGGTCGATGAAGGTCGCCCCCTCCAGCGGCGTGGCGCCGGTGAGGTTGATGTGGTCGCGGATCAGCACGGGCGTGCCCGGTGCCCAGTCGGCGTGCAGGCCGCCGCACCCGTTGGTGAGGACGATCGCGGACGCCCCCGCCGCCGCGGCGGTCCGGACGCCGTGGACGACGGCGGCGACGCCGCGTCCCTCGTAGAAGTGGGTGCGCCCGGTGAACAGCGCGGCCACCTTCCCGGTGCCGGTGCGGATGAGCTTCAGGGCCCCGCCGTGCCCGGCGACGACCGGCTTGGCGAAGCCGGGGAGCTCCTCCAGCGGGCATTCGCCGAGCTGCTCGCCGACGCCGGCGGACGCGCCGGACCACCCTGAGCCGAGCACGAGGGCGAGATCGATGGAGGAGATCCCGAAGCGGTGGGTGAGGGTTGCGGCGGCCTCTGCGGCGAGGGCGCGCGGATCTGTCTGCGCAGTCACCAGATGACTATAACGACGGGGTCCGGTCCCGGTCAGCCGGGGCGTCGTCCTCGCCGTCCCCGCCGGCGTCGTCCTCGTCGTCCGCGAGCAGCGCGAAGCGGGTGGAGCGCCGCCGCGGCTGCCGCCGGATCATCACCACGAGGGCGGCGAACAGCCCCAGCCACACGAGCACCTGGCCGGTGTGGACGCGGTCCCGCGGGCCGGCGAGGTAGGCCCACGCCATCAGCACGAGACCGAAGGCGATCGTGGCCGCGGCGCCGGAGAGGACCATCCGCGAGCGGCGTCCGGCCGGCCGGGCGGCCGACAGGTGCAGCAGCCACACGCCCGCGGCGACCGACACCGACAGCGGCAGCGAGGAGAGCTCGAGCAACACGGTCTGCGCCGGCGTGGCCTCCGGCAGCCCGACGACCACCATCACCACGCTGACCAGCACGCCGGCCAGGGCGACGGCGGAGAGGATGACGCGGGGGACCACGTGCCGAGCCTAACCAGCGCGCGCACCCGGGCAGGGACGCGACGCGTCCGGCGTGGGAGAATCCTGGGGTGACGGACGTGGTGATCATCGGCGGCGGTCCCGGCGGCTACGAGGCGGCGCTGGTGGCCCGCCAGCTCGGTGGCCGGGTGACGCTCGTCGAGCGCCGCGGGCTGGGCGGCTCGGCCGTCCTCACCGACGTGGTGCCGTCGAAGACGCTCATCGCCGCCGCGGAGGTGATGACCAAGATCCGCACCGCGGAGGAGGTGGGCCTCCACCTCACCGACGACACCCGCCGGCTCGGCGCAGCGGTGAGCGTCGACCTCGGACTGGTCCATGCGCGGATCCGCGAGCTCGCCCGCGCACAGTCCGCCGACATCACCGAGCGGCTGCGCGCCGACGGCGTCCGGATCATCAGCGGGAGCGGGCGGCTGGACGGCCCGCAGCGGGTCATCGCCCAGACCGCGGACGGCGACGAGGAGCTGCCCGCCGACATCGTGCTGGTGGCGACCGGTGCGCACCCCCGCGAGCTGGACACCGCCCGTCCCGACGGGGAGCGGATCTTCACCTGGGCCCAGATCTACGACCTGGAGGAGGTGCCGAACCACCTGATCGTGGTCGGGTCGGGCGTCACCGGTGCGGAGTTCGCCAGCGCCTACACCGCCCTGGGCGTCACCGTGACGCTGGTCTCCTCCCGCCACCAGGTGCTACCGGGGCAGGACGACGACGCCGCGCGGGTGATCCAGCACGTCTTCGAGAACAGCGGCATGACGGTGCTCAACGGCGCCCGCGCGCTGGGCGCCGAGCGGCGCGGGGACGAGGTCGTCGTGCGGCTCGCCGACGGCACGGAGGTGGTCGGCTCGCACTGCCTGATGGCCGTCGGTGCCATCCCCAACACCACCCACATCGGCCTGGAGGAGGCGGGCGTCCGCCTGTCCGCGTCCGGGCACATCGAGGTGGACCGGGTCTCGCGCACCAGCGCCCGCGGCGTCTACGCCGCCGGTGACTGCACCGGCGTCAACGCCCTCGCCAGCGTCGCGGCCATGCAGGGCCGCATCGCCATGTGGCACTCCCTCGGCGACTCGGTGGCCCCCCTCGACCTGCGGACGGTCTGCGCGAACGTGTTCACCGCCCCGGAGATCGCGACGGTCGGCTGCAGCCAGGCCGACATCGACACCGGAGTGGTGCGCGGGCTCACGATGATGCTGCCGCTGCGCAGCAACGCCCGGGCGAAGATGCAGGCCCTCACCGACGGCTTCGTGAAGATCTTCTGCCTGCCCACCACTGGCATCGTTGTCGGCGGGGTGGTGGTGGCGCCGTCGGCGTCCGAACTGATCCACCCGCTGTCACTCGCCGTGCGCAACAAGCTCACCGTCGACCAGCTCGCGGAGACCTTCACCGTCTACCCGTCGCTGTCCGGCTCGCTGGCCGAGGCCGCCCGACGCCTGCACGGGCACTCCGCAGAGCAGGTCATCACCTACTGAGCAGCTCAGCGGGACAGGGACGCCGGGTCGGTCAGCAGGGGCTCGAACGCCAGCGCGGCCGCGCCGATCATCAGCAGGTCCGGGCCGAGCTCGGCCGGGGTGATCCGGACGCCCTCCAGCGACGGCGGCAGTGCCGCGGCGGCCACGACCCGCTCCAGGCCGGCCGGGTCGTACGCCTGGAGCGCCGCCAGGAAGCCGCCCAGGGCGATCACGGCGGGGTTGAACAGGTTGATGGCCGCGGCGAGCGCGCTGCCGAGGTGCCCGAGCTGGCGCTCGACGATGGCGGCCACCCGGTCGGAGCGGTCGGCCAGCAGGGCGGTCTCGAAGGCTGCGGCGTCGGCCCGGGGCAGCCCGAGGGCGTCCAGCAGCTCGGCGCGGGTCACCTCCGCCTCGAGCGTGCCGGCGATGCCGGCGGAGTCGACGACGGACGAGCCGGAGACCCGGACGTGGCCGAGCTCACCCGCGTAGCCGGCGATGCCGCCCAGCGGCGTCCCGGCGATGATCACGCCGCCGCCGATGCCGGAGGCGCCCCCGTTGACGTAGACGAGGTGGTCGTGGCCGCGGCCCGCGCCGAACTCGTGCTCGGCCAGGGCTCCGAGGGCGGCGTCGTTCGCCACCAGCACCGGGTAGCCGACCGCGGCGGCCAGCGGCTCCCCGAACGGCTCGTCGTGCCAGTCGAGGTGGGGGGCGTTGCGCACCACACCGTCGCTGGTGCGCACCTGCCCGGGGACGGCGACGCCGACGCCGGCGACGGTGAGGCCCTCGAGCTCGACCTGCATGCCCGCGATCACCGCCGCGGTGATGCTCAGCACCTCGGACGCGGTGGGGATCCGGTCGTACTCGTGCCGGATCACCCGGCGGACGCCACCGTCCAGCCCGACCAGCCCGATCGTCAGCGCGTCGATCTCGGGATTCACCGCGATCGCGGTCACCTCGGGACGCACCTCGACCACGGGGCTGGGGCGTCCCACCTGGCCCTGGGAGTCCGGCTCGCGCTCGGCGACCAGCCCCAGTTCCACCAGGTCGTTGACGAGGCTGGCGATCGTCGAGCGGTTGCGCCCGGTGCGCTTGCACAGCACGGCCCGGGACGCCGGCCCGCCACGGTAGAGCAGGCCGAGGATCGCCGAGAGGTTGGTACGCCGGACGTCCTCGGTCGTGCCCGCCGTGATCGCCATGCCTGCCACTCCTGAGTTCGTGCGTCCGGGGGAGACTATCGCGCGATCCCGGCGCGCAGGATCACCGCCCGCCGCGCCTCTTGTTGATCAGGTCGAACGCCACCGCGAGCAGCAGGACGAGGCCCTTGATCGCCATCTGCCACGCCGCGTCCACCGACAGGATCGACAGGCCCATGTTCAGCACGCCCATGACCAGGCCACCGATGACCGCCCCGGTCACCGTCCCGACACCGCCCTGGACGGCGGCGCCGCCGATGAACACGGCCGCGATCGCGTCCAGCTCGTAGTTCTGGCCGGCGGAGGCCACGGCGCTCCCGGCGCGGGCCGTGCTGACGACACCGGCGAGAGCGGCGAGAACGCCCATGTTGACGAAGATCGCGAAGTTCACCCGGCTGGTCTTCACGCCGCTCATCACGGCGGCGAAGAGGTTGCCGCCCATCGCGTAGACGTGCCGGCCGAACACCGTGCGGTTGAGCAGGAACGAGTACGCCACGACCAGCACGGCGAGGATGATCAGGATGATCGGGGTGCCGCTGTAGTTGGCCAGCTGCCAGCAGACGGCCATGATCGCGACCACGGCGAGGGCGATCTTGACCCAGAAGGACGCCGCACCCTCCACCGGCAGGTCGAGGCGGCGCCGTCCGGCCCGCGCGACCAGCTGCAGGGCGACCAGGGCCGCGCACGCGAGCAGGCCGAGGACCAGGGTGAGCACGTCCACCCGGCCGACCTTGCCCAGCCAGCTGGGCAGCCAGCCGGCGCCGATGGCGACGAACTCGTTCGGCAGGCCGCCGATGGTGCCGCCGTGCAGGAAGATCAGGGTGAGCCCGCGGAACAGCAGCATGCCGGCGAGGGTGACGATGAATGCCGGGATGCCCATGAGGGCCACCCAGAACCCCTGCCAGGCGCCGACCACCGCGCCGACCAGCAGCGACACGATCACCGCGAGCCACCACGGCAGGTGCCACTCGCTCATCGCGAGGGCCGCGACGGCGCCGATCATGGCGACGGCCGACCCGACGGACAGGTCGATGTGGCCGGCGATGATGACCATCACCATGCCGATGGCCAGGATCAGCACGTAGGAGTTCTGCTGGATCAGGTTGTTGACGTTGCCGGGCATCAGCAGGCGTCCGCCGGTGAGCACCTCGAACAGGCCGATGATCACCACGAGCGCCGCGAGGATGCCGTACTGGCGCAGGTCGGTCGCCAGGCGCCGGTTGCCCGCTGCGGGCGCGCTGCCGGTCGCGGGTGTGCTGCCGGTCTGGGTGGTCATCGCTGGGCTTCCTTTCCCATGGTCATCAGGTACATCAGGTTCTCCTGCGTCGCCTCCGCGCGGGGCAGCTCGCCGGTGACGGCGCCCTCGGAGATGGTGTAGATCCGGTCGCACATGCCGAGCAGTTCGGGCAGTTCGGACGAGATCATCACGACCGCCTTCCCCTGGTCGGCGAGCGCGTTGATGAGGCCGTAGATCTCGTACTTCGCGCCCACGTCGATGCCGCGCGTGGGCTCGTCGAGGATCAGCACGTCCGGCCCGGAGACCAGCCACTTGCTGAGCACGACCTTCTGCTGGTTGCCGCCGGACAGGCGTCCGACGACCTCAGAGACGCTCGGCGTCTTGATGTTCATGTCCCGCCGGTAGTCCTCGGCCGAGAGGTACTCGCGGTTGCGGTCGATGACCCCCCACCGCGCGAACCGGGAGAGGGCGACGGCGGAGATGTTGGTGGTGACGCTCGCGATCAGGTTCAGGCCGTAGCGCTTGCGGTCCTCGGTGACGTAGGCGATCCCGTGGGCCACGGCGTCGTCGACCGTGGCGGTGGTGATCTCCTCCCCGTCCTTGTAGACCCGGCCGGAGATGCCGGTGCCGTACAGGCGTCCGAACAGGCTCATCGCGAGCTCGGTGCGGCCGGCGCCCATCAGCCCGGCGAAGCCGACGATCTCGCCGGCGCGGACGGAGAAGCTGGCGTGGTCGACGACCACCCGCGACGGGTCGGCGGGGTGGTGGGCCGTCCAGTCCTCGACGCGGAACTTCTCCTCGCCGATGGTGGGCTGGTGCGGCGGGAACAGGTTGTTCAGCTCGCGTCCGACCATGGCCTTGATGATCCGGGCCTCCGTGGCGTCCGGGGAGGACATGTCGATGGTCTCGATGGTGTGCCCGTCGCGGATCACGGTGACCCGGTCGGCGATCCGCCGCACCTCGCGGAGCTTGTGGGAGATCAGGATGCAGGTGATGCCGTGGTCGCGCATGCCGGCGATCAGGTCGAGCAGGTGGTCGGAGTCCTCGTCGTTGAGGGCCGCGGTGGGCTCGTCCAGGATCAGCAGGGAGACGTCCTTGGCCATGGCCTTGGCGATCTCGACCAGTTGCTGCTTGCCCACGCCGATCTCGTAGACCTTCGTGGACGGGTTCTCGTTCAGCCCCACCTTGGCCAGCAGCGCCGCGGCCTCGATGGTGGTGCGGTCCCAGTTGATCACGCCGCGCGCGGCGCGCTCGTTGCCGAGGAAGATGTTCTCCGCGATCGAGGCGAGCGGATTGAGGGCGAGCTCCTGGTGGATGATGACGATGCCGGCCGCCTCGCTGGCGTTGATGTCGCTGAAGGTGGCCTCGGCGCCGTTGAGCTCGATCGTGCCGGTGTAGGTGCCGTGCGGGTAGACGCCGCTGAGCACCTTCATCAGCGTCGACTTCCCCGCGCCGTTCTCGCCGCAGATGGCGTGCACCTCGCCGCGCGCCACCTCGAGGCTCACGTCGTCGAGGGCGCGGACGCCACTGAAGTCCTTCGTGATTCCCTGCATCCGCAGGATGGTCGCTTGGTCAGCCATGCCTCTCACCTGTCGCAGTGCCGGACGGACGCCCCTGTGGGGCGGCAGGCACCCTGCCGCCCCACAGGAGAGGACTCAGCCGAGACCGACGTCGGAGGCCTTGAGGAACCCGGAGTCGATCAGCTTGCTCTGCACGAGGTCCTTGGTGACGACCTCGGGCTCGATCAGGTAGGACGGGACGACCTTCACGCCGTTGTTGTAGGTCTTCTCGTCGTTGACCTCGACCTTCTCGCCCTTGGTGATCTGCTGGATCATCGTGAACACGCGGTCACCCAGCTTGCGGGTGTCCTTCCACACGGTCATGGCCTGCTCGCCGGCGAGGATCGCCTTCACGTTGGCCTTGTCGCCGTCCTGGCCGGTGATCATCGGGTAGTCCGCACCGGGGGCGTAGCCGGCGCTCTTCAGCGACGCGACGATGCCGATCGCGAGGGAGTCGTTCGGGGAGAGGACGGCCTGGACCTTCTTGCCACCGGTGTAGAACGAGGACAGGCGGTTGTCCATCTCGGCCTGGGCCTTGTCGGACTGCCAGGACTGGATGCCGATCGAGGTCCACTCGTCGTTGGACTTCGGGGCCTTGCCGCTGGGGACGACCAGGGTGCCCTTCTGGACGTAGGGGAGCAGCACGTCCCAGGCGCCGGCGAAGAAGAACTTGGCGTTGTTGTCGTCGGGGCTGCCGGCGAACGGCTCGAAGTTGATCGGGGCTGCCGCGGAGTCGAGCTTCAGCTGGTCCTTGAGGAAGTTGCCCTGGAGCTGGCCGACCTTGTAGTTGTCGAAGGTGGCGTAGTAGTCGACGTTGGGGCTGCCGTTGATCAGGCGGTCGTAGGCGATGACCTTCACCGACTGCTTGGCGGCCTCTTCGAGGACCGGGCCGAGGGCGGTGCCGTCGATGGACGCGATCACGAGGATCTTCGCCCCGCCGGCGATCTGGTTCTGGATCTGGCTGATCTGCTGGTCAACCTTGTTGTCGGCGTACTGGAGGTCGACGGTGCAGCCGGCGTCCTTCAGCTTCTTCTGGAGCTGCTCGCCGTCGTTGATCCAGCGCTCCAGGCTGCGGGTGGGCATCGTGATGCCCACGTTGCAGTTGGCGGCGCCGCCAGGGGTGGTGCTCGCACACGCCGCGAGCGGGAGCATCAGTGCCCCCGCCGCGAGGAGCGCGACGAACCGGGTCTTGTGCGACATCTGTGTTCCTCTCTGAATCGCTGTCGCCGAGTGCCCTGGTCGCGGCGCTCCGCTGCGTCGCTCCAGAGCCGGGTTGCGTCCGCAACCTTTTGTCGATAGCGGCAACTTAACGCGCGCGGGGAGGGCCAGCAAGGGTCGATGATAACGATCACATAACGGTGCGCGGCGATTCGTTGCGGGTCGCGACGGGAAGCGCGTTTCGGCGCGGACGCCGTCCCGACGGCCGGGGCCCCCGCGTCCCCCACGCTCAACGCCGAGGGCCAGCCTTACGACCGAGGGCCAGCGCCCTGCGTCCCCCATGCACCAACGCCGAGGGCCAGCCTTACGGCCCAGGGCCAGCACCCAGGGGCGAGCCCTCGGCGATAAGGCTGGCTCTCGATGGTCGGGGCTGGCCCTCGACGTTGGGGGCTGGCCCTCGAGTCGTGGGGCGCGGGCGCCGGCCCGAGTCGGACGGCGGGCGTGGGGGCGACGGCCCGAGGCGGACGGCGCTGGCGTGGCGCCTGCGCGGCCCGGCATCAATGGGGGCGACGGGTCCGCCGCACTGCGACTCACAAGGGCTGGACGGGGCGCCGGGGACTCAGATAAGTTGTCTAGGACAACATTCGCTCGATGAAGAGAGAGATGGGAAGCCTCGTGACTCTCACGCCTACCCCTTCGGACCAGTTCACCTTCGGCCTGTGGACGGTCGGCTACAACGGCACCGACCCGTTCGGTGGCCCCACCCGCGCCGCGATGGACGTGGTGTACGTGGTGGAGAAGCTCGCCTCGTACGGCGCCTACGGCCTCACGTTCCACGATGACGACCTGTTCGCGTTCGGATCCACCGAGGCCGAGCGCCGGACGCAGATCGACCGGCTCAAGGCCGCGTGCGAGGCGACCGGCCTGAAGGTGCCGATGATCACCACGAACCTGTTCAGCCAGCCGGTGTTCAAGGACGGCGGCTTCACCTCCAACGACCGCAACGTGCGCCGCTTCGCCCTGCGCAAGGTGCTGCGGAACATCGACCTGGCCGCGGAGATGGGCGCGAAGGTCTTCGTGATGTGGGGCGGACGCGAGGGTGCCGAGTACGACGCGGCCAAGGACATCCGTTCTGCGCTGGAGCGGTACCGCGAGGCCGTCAACCTGCTCGGCCAGTACGTCACCGACAAGGGCTACGACCTGAAGTTCGCGATCGAGCCGAAGCCGAACGAGCCCCGCGGCGACATCCTGCTGCCGACGGTCGGCCACGCGCTGGCGTTCATCGAGTCCCTGGAGCGCCCGGAGATGGTGGGCCTCAACCCCGAGGTCGGCCACGAGCAGATGGCCGGGCTGAACTTCGCCGCGGCGATCGCGCAGGCGCTCTACGCGGGCAAGCTGTTCCACATCGACCTCAACGGCCAGCGCGGCATCAAGTACGACCAGGACCTCGTGTTCGGCCACGGCGACCTGCACAACGCGTTCGCCCTGGTCGACCTGCTCGAGAACGGGGGCCCCGAGGGCGGCCAGGCCTACACCGGCATGCGCCACTTCGACTACAAGCCCTCCCGCACCGAGGACGAGAACGGCGTCTGGGACTCCGTCCAGGCGAACATGCGCACCTACCTGCTGCTGAAGGAGCGGGCCAAGGCCTTCCGCGCCGACCCCGAGGTGCAGGCCGCGCTCGCCGACGCCAAGGTCTACGAGCTCGCGCAGCCGACCCTGGCCGAGGGCGAGAGCTACGACGACCTGCTCGCCGACGCCAGCGCCTTCGAGGACTTCCAGGCCGGCGCCTACTACAACGGCAAGGGCTTCGGCTTCGTCCGGCTCCAGCAGCTCGCCACGGAGCACCTGCTCGGAGCACGCTGATCCCATGACGAAGGTGATCGGGGTCGACTCCTCGACCCAGAGCTGCAAGGTCGTCGTCCGCGACGCGGACACCGGTGAGCTGCTCGCCTCCGGGCGGGCGGCCCATCCGGACGGCTCCGAGGTCGACCCCGCCCACTGGTGGACGGCGCTGCAGGACGCCCTCGCCCAGGCCGGCGGCCTGGACGGGGTGGCGGCGGTCAGCATCGCCGGTCAGCAGCACGGCATGGTCGTCCTCGACGCCGACGGACGGGTGATCCGTCCCGCGCTGCTGTGGAACGACACCCGGTCGGCGGAGGCCGCCGGCGCGCTCATCCAGGAGGTCGGTGCCCAGGAGATCGTCGCCCGCACCGGCTCGCTGCCGGTGGCGTCGTTCACGGCGACCAAGCTGCGCTGGCTGCGCGACCACGAGCCGGAGAACGCGGCCCGCGTGGCCGCGGTCTGCCTGCCGCACGACTGGCTGACCTGGCGCCTGCGTGGCTACGGGCCGGCCGGCGAGTCGGCGCTCGGGCCGGACCTGTCCGAGCTCGTCACCGACCGCTCGGACGCCTCCGGCACCGCGTACTGGTCGCCCGCGGACGGCGAGTACGACCACGACCTGCTCACCCGAGCACTCGGCCACGACGCTGCCCTGCCCCGCGTCCTCGGCCCCTCTGCATCGGTGCCGGGGCCCGGCTTCCTCGTCGGCCCCGGCGCCGGTGACAACGCGGCGGCCGCGCTCGGCCTGGACGCGCGTCCCGGCGACGTCGTCGTCTCGCTGGGCACCTCGGGGACGGTCTTCGCCGCCGCGTCCGCGCCGGTGACCGACGTGACCGGGACCGTGGCCGGCTTCGCCGACGCGACCGGCGGGTTCCTCCCGCTGGTGTGCACCCTCAACGCCGCCCGCGTCCTCGACGCGGTGGCCGGCGTCCTCGGCGTCGACCACGCGGAGTTCGCCCGGCTCGCGCTCGAGGCGGCCCCCGGGGCCGGGGGAGCGGTGCTGGTGCCCTACTTCGAGGGCGAGCGGACGCCGAACCTGCCCGACGCGACCGCAAGCCTCACCGGGTTGACCCTCGGGTCGACCTCACGGTCCAACCTCGCCCGCGCCGCGGTCGAGGGGATGCTGTGCGGGCTCGCCGCCGGGCTGGACGCGGTCCGCGAGCTCGGTGTCGAGGCCGGTCGCATCCTGTTGATCGGCGGCGCGGCGGCCAACCCGGCCGTGCAGGCCGTCGCCGCCCAGGTGTTCTCGGTCCCGGTCTGCGTGCCCAGCCCCGGCGAGTACGTGGCCGACGGCGCCGCGCGCCAGGCGGCCTGGGTGCTCACCGGGTCGCGTCCCGAATGGCCGGTGGCCCTGGTCGCCGCGCCCGAGCCGGACCCGCGGCCGGAGATCCTGGCCGGGTACCACGCGGCGGCGTCCCGCTACTGACCCCCGGAGGTGCCGGGACGTCGCCCGTCCCGGCAACCCGGAGGGTGTGCGCCCCGGCTACAGCCGCTGCCGGAGCCACTCCACCTGGCGCTGCCAGTGGAACAGCTGGCCGCCCTCGTGGCCGTTGAACTCATAGACGGCGATCTCCCGGTCGGGGCCGCCGTAGCCGTTGAAGGCAGCGAACACCGTGGACGGCAGCACGATGTCGTCCATCAGCCCGACGGAGAACAGCGCCGGCGCACTCGCCCGGCGCGCGAACACCGCGCCGTCGAAGTACGACAAGGTGGCGAACACCTCGTCGGCCCGGTCCCGGTGCACGGACAGGTACTGGGTGACCTCGGTGAACGGGCGCCCCGGCGTGAGCACGACCGACCGGCGGAAGTGGCACAGGAACGGCACGTCCGGCAGCGCGGCCACGACCCCGTCCCCGAGCAGCCCGGCGACGGCGAGGGTGATGCCGCCGCCCTGGCTGCCCCCGGTCACGGCCACCCGGCCCGCGTCCACGTGGCCGAGGGAGCGGACCGCCTCGACCAGGCGTACGGCGTCGGTGAACACGCGCCGGTAGTAGTAGGTCTCCGGGCTCTCGATGCCGCGGGTCATGAAGCCCTCGAACGCCGCGCCCGTGCCGTGCGGGTCGGGCGTCGCGCCGCCCCCGCCCCAGCCGCTGCCCTGCCCGCGGGTGTCCATGACGACGTGGACGAAGCCGGCGGCCGCCCAGTGCAGGTGCTCGGCGGGCAGGCCGCGTCCGCCGTTGTAGCCGATGAACTCGACCACGGCGGGCAACGGTCCACCGGACCGGGGACGGATCACCCAGGCGCGGACGGGGTCGCCGGCGTAGCCGGAGAAGAAGAGGTCCTCGACGACCAGTTCGCTCACCGGCCCGGGCACGGGCGTGACCGACAGCTGCTGCGGCAGGGCCCGGGCCTCGGCGAGGGTCCGGGCCCAGAACGCGTCGAAGTCGTCGGGCTCCGCCACGTCGGGACGGTAGCCGGCGAGTTCGGGCAGGGTCAGGTCGGTCAGTGGCACGGTGCCCTCCTCGGTGCGGGGCCGGTCAGGCCGGCCGGTACTCCACCCGGTCGACCTCGACGACCGTAGCGGACGCCGGGTCCGGGGTGGTGGCGTAGACACCCAGCCAGAGCCCGATGAAGCCGCCGGTGGCCACGGAGTCGAGCGTGCGCGCGTCCGCGGTGGCCACGACGGTCCGCGCCCCGTCCGCGGTGGTCACGCCCAGGTCGTAGTCGGCGCCGCGCGCGCGGACGTCCAGCGTGAGCGGCGAGCCCACCGCGACCCCGGGCCGGGCCTCGCCGAGCAGCGTCTCCTCGCCCGCGCGGCGGTGGACCGCCCGCACGACCGCGTCGCCGGACGGGTCGGCCGCCAGCGTGAGGCGCACGTGGTCGCGCTCGGACTGGCGGATTGCCAGGCCCGCCTCCTCGCCGGCCGCCAGCGGCGCCCGCAGGGTGGCGGAGACGTCGAGGTCGCGGTGTTGCTGGCGCAGGCCGAGGAAGGACGGCGTCCCGGGGTCGGTGAGCGTCTCGACGGACGGGCGCAGCGTCCAGCCGTCCCCGCGCGCCGTGGCGAACGCGGCGGCGGGACCACGCAGCGACGTCCAGCGCGGGTCCTCGGGCCGGACGACACCGCCGGCGTCGCCCGCCGGGGCGGCCGCGGCGAAGGGCACCTCGACCTCTGCGGGCACCCGGCCCTCGCCGGGGGCGAACACGGGCCAGCCGTCCTCCCACGTCACGGGGACGAGGAACGTCTCCCGGCCGAGGGGGTAGTGGTAGCCGCCGTAGGGACGCATCGCGAGGAGCAGGGCCCACCAGCTGCCGTCCGCGGCCTGCACGAGGTCGGCGTGGCCGGCGCCCACCACGTCGCTGTCGCGCCCGAGGTGGCGGTGGGTGAGCACCGGGTTGCAGCGGTTGGACTCGTAGGGACCGGTGACCGACTCCGCCCGCGCCACGGCGACGCTGTGGTGGAACTCCGTGCCGCCCTCCGCGGCGAGCAGGTAGTAGCGGCCGTCCACCTTGTACAGGTGGGGCGCCTCCGCCCAGACCACGCCGAGCATGGCCCCGTTCCAGACCACGGTCTCCGGCCCGACAAGGGCCATGGCCGTCGGGTCGAACTCGCGGACCCACACCTCGGTCTGGTCGTGCCAGCGGGGTTCGCGGGCCAGCCGGGTGCCGTGCATCCAGACGCGCCCGTCGTCGTCGAAGAAGATCGACGGGTCGATGCCGTCCGCGTCCAGCCACACCGGGTCCGACCACGGCCCGGCCGGGTCGGTGGCGGTCATCAGGAAGTTTCCCCCGCGGGTGGCGTCCGCCGGGTCGACCAGGGTGCAGACCACCCAGTAGCGGCCGTCGTGGTACCGCAGCGTCGGCGCGTAGAGGCCGCCGGAGGAGGCGATCTGCGAGTAGTCGAGCTGGTCCGCGCGGGTGACCACGTCGCCGATGTGCTCCCAGCGGGCCAGGTCGGTGCTGTGGAACACGGGGAGGCCGGGGAAGTACTCGAAGGTCGAGGTGACCAGGTAGTAGTCCCCGCCCACCCGGCAGACGGACGGGTCGGGGTAGCAGCCGGGCAGCACCGGGTTCGCGACGCGGCTCATGCGTCCCTGACCTCGGCCCGTGCCTGCCGCGCGTCCGCCGTGGTGACCTCGTGGGCCGGGCCGAGGACGGTCAGGACCGCCCGCGGGGTGGCGGTGCCGGGGACGGGCTCCGCGACCGACAGCCCGACGTTGTTGATCGCCCCGTTGGTCTGGCTGACGCTCGGCATCCCGCTGGCCGAGGCCGCCGAGTGGGAACCCACCCAGACCTCGACGTCGCCGGGCTCGACGATCCGCACCACGCGCCGGTCGGAGAACGCCAGCCGGGTGGTCGGGATGGTGAAGCGCACCCGGCGCGACTGGCCCGCGGCCAGCTCGACCCGCGCGTAGGCGAGCAGCTGGCTGACCGGGCGCACCACGGACGCGAGCAGGTCGTGGCCGTACACCTGCACGACCTCGCTGCCGTCCACCGCGCCGGTGTTGGTGACCGTGACCTCGACGCAGAAGGCGCCGTCGGCCGGCACCTCGGCGTCGACCCGCAGGTCGCTGTAGGCCACCTGCGTGTAGGACAGGCCGAACCCGAACGGGCGGGCCGGGGTCGGGTCGGTGGCCGTCACCTCGGACGGCCCGCCGAGCAGCGGCTGGAGGTAGGTGTAGGGCTGCGCGTCGCCGGTGCGCGGCAGCGACACCGGGAGCCGGCCCGACGGGTTGACCGCGCCGGTGAGCACGTCGGCGATCGCGAGGCCGCCCCCTTCGCCGGGGAAGAAGGCCTGGAGGACGGCCGCCGGCCGCGGCCGGGGCCCGTCGAGCGCCCAGCCGACGGCGTACGGACGGCCGGTGAGCAGCACCATGACGACCGGGGTGCCGGTGGCGGCCACCGCTTCCACGAGCGCGCGCTGGGCGCCGGGAAGCTCGAGGGACTGGGTGTCGTTGCCCTCGCCGACCGTGCCGCGGCCGAAGAGCCCGGCCTGGTCGCCGACGACCACCACGGCCACGTCGGCCCCCGCGGCGGCCGCCACCGCCGCGGGGATGCCGCTGGTGTCGCCGTCCTCGACGTCGCAGCCGTGGGCGACGACGAACTCGGGCGTCGGCGTTTCCGGCCCGAAGGCGTCCCGCAACGCCTCCCAGACGGTGGGGATGGCGATACCGGCGGGGTAGCCGGGGAAGCCGGGCAGCACGTGGTTGGCGAAGGAGTAGCAGCCCTGGAGGGCGTCCGTGCGGTCGGCGTTGGGGCCGATCACGGCCACCCGGCCGATCGGGGCGCGGCGTCCCAGCGGCAGCACCCCGTCGTTGGACAGCAGGACGATCGAGCGCTGCGCGAGGCGGCGGGCGAGCTCCTGGTGCCCGGCCGGGTCGAGGTCGATGGCGGTCGGTGGCTCGTCGGCGTAGGCGCCGGGATCGAGCAGGCCGAGGGCCTCCTTCTGGGCGAGGGCGCGCAGGACGGCGCGGTCGACGTAGGCCTCGTCGACGCGGCCGGCGCGGACCTCGGCGGCGAGCGGGGCGAGGTAGGCGTCCCCGGTGGGCAGCTCGACGTCGATGCCGGCGGTGAGGGCCAGTGCGGCCGCCTGGCCGCGGTCGGCGGCGACGGCGTGCATCACCTGGAGGAAGCTGACCGCGAAGTAGTCGGCGACCACCACGCCGGTGAACCCGAGGCGCTCGCGCAGCAGGCCGGTGAGCAGGTCGGCGTTGGCCGCCACAGGGACGCCGTCGATGTCGGTGTAGGAGTTCATCACCGAGCGGGCACCGCCGTCGAGGAGGGCCATCTCGAACGGGGGGAGGAACACGTCGGCGATCTCGCGGGGGCCGGCGTGGACGGGCGCGTGGTTGCGGCCGGCGACGGAGCCGGAGTAGCCGAGGAAGTGCTTGAGGGTGGCGTGGACGCCGGCCGACTGCAGGCCCTGGACGAAGGCGGTGCCGACGGTGCCGACGAGATAGGGATCCTCGCCGATGCACTCGTCGACGCGTCCCCAGCGGGGGTCGCGGACCACGTCCATCACCGGGGCGAGGCCCTGGTGGATGCCGAGGGTCGCCATCGAGGTGCCGATCGCCGCACCGACCTCGCGGACCAGGTCGGGGTCGAAGGACGCGCCCCACGCCAGGGGCGTGGGGAAGGTGGTCGCCTTCCAGGCTGCGAGGCCGGTGAGGACCTCCTCGTGGACCAGCGCAGGGATGCCGAGCCGGGTCTCCCGCTGGAGCCGGCGCTGTTCCGCCCACAGCCACGCGGCGCGTTCCGCCGGCTCGACGGGACGGGTGCCGTACACCCGGGTGTAGTGCCCGATGCCGTCCCGGGTGGCTTCGGCGAGCTCTCCGGAGCCGCGCTGGCCGGCGGCCATCTCGCTCTGCATGGGGGCGACGACGTTGCCGCCCTGGTCGAGCCAGTAGCCGACGAGCTGGGCGAGCTTCTCCTCCAGCGTCATGCGGCCCACCAGGTCGCGGACGCGCGCGGAGGTCTCCGGGGCGGCGGGCAGTTCGTGCACGGATGTGGACACCGGGTCCAGCTCCTTCATCGGGTCAGTGGGGGGACGGTGGGGGCGGTGCGTCACAGGCGGGTCAGCCCTTGACGGCGCCGGTGAGGCCGCCGACGATGCGGCGCTCGAAGATGCTGAAGAACAGCAGGGCCGGGATCATCGACAGCGACGTGAAGGCCAGCACGGCAGCGGTGTCGACCGAGTGCTCGGACGAGAACGACTGCACCCCCAGCGGGAGCGTGTACATGGCGGCGTTGTTGAGGATGAACAGGGGCAGCATGTAGCTGTTCCACGCGTTGACGAAGGCGAGGATGCCGGTGGTGATCACGCCGGGGAGGGACAGCGGGAGGACCATCCGGAAGAAGAACCCGATCTTGCTCGCCCCGTCGATCGCTGCGGCCTCCTCCAGCTCCTTGGGGATCGCGGCGAGGAAGGGCACCAGGATGATCACCGTGGTCGGGAGTGCGAACGCGATCTGCGGGAGGATGATGCCCAGCAGGTTGTCGGTGAGCCCGAGGTTCTTGATCAGCAGGTACAGCGGGGTGATGGCCACCGTGAGCGGGAACATCAGCCCTGCGGCGAACAGCGAGTACAGCGCGTTGCGCCCGGCGAAGTCGTAGCGGGCGATCACGAAGCTCGCCATCAGGGCCAGCGCGACGGTGCCGATGGTGGTGGCCGCGGCGGAGATCACCGAGTTGCCGAACTGCTGCCAGAACAGCGGGCTGGCCAGGACGTCGGCGTAGTTCTTCAGCACCCACGGGTCGGGCCAGCCGGACGGGTTGACGGTGATCTGGGCGTTGGTGCGGAACCCGCCGATGATGATGTAGAGCACCGGGGCGACGCAGACGGCGATCAGCACGGTGGCGATCACGTAGGTGGTCGGGCTGCCCCAGGTGGCGCCGGACCTGCTCCTGCGGCGGGGGCGCGTGGTGGAGGCCCGCGCGGTGAGTGCGACCTGCGACATCAGGCGGCCTTCCTGTCTGACTTCTCGGTCAGGGCGCCCGCGGTGTCCCGCCGGAGCACGAAGCGCTGGTAGGTGAGTGCGATCACCAGCGAGATGACGAAGATCACCACGGCGACGGCGTTGCCGTAGCCGTAGTTCCCGGCGAGGCGTCCCTCACGCACCATGTAGGTGGCCATGGTGGAGGTCCCGGCCGTGGAGGCCACGTACTGGCCCCAGATGATGTAGACGAGGTCGAACAGCTGCAGTGAGCCGATGATCGACAGGAACGCCCACACCCGGATCGTCGGGCCGAGCAGCGGGAGCGTGATCCAGCGCTGGATCTGCCAGTAGGACGCGCCGTCGATCGCGGCGGCCTCGTACAGCTCGTCCGGGATGCCCTGCATGCCCGCGAGCATCAGGATCACCGCGAAGCCGATGTACTTCCAGGAGATGATCACCATCAGCGTCCAGATCGCGACGTTGGGATCGGCGATCCAGTCCGAGGCGAGGAAGCCCAGGCCCAGGTTGTGCAGCAGGTCGTTGAGGGCCCCCTGGTACTGGAGCATCAGGCTCCAGCCGGTGCCCACGATGACCTCGGAGATCACGTAGGGGACGAAGATCAGGACGCGGATGAGCGAGCGTCCCCTGATGTTCTGGTTCAGCAGCAGGGCGAAGGCCACCGCCGCCGGCCCCTGCATCACCAGGGACATGACCAGGATGAAGCCGTTGTGCGCCAGCGCGTCCAGGAAGTTCTGGTCGGTGAAGATCGTGACGTAGTTCTGGAACCCGACGAAGTTCGTCGGGGCGCCGAAGCCCTTCCACTTGAAGAACCCGTAGTAGGCCGCCATGAAGACGGGGAAGATGACGAAGGCCAGGAAGATGGCGATCGCGGGTCCGGCGAGGATCGCGATCTCGAAGCGCTTCCGCCAGTCGGCCCTGGCCCGGTCGGACCGGGGCGCCGCCTTCGCGGCGCCCCGACCCGAACCTGACCTCGACGAGCGTTGCGGCAGTGCGGTCACTGATTCGCTCATGAGGGTTTCGTTGTCTTCGCTCAGCCCTTGGCGGCTGCGCTCTTCACTGCTGCGACGATGTCGGCCGGCTGCCCCTTGCCCGCGAGCATGTTGACCACACCGCCGTTGAGGGCGTTGCCGACGTTCTGGCCGTACATCGTGTCCAGCCACAGCATCACGTAGGCAGCCTTGTCGTAGGACGCGAGCACGTCCTGCAGCGCCGGATCGGTGACGACCGACTTGGCGTCCTTGTTGGCCGGCAGGGTCTTGAACGCGGTCGCGTAGCCCTCCTGGTTGGCCTTGCTCGCGATGAAGTTGAGGAAGTCGACGCACTCGGCGGGAGCGTTCTTGCGGCACGCGAACCCGTCGGAGCCACCCATCATCGCGGTCGGGTCACCGGCTCCGCCGCTGACGGCGGGGAACGGGAACCAGCCGAGGTCGGGCAGGGCCTTCTTGTCGGGGGTCAGGTCGGCGATGACGCCGGGGTTCCAGGCGCCCATGAGCTCCATGGCGGCCTTGTGGTTGGCGATCATGCCGGCGGAGCTGCCCGCGCCCTGCTGGGCGGAAGTGGTCAGGTAGCCCTTGTTGAACGGCTCGGTGTCGGCGAACGCCTTGAGGTCCTCGCCCGCCTTCAGCCAGCACGGGTCGGAGAAGTCCTTCTCCGCCGCGGCCTTGTCCATGACGTCCTTGGAGCAGTCGCGCAGCGCCATGAAGTAGTACCAGTGGGCAGCCGGCCAGGCGTCCTTGCCGCCGAGCGCGATCGGGGCGATGCCCGCGGCCTTCAGCTTGTCGACGGCGGCGTTCAGCTCCTCGAAGGTGGTCGGGGTGGCGGTGATGCCGGCCTTCGCGAAGAGGTCCTTGCTGTAGTAGATGCCGCCGGGGAGCACGGACGTGGGCATGCCGTAGATCTTGCCGTCGACGGTGAACGCGCTGAAGATGCCGTCGCCCAGGGCGGTCTTGACCTCGGGGCTGATCTTGTCGGTGATGTCGAGCACCTGGTCGGCCGCGACGACGTCGGCGAGCTTGCCGCCACCACGGGCCATGAAGATGGTCGGGTCGTCCCCGGAGTTGAGGGCGGTCTGGAGCTTGCCGTCCATGTCCTCGTTCTGGATGGCCTGGATGTTGATGGTGACGTTCGGGTGCTCCTTGGTGTAGGCGGCGACCGTGTCTTCCCAGTACTTCTTGCCGTCACCCGTGGTCGAGTTGTGCCAGAACGTCATCGTGACCGGCCCGGCCGAAGTGGCCGGAGCGGATGATGTCGTCCCGGTCGCCCCGCCGGCGCACCCGGCAAGGGCGAGCGACAGGCTTGCACCCAGCGCGACGAGTGCCGGGCCCTTGACTTTCCACTGCATAGACATACCTCTCAGTCCTCTTTGACCGTCCGACAGGGAATCCTGCCACTCGGGATCCTTCCACCGCCCCCGGGGGGTGTCAAACGTTTTCGATAACGTTTTCGTTGCGATGGATCGACCCCCGGATGGGCTAGCGTTACGCCGTGACCGTCACTCCTCGCAAGAGGCGCACCGTGCGCCCGCCCACCGTGGCACGGGTGACGATCGTCGACGTCGCACAGGCCGCCGGCGTCTCGGTCTCGACGGTGTCGAAGGTGATCAACGACCGCTACGGGGTGTCGCCGGAGACCTACGACAAGGTCATGGGCGTGGTCGAGGAACTCGGCTACGAGTCGTCCCTTGTGGCGAGCAGCCTGCGCAGGGGGAGCACGAACGTCATCGGCATCCTGGTGCCGGAGTTCGAGCCGTTCTCCACCGAGCTGCTCAAGGGGATCTCGGCCGCGGCCGAGGGCACCGGCTACGAGCTGCTGGCCTACTCCGGCAACCTCGAGCACAACCAGGTCGGCTGGGAGCGGCGCTCGCTGTCCCGGCTGGCCGGCACGCTCATCGACGGCGCGGTGATCGTCGCGCCGACGGCGACCGTCACCGACGCGACCATCCCGGTGGTGGCGATCGACCCGCACACCGGGCGGACGGGGCCCAGCACCATCGAGGCCGACAACGTCGGTGGCGCCCGCGCGGCGACCCAGCACCTCATCGCCCTCGGGCACACCCGGATCGCCCACGTGCGCGGCCGCACCGACCTGGTCTCGGCACGGCTGCGGGAGCAGGGCTACCGCGAGGCCCTCGAGGCCGCGGGCATCGCGTTCGACCCGGCGCTGGTGCGGGTGGGTGGCTACCGGGCGGCCGAGACCACGGACGCCGCACGCGAGCTGCTCACGCTGCCCGAGCCGCCGACGGCGATCTTCGCCGCGAACGACCTGTCGGCGATCCGCGTCCTCGAGGTGGCCGGCGAGCTGGGCCTCCGCGTGCCCGGCGACGTGTCGGTGGTCGGCTTCGACAACGTGCCGGAGGCGGCCAACGCCGTCCCGCCGCTCACCACGGTGGCCCAGCCGCTGCACGAGATGGGGGCCCAGGCCGTCCGCATCCTCCTCGGCCTGCTCGCCGGCGAGACCAGCGAGCAGCACCTGCACCTGCCCGCCCGCCTCGTGGTGCGGGCCAGCACGGCGCCCCCGGCCGCCCGCGACTGACCGGCGACCCGACCGTGGCCCGTGCGACGGTGTCGGAGGTGCTCCGCCGGTCGGCGGCCCTGCTGCCGGCCGCGCCCGGGGTGTACCGCTTCCTGGACGCGCAGCGGCGCGTGGCCTACCTCGGCCGGGCCGGCGACCTGCGCGCGCGTGTCCGCTCCTACACCGGCGACCTCGCCGACCGCCCGCACCTGCGCCGGATGGTCCCGCAGGTGGCGGCCGTCGAGGCCCTCGCCTGCGCCTCCGCGCACGAGGCGGCCTGGCTGGAGCGCAACCTGCTGGAGCGGTCGCTGCCGCGCTGGAACCGCGTCCGTGGAGGTCTGGAACTGCCCGCCTGGCTGGTGCTGGACGACGGCAGCGCGCGGCCGGACCTGCGCGTCGTCGTGGGCGAGCGCCCCGACGGGGAGGCGTACGGGCCGTACCTGGGCGTCGAGCGGCTCGCCGCCGCGCGGGGCGGGGTGCTGCGGGCGTGGCCGCTGCCCCTGTCGGGCGACCGGCTGGACGTCGCCGGGCGGTCGCTGGCCGAGGCTCGCGGGGTGGCGCCGACGGACCGGGCCGGGTTCGTCGCGGCGATCCGCGCCGTCCTGGCCCGTGAGCCGGCGGCGGTGGAAGCGCTCGGTGCCCGGCTGCAGGAGGCCGGCGCCGCAGCCGTGGAGAGGCTGGCCTTCGAGACCGCGGCGCAGGTCCGCGACGAGCGGGCGGCGGTCGGCTGGCTGGTGGCGCCGCAACGGGTGACCGGGTGCGCCCGCGGGCTGGTCGTCGGCGGGTGGGCCGACGGGACGGGCTTCGTCCTGCGGGCCACGTCCGACCGACTCGACCGGTGGTCCGCCGGGCCGGTCGAGGAGGCGGCCGCGCGCGAGGCCGCCGGGCGAACCCCCGAGGAGTGGCGCGATTTCGCCGTCCTCAACGCCGGCCTGGCCGCCCGGCTGGCGGCCGTGGCGCGGTGAGGCTCAGCCGGCGTCGACGATCTCGAGCAGCACCTGCCCGGAGCTGACAGACTCGCCCACGGCCGCGGCGAGGTTCGCCACCACGCCCGAGCGGTGGGCGGTGATCGGCTGCTCCATCTTCATCGCCTCGAGCACGACCACCAGGTCGCCCTCTGTCACCTCGTCGCCCTCGACGACGGACACCTTCACGATCGTGCCCTGCATCGGGGCGGTCAGCTCGTTCGACGACGGCGACTTCGCCCGCGCCCCGCCGGTGCTCCGCTTGACCGGTCGCTTGGGGGCCGCGGCCTTCGCCGCGGGCGCGGCCAGCGCCGCAGGCAGGCGCACCTCGAGCCGGCGTCCGTCCACCTCGACCACGAAGGTGCTGCTCTCGGTGGCCGGCGTCTCGCCCATGCTGCCGGTGTAGGGCTCGAGCCGGGTGGAGAACTCGGTCTCGATCCAGCGGGTGTGCACGCCGAAGCCGCCGTCCGCGGCCACGAACGCCGGGTCGGTGAGGACCGCCTTGTGGAAGGGGATGACCGACGGCATGCCGTCGAGCACCGTCTCGGCCAGCGCCCGGCGCGAGCGGGCGATCGCCTGGGCGCGGTCGGCGCCGGTCACGATGATCTTCGCCACCAGCGAGTCGAACGAGCCCGGCACGGCCATGCCGGCCAGGTAGCCGGAGTCGACACGGACGCCGGGGCCGGTGGGCGGCTGCCAGGCGGTCAGGGTGCCCGGGGCCGGCATGAACGAGCGGCCCGGGTCCTCGGCGTTGATCCGGAACTCGATCGAGTGGCCGCGCGCGGGCGGGTCGTCGTAGCCGAGCGCCTCCCCGTCCGCGATCCGGAACATCTCGCGCACCAGGTCGAGCCCGGTGACCTCCTCCGAGACCGGGTGCTCCACCTGGAGCCGGGTGTTGACCTCGAGGAAGCTGATCGTCCCGTCCTGGCCGACGAGGAACTCGCACGTGCCGGCGCCCACGTAGCCCGCCTCCCGCAGGATGGCCTTGCTCGACTCGTAGAGCCGGGTGCGCTGCTCCTCGCTCAGGAACGGCGCCGGGGCCTCCTCGACCAGCTTCTGGTGGCGGCGCTGCAGCGAGCAGTCGCGCGTGGAGACAACCACGACGGTGCCGTGGGTGTCGGCCAGGCACTGGGTCTCGACGTGGCGCGGACGGTCGAGGTAGCGCTCGACGAAGCACTCACCCCTGCCGAAGGCCGTGACGGCTTCGCGGGTGGCCGACTCGAAGAGCTCCGGGACCTCCTCGAGCGTGCGGGCGACCTTGAGCCCGCGGCCGCCGCCGCCGTAGGCGGCCTTGATGGCGATCGGCAGGCCGTGTTCGCGGGCGAAGGCGACGACCTCGTCGGCGTCCGCCACCGGGTCGGCGGTGCCGGGTACCAGCGGGGCGCCCACCCGCGCGGCGATGTGCCGGGCCTGCACCTTGTCGCCGAGGGCCTCGATCGCGGCCGGCGGGGGCCCGATCCAGACCAGCCCGGCGTCGATCACGGCCTGGGCGAAGGCGGCGTTCTCGGCGAGGAAGCCGTAGCCGGGGTGCACGGCGTCGGCGCCGGACCGTGCGGCGACGGCCAGGATCTTGGCGACGTCGAGGTAGGTCTCCGCCGGGGTGAGGCCGTGGAGGGCGAACGCCTCGTCAGCCAGCTTCACGAACAGCGAGTCGGCGTCCGGGTCGGCGTAGACGGCCACGCTGGCCAGTCCCGCGTCCCTGGCGGCCCGGAACACGCGGACCGCGATCTCACCGCGATTGGCCACCAGAACCTTGGTGATCGCCATTGACTCCTCCTGCCGCCTCTGCGCAACTCCTGCGGAGTCTAGTGACCGGGTGGGGGTCCAGTCAGGCAGGTGTCCCGCTCCCGGCGAGTGCGAGGTGCACCGGGAGTTCGGGCTGGGCCGGCCCGGCGGGGGAGCGGACGCAGTGTCCGGCCTCGACCAGGGCGGCATGGACGGCCTGGGCGCAGATGCGCTCCGCCGCGCTGTGCCACGGCAGCCGGATGCAGTCATAGGCGCCGGAGGTGACCGCGTCCACCGCGCGGCGGGCGACCACGTCGGGATCGGTGACGACGGCGCCGAGCGAGCCGTTGGCGTTGAGCAGGCGGTGGGGCTGGTACTCCCGGGCGACGGCCAGCCCGTTGCGTTCCGCGGTCTGCAGCAGCCGGGAGTCGGGCAGGCCGATGATCGTCAGGCCCGGGTCGTAGTCGAGCACGGCGTTCACCACGGCCCAGGCGTGGTTGCGGTCGGTGCGGGCGGCCTCGAACAGCGCGCCGCCCGGACGCACGCAGGTGACCCGGGCCTGCTCGGCCAGGGCCAGGCCGTCCAGGGCACCCAGCTGGTAGATGATCGTCGCCGCCAGGTCGTCGGGGTCGTAGTCGACGAAGCGCTCGCCGCGCCCGATCCGGTCGGCGTAGCCGATCGCCGCCCCGATTGCGGCCTCCCTCGTCACGGCCTCGCTGCAGGCCCGCAGCATCGAGACGGGCTCGCCGGAATGCACGCCGCAGGGCACGAGGGCCGTGCTGATCAGGGGCCAGAGGACGTCGTCGGCGGCGGTGGCGGCCTCGCCGAGACCGTGCCCGACTTCTGCGGTCAGGTCGATCTCCATGGTGCGCGAATCTACCCCCCGCGCCGCGGCGGCGATACACCGGTTCGCCGCGCGGATGACCTCGTACACCCCGGGCCGGTGCCATGCTGGGGCGGTGAGCAGCTGTCACAGCAGGGCCTGGCGCCACGGCGAGGAGGTGGCGACCGACTTCCCCCTGGCCGACCTCGACCGGTGGCTGGCCGAGCCGGACGCGCTGGTCTGGCTCGACCTGCTCGAGCCCGAGCCCGCCGTGCTGGCCGCGCTGGCCGAAGAGCTCCGGCTCGATCCGCTGGCCGTCGAGGACGCCGTGGAACCGCGGGAGCGCCCGAAGGCCACCTTCCACGCACACCACATCTTCCTCACCTGTTACTCCACCCGCATCGAGCAGCTGCCCGGGGACGGGGTCGAGTTCGAGCTGGGCCGGGTCTCGGCCTTCGTGCTGCGCAACGCACTGGTCACCGTCCGCACCGACGACCGCGTCGACATGGCGGCGGTCGTCGCGCGGTGGAACGAGGACGGCCTGCTCACCCACGGCGTGGCGGCCCTCGTCCACGGGATGCTGGACGAGCTGGTCGACGGCTACTTCGCCACCATCGAGTCGATGGACGACCTGCTGGAAGAGCTGGAGGACATGCTGTTCGATCCGGCGATGAAGCCGCGGGCGATCCAGCAGCGGGTGTTCGGGCTCCGCAAGGCGCTGGTGCAGCTGCGCCGCGTCGTGCTGCCCATGCGGGAGGTGGTGACCGCGGTGATGCGCTTCCGCGGCGAGGGCGACCGCAGCCTCTCCAGCGAGCTGGACGGGAACTTCAACGACCTCTACGACCACGTGATCCGTGCGGCGGAGTGGACCGAGAGCCTGCGCGACATGGTGAGCGGCGTCTTCGAGACCAACCTCTCGCTCCAGGACGCCCGCCTCAACGAGGTGATGAAGAAGCTGGCCGCGTGGGCGGCGATCATCGCCGTGCCGACGGCGGTCACCGGCTGGTTCGGCCAGAACATCCCCTACCCGGGGTACATGGCCGACTTCGGCCTCCTGCAGAGCACCGTACTGATGCTGGTGGGCACGATCGGGCTCTACATCCTGTTCCGCCGGGTCGACTGGATCTGAGCGGGTCCCGCGCTCCGGCCCGGTAGCCGGTGAGGGCACGGCCGCGCCCTACCATGCTGCCGTGACGCTGGCACAGTCCCTCCTCGGCTTCACCGCGCTGGCCGCGGTGGTCGCGGTGACCCCCGGGCTCGACACGGTGCTGGTGCTGCGCCAGGCGCTGCGCGCCGGTCGTCGGACGGCCTTCGCCGCCGCCGCCGGCATCGGGCTGGGAGCCCTGCTGTGGGGGATCGCCGCCGCCGCGGGGATCGCCGCGCTCTTCGTCGCGTCCGAGGTGGCCTACTCGGTGCTGCGCTGGGCCGGTGTGGCGTTCCTCGCCTACCTCGCGTGGAGCTACCTGCGCGCAGCGGTGCGCGGCGACGTGACCCACGCCGATCTGGCCTCCGGCGCGGTCGACTCCGCCCGCGAGGCCTTCGTCAAGGGACTGCTCACCGACCTGCTCAACCCCAAGATGGCGGTGTTCTACCTGACGGTGCTCCCGCTCTTCCTCCCGGCGGGCATCCCCCCGGTGCTGGCCGGCGCCGTGCTGGCCGGCGTGCACGTGCTGGTGGCGTTCGCCTGGTTCACGGTGGTGATCCTCGGCGCGCACGCCGTCCGCGGCTTCCTCACCAGCCGGCGGGGGGCCCGCGTGATCGACGGGGCCGCGGGCACCGCGATGCTCGGCTTCGGGCTGGTGCTCGGCCTCGAGCGCTGAGGCCGGGGCCGCCAGCACCCCGTCCGGCTCAGCCGTCGGCGCCCGGCAGCATCCCCAGCGCGTGGGCCCTGGCCACGACCCGGGTGCGCGTCGGCGCGTCCAGCTTGCGCAGGAGGTCCGCGACGTGGGCCTTCACCGTGGAGGTCGACAGGTAGAGTTCTGCGGCGATCTGGCGGTTGGTCAGCCCGAGGTCAAGGCCGCGGAGGACTGCTTGCTCGCGCGCGGAGAGCACGGGCCCGCCGGCGGCCAGCCGGCCCGTGGCCCACTCCTGCAGCGTGTCCTGCGGGACGACGGCCAGCCCGCTGTGCGCCACCCGGATGGCGTGCAGGAGCGTCTGGGCCCGCGTGCTCTTCAACAGGAAGCCGTGCGCTCCCGCGGCGAGCATCTGCACGACCACGTCGGCGTCGCCGAACGAGGTGAGCGCGAGGACGCGGGTGCCCGCGGAGCGGCGGGTCACCTCGCGGGTCGCCTCGATCCCGCTCATCCCGGGCAGGCGGACGACCATCAGCACGACGTCTGGCCGGTGTTCCCCGACGGCCGGCAGGGCGCTCTCCGCGTCCGGGTAGGTGCCGGCGAGGGTGAGGTCGTCTGCGTCGCGCAGGTAGTCGGTCAGGGTCTCGCGGACGAAGAGGTCGTCGTCGACCACGAGGACGCTGATCGGGGCGCTCACCGGACGGGCTCGCCGTCGGAGGTGGTGAGCGGAAGGGGCAGGTCGACCCTCGTCAGCCACTGGCTGTCCGCGCGGCCCGCGGTCACCCGTCCGCCGGCCGCCTCGATCCGCTGCCGCAGCGCTCCCAGCCCCAGCGACGTGCCGTGGGTGGCCGGCGCATCGCCGCGGGGCGCGTTCGCGAACTGGAGCACGGCCCCGGTGGGGGTGATCTCCGCCGAGACCAGGCAGGCCTGGTCGGGATCGCCGTGCGTGACGATGTTGTGGAGCGCCTCCGCGCTCGCGGCGCCGAGGAGCTCGCCGGCCTCCGCGCCCAGCAGCTCCGGGTCGCCGCTGACGTGCACGCGCGGGGTGAACCCGTGGCGGGCGAGCGCGGCCTCGGCGGAGGCGAGGACGTCGGGGAGCCCGGTCGGGTTCCGTTCCACGGGCGGCCCCGCGTCCGGGCTGCCCAGGAGGGTGATGACCTGGCGCAGCTGGCCGACGGAGTCGCTCGCCGTCCGGGCGATGAGGTCGAGGTCGTCCGGGGAGGCCGCACCGCGCACGCGGGCGCGTTCTGCGGTCATCGCGAGGGTGCTGAGCGAGCGGGCCACGGTGTCGTGGAGTTCGAGGGCCACCTGCTGGCGTTGCAGCACGATCGCTGCCCGGTGGGCCTGCCGGTGCGCGTCGGCCACGGTGACGAAGACGTTGCCGATCAGCCACTGCAGCCCGATCAGGACGGCCCACACCAGTCCGCCCAGCAGGCCGCCGGACAAGGACGGGGCGTTCTGCAGCATCAGCCCCACCAGGATCAGCCAGTAGGCGACCGACTCGACCAGCCGGAGGAGCCGGCGTCCGCGCATGCCCGCGCCGAGGATCGGGATCAGCAGCGCGTACTCGCCCATGGTCGCCCAGCCCGGAGGGATCACCAGGTAGGTGCTGAGCAGGACGCCGAGCACCACGGCGGACGACCGTGGCCACCGCCCGGAGAGTGCCGCGGCGGTGCAGGCTGCCAGGTCGAGGGCCAGCGGTGGCCAGGGCCGGCCCGTCAGGCCGTCGAGGGCGATCGTCACCAGCGCGAGGACGGCGGCGAGGACGATCTCGATGTTGCCCGGCTGGAGGAGCCGTCGCCCGGGACGCGGCGGCGCCGGGGTGAGCGGTGCCGGGTCGATCACGTGAACCTCGTCGGTGGGTGGCTGGTCGGTGCAGGCACGACGCTAGACCATGCCCCGCGACGATGCGGAACGCGACCGGCGATGGGGCGTGGCAGCGCGCAGGAACCATCCCCTCCAGCCTGCGGCCGCCACGCCGGCACCATCGTCGTCCCAGGGGTGGGAGGCGTCGCCATTGTCCCCGCCGGAGGCGCGCCTCACCGCTGCCGGACACGCGGCGATGGCCGGATGGCCATCCGCCCGGGCCAGGTTCTGGCCATCCGGCCAGGTTGCCGGTGGCGTCGTCAGCGCCTCTCGCAGGCGATGCCATCCTTGTCGCGGTCGAGGCCGATATCTGCTTGTCCGGCGTGAACGACCGTGTGAAGGTGGTTCCCTGCGCACGCCCGGTGGTGTCCCCGGCGCCGGAGCGGCGGGCCCGTCCCGCGTTCCCGCGCGTGCCGTGCGCCGGAGGAGGTGCAGCGGTGTCCAGGGTGATCGCGATCATGTCCATGTCGCTGGACGGGTTCGTGGCCGACGCGGCCGGCGGCCTCGCCGCGGTGTTCGGCTGGTACTTCACCTCCGGTGAGGTCGAGGTGCGCACGGGCGGGGCTGAGCCGATGACCTTCCGGCTCTCGCCGGCGAGCGCGGAGCACGTCCGCGGCCTCACCGCGGGCCTCGGCGCAGTGCTCACCGGGCGCCGGACGTTCGAGGTGGCGGGGGGCTGGGGCGGGAACCACGCGTGGGGGCCCGCCTTCGTCGTGACCCACGAGGTGCCCGCCGGGTGGCCGCGCCCCGGCTCGTCGTTCCACTTCGTCACCGGGGGCGTCGCCGAGGCCGTGTCGCAGGCGCGGGAGGCAGCGGGTGGGAAGGACGTCGGCGTGCACGGGCCGGACGTGATCCGCCAGTTGCTGGCGGCGGGGCTGCTGGACGAGCTGAGCATCGACGTCGCCGCCGTCCTGCTCGGCTCCGGCGTCCGCCTGTTCGACAACCTCGACGGGGCGCCGGTCGTGCTCGGCGACCCCACGGTCGTGCAGGGCGTCGGCGTCACGCACCTGCGCTATCCGGTGCGCAGGGACGCCGCCGGCGCCGGGCAGCGCTGACGGGCCTCCGCCGGCGTCCCTAGGCGGGCGACCCTCCGGCGAGGCTGGCCTCGATGCCGTCCAGGAGCAGCCGGAGGCCGTACTCGAACCGGTCCTCAGGCGTGCCGGCGAAGAGCTCCCCCGCGGCCCAGGCGAGGTTCTCCCGTGACGGCGCGGGAGCGTCCCGTGTGGGGACGGGGGCGCGGCGGCCCTCGGCCTCCCACAGTGCCGCGCCCGCGACCAGGTTGCCCAGGGCGTGGTTCGTCCGGACGGCCTCGCGCGGCCCCAGCCCCGCCGCGCGCAGGATGCCCAGCGTGTGGTCCAGGGCGCGCAGGGTGGCGGCGGTGGACCCGGCGCGTGCGGTGAGCAGCAGCGTGAGCTGGGGCCTGCTCACGAGCGCCCGCCTGGTGTGGCGGGCCACGGACGCCAGGTCGGTGCGCCAGTCGCCGGACGGCGTGCCGAACTCGATCCGGTCGGTGAGCTCGGTGACGACCAGGTCGAGCAGCTCGTCACGGCCGGCGACGTGGCGGTACAGCGACATCGTGCCCGAGCCCAGGCGTGCGGCGACCGCGCGCATGGTGAGCCCGTCGACGCCCACCTCGTCCAGCAGGTCGATGGCTGCGGCGGCGATGGCCGGACGGGACAGGGGGACTCGTTCGCTTGACACGGGTTCCACCGTAGACGTAGCGTACGACGTACGCAAGCGTACAACGTACGCAGAGAGGAGAACTGACATGAACATCCCCCTCGGCCTGGCCGGAGCGGCGGTGCTGGGTGCCCACGGAATCGGACACGTGCTGGGCTGGCTGCCGGCCTGGGGGCTGGCGACGTTCGAGAAGGTGTCCACCCGGTCCTGGGCCCTCGACCCGCTGCTCGGGGACCGGCTGGGCGCGACGGTGGCCGGGGCGCTGTACGCGGCGCCCACCCTCGGCTTCCTCGTGGCCGCCGGTGCGCTGGCGACCGGCCTGCCGTGGTGGCGGGAGGTGGCGGTCGCGTCGGCGATCACCTCACTGGTGGCGTCGGCCCTCGTCCCGGCAGCCCTGCCCACGAGCTCGCTCGCGGGCTCGACGGTGGTCAACCTTGCCGTCCTCGGGCTCGCCGTGTGGGGCGCGCCCACGCTGGCCGGCCTGGCCCAGCGGTAGCGGCGGCGGCCGGTTCAGACGGGGTTGATCCGCAGGGCGTCCAGGCTGGCGTCGCGCGGCAGGTCGACGGCCATGCGGACGGCCCGTGCGACGTCGGCGGGGTCGAGGTGCGCGTCCGGCACGTAGGGCATGCCCTGGAGCGAGGTCAGCTGGGCCTGCATGTCGGTGGCCACACGCCCGGGGTGGATCGAGGTCACGCGGATGCGGCCCCGCTCGTCCTGGCGCAGGGCGTCGGCGAGGGCGGTGAGGGCGAACTTCGAGGCCGAGTAGACCGAGAAGCCGCGGTAGGTCGCCAGCCCCGCGCCGGAGTTCAGGAACACCACCAGGCCGTGGGCGGCCCGCAGCGCCGGCAGGAGGACGCGGGTCAGGGTCGCCGGGGCGACCACGTTCAGCTCCATGACCTCCCGCCACTCCGCCGTGGTGGTCTCGGCGAGCGGGCCGAACGCGACCAGCCCCGCGGAGTGCACCAGCACGTCGAGCCGCTCGATGCCGGCCACCGCAGCGGCGAGCGCGGCCTCGTCGGTGAGGTCGACGGCGAACGGCTCCGCCGACTCCAGGCCCGCGACGACCTCGCGCAGGCGGTCGGCGTCCCTGCCCCCGACCAGCACGTGGTGGGTGGGCGAGAGCGCCTGGGCGATCGCGCGTCCGATGCCCCGCGAGCCGCCGGTGACCAGCGCGACCGGGCGGCTCACCAGAACACCGCGATCGCGACGGGGACCACCCAGAGCACGGCGAGCACCTGGAGGATCGTGTCGGACAGCACCACGTCCTCCGGCTCCCCGGCCGTGCCCTGGTCGACGCGCATCGCGTAGCGCAGCACCGCGAGGGTGAACGGCGCGATCGAGATCGTCGTCCAGGGGATGCCCCACAGTTGGTTGCCGGCCTGCTCGAAGGCCCACAGGCTGTAGGACATGATCACGATGGCGATCGAGACCGACCACACCTCGCGCAGGTAGGACTTGGTGTAGCGCTCGAGGCTGGCGCGCGTGCGGGCTTCCGTGCCCAGCTCCTTCAGCTCGGAGTACCGCTTGCCGGCCACCATGAACAGCGAGCCGAACGATGCCACGAGCAGGAACCACTGCGACAGCGGGATGTCGGCCGCGACACCACCGGCCACCGCGCGCAGGAGGAAGCCGGCCGCCACCATGGCCAGGTCGATGATCGGCTGGTGCTTCAGGAACAGCGAGTAGATGACCTGGAGCACCCAGTAGGCGGCCAGCGTCACCCCGAGCAGCGGTGCCGTCCAGAACCCGATCGCCAGGGAGGCAGCCAGCGTCACGGCCGCGAGCACGTAGGCGGTCGGGATGGCCAGCTCTCCGGCGGCGATCGGCCGGAACCGCTTCTTGGGGTGCAGCCGGTCCGCCTCGACGTCACGGCTGTCGTTGATCAGGTAGATCGACGCGCTGACAAGGGAGAACGACAGGAACGCCCACAGCGACTGCATCAGTACCGACGGCTCGAAGAGGCGTCCGGCGGCCAGGGGGGCCGCCAGCACGAGGACGTTCTTCACCCACTGCTTGGGTCGCATCGCCCGCAGCCAGGCCGGCAGGAGGGCCTTCTTCTCTGCCAGCTCGGGCAGCTTCTCGGTGTTCGTCATGGCCCTCCAAGGCTAGCGTCCGGGCGCACGGACGGGCGGTGGCACGGTTGCGGGGATCGCTCGCCGTCCCGATGCCGCGGCCCGCTCAGGGGACGCGCCACAGCGTGTGCCAGGACACCCCGAGGCCGGCGAACAGCCCGCGGAGCAGCGGCAGGCTGATGCCGACCACGTTGTGCGGGTCGCCGCTCACGGCGGTGACGAAGGCCCCGCCGAGGCCGTCGATGGTGAACGCCCCGGCCACCCGTTCCGGCTCGCCGGTCGCGACGTAGGCCGCGATCTCCGCGTCGCTCACCTCGGCGAAGCGCACCTCGGTGGTCGCCACGCCGGACGTGGACCCCGGTGAGGGCCCGAGCCGCACCACGTGGTGCCCGGTGTGCAGGTGGCCGACCCGTCCGCGCATGCTGCGCCACCGCTGCGTGGCCTCGGCGGGGGAGGCCGGCTTGCCCAGCGGTTCCCCGTCCAGCTCGAGCAGGGAGTCGCAGCCGACGACGAGGGTGTCGACGCCGGCCGGCAGCCGCGCGGCCACGGAGGCGGCCTTCGCGGTGGCCAGTGCGAGCACGAGCGCGGGGACGTCGTCGGCGGCGAAGGCGTCCTCGTCCACGTCGGAGACCACCACCTCCGGGGCCAGCCCGGCGCGGGTCAGCGTCTCCAGGCGGGCCGGGGAGGCGGACGCGAGGACGAGGCGCGGCGCGTCAGCGGCCAAGGATCTGCCCCAGCAGGTCGCCGAGCGCGTCCCCCGAACCCCGGGACGGGGCGGTCGCGTCGCCGCCGTCGTCGGGGATCTGCAGGCCGGTCGTGTTGCCGGGGGCGTCGAACACCCCGCCGCCGGGCTCGCCGTACCCGCCGTCCGGGCCGCCGTCGTAGCCCGCCGGCACGGACGCCGGCTGGCCGCCGCCGAGGATCTGGCCGAGCAGGTCGCCGAGCCCGCCGGCCGACCCGCCCCCGGCCGCGCCGCCGAGCATGCCGCCCAGGAGGTCGCCGAGAATGTCGCCGGAGCCGCCCGCCGACGGCGCCTGCGCGCCGCCCATGCCGAGCTTCTTCGCCAGATAGCTCAGGACGATCGGCGCGAGCAGGGGCAGCAGGGTGCTCAGCAGGCTGCCGTCGAGCCCGCCGACGGCCCGCAGCCGCGACGGGTCGCCGGCGAGGGCGTGCGCGACGATCTTGCGGCCGTCCTCGGTGTCCACCTCGTCGAGGTTCACCGTGTCGGCGAACACGCCGTCGGCGTGACGGCCGAGGGCGGTCGCGAGCCCGACCTCGCCGTCGCCGGTGGCGGCGTTGGCCTGGAAGCCGGTGATCAGGGTGGGGATGGCCGCTGCCGCTGCTGCGCGGGCGGTCTCCTCGTCGGTGCCCAGGGCTGCGGCGAGCTGGGCCGGGTCGATGCTGGACAGGATCTCGTCGACGGCTCCCATGCCATCTCCTCTCGGTTGCCCGGTGCCGGGTCCGCGCGACGCGTCGCCCGTCCGGTGGGTGGGGCCTGCTACATCCGGAAACTGCTGCGCCAGGCCTCGCGGCCGGGCACCAGCGGCGTCCGGACCGTGTGCCAGTAGGAGCGCCAGCCGCCGGCGAGCGTGCTGGTCTCCGGCGCGTGCGGTGCGGGACGGCCACGGCGCAGTGCGACGATCAGCGCGCCGAGGGCGGCGAGCTCCTCGTCCGTCGGGCTGCCGGCGACCACCTGCACCAGCGGGGCCTCGCCCGGCCCGCCCGGTTGGGTGCTCACAGCGGGATGTTCCCGTGCTTCTTCGGCGGCAGCTGCTGGCGCTTGGTGCGCAGCAGCCGCAGCACGCGGATCACCTGGGCGCGCGTCTCGTGCGGGTAGATCACCTTGTCGACGTAGCCCCGCTCGGCGGCGACGTAGGGGTTGGCCAGCTCGTCGTTGTACTCGTCGATCAGCTCCGTGCGCCGGACGGTGGGATCCTCGGCCTCGGCCAGCTCGCGCTTGTAGAGGATGTTCACCGCGCCCTCTGCGCCCATCACCGCGATCTGCGCGGTGGGCCAGGCGAGGTTCACGTCCGCGCCGAGCGGCTTGGACCCCATCACGCAGTAGGCGCCGCCGTAGGCCTTGCGCGTGATCACCGTGACCAGCGGGACGGTCGCCTCGGCGTAGGCGTAGATCAGCTTGGCGCCGCGGCGGATGATCCCGTCCCACTCCTGGTCGGTGCCGGGGAGGAAGCCGGGGACGTCCTCGAAGGTCAGGATCGGGATGTTGAACGCGTCGCAGGTGCGGACGAACCGCGCGGCCTTCTCGGAGGCCTTGATGTCGAGGCAGCCCGCGTACACCATCGGCTGGTTGGCGATGACGCCGATCGCGCGTCCCTCCACCCGGCCGAAGCCGCAGATGATGTTGGGCGCGTACAGCTGGTGCACCTCGAGGAACTCGTCGTCGTCGAGCACGCGCTTGATGACCTCGTGCATGTCGTAGGGCTGGTTCGGCGAGTCGGGCACCAGCGTGTCGAGCACGAGGTCGTGCTCGGTGATCGTGAGGTCCGCCTCGGCCTCGTCGTAGACCGGCGGGTCCTCGAGGTTGTTCTGCGGCAGGTAGGTCAGCAGCTCGCGGACGTACTCGATGGCGTCGGCCTCGTCCGCGGCCAGGTAGTGGGAGTTGCCCGACCGGGTGGAGTGCGTCCGGCCCCCGCCCAGCTCCTCCATCGTCACGTCCTCGCCGGTGACGGTCTTGATGACGTTCGGCCCGGTGATGAACATCTGCGAGGTCTGGTCGACCATGATCACGAAGTCGGTCAGCGCGGGGGAGTAGACGTGGCCGCCGGCCGCCGCGCCCATGATCAGCGAGATCTGCGGGATGACGCCGGAGGCGAGGGTGTTGCGCCGGAAGATCCTGGCGTACAGGTCGAGCGAGGCGACGCCCTCCTGGATGCGCGCGCCGCCGCCCTCGTTGATGCCGATGATCGGGCAGCCGGTCGTGATCGCGAAGTCGAGGATCTTGACGATCTTCTCCCCGTACACCTCGCCGAGGGCGCCGCCGAAGATCGTCACGTCCTGGCTGAACACGCACACCGGACGGCCGTGGATCGAACCGACGCCGGTGATCACCCCGTCGGTGTAGGGCCGCTTCTCCTCCATGCCGAACACGGTGGAGCGGTGCCGGGAGAACTCGTCGAACTCGGTGAAGCTGCCCTCGTCGAGCAGGGCGAGGATCCGCTCGCGGGCGGTCATCTTGCCCTGCGCGTGCACCTTCTCCACCGCGGCGGGCGACGACGGGTTCTGCGCCTGCTTCATGCGCTCGCCCAGGTCGGCGATCTTGCCCCGCGTGGTGTGGATGTCCTGCGCCATGAGCGGAACCATACCGACCAGCCTCCGCCGTGGGCATAGGGTCTGGGCGTGATTTCGACCCCCGGCGCCCCGCAGGTCGATGCCGCGCGCCTGGCCGCGGCGCTCGTCCGCCCGGGCGGGGTGTGGACGCAGGTGACCGCGCTCGCCACCACCGGATCGACGAACGCCGACCTGGCCGCGGCGGCCCGGGCGGGCGCCGAGTCGGGGACGGTGCTGGTCTCGAGCCACCAGAGCGCAGGGCGCGGACGGTTCACCCGGGTGTGGGAGGCACCCCCGGGAACCTCGCTGGCGATCTCGGTGCTGCTGCGCCCGCCGCCGGCCGTGGCGGCCCGCCGCTGGCTGTGGCTGCCGCTGGTCGCCGGGCTGGCCGTGGCGGACGGGCTCCGCGCGTCCACCGGCGTGGCCGCGGAACTGAAGTGGCCCAACGACGTGCTGGCCGACGGGCGCAAGCTGTGCGGGATCCTCGCCGAGCGCGTGGACTCCGTCCACGGGCCGGCCGCGGTGATCGGGATGGGCGTCAACACCACCCTCTCCGCCGACCAGCTGCCGGTGCCGACCGCGACGTCGGTCGTCCTGGCCGGTGGCACGGCGGACGACGCGGCGCTGGCCGAGGCCGTCCTGGTCGCGCTCGGCGGGTGGTACACCCGGTGGCTCGCCGCGGAGGACCTGCGCGGCGAGTACGCCGCGCGCTGCACGTCCGTCGGTCGCAGGGTGCGGGTGCAGCTCTCGCCGGACGACGTGGTCGAGGGCCTCGCCACCGGCGTGGACGCCGACGGCTGCCTGCTGGTCTCCGTCGCCGGTGGAGAGCGAGCCTTCGCCGCCGGCGACGTCGTCCACCTGCGCTGACCCCCGCCTCCCGCACCCTCCCTCCCCCCCCCGCCCCCTCCCTCCGCCCCCGCCCTTCCGTTCCCGCCCCCGATCGCAACTCTCGCTACCGGAATTCCGGTAGCGAGAGTTGCGATCGGCAGCGAACGCGGGTTGGGGGTACCGCTGGCGGCCCTCGCCCCCGCCGGCGGGTCGTCCGTCCGTTCCTCCGGGCTGGCCGACGCCGCCGTCCGTTCCTTCGGCCTGACGGACGCTGCCGTCCGTTCCTGTGGCCCGACGGACGCCGCCGTCCGTTCCCGTGGTTCCTGCCCCCGAGTGCAACTCCTGCTACCGGAATTCCGGTAGCGCGGGTTGCGATCGGTAGCGAACGCGAGGACGGGGTCCCGTGGGTGGCCGGCCGCACGCCGCGCCGAAGCCGGACGCCTTGCGCGCCTCCTGCACCGCCCGTCGCCGTTCCGCCGGCGCTCGGGTTCGCCCGCTCGTCCGGCGCGGCGGTTCCGCCCCGTTCTCCCTCACCGGATCGGGGCGCGTCCGCCGGTTCCCGTGGTTCCCGCTGCCGAGTGCAACGCTTGCCACCGGAATTCCGGTAGCGGGAGTTGCGATCGGCAGCGAACGCGGGGGACGGGGCGGGGACGTCCACTCGACGCCACCGGTGGTGTGGGACCATGGATGCCATGGGTCTGGATCCGCAACTTCTGGGTGCCGGCGAGGTCGAGGTGCTGCACCTGCGCACCCACGGCAAGGCGCTCATCATGCCGGTCGTCTCGCTGCTCCTCATCGCGGTGGCCAGTGGGTTCGGCTACGCGCTGCCGCCGGCCTCCTGGCAGCCGGTCACGAACTGGATCGTCACCGTGCTCATGCTGATCGCGCTCGGCACGTGGGTGGTCGCGCCCTTCCTGCGCTGGATCTCGTCCACCTACACGTTCACCGACCGCCGGATCATCACCCGCCGCGGCATCATCACCCAGACCGGGCACGACCTGCCGCTCACCCGGATCGTCAACGTGGCCTACGAGCGGGGCGTCCTCGACCGCCTGCTCGGCTGCGGGACGCTCATCCTCACCACCGCCGCCGACCAGCCGGTGACGCTGGAGGACATCCCGGACGTGGAGCGCGTGCACGTGATGATGACCGAACTGCTGTTCGGCAAGGACGGCAAGGCGTCCGGCCCCGAGGCCACCGCTTGAGCGCGCAGGACGCCGGCGGCGTGCCGGAGCGGCTCGCGCTGCGCACCCAGCTGGTGCGGTTCGTCCTGACCGGTGGGCTGTCGGCCGTCGTCGACCTGGGACTGCTGGTCGTGCTGATGAACCTCGCCGGACTCGAGCACACCCCGGCCAAGGCCCTGTCGTTCGTCGCGGGCACCACCACCGCCTACCTGATCAACCGGCGCTGGACGTTCCGCTCCGACGGCTCGAAGCGCAGGTTCGCCGCTGTCATGCTGCTGTACGGGCTCACGTTCGTGCTTCAGGTGGGCCTCTTCGCCGTGCTCTACCCGTGGATCCTCGCCGCTTCGGCGAGCCAGACCGTCGCGCAGGTGGTCGGCTTCGTGATCGCCCAGGGCGTGGCCACCACGGTGAACTTCGTGGTGCAGCGCCACCTGATCTTCCGCTGAACCGGACGGCCCTCGTTCGTCCGCGCCGTCACGGAGGTGGCCGATCGCGGGCGGGCCGGGACTAGGGTGGCGGCCGTGGCCGAGTCGCTGTCGGGTGTGCCCTCACCGGGAGACGGGAGCGGTGCCGCACGCCTGCGACGGGTCGTCCTCGTCGTGGCCGGGCTGAACCTCGGCTACTTCTTCGTCGAGTTCGTCGTCGCGCTCGGTGCCGGGTCGGTGGCGCTGCTCGCCGACAGTGTCGACTTCCTCGAGGACGCCGCGGTCAACCTGTTGATCTTCATCGCCCTGGGCTGGCCGCTGGTCCGGCGGGCGGTGGTGGGCAAGCTCATGGCGGCCGTTCTCCTCGGTCCAGCGGTGCTCGCGGGCTGGGAGGCGATCGAGCGGTTCTCAGCCCCGGTCCCGCCACAGGTGGCACCGTTGGTGCTCGCCTCGATCGGCGCGATCGTGGTGAACGGGTTCAGCGCGTGGCTGCTGAACCGGGTGCGCCACCACGGCGGGTCGCTGAGCAGGGCGGCGTTCCTTTCGGCCCGCAACGACGTGCTGGTGAATCTGGCCATCATTGCGATGGGCATCGTGACCGCCTGGACCGGCTCTGGCTGGCCCGACCTGATCCTGGGCTGCTTCATCATCGTGCTCGCCCTGCGCGCCGCCGCCGAGGTCTGGGAGGCGAGCGAGGAGGAGCGCCTCGCCGCGAAGGCCCTCGCCGGGGAGCCCCTCGACTAACGGCGGCGCCCTCGGGCCGGGTCAGGGGACGGCGCTCAGAGCACCGTCATCTGCTGCGGTTCCACCAGGACGCCGCTCGCGGTCGGCAGGTCGGACGGCATCACGCGGTAGACGCGCTGGCCGGTCGCCTCGGCGACGAAGTTCGTCGGCACCCCGTCGACGTAGTGGACGCCGGCGCCGTCGTCGGCGCCGTACCCGCCGGGCAGGTCACCGGTGGCGACCGCGTCGGTGTAGGACGGCGCACGCTCGGCCTCGCCGTCGAAGTGCGGGCAGAAGCTGCCGGGCACCAGGCCCAGCCCGCCCCGCCAGGGACGGAAGTCGCCGAAGGAGTCGGTGATGCAGCCGGTGTACCAGGCCGACCCACCGGCGGAGACGCCGGCCAGCACCACGTCGCCGGCGGCGTACCGCGACCGGATCGCCGCGTCCACCCCGTGCGCCTGCCACAGCGCCATCAGGTTCACCGTGTGCCCGCCGCCGACCAGCAGCAGGTCCGCGTCGGCCAGGCGGGCCACCGACCCGGCCGACCCGCCCTCCCACAGCGTCAGCACCATCGTGCGCACGCCGAGGGTGCCGTAGGCGAGCAGGAACTTGTTGATGTACTGCGGGTCGTCGGCCGACGCGGTGGGCGCGAAGCACACCAGCGGGGACGGCTTCCCGGTGAGCTCGACCAGGTAGCGGTCGAGGTTGGTGGGGGCTCCGAAGGGTGACATCGAGAAGCCGCCGCCACCCATCGCGACGATGTGCGCAGTCATGTCCCCATCTTGGCAGAACCCCGGGCCGGCGCGGCGGGCGGTTATCCTCACGCGGGTGAGGACTCCCGCAGCGACCATCGGCGTCATCGGCGGCGGCCAGCTGGCCCGCATGATGCACGCCGCGTCCATCGGGCTCGGGCTGCGGCTGCGGCTGCTGGCCGAGGGCCCGGACGTCTCCGCGGCCCAGGTCGTGCACGACGTGGCGGTCGGCGACTACACCGACCCCGCCACCGTCGCGGGGTTCGCGGCCGGCTGCGACGTGGTGACCTTCGACCACGAGCACGTACCGACCGCGATCCTGCACGACCTCGTCGACGCCGGCATCGCCGTCCGGCCCGGCCCGGAGGCCCTCGTCCACGCCCAGGACAAGGCGGTGATGCGCGCCCGTCTCGCCGCCCTCGGCGTCCCGTGCCCGCGCAACCGCGTGGTCTCCGGCCCGGACGACCTCGTCGCCGTCGCCGAGGAACTCGGCTGGCCGGTGATCGCCAAGACCTCCCGCGGTGGCTACGACGGCAAGGGCGTGTGGAAGCTGGACGGGCCCGAGCAGGCGGGCATCCCCTTCGAGGGGCTCCGCGCGGACGCGGTCATCATCGCCGAGGAGTTCATCGACTTCACCCGCGAGCTCAGCGTCCTCGTGGTCCGGCGCGCCGGTGGACAGGCCGTCGCCTACCCGGTGAGCGAGACCGAGCAGCGCGACGGCATCTGCGTCGCGACCGTCACCCCCGCGCCGGGGCTGCGTCCCGACCAGGTGCGCGACCTCCAGGCGATGGGCCTTCGGATCGCGGAGGAGCTGGGCGTCGTCGGTGTGCTCGCGGTCGAACTGATGGAGGCGGCCGACGGCACGGTGGTGGTCAACGAGCTGGCGATGCGGCCGCACAACACCGGGCACTGGAGCATCGACGGCGCGGTCACCAGCCAGTTCGAGAACCACCTGCGCGCGGTCGCCGACCTCCCGCTGGGTTCCACGGCGCCCCTCGCCCCGGTCACGGTCATGGTCAACGTCCTCGGCGGAAGCCGCGCCGACCTGCTCGCCGGCCTCTCCGAGGTGATGGCCGCCGATCCGGGCCTGAAGGTGCAGCTCTACGGCAAGGACGTGGTGCCCGGACGCAAGGTCGGCCACGTCACCGCCGTCGGCGACGGCCTCGATGCGACGATGGGACGGGCGTGGCGCGCGGCCCGGCGCCTGAGGGGAGACACCGATGAGTGAGCAGCCGCTGGTCGGCATCGTGATGGGGTCGGACTCGGACTGGCCGGTGATGTCCGCGGCCGCCGACGCCTGCGCCGAGTTCGGCGTGCCCTACGAGGCGGACGTGGTCTCCGCCCACCGCATGCCCGAGGACATGGTGGCCTACGGTCGTGCCGCCCACACCCGGGGGCTGAAGGTGATCATCGCCGGCGCCGGCGGTGCCGCCCACCTGCCCGGCATGCTGGCCGCCCTCACCCCGCTCCCGGTGGTCGGCGTCCCGGTACCCCTGAAGTACCTCGACGGGATGGACTCGCTGCTGTCGATCGTGCAGATGCCCGCGGGCGTGCCGGTGGCGACGGTGGCGATCGGCAACGCCCGCAACGCCGGCCTGCTGGCCGTGCGGATCCTTGCCGCCTCCGACCCGGTGCTCGCAGAGAAGATGGTCGCCTTCCAGGAGGAGCTGCGCCGCTCGGCGCTGGCCAAGGGCGCCGCCGTCCGCGGCTGAGCCGCGGCGCCCGCGCGACCGGCGGGCCTGCGCGCCGACCAGGCAGGTGTTCAGCGCGGGGAGCGCAGCGCCAGCCGGGTCTGGCTCTGGCTCACGCCGCCGCCGGCCTTCAGGCGGCGCAGGAACCGGTCGAGTTCTGTCGTGTCCCGCACCACCACGCGCAGCAGGTAGTCGTACGGTCCGGTCACGTGGACGGCGTCCCGCACCGCCGGCTCACTGCTCACCCAGCCCAGGAACGCCTCGGAATCCTGCTCGGGGCGCAGGCGGACGTCGATGAACGTCTCGATCCCGGTGTCCCCGGACGGCGCCTCCGCGGCGAGCACCGCGCGGTAGCCCAGGATCACCCCCGCCGACTCCAGCTTGCGGACGCGGGCGGCCGCGGCGTTGGTGCTCAGCCCGACCTGACGTCCCACCTCACTGAAGGATGCGCGGCCGTCGCGGGACAGGATGTTCACGATCTGCTCGTCGAGGGCGTCCACACCGTCAATCTATCCGTTCGGAAGCGAGATTGGCAGCACGGCCGCCCGGCGCATGGCAGGGTGCCTGCCGTGGACGTCCTCCCTGCCCTGGCCAGCGGGCTGCTCGCCGGCATCGGCATCGCCATGCCGCTGGGGGCGATCAGCGTGCTGCTGATCGGTGAGGGCATCGCCCGCGGGTTCCGCGGAGCGGCCCCCGGGGCCCTGGCCGTGGGCGTCGTTGACACCCTGTACTGCACGGCCGCGGTCGTCCTCGGCGCGGTGGCGGCGCCGGTCATCGTCGCCTGGGGCGCGTGGCCCGCCGTCGCCGGCGGGGTGGCCCTGGTGGCCATCGCCGCAGTGGGGCTCCGGCGGGCGCTGGTGCGCCCGGTCGACGGGCAGGAGGCCACCGCCGTCGCCGGACGCGGCCGGCACCGGTTCGCGCTCTTCCTTGGTCTCACCGCGATCAACCCCGCGACGCTGGTCTACTTCGCCGCCATCACCGTCGGGCTCGGCGACGTGCTGCACGGCGTGCCGGCGGCGATCGCCTTCGTAGCCGGCGTCGGCGCGGCGTCGCTGGCCTGGCAACTGAGCCTCGTCGCAGTTGCCGGAGCGGTCGGCCACCGCGCCACCCCCCGCGCGCGCACGGCCACGGCCGTGGTGGGCAACCTGATCGTCGCTGGGCTGGGCCTGGCGATGCTCGCCCGAACGCTGTTCTAGGATTCCTGCTGCGCATATCCGGCGAATCACCTTGCCATCGCCACGTCTGTGAGTAGCATTACTGCCGAGCGATCTGCCGTGGAGCCACGGCGAGGGGGGTCGCGAACACACTGGAACGGAACTCATGACCCCCCGCATGCTCCGGTGCCGGCTTCTCGCTGCCGGCATCCTGCCCCTCCTTCTCGTGCCCGCCGTCGGCGTGAACGCGTCGGCCACCAGCCTGTCCGGGACGGACTCCCGTCCCAGCACCCCGAGGATCTTCTCCCCGGCCTCGCCGCTGTACCAGAAGCTGCCGGCCACGACCCCGGCAGCGTCGAACTCGGCCAAGCTCGTCGCGAGCCTCAACAAGCAGGCCCACGAGTTCTACGGCACGACGTCGATGGCCAACGTCGGCGTCAACACGAACCGCTTCACCCCGGCGCTCTACGTGGCATACGACAGCGACCCCGCCTACGACATCACCGGCTGGAACTGCCAGGGCAAGTGGCCCGGCTGGGACGCGGAGCTGAACCGCATGCTCCGCGGCGTCCACATCCCCGACGACCTCCAGCCCGACCCGTCCTCCGACGGCTCGGTGTCGATCTACAACGCCGACACCCGGGACGTCGTCGAGCTGTGGAAGGCGCGCAAGGTCGACGGGGCCTGGCAGGCCTGCTGGGGCGGACGGATCACCGACGCCGCCTCGGCGCGCGGCACCTTCCCGCACGGCTACGGCGCCTCCGCCAGCGGGCTGTCACTGTGGGGCACCACGATCCGGCAGCAGGAACTGCTGGACGGCCACATCGACCACGTGATCAGCCTCGCCCTCCCGCGCACGAAGAAGGGGACGGTCTCCTGGCCCGCCAACCGCACGGACGGGTGGGCCTCCGGCACCCAGCTGGCGATCGGCCAGATGCTGCGGCTGCCCGCCTCCCTCGACCTGTCGAGGATGAAGCTCTCCCCGGCCGCCCGCACCATCGCCCGGGCCGCCCAGGAGTACGGGATCATCGTCGTCGACACGGCCGGCTCCGTCGTCTTCTCCGCCGAGAACCCGATCGCGCTCGCCGCCAACCGCTACGACGAGGTGTTCCGGGGCCGGTGGCCCTTCCTGGAGATGCACGGCGACCGGGGGCGCGGTGAGGTGGCCTTCCCGCTCGACAAGCTGGTCGCTCTGCCGCTGAACTACCAGGTGCCGCCGGCTCCCTCCGTGGCGGCCGTGCCGAACACCGCCTACGCCGCAGCCGTGAAGAAGGCGAAGCCGACAACCTACTGGCGGCTCGACGACACCGGCTCGACCGCCGTCGACAGCAGCGGCAGGAAGCGCGCGGGCACGCTGCGGGGCGTCACCCGGTACGTGGAGGGCGCGATCCCGGGCAGCCGCGCGATCGAGACCACCGGAGACGCGTCCTCAGGGGTGTACGCGTCCACCAGGACGACGCCGGCGAAGAGCTTCACCGTCCAGGTCTGGTTCCGGACCGCCACCACGCGGGGTGGCAAGCTCCTCGGCTTCGAGAGCACCACGACCGGCAAGGGGGCCCGCTCGGACCGCTCCCTGTACCTCACCGACGACGGACGCCTGGTCTTCGGCACCTACAGCACCGTGATGCAGAAGGTGGTCAGCCCCGCGTCCTACAACGACGGCGCCTGGCACCGCGCGACGGTGACCCAGGGCACCACCGGCACCCGGCTCTACGTGGACGGGGAGCTGGTCGCCACCGGCACGGCGACGAAGGCCCAGGCGGGCTCGGGCTACTGGCGACTCGGGGGCGGCAACCTGGACGCGTGGCCGCTCCAGCCGACCAGCGGCTGGGTCGCGGGAGCACTGGACGAGTTCGCCTACTACGAGTCCGTCCTCGCCCCGGAGGTGATCGCGGCACAGTACCGGGCCGCGTCCTAGGGCGGGTGCGACGCCGGCGGCCCGCGTCCGCGCCGGGCCCCCGCCGGTCCGGCTCGCGCAATTCTTCGCCTTGCCGGTCGTCGGCGCGCGTCGCTTGACTGGCCGTGGGCAGGCGCCCGGGCGGGCGCCCCCGGCCGGACGAGGTGGTGTGATGATCGCCGCGAACCTGATCCTGCTCGGCCTCGCCGTCGGCTTCCTCGTGGTGGCCGGCATCGGCCTGCGGGGGGCGTGGCCGATGATGCTGGCCGGCTTCCTCACCCTCGGCGGGTGGGTGGTGGTCGCGGTGTGGGCGGTGGTCAACCTGCTCCAGCTGCTCTCCGGCGACGACGCGGACGACGCGATCCGGAGCATGGTGGCCTACGTCATGGTGGCGGCGCCGGTGACCGGCCTCGGCCTTGCCTTCCTCGCCTTCGTGAAGTGCGGCCCGGTCGTCGTCCCCCGCGCCCTGCACGCGCTCGGGCTGACGACCCTGGTCGTCGGCGTTGTCGTGGTGGCCCTCGACTGGGAGGACGCGTCCCTGCTGGCGAAGGTGCTCGCCGTCGCGGTCCCTCCGCTGTGGGGCCTTGCCTGGCTGATCCCCTACCTCCTGCTGCGCGGCAGCGTGGACGAGGCCGCGTACGCCGCGGCCCCCACCGTCCTGCTGCCGTTCCCCGGGGGCGAGCGGACCTGGGTCATCCAGGGCAACGACAGTGCGCTGAACCACAACACCGCCCACTTCACCCAGGCGTTCGCCTGGGACTTCCGCCGGCCCTGCGGCACGCCGGTCCTCGCCGCTCTGGGGGGACGGGTGGTCTCGGTCATCGACGCCAACGACGGCATCGGCGGGCCCAACAACGAGGTGGAGGTGGAGCACGCCGACGGATCGGTCGCGTCCTACCTGCACGTGCAGAAGGGCAGCGCACAGGTGGCGGTCGGCGCGACGGTCGCCCAGGGCGACCGGCTGGCGTCCGTGGGCAGCGTGGGCAACAGCCTCACCGGCCACATCCACTTCCAGGTGCGTTCGGGCGGCAGCACGGTGCCGGTGCGGTTCGCCGACGTCACCCGGCACGCGGGGATCCCGCGCGGGTTCCGGTTCTACACCTCGGGGAACCGCTGAGGCTCACTGCTCCCGGGAGAACGACACCCGGATCGCGTTGACCACGGCCGGGATCGACCACACGAACGCCCAGACCGCCCCGAGCAGGCTGACGATGGCGAACACCAGCGCCAGCAGCTGGTCGCCCAGGCTCACCACGACGCCGGGCAGCCAGCCGTGGACGATGCCGAGGACGAGCTGGAGCACGAAGGACATGGCGACGTGGATCATCAGCGCGACGGCCTTGAGGAACTTCTGCTGCGCGGCCACCAGCAGCACGAGGAACACGATCTTCAGCAGCAGCAGCAGGCCGAGGACGGCCGCGGACTCCCCGACGGGGAAGAACCCCCAGATCGCCAGGTAGGCGATGGTGCCGAACGGCACGGAGACGAACAGGCCGAACATCACCATCAGCAGGACGAACGCGCCCAGGGCCATGACGAAGCTGAGGATGATCCAGCAGAAGGAGACGACCAGCGTGACGATGCCCTGGACCCGCCCGTAGGCGCGCTGGCTGAGCAGGAAGCTGAGCGCGAGCATGACCACGGAGAACAGCAGGTAGCCGTCGATCAGCGCCAGGTACCCGATGCCGTTGCCGGGCGGGCTGTCCGCGTCCACCCCGTCCACCATGTCGGGCTCGACGCCGGGGATGCCGCCGGCCAGCGATGCGACCGGTCCCGCGCTGCCGCCACCCAGTGCCAGCGAGGAGCCGGTCTCGACCAGCACCGCAAGGAGCAGGGCGAACGCTGCCAGGAAGAAGAGCGGGCGGCGCACCTCGCCCAGGACGGGCATCAGGCGTCCTTGCGCAGGACGACGGCGCAGCCCGTGGCCGAGCCGCACTGCAGGACGAAGGTGCCGCCCTCGCGGGTGTAGGTGAGGCGGACGTCCTCGCCGGGGTCGAGCTCGTGGCTCAGGGTCCGTCCGGCGAGGGTGACCGTGAGGCCGACCGGTTGCGACCCGGTGGTGAGGATGGCGCGGCGAGTCGCGCGCTCCCAGCCGAAGCCGCCGGTGACCTCGCGCACGGCCACGGCGCAGGTGCCGGTGAAGGCGATCGTCGTGCCCTCCACGTCGCAGCCCGGGCCGCCGTCGAGGTCCGCGGCGGTGAGCGGGTCACCGGCGGCCCGGTCCGGCGAGGCCCAGTCCGGCCACGACCCGCCGGAGCCACCGCCGGGCCCGAGGACGCCGAGCAGGTACAGGAGGATGGCGGCCACCACGAGCACGCCGAGGACCACCAGGGGCTTGCGGTCAGCCATCGGTCGGTCCTGTCACGGGTAGGGAGCGCAGCGGGTGGAGAGAAGAGTGGGGCCTAGGGCGTCCCCTCCGGATGGCCCTGGTTCTCCCAGTAGCTGCGGGTGCGCGTGGAGCCGGGCACGCAGGTGGTGTCCCCCTCGAACGCCTCGCGCCACACGTAGCCCTGCACGCACGTCTCCGGGCCGTACGGGCCGGTCGGGTCCTTGCGTGCCTTCTGGAGCCCCGGGTCGTTGTCGGCCTTCGCCTCGGCCGCGCTGAGCACGGTGACGCAGGTGTTGTCGCCCGGCCGGGCCAGCCGCGGCACGTAGGGTGCCGGGCACGGGTTCGTCGGGGTCGGGGACGCGGTCGGCGTGGGCGAAGGGGAGGGCTCGGCGGGCGTCGGGCCCGGGCGCAGCAGGAACCACGCCACGACGCCGACCACGACGACCAGCGCAGCCGCGGCCACCCACACCCACCAGGGCAGCCCCGACGGCGCTGCCGCGGCCGGTGCGGCCGGCACGACCACCTCGAGGTGCTGCGCCTGGTCGCTGTACTCCTCCGGCGGCCGGTCGGCGTCGTAGGCGATGAACCGCACCGTGTACTGGCCGGCCGCCGTCCCCGGGGGCGGGGTGAGCGTCACCGTGTACTGCTCGGTGGTGCCCGGGGCGATCACCCGCAGCGGCTCGGCGATCTGCGCCCACGCCTTCGCGTCGGGTCCGGAGGCCGGGGCGAAGGCGCCGAGCACGATCCGCGCGGGGACCGTCGCGGAGTTCGTCACCGCGGCGGTCACGGTGAGCGGGCCGCTGCCCGCGGTCAGCGTCGTGCTGGTCAGGGCCAGGGTGATGGCGCTCATCGGTCATCGCCTCTCGGTGAAGGTGTCGGGGTACTCGGAGTCGTTGAACATGTGCTCGGTGTAGCCGGGCTGGTTCTCGACGTGGGTGCGGTTGGCGGTGTCCTCCCACACGCAGACGAGGTCGTCGGGGAAGGCCAGGCGCGGCACGTAGGGGATCTGGCACTCGGTCGTGCCGGGGATCACCCGGTTGCGCTGCACGTCCGACCGGTTGTCCCACTGGGCCTCCTTCGCGCTGGCCGGCATCACGCAGGTCAGGTCGCCGGGACGCGCCAGCCGGGGGACGAACGGCTCGGGACAGGGGTTGGACGGGGTGGGCGACGGCGTCGGCTCCGGAGGGGGGACGGGGGCGGGGCGCAGCAGCAGGAACGCCACCACCCCGACGGCGACAACCAGCACCGCTGCCACCGCATACACCCACCACGGGATGCCCGTGGCGGGCGCCGGTGCCGGGGCCAGCGTGACCCGCACCTGCTGGGCCTGGTCGCTGTACTCCTCGGGCGGCCGGTCGGCGTCGTAGGCGATCAGGCGCACCACGTGGTCGCCGGCGGCGGCGTCGGCGGGCGGTGTGATCGTCACCGTGTACTGCTCGGTGGCGCCGCCTGCCAGTTCGCGCAGCGGGCGCTCGACGCTCGTCCACCCGGCTGCGCCCGTCGCGGCCGGTCCGGTGGCCGCCACCGTGCCGGCGAGCGGGGGATAGGCGCCGAGGACGACCCGCGCGGGCACGGCCGCGGAGTTGGTGACCGAGGCGGTGACGGTGCTCGCCGTCCCTCGGGTGGCGCGGACCTCGGTGGCGGTGAGGGTGAGGGTGAGGACGCTCATGGTTGCCCTTCGGCTGCGGCGGGGGTGGGCGGGGCGGACGGTGGAGCGGGTGGGGTTGCAGGGGGTGCGGGCGGGCCGGGATCCGGGCCGGCCGGCGGGCGGACCGCGGTCGCCCCCACCGGCGCGGACGCCGTCGGGCTCGGCGCCAGGGCGACCTCGCTGATGTCGGTGGCCGGTGCACCGGCGGCGAGCACCTCCGCGGTGACGTGCGCGGGCTTGGTCGCGGCGACGATCCGCGCCACGGTGTCGGCCAGGTCCTCGCCGCCCTCCGGTAGCCGGACGCGCAGGTGGAAGCCGCCGGCGTCCTCCACGGCGAACCCCGTCCGCCGGGTGGCGACCTCGAGGAAGCGCACGATGCCGCCGACCGTCCCGCGGCGCGCGGCGAGGTCGGCGGATGCGCACAGCAGGTCGCGCAGCGGGGCCGCTCCGCCGGGCAGCGTGCTGCGCGCGCGGGTCGGCGACTCCGGAAGGGTCAGCCAGTCGAGGTCGACCCAGGAGGCGAGGTAGCAGACCATCGGGTCGGGCGCGCGCATCGGGTCGAACCACCCCTCCAGGTGGTCCAGCACGGCACCCACCGGCTGGTGCATGCCGTCGCCCGCAGCCAGGAGCGCCGGCAGGGGACCGGTCTCGGCGCCGGCCACGATCACCTGGGGCAGCGTGTCGCGCAGGGACGTCCTAGCCATGGGCGCGCACCACCTCGACGCGGTGCTCGCCCGAGCAGAACAGCCACGACGGCGGCAGGGTGACGACGTCGTCCACCACGCGCGCGGCGCAGGGACGCCAGCGTTCGCCACCGTCCACCGAGCGGTGGACGCCCGCGGCGCCGGCCGCGAGCACCAGCCGGTCGCCGTTGTCGAGCACGGTGCCGGACACCGAGGACAGCGCGGTGAACCGGCGCCGGTCGCGCAGCGGCAGGCCGCAGTTCACGTCGGGCGCCACCCAGGTGGGATCGGCCGTCCCCAGTTCCAGGGCGAGGATGCCGCTGCTCTGGCTGGCGGCGAACGCCGTCGTGCCGATCACGCGCACCATCCAGCAACTGCCGCCCGTCCAGCCCTTGGAGAGCTCCTGCCACTGCCCGGACATCGTGGGCACGTCGACAGCGCCGAGCTCGTCGATCGGCAACCGGGCTGCACCCGTCCCGTCCCCCTCCGGGGCTGCCCGCGGCGCCCACAGGAACACCCGCGGGCCGTCGTACTGCACCGACAGCGAGCGGATCTCCTCACCGGCGGGACGGACCAGCCGGAACGAGTCCGGGGCGCCGGCGCTGGCCGACAGCCAGACTCCGCCGGCCGCCTCCGCTGCGAGCGCGACGCCCACGCGTCCGCGGACGTCGGTGAACGCTGCGACGGCGTGGAAACCCCGGTCGGGCTGGGTGGGGTCGACGAGGTTCGGCACCGGCACCGCCCCGGGCGCCATCGCGATCTCGTAGAGGCCCTTCGTGCCGGCGGCGAGGATCGTGGGCGTGCCGCCCCGGTCGAGCCAGAGCATGTCGTTGATGCCGAAGCCGAGGTCGGCGACGGTGAGCCAGTTGGTGCCCAGGTCGGTGCTCACCCGGATCCGGCAGCCGTCACCGTGGTCGGTGGCGATCGCGACGTGCCCGGGCAGGTTGCGCCCGCCCCCGCGTCCGGCGACCGCCTGCGGCCAAGTGGCGACAGAGCGGACGGTCTCCGCCCCGAACACCCCGCACGTCTCCCAGCCCTCGCCGTAGTTGGTGGTGCGGAACAGCCGGGGGCCCTGGGCGACGAACCACGTGCCGGGCTGGCCGTCGGCGCGCACGAGGTCGGTGGCGTCCGCGTCGGGCACCTCCGCGAGCTCCAGGCGGACGCGCTCGACGTACTGCACGCCGGGCTCGGCCTGTTCCAGCGACCGGTAGAGGTTGGACACCCGCAGCGGGCGTCCGAAGCCCGCCCCGGTGTCGTCCCCCGGCTCGGGGACGGGGGTGATCGTGCGGGCCAGGCGGGCGAGGATGCGCTCGCGCACCGCGTCGGCGTTCTCGTCGGGACGCACGACCACGCGGGCGTCCACGGAGACCTGCTTGTAGCTGCCCCAGGTGACGATCGGCACCGCCCCGATGGTGGCCCGCTCGGCCAGGTGGGCGGCCACCTCGCGGCGGACCTCCTCGCGCGCGTTCGCCTCGAGGGCCTCGCGGGTCACGCGTCCCTGGGGACGCTGGGCGTGCGGCACGTGCGGCACGAGCACCACCTCGACCTCGCCCGGCGCGGCGAACGCCCACGCCTCCCTCCGGGTCACGGCGTGCGCCCGCTCCACCCCGCCGTTGCGGGTGGCGAGCACCTCGTAGTCGCGGGCGGTCACGGCCCGGTCCCGCGCCTGGAAGTCGGCCGGACCGCGGCGCAGGGCGCTGCCCAGTTCCTCCGCGTCCCGCCCGCCGGTGGCGGCCTCGGCGTTGGTCACCTTGGTGCCGTCGGGCAGCGCGTCCCGCAGCACGGTGAGCGTTCCCGGTCCCACGTTGCCGCGCCCCCCGCCACCGGTGCGGTAGGACGCGATCACGGCCATCCCCGCGCCGGGGACCACCGGCGGCGTCTCCTCCGACGGGTCGTACCAGGCGAAGCTCAGCGTCCCTGACGTCCGGTCCAGCCGGTACACGGCCTCACCCGGGCGGGCGTCGGCGAACACGGCCACCTCGCGACAGATCCGGAACGAGCGGTCGCCCACGACGACCGCCTCGCCGGAGGCCGTCCCCGCGGTGTCGGCGACCTGGATCCCGATCCGCACCCCGGGCCCGGCGACCAGCGGCGCGGACGGCAGGAGGAACGACTGCCCGGGGCCGCCGTTGCCCGTGCCGACCTCCACGTCGTCGTGCAGCAGCACGTCGGCGGCCTCCACCTGCGCGGTGGTCTGGTCGGCGGTGAGGCTCGCGTCGGCGAGCGTGACGAAGACCGGCGTCGGCGCCCCCGGCACCCCCGGCGGGCAGGTGACGCGGGTGCCGCGCGGGATCAGCATCGGACGCCCGGGCTTGGGGCGCGTGAACTCCAGCACGGTCGAGGAGGCCCCGGGCGGGCCGAGGCTGGTGCCCAGCAGGTTCAGGAACGTGGCGTAGAGGCGGTCGGGCACGCGGTTCAGCCGGTACAGCAGCACGTCGGTGAGGTGGGCGAAGGCCTCCACCAGCACGACGCCAGGATCGTGCACGGTGAGGTCGGTCCAGGCCGGGTCGAGCTGGCGGATCCGGTCCACCGCCTCCGCGACGAGGTCGGTGAAGTTGCGGTCGTCGAGGTTGGGGACGGGGACGCTCATCGCCGTCCGCCCTGGGTCGGCACGGCGACGGCCACCGCGTCGGTGGCGAGCGTGGACTGGATCCGGTAGGTCATGCGAACCTCCAGCAGGGACGGGTCGTCCTCGGGCACCTGCGCGACCACCTCGAGGATCTTCACGCGCTTCTCCCAGGTCTCGACGGCCTGGGTGACGTAGTGGATGGCGAGGCCGGCGGTGGTGTCGTCCGCCCCCTCGAAGGCGAGCCGCCACAGGTGGCAGCCGTACGCCGGCCGGTTCACCCGCTCGCCCGGACGGGTGCTGAGCAGCAGCAGGAGCGCCTGCCGGATGGATGCGGCGTCGTCGACGGTGGCCAGGCGACCGCGCGGGTCCAGCCGCATGCCGGGGGCCACGTCGTCGTCGAACCCGGGGATCGCGAACGCGACGGCGCGGAAGCGGGGCGCGCTCATCGGTCGGCCCCCACGAACCGCTGGCCGGGCTCGCGGACGGTGTAGTGCGTCGGCGGCACCCCGTCCGTCATTCCGTCGATGCTGTCCAGGCACACCTTCGCCCCGCCGATCCGGACGAACTCGGAGTAGCCGCGAATGACGGCGAGGGTGTGGTTGCACTGCTTGGTGTTGGTGCTGATGTTCGGGCACATCGAGATCTCCCGGCCCTCCGGGTCGGTGGCGACCAGCACCGGCTCGGCAGCGATCCGCACCCACTCCTGGCTCGCGGTGTTGGCGACCTTGCCGTCGTGCCCGCAGCGCAGCACGCCGGGAAGGACGAGCATCATCATGGCGCCTCCTCGAAGTCGACGGTGCGGGCCCGCACCCTCAGCGCACGTCCGGGTGCTTCGATGAGCACGTCGGTGGCAGCGGTGATACGCACCAGGGCCGGCCCCAGCTCGACCGAGGAGCCGTGGCCGTCGGTGAGGGACAGGATCCGGTTCGTCCCGTCGAGCACCACCTGCTGCCCGTCCCGGGTGCGCACCAGCGCCGTCGCCCCGCGCTCGGGCGCACCGCCGGCCAGCGCGGGGGCCGCCTGGGCGGAGTTCCCGGGACGCTCCGTGCGCGGCAGCGGCGGGCTGTCGGGGCCGTACAGGCCGCCCAGCACGATGGCGTGCGCCGGGTCGTGGCCGGGCAGCAGCACCAGGACGTGGTCGTCCACCTCCGGCAGCGCGACGACGCCCTTGTCGGCGCCCGCCGCCGGGAGCAGCACCGGGGCCCAGCCGGTCTCCAGGTCGGGGTAGGCCGGCAGCCGGACGCGGACCCGCCCGCGGTCCTCGGGGTCGTCCACGTCGCTGACCACGCCGAGCGTCACCTGGTCGCGCGCCCGCGGCCGTGGCGGGGCCGGCGGGCGGGACGACAGCGTGGTCTCGTAGCCGGTCACGGTGATCTCGTGCGTCGCCTCGGTGACGGGGTACACGCCTTCGACCGCGGAGCGCACGCCCTGGAGCCGCACGCGTCCGCCGGCCTGGAGGGCGGGGTCGCCGTCCACCACCAGCACGGCCGTCACCTCGCCCTGGCTGCGGACGTCGAGGTCGGCGCCGGCCAGCGCGGTCGGCTGGGTGAGGGACCCCTGGCGGAGCTCGTCGGCGCGCACCAGGTCGCCGCCGCCGCCGAGGCGGCCCGGCGCCGGGTCGGCGCGCACCTGGGCGACCGGTCCGGACGCCGAGGCGCGGCCGGTGTCGGCCTGCGTGCTCACCGGGTCCCACCAGGTGGCCTCGGCGCCCCGGAAGGCCGGCTCGGCCGACACCTCGATCTCCGCGGCGTGGAGGGTGGAACCGTACGCGAGGGTGGCCGGCTCCCCGTCCCCCGCGGTCGGCACCAGGTGCAGGGTGCCGCCCCGCACGACCGGGTGCCGCCCGTGGCGCCCGGCGACCTCGACGAGCAGGTCGAGGTCGGAGCGGGCCACCTGGTACACCGGGCCGAGCGGGTCGGCGGGCGCCTCCACCGCCAGGCCGGTGCCGGCGGCCAGCGCCTCGGTGAGCGCGCGCAGGTCGGTGTCCTCCAGCAGCCGCGTCGACTGCCGCTTCCGCAGCCGGTGCAGGGCGTCGTAGGCGCGCACCCGCACCTGGCGGCCGGTGTCGGCGCGGTAGCTGTACTCCACGACGGTCACCTCGCCGCTGAACAGCGGCGTCCGGCGTCCGCCGAGCTCGATCCGCAGCGCGTCCCCGGTGTCGGGCGAGACTCCCAGCGCGTCCTCCGCTGCCCACGCCACCTGGCACTGGGTCGGCTGCCCGAGCGCGGAGTGCACCAGGATCCGGACGATCCGGGCGGTGTCGGCCGCGACGAGGCGCTGGCCGCCGAGGGTGACGATCAGCTCGGGGAGCCCCTGCACCTGCCTCATCGCGGACCCTCCCCGCTGGGCGGCACCGCGAGCGGCCCGACGAAGTCGAGGGGGTCGTCGATGTCGTTGTAGAGGAGCAGTTCCTTCCACTGGAAGGGGTTGCCGAAGGCCTCGAGCGAGAACAGCCCGAGCCGGGTCGGGCTGATGGTGGCCTCGCCCTCCTCCACGGACGGGCTGCCCTCGTCCACCACGTCGAGGGCGGCGACGGCGGGCGCGGACAGGTCGATGGCCGGCAGCCGCTGGGCGAGCTCCCAGGCCTCCCCGCCCTCCTCGTCCGCGGCCGTGCCGACGCGGACGAAGGTCAGCCGGAGCCAGGAGCGCAGCGGCGAGCCGTCCGTGGCGAACCGGTCGAACCTCTCGGCGACCTCGGTGATGATGCCGGGAATCGACCAGGCCTGCCCCCACAGCACCCGCACCAGCGGTGGCCGGCGCTGACGCTGCACCTCCGCGGAGTTCTCGGCCAGCGCCCAGATCCTGCGCGTGAGCTGGCGGACGTCGGAGGCCTCGAGGTTGACCGGCAGCAGGTCGATGTCGAACAGCAGGTCGAGCTTCAGCTCGGTGCGCCCGCCGCCGGTGAACAGCAGCGGGTCGTCGGCCAGCCCGGACCCGGTGAGCCGCCCGCCGGAGGACTGCCGTGCCTCCACGCCCGCGGTGCGCGTCATCACCACGGTCTCGGGGTTGAGGAGGCAGAAGATCTGCTCCCCGGTCTCCTCGACGAGGAAGGCGATCGTCTCCATGTCAGGTCGCCGCCTGTTCCGCGGTCAGCCGGACGCGGCGCTCCAGCGCCGGCACGGGGTCCGGGACGACCGGGGCGGGCGCGCGCCGGGTGGGCAGCGGGGGCCACAGGTGTTCGGGGAGGACGCCCGGCAGGTCGGGGACGGACTGTCCCGAGCCGGGTCGGACCGGCGCCGGCACGGCGAGGGGCGTGGCGTCCGATGCCGGCTGCTCCGCCACCTCCGGCGAGGGCCACACCCTCGGCCGGACGGGCTCGGCTGCCTGCTCCGGCAGGCCGGGCAGGTCCTGCGGCGCGACGGAGCCGGTCCCGCTTTCGCGTAGCGGCGCGGCATCGCCGGGGCGGCGACCGACCTCCGGCGGGCCGGCGGTGCGTCGCGCGTCCGGACGGACCGCCGGGGCAGCCGAGGACCGCGGGCGGACCAGGGGCGCGAACCCCGCGCCCGGCTCCGGTGCAGCGGGCGCCGCCTGCGAGGGACGCTGCGCGACGGGTACGGCCGGCGCGGGCGGGTCGGGGCGGCGCAGGCCGCGCGGACGCACCCACACCCCGGCGTCCTCGCGACGAGGTCGCACGACCGGCGCGGCCGGCTCACGGGCGGCCGGTGCGGCGCCGTCCTCGCTGCCGGGACGCAGCGGGGCGGCCGGTTCTCCGGTGTGCCGGTGTGGCCCCCGTGCGCGCGGCGGGCCGGTGGGCCGGGGCGGCTCCGGGACGCTCCGGGTGTCCCGGGTGTCCCCGGTGTCCCGGACGGGCGCGGGCCCCACGGGATGGCCGGGTGCCGGGGCCCGCGGCGCGACGGTGTCCCGCGACGGTGCAGGCGCGGACCCGGACGATGCAGCCGCGGATCCGGACGGCGCCTCGGCGTCCCCGAACCGCCAGCGGCGCATCCGGTAGGTCCGCCCCTCACGGCCCGCCCGACGGGCCGCGGCGCGGACGCGCTCGGCCCAGAAGTCGGGGGCGCCGTCCAGGACGACGCCCTCGGGGGCGGGGTCGAGCGTCTCGGCGAACCCCCTCAGCCAGCCGGCGAGCCGGCTACGCCATGGGGGTTGCCGGAGCACTCGTGGGTGCTGCCGAGGCATCGTCCAGCTCCAACCGGTCGTAGGCGAGCGTCAGGGACTCGATGGCGATCTCGTTGCCGCCGGCGTCGAGGTCGGGCGCGAACAGCGCGCACGGCCAGGAGCCGATCAGGTTCAGCCGCCGCACCTCCCGCGAGCCGGAGTCGTCGAGCATCGCGATCGAGACGTTCTCACGGCGCACACGGCCCTCGATGGCCTCGAACAGCCAGCGGATCATCGCCGTGGAGTCGGTCAGCCCGTACCTCAGCGTGACCGGCAGGTACTCCACCCGTCCGGGGATCGCCCGCACCTGGGCGTGCTCGCCGCCGGCCCGGTAGAGGATGCGCTCGAGCTTCACGCCGAGGCCCTCGATCTTCACGAAGTGGGCCTGCACCGTCCCCTGGAACTCGAACTTGAAGTTGTAGGCGCGGTACGGGTCCTGCGGTGCCCCCGGAGCGGCCTGCGGCTGGGGCTGGGGCTGGATGGTCATCTCACTCCCGTCGACTGGACGGCGGCCAGGTCGGCCGACTGGCTCAACTGGAACACCACGAACTCGGCCGGCTTCACCGGCGCGATCCCGATGAGGGTGACCACCCGGCCGGCGTCACGGACCTCGGGCGGGTTGGTCTCCGCGTCGCACTTGACGAAGAACGCCTGCTGCGGTGTCTCCCCGACCAGGGCCCCGTCGCGCCACACGTTGGTGAGGAACGCGGTGACGTCCCTGCGCAGCGCCGCCCACAGCGGGTGGTGGTTGGGCTCGAACACGGCCCAGCGCGTGCTCTTCAGCACGGTCTCCTTGATCATGTTCGTGAGCCGCCGCACGTTGATGTAGCGGAACTCGCTCGACTCGGCGGCGAGCGTCCGACCGCCCCAGACCAGGAGGCCCTCGCCGGGGAAGAACCGGATGCAGTTGATGCCGGCGGGGTTGAGCACCTCCTGCTCGCCCTTCGACACCGGACGAACGATCCCCAGCGCCCCCGCGATCGGGGTGTTGGCCGGCGCCTTGTGGACGCCCCGGGTGGCGTCCGTGCGGGCCCACACGCCGGCGAGGTGCCCCGACGGCGGTGCGGTGACCTGCTTGCCCGAGACCGGGTCGTTCACGATCAGCCACGGGAAGTAGGCCGCCGCGTACCCCCCCGGCGAGATCGGCGGACGCAGCCCGCGCCCGGCCGGTGCGGGGGACGCCGCGTCCCCGCCGCCCGAGGCCGCCGGGGCGGTCACCGTCCCCACCTCGGTGAGCTGGTTGACGTCGTCCACCTGCTCGACGGTGTCGAGGATCGCCACCCGGTCCTGGCGGAGCTCGTGCTCGCAGTGGGTGATCAGCGCGTCGTAGGACGCCGGGTCGGTGTAGCCGGGGGCGGCCACGATCGCGACGTCGTCCACGGCCTCCAGCAGGGTGAGCCCGGTCGGGCGCTTGGCGGTACCCGTGAGGCTGCCGCCCGTCCCGACGTTGACGACGTAGGCCCGGGTGCCGCCGTTGGAGAAGAACCCGTACACCGCCGTGCTCAGCGGTGTGCCCTCCGTGGCGTCGCCGACGAACGTCCTGACGAACTGGGTCCAGTTGTCGATCGGCACCACGACGTCCTTGGGGGCGTCCTTGCCGGGCGCGACCCCGACCACCCCCAGGCTGCTGGTCCCGACTCTCCCGAACGGTCTGGTACCGCCCGGCACCTCTTCGACGTACACCCCTGGCGCGCGGTAGTCCGGCATGGGTCAACCCCCTTCGTGGTTGGGTAGGACGAGACGGAGCCCGGTGGGTGACGCGGGCACCTCGACGGTGGCCCGGCGGGCCCCGCGGGAAACGGTGAGCGTGGTGGGACGCGACAACCCGGGCAGGCTGAACGCGCCGGCCGCGTCGGTCGTGACCCGCTGCCGGGTGAGCCCGGAGCTCACCTCCGCGCCGGGGACGGCGGCGCCGTCCGGGTCGACGACGGTGCCGGTGAGCGCGACCAGCGGCTGGAGGTCGACGACCACCTGCTCCACCGGCGGCGCTGTCGGCTCGGGGACGGCGACGCTGACCGGCAGCCCGATCAGGAACCCGAAGCCGGGGCGGTCCTGGGGCAGGGACTCGAGCCGGGTGTGCGTCACCGACTCCGCGGCCAGCAGGAGCGCCTCGGTGAGCCCGAGGACGTCGTCTCCGGACGTCTCGACGGCCACCCGCAACTCGAGGTCGAGCAGGGCGCCCGCGCGGCGGGACCGCCCGACGCGGTCCAGCGAGAGCGGCGTGACGAGGACGGCGGGACGGGGGCCGTCGTGCGGCCGGCCCGGCCGGGCGAGCTGGAGCCCGGCCGTCCCGGACGCCGCGGTCAGGATCGTGACGAGGCCGTCCAGAGCCTCCTGGGTGGCGCTCATGGCGACCCCAGCACGGGAGTGCTCGCGTGTTCCACGGCGATGTCCTCACACGGTGGGCGTTTCGGACAGTAGAGCGGCACGCGAGGCGGGCGATAGGTGTGCGGCGGCGGTAGTAATGCCCAACCACCGCAGGTATCACCCGGCCCGTGGGACGCTCCGGGCGCGCGGCCTCAGCCGGGGGTCGAGGCTGCGGGGCGTCGGTGGGGCCGGCTTCTGGCGTGTCCCCGCGCGGCGGGGGAGAATGCGTCCCATGTCCCCCCGGCATCGCACGTCCCCCTCGTCCCGTCACGCCCGGCGCTGGCTGGGCGGCACCGTGGCCGCCGGGCTGGTCGTGCTCTGCGGGCCCGGGGTCGCGCCGTCGGTCGCCGTCGTGCCGCCCGCCGCGCCCCTGGCCGCGCCGCGCGCCGTGCCCGCGTCCGTCCCCGTTGTGGCACCGGCGGCACCGCTCGCCGTCCCGCTCGCCGCGGACGCCCCGCTGCCGGATCCCGCCATCCTGACCGCGCGGCTGAAGAAGGTCTCCACGAAGGGCATCCAGAAGGTGGGAGTGGTGGTCACGACCACCGACGGGCAGGTGCTCGCCGACCGTTCGTCGGGCACGCCGCTCACGCCGGCCTCGACGATGAAGCTCTTCACCACGATGGCCGCCCTCGACGCACTGGGGCCCGAGCGCACCTTCGCCACGCGGGTGGTCGACGCGGACGGCAAGCGGATCGTCCTGGTCGGCGGCGGCGACCCGTTGCTCACCGACAAGACGTCCACCTCCTCGTACAAGACGGCGTCGCTGCAGAAGCTCGCCGCGGCGACCGTTGCCGCGCTCAGGGCAGCCGGACGCACCAGCGTCGGCCTGCGCTACGACGCCTCGTTGTTCACCGGGCCCACCTTCAGCCCCGACTGGAAGTCGAAGTGGCTGGGCTGGGAGGCCCGCGTCGCCGCTCTGGAGATCAACTCCGGCAAGGTGTCGGGTGGACGGGCCGCGTCCAACCCGCCGAAGACCGCGGCCAAGGCCTTCGCCGCACGGCTGCGCGCCGCGGGCATCACCGTCACCTCCATCCTGCCCGCCACCGCGCCCGCGGGGGCGACAGAGCTGGCCCGGGTCACGTCCACCACCACCGCCCGGATCGTCCACCGCACCCTGCTGCTCAGCGACAACGTGGCCGCGGAGACGCTCTCGCGGCACGCCGCGCTCGCCAACGGGCGGGCGGGGAGCTTCACCGGCGCCGCGGCGAACGTGACGGCGTGGGCGGCGGACAGCGGCCTGTGGGTCACCGGGCAGCGGATCCTGGACGGCAGCGGGCTCGCTCCGGGCAGCCGGCTCGCGCCCGCGGCGCTGGCGGCCGCCGTCCGGCTCGCGCTCGCGGAGGACCGGTTCGCCCCGGTCATCGGCGGACTGCCGGTGGCCGCGGAGTCCGGCACCCTCAGGCACAGGTTCGACGACCGGTCCGAGGCCGCCGGGCGGCACGTCGTCCACGCCAAGACAGGGACGCTCAGCGGGCTCGCCGGGCTCGCCGGCTACGTGACCACCGCGGACGGCGCGCTGCTGGTGTTCGCCGAGTTGGGCAACAAGGCCACCAGCTACTACCGGGTCTACGACTGGCTCGACCGTGAGGCGGCCGTGATCGCCGGGTGCGGCTGCCGCTGAACCCTGGGCCGCTGAACCCTGGAGCGCGGCTGGGCCCGCGCAGGGCGTCCGGGGGTCAGGCGGTGAGCCGGACGCCGACCGGACGGGCGTCCTCTGCGCTCCACAGAGAGGCGCCGGCCGTCCGGTTGGTCCACGTGGGCCGCCAGTCCTCGACGGTGGCCTCGGCATCGTCGGACTCGTACACGACGACGCCCTGGAACTCGGGGTGGAACCTCAGCAGGTGCTCCACGCCCTGGAGGCGGGTGTGGAAGCGGTCGTCGCAGGCGCCGCAGACGTAGCGGGTGTCGGGCTCGACGAGATGGTCGAGCCAGCTCTCGAGGCGGCTCAGCAGGCGCTCGGTGATCGTGCTCATCTCTGGTCCTCCAGTCGGGGGGTGGTGGAGGTGTAGGCGGCCCCGCCGCGACGGCGGCGTGCAGCGGGGCCGGTGTACCACACCGAAGTGTGGCCGGAGTCGGAGGGGGACGGCTCCGGCCGATCTGGCCCGGGTGGGGGGTCCTGCCCGGGGTCCTGCCCGCCGCGCCCGTGGGGGGTCCGGGGCGTCGTTGCCGGGGGAGTGCGACGACGCGTGCGACGGAGTACTTCGCCTCTTGAGTTGTGCCGCATCTGCGGCGCACCACCAGATTCACCCATCCCCGAGCGCCGATCCAGCCCCCGACGGCACCTTGGTCCCGCTGTTGGTCACCCAAATAGCCGCGCCCTTGGTCATCCCGTACGCGCGCGTCCCCCACGCGTCCCGCCCGGCTCGCCGCCGTCGTCCCCCCGCCCTCCCGCTCGCCTCCGGTTTGCCCCCGAACGCAACTCCTGCCGCCGAAATACCGGCAGCGAGAGTTCCGTTCGGGAGCAAGCGCAACGCGCGGGGCTGCTGGGACGGGGGCTGCCCAGCCCCGCGGCGAGCTACGGGCCGGTCGGTGGACGAATCGTTGGCCGTATCCGGTCTTGGCCGACTGGCGGAGGCCCGCCCGGCGGCGGCCCGGCCACACCGGCAGCACCCCGGCGGGGACAGCCGGGCGCGCCGCCCGCTCGGGGCCACGGCGCTCGCAGGCGCCCGGCTGGCTTCGTCTCGACCTCCTCCCGCTTGCCCCCGAATGTCACTCTCGCCGCCGGAATTCCGGTAGCGGGAGTTGCCTTCGGGAGCGAGCGCGGCGGGTGGGGCTGGTGTGACGGGGGCATTTTCGGCGGTGGACGCTGGTGGGACGGCGCGGGCGCCGCGGGAGCGTCCCTCCCGGCTTGCCCCCGAATGTCACTCTTGCCGCCGGAATTCCGGTAGCGGGAGTTGCTTTCGGGGGCGAGCGCGGCGGGTGGGGCTGGTGGGACGGGGGAGCGGCACGGGTGGGGCTGGTGGGACGGGGAGCGGCACGGCGGGGGCTGGTGGGGCGGGGGAGCGGCGCGGCGGGTGGGGCTGGTGAGACGGGGGAGCGGCGGCGCCCCGGACGGCGGGCCCGGGCGGCCGGAAGAGGCGGCTCGGCGGCGCGGCTGACGGGAGCGCTGGGTGGGGCCGGTAATACTGGACGGAGCCCGCTCGCCTTCCCCGCAGGAGTTCCATGGCCACGACAGCACAGCCCGGCGTGGCACTGCCGTCCCCGCTGCGTCGCAGCCAGGGCGTCGCATTGCGCCGCTCCCTCGTGCTGATGGGCATGACGGTCGTGCTGCCGGGCTCCGCCCAGCTGGCGGTCGGCAAGCGCCGCCTCGGCCGTGTCGCGGTCCGCACCTGGCTGGCGATCGTGGTCGCGGTGCTGGTGCTCGCGCTGCTCCTGCTCACGCCCGCCCGCGCGCTGCTCATCGGCCTCTACGCCAACCCGGTCACGCTCACCGTCCTGCAGTGGGTCGCCCCCGTGCTCGGTGCCGGCTGGATCCTGCTGCTCCTGGACGCGTGGTGGCTGGCCAACCCCCGCCACCTGTCGACGGCCGGACGGTGGGTCTCCGGAATCGTGGCCCTCGCGCTCGCGCTCACCAGCGGCACGATCGCCTGGACGGCGTCCTCCGCGTTCGGCACCCAGGCCAAGCTCTTCGGCAACGTGTTCGGTGGCGGCGGCACGTCCCAGGTGCAGAACGGACGGATCAACGTCCTGCTGCTCGGCGGGGACGCGGGCGCCGACCGCACCGGCCTCCGCCCGGACTCCATGACGGTCGCGAGCATCGACGCCGAGACCGGCCGGACGGTGCTGTTCAGCCTCCCGCGCAACATGCAGCACGCCCCGTTCCCCGCGGACTCCCCTCTGCACGCGAAGTACCCGAACGGCTACTTCTGCCACGTCAAGAACCTCGCCGACGCCTGCATGCTGAACGGCGTCTACACCCTCGCCGTGCAGAACAAGAAGCTGTTCCCCGGCGTGAAGTACCCCGGCGTCGAGGCCACCAGGGGCGTGATCGAGGAGACTCTCGGGCTGAAGATCAACTACTGGGCGATGATCGACCTGAAGGGCTTCCAGCAGCTGATCAACGCTGTCGGCGGCATCCGGCTCGACATCGGCAAGCGTGTGCCGATCGGCAGCCTGCACGGCCCGAAGGGCGTCTACGACTGGATCGAGCCCGGCAAGAACGTCAAGCTCGACGGCTTCCACGCCCTGTGGTTCGCCCGCTCGCGGGAGTACTCCACCGACTACGAGCGGATGATCCGCCAGAAGTGCGTGATGAACGCCATGCTGCGCCAGCTCAACCCGACGACGGTGCTCACCAAGTTCCAGGACATCGCCGCGGCCGGCGAGCAGATCGTCGCCACCAACGTGCCGACCTCGGAGCTGGGCACGCTGCTCGACCTTGCCGTGAAGGGCAAGAGCCTGCCGATGGCCTCTGTCAGCTTCACCCCGCCACTGGTCGTCCCGATGGATCCGGACTTCGCCAAGATCCGCTCCGTGGTGAAGGACCGGATCGCCGAGTCCGAGGCCGCGGACGCCGCGCCGACCGCGTCCGCGTCCACCTCCGCGCCGGCTGACGGCACCGCGTCACCGAAGCCGACAGGGACGAAGAGCGGCAAGCCCAGCAAGACCAACACCGACAACCTCGACAGCGTTTGCAGGGTCAGCGGCTGACCCGCCCCGGCCCGCGGCCCGGGATGCGGGGTGGGCTCAGAGCTTGCCCGATCCCAGGATCGAGAACACCCAGGAGCCGACCTCGCTGGTGACCTCGCGGCCGGTCGGGAAGTCGGCCACCCGGGTCATCACGGCCATCCGGTAGTCGCGACCGTCGCCCTGGACGCCGCCCATCGAGTTCACCGCCCACAGGTTGTCGGTGGACTGGAACTGGACCCAGCCGTTCTTGAGGTGGGCCGACACGGTCGCGGACCGGGGCTTGCCGACCCCCCAGGCCTGGTCGTCCTGCACCTGGCTCATGAGGTCCCACACGAACCGGCACTCGTCGTCGGTCAGGGCCGTGGAGCCGCCCGTGGCGAGGGTCCGCGCGAGCAGCACCTGGTCCTGCGGGGTCGTCCAGGTCCAGCTCCACTGGTCGGACTTCTTCTCGTCCAGGTGGGTGTGGGTCATGCCGAGCTCGTCGGCCAGCGACTGGTAGCCCTGGTAGCCGGCGTAGGTCCACAGCGCCGTGGCCGCGTCGTTGTCGGAGTTGCGGATGGCCTTCTGCGCGTGTGCGACGTTCTCGGGACTCAGCGTCCCGCCGTCGGCGCGCGCCTTGCGCAGTGCCATGCACACGATCATCGGCTTGGCCATGGACGCGCTCTGGCTGGCGTAGTCGCCGTGGAAGCTGTAGGTGCCGCCGCTGCGGACGTCCTCGACGTACACCCCGAACGCCTGGTTGCCGTCGGCGATCGTGGCGAGCACGTCGTCCAGCTGGTCGGGCAGGGACCCGGTCGGGGAGGCGGTCGGGCGGGCGATGGACGGCCCGCCGCACGCGGCGAGCAGGGACGCGGCGCCCGCGCCGGCGGTCGCCAGCCCCACGCGGGTGAGCAGGGTGCGGCGCGAGAGCATGCGGCCTCCGTCGGGTAGGGGAGTGGCGCTGGTCATCATGCCACCGCGCCGGTGGTCCGCTCGGCAGCGACGATCCGTGCCAGCGCGTCCGGCTCCACCGGGCCCTCCACCACGACCGCGGAGCCGCCGCCGAGCACCGGCCCGAGGAGCGCGGAGGCCAGCGTCTCCCACGCGGTCGACGGGCGCACCAGCACGCGTCCGGCCTGCGGCGCGACGAGGCCGGTGTCGCCGTGGCTGCGGGCACTCCCGTCGCCGGACCAGGCGAGGGCGGACGCGGGCACGGCCACGGCGGCGTGCGCGTCGGGCTGGGCGAGTGCCTCCGTGCTGAAGTCGAGGACGCCGTCAACCGGCCCGCGCAGGCCCAAGCCGAGGGGGTGCAGCGAGCAGGCGAGGGTGGTCAGCCCGGCGTGTGCGCGGGGGTCCTCGGGGCCGGTGACCACCACCTCGCACGTGGCGTCCGGCGCTCCGGCGACGTAGGCCAGTCCCCGCTGCCAGGCCGCCAGCGGCCACACCAGGCTCATCCAGTGGCCGGGGTGGGCTGCGCTCACCGGGCCGGCGACCGCACCCTCCGCACCGAGCTCCTCCAGGAGGTTGGCCGTCTTGTCCACCCAGTTGGCGACCGTGCGCACGCTCAGCTCGGTGCGCGCGCCGGACTCGGGGCGGTACCAGGTGAGCAGCGGGTCGGAGCCCCCGCCCCTCGCCCGTCGGGAGAGCGCGCTGACCACGGGATTCTCACCCACCGGAGTACCTGCCACCCGGTCATGGTAGGCGTGCCCTACCCTCGAGGCGTGCGATATGTCGTGATCATGGCCGGTGGGTCCGGGACGCGGTTGTGGCCGCTGTCCCGGCAGGGAACGCCCAAGCAGCTGCTGCCGCTGGTCGGCGGGAAGAGCCTGCTGCGGCTCGCCTTCGAGCGCTCGCTGGCCTCCGTCCCCGCCGAGCGGGTGTGGGTGGTCACCGGGGCTGCGTACGCCGACGTGGTCGCCGCGCAACTCCCGGAACTGCCCGCGGGCAACATCCTCGGCGAGCCGGTGGGACGCGACTCGCTCAACGCCGTCGCCTGGCCCGCGGCCGTCCTGCACCGGCTCGACCCGGACGCGGTGATCGCGCAGGTCTCCGCCGACCAGGTGATCGAGCCGGTGGACGTGTTCGCCGGCTGCCTCGACACCGCCTACGCCGTGGCCGAGGCGGACCCGTCCGTGCTCGTCACCCTCGGCGTGGTGCCGACCAGCCCGCACACCGGCTACGGCTACCTGCACCGCGGGGCGGCCCTGCCCGGCTTCGAGGGTGCCCATGCCGTGCTCGACTTCGCCGAGAAGCCCGCGCGCGAGGTGGCAGAGGGGTACCTCGCCTCCGGCGAGTACTGGTGGAACTCCGGCATGTTCGTGTGGCGTGCGGCCACCCTGCTGGAGCAGCTGCGGCTGCTGCTCCCCGCCACCCACGCGTCGATCACGGAGCTCGCCGAGCACCCCGACCGGCTCGCGCAGATCTTCCCCGGCCTCGCCAGGACCTCCGTCGACTACGGCGTGATGGAGCCGGTGTCGGCCGGCCACGGCAGCGCGCACGTCGCAGCGGTCGCGCTGCCGGTCTCCTGGCGTGACGTCGGCGGCTACCAGAGCCTGGCCGAGATCCTTGGCACCGACGCCGCGGGGAACGCCGTGTCGGGACTGAGCGTGTCGATCGACGCCGCGGACAACGTCGTGGTCAACGACGACGACGGCTCGGTGGTCGCGCTGCTCGGCGTGAGCGGGCTCGTGGTCGTGCGGACGCCGTCCGCGACGCTGGTGGCACGCGCGGAGGACGCCGAGCGGATCAAGGAACTGGTCGCCGCGGTCACGCTGCAGGCCGGGCCGCAGTTCGCGTGAGCGGGACGTCCGGCCGGTAGCGGGCGGAGCGACCGCAGGCGCCCGGCTGGCTAGGCTGGCCGGTGCACCCCTGGGAGGAACCTGAGCATGATCGAGAACCTGAAGCGGATCCGCGAGCCACTGGCCTGGATCCTGATCGCGCTCGTCGCGGCCAACCTGGTCCTCGGGATCGTGCAGCTGGTGCTCCAGGTGCAGCAGGCCGTCCCGCCGTTCGAGGCGTTCCAGGCCATCGGCGGCTCGCTGATGAACATCTCACTGCTGGTCGCCGTGATCGTCCTCGTCTGCACGTGCTTCTTCATCGCCCCCGCGACCCGGCACGCCCGCACGCTCACCCTGGTGGCGGCGTGGGTGCTGACCATCGGGGTGATTCTGACGCTGGTCAGCTACGCACTCGGCGCGGCGGCCGCGGACAACGCGCTGGGGCGCGTGCTGGAGATCGTGGGCGCGCTGCTCGACCTGATCCTGAAGGGCATCGCCGCGGGCTCGCTGTGGGTGCTGCTGAGCGGGGTGAACGCGGGGCGCATCGACACCGCGCCGCTCGCGCTGCCTGCGCCGGAGGAGGCGGAGGACACGGCCGGCGAGCTCCCTGCGGCGACCGAGCCGCGCACCACCTGGCAGCGTGGCGAGGCCGCCGGCGCCGTGTGGCGCACCGCGGACGAGGCTGCCGCCGGCGCGCCGGGGGCGACCCGGATGCCGTCCGGCGAGGAGGCCCCGATCTTCCGCGACGAGGCCGCACCGGCGGCCCGGGACGAGCCCGCGGGGCAGTGAACGCGGCCGGGGTCCCCCGTTCGGGGGACCGGGCGACCGGGGGCCGAATGGTAGCCCACCGGGGTTGACTTATCGTGAATGACAGGCGTGTAATTCTCTTCAAGTAGTTCGCGCTTTTTCGGGCGGGCTGGGTCGAGGAGTTGGTCGCATGCAGGAACTGTTCCTGGTCACGGAGCCGGACGCCGAGGGCGTCCTCGGCTGGCAGGACCGCGCTCTCTGCGCCCAGACGGATCCGGAGGCCTTCTTCCCCGAGAAGGGCGGTTCCACGCGGGAGGCCAAGAAGGTCTGCCTCTCCTGCGACGTCCGGTCCGAGTGCCTCGAGTACGCCCTGTCCAACGATGAGCGGTTCGGCATCTGGGGCGGGCTCAGCGAGCGCGAGCGCCGCCGCCTCAAGAAGCGCGCGATCTGACCCGTCCCGGGGGCGTGCCCGTGCCCCGGCGGTAGGCTGTGCCTCCGGTCGAGCCGATCTTCCGGAAAGGGTGTGCGTGAGCGAGGGCAGTGTCGAGTCCGGTGAGGACCCCTGGGCCTGGTTGCACACCATCGACCACGAGGCTCCCGCCGACTACAGCGCCTTCCACGTCGTGGCGGCGATCCTCCCCGTCGCCGGTGAGCCGTCCGCGGCCCGCTGCCGGGCGGCGGTGGAGGCCTCGGACGTCGTCGTCGAGGACGTGGTGGACGACCTCGCCCCCGATGCGGACGGCGACTGGTTCTGGCTCCTCCCGGACGAGACCGAGCCCGCTCCCGGTGCCCTCGCCGCCCTGCTCGAGCGCGTGCGGCGCGATCCGTCGGCCGCCGTCGTGGGGGCGTTGCTGATCGAGCCGCGGCGTCGTGGGGCGGGGACGCTGGTGCGCGACTGGGCCCAGACCATCAGCGGCAGCGGGCGGCTGCGTCCGCTCACCGAACCCGGGGAGCTCTACCAGGGCCAGCTCGGCGCGGTGCCCGCGCTCGGCGTCCCGCTGGGCGGGCTGCTGGTGCGCGGGGACGCCTGGCGCTTCCTCGGCGGGCTCAACCCCGAGCTTCCCCGCAGCCACCAGGGCCTCGATCTCGGCTGGCGGGCGAACCTCGCCGGCTACCGCGTACTGGCCGACCCCGAGGCGCATGTGGTGGACCACTCCCGCGCCGACGACCCGGCGGACGAGCGTGCCGCGGGTCTCGCGCTCGTCGCGGGCAACACGCGCGCGGCGCGGCGCTGGCTCACCTCCGCGCGCCTCGTCGTGGTGACCCTGCTCACCGCCCTGGGCTACCTGCTCGGCAAGGACCCGGAACGGGCCTCCGAGGAGGTGCGGGGCCTCGGACGCTGGCTGGGGGGACGCAGCCTGCGGCACTCGGTGACCGACCGGCTGGCCGCACTGCCGATCACGCCCGCGGCCCGCCAGGCGACCCGCCGGCTGCGTCCGGGCCGGTGGGCCGGGGTGCAGCGGGGGGCCGAGCAGGTCGCCGCGCGCCTGGTGGAGTGGGTGCAGACCTTCACCGGTCGCGGCAGCGGGGTGAGCCTGGACGAGATGACCGGCGACGACTTCGCCGCCACCGGCGACGTGCGCTACCGGCTGCCGCTCGCCGCCACCGGCGTGCTGGTGCTCTGCGCCGCAGCGCTCGCTGCTGCCCGGACGGTGTTCGGCACGGGCTCGCTCACCGGGCCGCAGCTGCTCGCCGCGCCGGACGACTGGACCGGCCTGCTGGCCTCCTACCTGTCCCCGGTGCCAGGGTCGGCGCACGTCTCCGGCGCGCCGTGGGCCGGCCTGGCGTCGCTGTTCTCGCTGGTCACCCTCGGGCGCCCGGAGTGGCTGGTCACCGCCACGTTCCTGCTGGCCGTGCCGCTGGCCTGGCTGATGGCCTTCCGGCTGCTGCGACAGGTGGTCGCCGACCGGAGGCTCGCCGGTCTCGGCGCGCTCGGGTACGCGCTCGCGCCGGCCCTCCTCGGAGGGCTGAACGCCGGCGCCTTCGGGCTGGCCGCCACCTCCGTCCTGCTGCCCATGCTGGGGTACAGCTGCTGGCTGTGGCTCGCGGACGGTGGGTGGAGCTGGCGTCGCGCCGGCGCGGTCGCCTTCTGGATGCTGCTGGCCTGTGCCCTCGTCCCTGCGTTCTGGGCGGTGGGGCTCGCCGCAGCACTCCTCACCGCGCTTCCTGCGCGCCGCGCCCGCGCGTGGGCGCAGTGGGGCGTGGTGCTCGCCGCGCCGCTGCTGCTGCTCGTCGGTCCGTGGGGGCCCACCGTCCTGCGCTACCCGGGACGCCTGCTCACCGGCATCGAGGCCCAGCTCGCGCCGTCCGCGGCGGTGGAGCCGTGGGACGTCCTGCTCGGCCGCACCCTGGCCGGCTCGCCGCCGCTGTGGCTCTCCCTCGCCTTCTTCACCGTCTTGTGGATCGCGGCCGTCGCCGGCGCCGTCCGCCGTCCCGGGGTCTCGGGCCGGGCACTGCTGGGGGCGGGCGCTGCCGGCCTCGTGGCGCTCGGCCTCACCCGGCTGGTCGTCGAGGTGCCGCCCGGCGCCTGGGTGCGCCCGCAGGCGCTGGAATGGCAGCTGGCCCTGGTCGGGGCGCTGGTGCTGGCCGCGAGCGCTGGTCTCGACGGGATCGCCACCGAGCTCCAGGGCCACGACCTCGGCGTCCGCCACCTGGCCAGCCTCGGGCTCGCGGTCGTCTGCGTCGCGGCGATGCTGCTCGGTGCCGGCTGGTGGGTGGTCGCGGGACAGGTGGGGGTGACGCGCCAGCCGGTCGGCGGGGTGCCGGCCTTCGTCCGCAACGCCCAGCTCTCCGACACCCCGGGTCGCACGCTCGCCCTCGTCGCCGGGGAGGGGACGGTGCGCTGGGCCCTGCTCGAGGGCGACTTCGCCCGGCTCGGCGACGCCGAGCGCGGCACGGCCTTCGGCGGAGACCCTGCCGCCAAGCAGCTGGCCGCCTCGGTGGCCGCGCGGCTCGTCGGCGACAGCGCGGACGACCAGCTGCTGCCCGACCTCGTCACCCTCGGCGTGTCGTACGTGACCCTCACCGGTGGGGACGCAGGCCAGCGGCTGGCGATCAACAGCGTGCCCGGCCTCGGCCTGGGCACCGGTGACGCCACCCAGTTCGTGTGGCCGGTGCCCGACTCGGCGATCGCGGTCGTCACCGGCCAGGAGTCGAGGGTGCCGGTGGGGCAGGGCGCGGTGGTCGCGCCGGGCGCCCCCGACCGGCTGCTGCGCCTCGCCGAGCCCCCGGACGACCGGTGGGAGGTGAGCGTCGGCGCCAGCCGGCTGGAGCGGGCCCCCGGTGGCGAGCCGGGGACGCAGTTCGCCGTGGGCGCCGCGTCCGGCCCCCTGGACTACCGGCTGCGCGACGGCGCGGCGTGGTGGCTGTGGGTGCAACTGGCCGGCCTCGTCCTGCTGGCGATCATGGCCGCGCCGTCGGTGCGGCGCCGGAGTGAGGACAGCGGCCCGCGCCGCGCCGCGGGAGGTGCGTCGTGAACCGCTGGATCGGGCCCGGCGCCGTCGTGGCCGTCCTCGCCCTGGCGACCACCGCCTCGGCGCTCGCCGGCCCCCCGCCGCTTCCGGAGACTCCTTTCGCGGCGACAGAGACGCGGTCGTCCGTCGTCTGCCCCGGCTTCGCCTCGGCAACGGGCGCGGTGCGGGTCGCCGCCACGGCGACCGGGCCCGGCCTGCGCACCGCCCCGGTCACCGACCCGGCGAAGGCCACGGACGCCTCCGGGCTGCACGTGGTGGACGCCCCCGGTGCCCCGGTGCGCGTGTCGGCGCTGATGCCGGCACCCTTCGGCGCCACCACGGTCGTCGCCGCGGCCACGGGTCCCGACCGCGGGCTCTCGGCCGCGGCCTGCCTCGCGCCGTCGACCGACCACTGGTTCGCCGGTGCGGACATCCGCACCATCGCGCAGTCGGAGGTCGTGGTCGCCAACCTCGACGGCTCCCAGGCGTCGGTGGACGTGCTCGCCTACGGGGCCGACGGACGGATCACGGCCCCGCGCGGCGTGCTGGTGGACGGCAACGCCGTCGAGACGATCTCGCTGGGAGGCCTCGACCGCGTCCCCGGGCCGATCACGCTGCGGGTGAGCAGCGGCGACGGCCGCGTCGCCGCCTTCGTCCGACAGCGCACCTGGCAGCTGGACGTGCCGCTCGGCGCCGACTGGCTCCCCGCGACCGTCGCGCCGGCCACCGACCTGGTCGTGCCAGGGATCCCCTCGGGCGAGGGCACCCGCTCGCTGGTGCTGACGAACCCGGGCGACCGCACCGCGACCGTCGCCGTCAGCAGCCTCACCACCGACGGCCCGGCAGACCTCGTCGGCGTCGAGCAGGTGGAGGTGCCGCCGGAGACGACGCGCACCGTCGACCTCCAGGCGGGCCTGGACGCGCGCCCGGCGGCGCTGCGGATCACCGCGACGCAGCCGGTGGCCGCGGCGGTGTGGCTCGACACCGGTGGCGGCGACGCCCGCCGCGACCCCGCGTACACCGCCGCGCTGCCGCCGCTGCCGCAGGATTCGGTGTGGCCGGTCGCGCTGGGACGCGGGGCGGCCACCGTCCTCCAGCTCGCCAACCCGGGGGCGTCCGACGCCGTGGTGACGCTCGCCACGGGAACCGGAGCGGAGCCCGGCGCCCCGACGGACGTCACGGTCCCCGCCGGCGCGATCCTCGAGGTGCCGCTGCCGAAGGCGGCCGCGACGGTGGTGCGCGTGCAGACGGCCGCCGGCGACCTGCGCGGGGCGATCGTCAGCACCGAGAAGCTGGGCAAGGTCCGCGGCCTCGCCGTGCTGGACCTCGCGGCCGGGGGCAACCGTACAGAGGTGCCGGTGGTCTTCGACCCGCACGCGGGCAGCTGACCCCCGGGCCGACCAGTGGCGTCAGTCCTCGTCGTCCGGGTCACCGGCGGACGGGTCGAGCTCGTCCACGGGGATGCCGGTGAGCGCCGACAGCTGCTCCAGAAGTGCCCGGTGCACCAGCCGGCGCAGCTCCGAGCGCGACGTCGCCCGGTGCTCCAGCGGACGGCGGAACAGCACCACCTGGCCGTTGCGGCCGGGGCCGGCCGGCACGGCCGCGGCGAGCGGCACACGGGCGCTCTGCCAGCCGTCGAGGTTGCCCGGGACCTCCTCGAAGCCGACGTCGATCCCGACGAGCGACCGCGGGCACGACCGTGCGGTGCGGGCGACGGACGCGCGCACGCAGGCGGTGAAGAACTCCGCACCACGCGTGTGCTGCCGCAGCGGGACGGGCGCCCCGGTGAACGGGTTGGGGGCGGCCAGGGGGCCGCGCAGGCCGCGTCCGTGTCGCTCCCTTCGCCTCATGGGGCCACCCTACCCAGCCGCGGGGCGGCCGGTGGCAGGCGGTTCGCCACACCGCCGCGGCTCCCGGGAACCGCGCAGGCCCGACGGTAACGTGGCGTCGTGATCAACCGGCGCTGCTCGCGGACCGCGTGCACCGAGGCCGCCGTGGCCACGCTGACCTTCGTCTACGCGGACTCCACGGCCGTGGTCGGGCCGCTGGCCCTGCGCACCGAGCCGGGCACCTACGACCTGTGCCGCACCCACTCCCGCGGGCTCAGCGTGCCCCGTGGCTGGGAGGTGATCCGGCTCCCGGGCGACCTGGACAGCCCGCGCGCGTCCACCGACGACCTGATGGCACTGGCCGACGCCGTGCGCCGCGCAGGGCTGGCCGACAGCCCGCCCGAACCGGTGCAGCCCGCGGTCACCCGGCGCAAGGGACACCTGGCCGTGCTCGCCGACCCCGAGGACGACTGAGCCTCCCCCTGCCAGTGTCCGGCGCGCGAGCGAGCGGCCCGGCGGGACCCCGGCAGGTAGGCTCACCAGCGTGATCCAGCCCCAGGTATTCAAGGCCAACGACATCCGCGGAGTCATCAGCGGCGAGCATCCGGAGTGGGACCTCGACGGTGCCCGCGCCATCGGCGCGGCCTTCGCCGCAGCCTTCGGGCTCGAGGGACGCGAGTTCGTGATGGGCCGCGACATGCGTGCCGGCGGCCGCGAACTCAGCCTCGCCTTCGCCGAGGGGGCCCGCGGCCAGGGTGCAAGCGTCCTCGACGTCGGGCTGGCCAGCACCGACGGCCTGTGGTTCGCCTCGGGGCACACCCACCTCCCGGGCGTGCAGTTCACCGCGTCCCACAACCCCGCCGCGTACAACGGCGTGAAGTTCTGCCTGCCGGACGCTGCGCCGATCACCCCGGAGCTGATGGCCCGGATCACCGAACTGTCCTACGTTGAACTACCCCCCGTCGCCCGGCCCGGCGGGTATCGCGAGGACGACCTGCTCGGCGCCTACGCCGCCCACCTGCACGGCCTGGTCGACCTGTCCGGCCTGCGGCGCCTCACCGTGGTGGTGGACGCGGGCAACGGCATGGCCGGCTACACCACCCCCGCTGTGCTCGGCCCGCTGGACGTGGAGATCATCGGGCTCTACACCGACCTCGACGGCAGTTTCCCCAACCACCCGCCGAACCCGCTCGAGCCGGAGAACCTGGTGGACGCCCAGCGCGCCGTCCGTGAGCACGGGGCCGACCTCGCCCTCGTCTTCGACGGCGACGCCGACCGCTGCTTCATCATCGACGAGCGGGGAGAGGTGGTGAGCCCCTCCGTGGTCACCGCGCTGATCGCCCGGGCCGAGCTCGCGCGCGAGCCCGGCGGGACGATCGTGGTGAACACCATCACCTCCCGGACGGTCGGCGAGGTGGTGGCCGCCGCCGGCGGGACACTCGCCACGAGCGCCGTCGGCCACACGAAGATGAAGGCGGTGATGGCCGCCCACCACGCGATCTTCGGCGGTGAGCACTCCGCGCACTACTACTTCCGCGACTTCTGGGGTGCCGACACCGGCATGCTGGCCGCGCTCCACGTGCTCGCGCTGGTGGGCCGGTCGGGACGCCCGATGTCCGCCCTCGCCGCCGAGCTGCCGCAGTACGCGGCGTCCGGCGAGATCAACAGCACGGTCAGCGACCCGAAGGCCGCCATGGCCGAGGTCGCGGAGGCGTTCGCCGGGCGCGGGGAGGTGAGCTGGGTGGACGGGCTGCTGGTCACCAGCGTTGACTGGTGGGTGAGCGTCCGCGAGTCGAACACCGAGCCGCTGCTGCGGCTCAACGTCGAGGCGAGGGACGCCGGTACCGTCGCGGCCCTGCGTGACGAAGCACTGTCGATCATCCGAAAGGACCGGTCATGAGCGACCTGCCCGCAGAAGTCCTCGAGCTTCTGGTCTGCCCCGCCTGCCACGCCACCCTCGCCTGGGACTACGAGGCCTCCGAACTGGCCTGCACGGGCCCCGACTGCGGGCTGGCCTACCCGGTGCGCGACGGCATCCCGATCCTCCTCGTCGACGAAGCCCGGCGGCCCGGCACCGCCGGCTGAGCGCGATGTACGAGTTCGACGACTCCCGGCTGGAGGATCCCGACGCCCTCCGGGCCGCCGACCACCTGCTGCGGCCGCTGGCGGAGGCCGGGGCGCGGGTGCGTCGCGAGGCCGTCTCCGCGGAGGGCCCCCTGGCCGCGCTGGACGCCGACGAGCGTCCCCGCGCACTGATCACCTTCGGGCCGGAGGCCCGCCTGCTGCGCGCCGTCCTCGAACCCACGTGCCCGGTGCCGCTGGTGGCCTGGCCGCGCCTGGGCCTGCCGGGCTGGGTCGGGCCGCTCGACATCGTCGTGGTGATGGGCGGGGGCGACAAGGTGAGCCTCGCCGCCGCCTTCGAGGCGGTCCGCCGCGGGTGCCGGCTGCTGGTGGTGTGCCCCCAGGACTCGGTGCTCGCCCGCCAGTCCGCGTCGGCGTCCACCACGCTGCTGCCCACGGTCACCGGCGACCCGCTCGCCGCGGCCGTCGTCGCGCTCGTCGCGCTGCACCGGCTGGGCCTGGGCTCCTCGGTCAACCCCGAGGGGGTGGCCGACGCCCTCGACCAGGTGGCGACCGACTCCTCGCTCGCGCTCGACGCGACCCAGAACCCCGCGAAGGCCGTGGCGCTGGAACTCGCCGACGCCAAGCCGATGGTGTGGGGCGGCTCGATCCTCGCCGCGCGGGCCAGCCGCCGCATCGCGGAGGCCCTGCGCTCGGCGAGCGGCCGCATCGTGCTCTCCGCGGACGCCGGCGCGCTGCTGCCGCTGCTGACCGAGGTGCCGCCGCGCGACCCGTTCGCGGACCCCTTCGAGGAGACCGGCGCCGAGCAGCGCCCCGGCCTGGTGCTGGTGGACGACGGCATGGACGACGAGCACGCCGCAGAGGAGCGCGTGCGGCTGCGCTCCACCGCGCTCGCCCAGGACGTGCTGGTGTCGAACCTCTCCCACCAGGCGGGGACGGCCGTCGAGCGGTACGCGACGGTGCTCCAGCAGGGCCTGTTCGCCGCGGCGTACCTGCAGGTGGGCCTCGGCCGGGCGTGAGCCTGCGCCCCCGCGCACCGACCGGTCCGAGACGGTGGGCCCCCGCCCACCTCTCTGGCAGGATGTGACCCCGTGAGCAGTCATGGCGGGACCAGGGCGATCATCGCGGCCCTGACGGCGAATGCCTTCATCGCGGCCACCAAGTTCGGCGCCTGGGCACTGACCGGCGCCGCGTCGATGCTCGCCGAGGGCGTGCACTCCGTCGCCGACACCGGCAACCAGATCCTGCTGCTCCGCGGCGGCAGGGTGGCCCAGCGCGAGGCCACAGACGAGCACCCGTTCGGCTACGGGCGGGCCCCGTTTATCAGCGCGTTCCTCGTGTCGGTGATCCTGTTCAGCCTGGGCGGCCTGTTCGCCCTCTACGAGGCGTTCCACAAGCTCGAGGAAGTGCTGCACGGCGTCCCCAACGAGCTGCTCGAGGGCGGCTGGTGGTGGGTGCCGCTGGTGGTGCTGGGCGCGGCCATCGTCGCGGAGGGGTTCAGCTTCCGCACCGCCATCCGGGAGTCCCTGCCGTTGAAGGGGACGCAGTCCTGGCCGCGGTTCATCCGGACGTCGAAGTCGCCCGACCTGCCGGTGATCCTGCTGGAGGACTTCGCCGCGCTGCTCGGCCTGCTCTTCGCGCTGCTCGGCGTCGGACTCACGCTGGTCACCCACAACGGTGTCTGGGACGTCGTCGGCACCTCGCTGATCGGCGTCCTGCTGATCATCGTGGCGATCACCCTCGCGATCGAGACGCGCTCCCTGCTGCTGGGGGAGTCGGCCACGCCCGAGGCCGTGTCGGCGATCACCGCGTCGCTGGCCTCCGCGGCCGGCGTCCAGCGGGTGATCCACCTCAAGACCCTGCACCTGGGGCCGGACGAGGTGCTGGTGGCGGCGAAGATCGCCGTCGAGCCCACGGAGTCCGCCGCCCGCGTGGCCGAGGTGATCGACAACGCCGAGGTGGCGATCCGCGCGGCGAACCCCCAGGTGACCGCGCTGTACCTGGAACCGGACATCGAGCGGGGCACCGCGGGGGACGCCGCGCCGGCCACCGGCACGAGCGCCGGCTGACCGCGGGGCGGGCACTCCGGGAAGGGCCGGTTGTGGGCCCCTCGCGGGCGTCGCGTAGTCTGACCCCTCGTGGACTACACGGTTGCTGACCTGAACCTGGCCGCCTTCGGGCGTGAGCAGATCACCCTCGCCGAGCACGAGATGCCCGGCCTGATGGCGCTGCGGCGGCGCTACGGCGACAGCCGGCCGCTGCGCGGCGCCCGGATCGCCGGCTCCCTTCACATGACCGTCCAGACGGCCGTGCTGATCGAGACCCTGGTCGCCCTCGGCGCGGAGGTGCGCTGGGCGTCCTGCAACATCTTCTCCACCCAGGACGAGGCGGCCGCGGCGGTCGTCGTGGGTCCGGACGGCACTCCCGACGACCCCAGGGGCGTGCCCGTGTTCGCCTGGAAGGGCGAGACGCTGGCGGAGTACTGGGCGGCCACCGAGCGGATCCTCGACTGGGGCGACCGCCGGCCCAACATGATCCTCGACGACGGCGGCGACGCCACGCTCCTGGTGCACAAGGGCGTCGAGTTCGCCAAGGCCGGCGCCGTGCCGGAGGCGTCCGCGTCCGACTCGGCCGAGTACCAGGTGGTGCTGGCCACGCTGCGTCAGTCCCAGCTCGACTGGGTGGGTATCGCGAACAGCATCTTCGGGGTGACGGAGGAGACCACCACCGGCGTCCACCGGCTCTACGAGATGGCCCGCAACAACTCGCTGCTGTTCCCGGCCATCAACGTCAACGACTCGGTCACCAAGAGCAAGTTCGACAACCGCTACGGCATCCGGCACTCCCTCATCGACGGCATCAACCGCGCCACCGACGTGCTGATCGGCGGCAAGCTCGCCGTCGTGTGCGGCTACGGCGACGTCGGGAAGGGCTGCGCGGCCGCGCTGTCCGGGCAGGGCGCCCGGGTCGTCGTGACCGAGGTCGACCCGATCTGCGCGCTCCAGGCGTCCATGGACGGCTACCAGGTCGCGACGCTGGAGGACGTGATCGGCACCGCGGACATCTTCATCACGGCCACCGGCTGCGTCCACGTCATCACCGCGGACCAGATGTCGCGGATGAAGCACCTGGCGATCGTGGGCAACATCGGCCACTTCGACAACGAGATCGACATGGCCGGGCTGGAGGCGCTCGAGGGCGTCACCCGGACGCCGGTCAAGCCGCAGGTCGACCGCTGGAACTTCCCGGACGGCCACGCGATCATCGTGCTCAGCGAGGGGCGCCTGCTGAACCTCGGCAACGCCACCGGGCACCCGAGCTTCGTGATGAGCACGTCGTTCACCAACCAGGTCCTGGCGCAGCTGGAGCTCTTCACCCGGCCCGAGACCTACCCGGTGGGCGTGTACACGCTGCCCAAGCAGCTGGACGAGTACGTCGCCCGGCTGCACCTCGACGCCCTGGGGGTGCGCCTCACCGAGTTGTCGCCCGAGCAGGCCGACTACCTCGGCGTGCCGGCCGAGGGCCCGTTCAAGGCGGAGAACTACCGGTACTGAGGCCCGGGCTCAGCCCCGGGGCACCTCGAAGCGCTTCAGGGTGGCCTTGCCGTCGGCGAGGGTCTTCCACGCGCCGCGGTAGGTGAGCACGGCCAGCCCGGCCGTCGGGTACTTGGCCTGCACGCGCTCGGCAAGGGCCGACGGCTTGGCGAGGCTGGTCACCAGGTCGCCGAGCGTGGGCTGGTGACCGATCAGCAGCGCGGTGTGGACGGTCTCGTCCAGCTCGCGCAGCTCCGAGAGGAGTTCCCCGGGCCAGGCGTGGTAGATGAGCTCGGAGACCCGGACGTCCGCGCAGCTGGCGCCGCCGTCCACGGCCCCCGCCCAGGTCTGCTGGACCCGGGTCGCCGTCGAGGCCAGGACGACGTCGAGGTCGTACCCGGCGAGGACCTTGCCCGCGGCCACGGCGTCCCGCTCGCCGCGCTCGGAGAGCGGGCGGCGCAGGTCCGCCTCCGCGGTCTGCCAGGACGACTTGGCGTGCCGCAGGACGATCAGCGTCTTCGATGCCATGCCCCACATCCTAGGGGTGCCGCGGACGCGCCTCCCGCGGCCCAGGCCCTAGGCTGCCCCTGGCAGGGATCCGCCGCGGAAGGGGCCAGCATGCGACAGCTCGACTTCACCCTCGACACCACGTCGCGGGAGGCGGTGCTCCAGGTCAGCGCGCGCGGCCGGCTGATCCTGGTGCACCCGATGGCCAACCGTGGCACCGCGTTCACGATCCAGGAGCGGGAGCAGCTGGGACTCTCCGGGCTCCTGCCGAGCCGCGTGACCACGATCGAGGAGCAGATGCGCCGCTCCTACGCGCAGTACCTGCGCTCCCCGTCGCCCCTGGCCAAGTTCATCCAGCTCGCCCAGTTGCGCGACCGCAACGAGGTGCTGTTCTACCGGCTGCTCAGCGAGCACCTGGAGGAGATGCTGCCGATCATCTACACCCCGACGATCGGCGAGGCGATCGAGCGGTTCAGCCACGAGTACACCGGCGCCCGCGGGGTCTTCCTCTCCATCGACCACCCCGAGCAGGTCGAGCGGTCGCTGATGGACTTCGAGATGGACGCCGACGACGTCGACCTGGTGGTGGTGACCGACTCCGAGGGCATCCTCGGCATCGGCGACCAGGGCATCGGCGGTTTCCAGATCGCCGTCGGCAAGCTCGGCGTGTACACCGCGGCCGCGGGCATCCACCCCCGCCGCGCGATCCCCGTCGTCCTCGACGTGGGCACGGACAACCTCGGCCTGCTGAACAGCGACCTGTACCTCGGCGAGCGGCACGCGCGGGTGCGCGGGGAGCGCTACGACGCGTTCATCGAGCTGTTCGTGCAGACCGTCACCCGGCTCTTCCCGAACGCGATGCTGCACTGGGAGGACTTCGGGGCCGGCAACGCGCACCGCATCCTCCAGCGCTACTCCGGCAGCATCTGCACGTTCAACGACGACATCCAGGGCACGGCCGCGGTCGTCCTCGCCGCGGTGCTGGCCGCCGTCCGGCTGACCGGTGTGCCGCTGCCGCAGCACCGGGTGGTGATCCACGGCGCCGGCACGGCCGGGGTCGGGATCGCCGACCTGATCCGGGAGGCGATGGCCCGGGCAGGGACGCCGCCGGAGGACACCCACGCCGCGTTCTACACCCTGAACAGCCGGGGGCTGGTGGTCGAGGACAGCGAGGGCGTGCGGGACTTCCAGCGTCCCTACGCGCGCACCCGCGCGGAGGTGGCGGGCTGGACCGTCGCCGACCCCCACCGGATCACGCTGGAGGAGGTCGTCCGCGAGGTGCGGCCCACCATCCTGATCGGCACCTCCGCCCGCCACGGCGCCTTCAGCGAGGAGGTCGTGACCACGATGGCCGCGCACTGCGAGCGGCCGATCATCATGCCGTTGTCGAACCCGACCAGCCGCAGCGAGGCCCACCCGGCCGACGTGCTGGCCTGGACCGACGGGCGCGCCCTGATCGCCACCGGCAGCCCGTTCGGCACCATCCGGCACGGCGAGACCTACCACACCATCGCGCAGGCCAACAACGCACTGATCTTCCCCGGCCTGGGCCTGGGCGTCTCCGTGGTGCGGGCGACCCGGGTGAGCGACGAGATGATCTACGCCGCGGCCGACGCCCTGGCGGGCCTGATGAACGAGTACCGGCCAGGGGCGTCCCTGCTGCCCTCGATGAGCGACCTGCGGGTGGTGGCGGCCACGGTGGCGAAGGCGGTCGCGGAGACCGCGGAGCGCCAAGGGCTGGCGCGCCGGCCGATGACCAATCCGATCAACGACATCTACCAGCGCATGTGGAAGCCGGAGTACCCCCGGCTGGAGATCCTCCCCGCCAGGGCCTGAGCCGGGCTACTCCTCGCCGTCCCCGCCGGGACGCAGCGACTGCCAGATCTCCTTGCACTCCGGGCAGACCGGGTAGCGGTCGGGGTTGCGGGAGGGCACCCACACCTTGCCGCACAGGGCGATCACCGGCGTGCCCATCACCATCGCCTCGGTCAGCTTGGCCTTCGGCACGTAGTGGGAGAAGCGTTCGTGGTCGCCCTCCTCGGGCCGCAGGTCCGGGCGCACATCGGTGCGCTCCTTGACGATCGTGGTCACCTGCGGGTTCTCGGTGGTCATGGGGCCCTCCTCGTGACAGCATCCGCTACGTCCCAACCTACCCAAGGCCGGCACGGTCGCGCCCCCGGCGGTTCGTGAGAGACTGGTCCGCTGTTCGGCAGGAGGGCGTGGCGATGGGTGAGGCGGAGCGGGTGGCGGACGCGCCGGCGCGCACGTCCCGCCGCGGGCTCACCATCGGGCTGCTGCTCAGCGTCGGCGCGGTCGCCTTCGAGGCGATGGCGGTGGCCACGGCCATGCCGGCCGCCGCTGCCGACCTCGGCGACCTCGACCTGTACGCGTGGACCTTCAGCGCCTTCATGCTGGCGAGCACCTTCGCCACGGTGGCGGCCGGGCGCTTCAGCGACCGCTTCGGCCCCAAGCCGCCGATGGTGGTGGGCTTCGCGGTGTTCGCCGTCGGGCTGGTGGTGTCCGCGCTGGCGCCCACGATGCCGGTGCTGCTGGCCGGACGGTTCATCCAGGGCCTCGGTGGCGGCACCATGAACCTCACCGTGATGGTCCTCGTCGCCCGCGTGTTCGACGAGCGCGAGCGCGCCCTGGTGATCACCGGCTTCTCCGCTGCCTGGATGGTGCCCTCCTTCGTCGGGCCGCCGGTCGCGGCGTGGCTGACCACCGCCCTGTCGTGGCACTGGGTGTTCTGGTCGGTGCTGCCGCTGATGGCGATCGGCGGCAGCCTGATCGCCGGACCCCTGCGCAGGGTGCACCTGCCGCCCCACCACGGCGCGGGCGTCGCCCCTCGGCTCCTGCTCTGGGCCGCGCTGGCCGCTGCGGGGGCGGGCGCCCTCCAGCTCGCCGGGCAGCGCATCGACTGGTGGTCGCTGCTGTGGCTGGCCCTCGGCGCCGGCCTGTTGTGGTGGGCGCTGCCCCCGCTGCTCCCGGCCGGCTTCCGCCCGGCGGGACGCGGCCTGGACGCGGTCCTCGGCGTCCGCGCGCTGAGCGCGGGGGCGTTCGCGGGCGGGCAGGCGTTCCTCCCGCTGATGCTGGTGCAGGCCGAGCACCTGCCGCTGGACTGGGCCGGTTCGGTGCTGATCGTCGGCTCGGTCGGCTGGATGGCCGGTGCCTGGCTCCAGTCGCGGCCGTGGCTGCGGCTGCGGCGCGACCGGATCATCCTCGCCGGGACGCTGAGCACGACCGCGGGCCTGCTGCTGGTGGCCGCGTCCGGCTGGCTGCCCGGACGGCTCCTGGTGGCCGCCGTCGCGGGCTGGTTGTTCGGCGGGCTGGGCATGGGGCTCGCGCTGTCGAGCACGTCGCTGGCCGTCATGCAGTTGTCGGAGCCGGTCGCCATCGGTCGCAACACCTCGTCCCTCCAGGTCAGCGAGGCGCTCGGCAACAGCATCGGCGCCGGCCTGGCCGGCACCCTGTTCGTCCTCGGGCTGACCTCGGGCAACAGCGCGCTCGGCTTCGGTGGGGCACTCACCGCGATGGCGCTGCTCGCCGCCACCTCGGTCGCGGCGTCCGTGCGCATCGGACCGGTGGAGAACCACTCCACGACCCGCTGAGCGGACCGGTGTGCGACGCGCCCACAGGCGATAAAGTCTCGATGTCGAGATATCCCGAGGGGGTGCGGTGGCTGACGAGGTCGACCTGATCCTCGCCGCGTGGGCGCGGGAGCTGCCCGGCGTGGACGTCACGCCGCTGGGCAGCCTGTCGCGGCTGAGCCGCCTCGCCAGGCACCTCGACCGCGCGCGCAGCGAGGCGTTCGGCGCCCACGGGCTCGAGGGGTGGGAGTTCGACGTGCTGGCCGCGCTGCGGCGCCAGGGGCGTCCCTACGAGCTGTCGCCGGGCGAGCTGATCCGGGCCACCTTGTCGACGTCCGGCACGATGACCAACCGGGTGAACCGGCTCGAGGCCCGCGGACTGGTGGTGCGCCAGCCCAACGCCGACGACCGGCGGGGCGTGCTGGTGCGGCTCACCGACGAGGGACGCGAGCGCGTCGAGGGCGCGCTGGCCGACCTCCTGGCCTTCGAGCGCAGGGTGCTGGCGGTCGTCGAACCGGCCGAGCGGGACGCCCTCGCCGGACTGCTGCGGCGGCTGCTCGCGCCGTTCGAGGGGAGCTGAGCGGCGGGGCAGTATCGTTAACCGACCCGTCCGCTCCCACGAAGGCGTGCCGCACGACATGGCTCTCTCCAATCCGTTCCTGGCCGAACTCGCGGCCGCTTTCGGGATCGCCACCGAGTTCTGGGACTGGAAGGGCCGTCACACCGAGGTGACGGACGAGACGGTGATCGCCATCCTCGCCGCCATGGACGTGGACGCGTCCGACCCCGAGCACGCCAGGACGTCGCTGGAGGCGCTGCGCCAGCGCCCGTGGACCCGCCTGCTGCCGCCCTGCGTGGTGATGGAGCAGGGCACGCCGCGCACCGTGCAGGTGCACCTGCCCGAGGGCAACTGGGTGCGGGTCGCGGTGCGCCTGGAGGAGGGCGGCTTCCGCGACGTGCCGCAGGTGCGCGACGACGAGCCGCCGCGCTGGATCGACGGTGTGCTCACCGGGCAGGCGTCCTTCGAACTGCCCGCGGACCTCCCCCTGGGCTACCACCGGCTCCAGGCCACCACGGAGGCGGGGCAGTCGGAGTCGACGCTCGTGGTCAGCCCCGCGTTCCTCGGCTTCCCCCCGTCGATGGGGGAGAAGCGGGCGTGGGGCTACGCAGCGCAGCTGTACAGCGTCACCTCGGCCGACTCCTGGGGCGTCGGCGACCTCGCGGACCTCGCCGACCTGGCGACCTGGTCGGCCACCCAGCACTTCGCCGGCTTCGTGCTGGTGAACCCGCTGCACGCCGCCCAGCCGGAGCCGCCGCTCGAGGCGTCGCCGTACCTGCCGACCTCTCGGCGCTACGTGAACCCGCTCTACATCCGTCCGGAGCTGATCCCGGAGTTCGCCGAGCTGGACGAGAAGTCGCGGGCCCGGATCGCGCACCTGAAGAGCCGGCTGAGGAAGGACCTGGCGGGCGAGAGCCTGATCTGTCGCAACGAGGTGTGGGAGGCGAAGATCGAGGCCCTGCGGGTCATCTACGAGCACGGCCTGCGTCCCGTCCGCCGGATGGCGTTCAACGACTTCTGGCGTCGCGAGGGACGCAGCCTCACCCAGTTCGCCACGTGGTCGGCGCTGGTCACCCGCTTCGGCGGGGACTGGCGCGAGTGGCCGGCAGAACTGCGGCGTCCGTCCTCCCCGACGGTGGCGCTGTTCGCCCAGCAGCACGTCGAACAGATCATCTTCTACGCCTGGCTCCAATGGGTCGCGGACAACCAGCTGCGCGCGGCGCAGTCGGCGGCGACGGACGCCGGCATGCGCATCGGGATCATGAACGACCTCGCGGTCGGCGTGAGCCCGTGGAGCGCGGAGGCCTGGACCTTCGGCAACCTGTTCGCCGACGGCATCGGCGTGGGCGCCCCGCCGGACCCGTTCAACCAGGCGGGCCAGGACTGGGGGCAGGCGCCGTGGCGTCCGGACCGTCTCGACGACCTGTCCTACGCGCCGTTCCGCAACATGGTGGCCGGCATCCTCCGGCACTCCGGGGGCATCCGGGTCGACCACATCATGGGGATGTTCCGGCTGTGGTGGATCCCCAAGGGCCTCGGCCCGGGCCAGGGTGCCTACGTCCGCTACAACCACGAGGCGATGGTCGGCATCCTCGCGCTGGAGGCCCACCGGGCCGGCGCGCTGGTGGTGGGCGAGGACCTCGGCGTGGTCGAGCCGTGGGTGCGCACCTACCTGCGTGATCGCGGCATCCTCGGCACGTCGATCGCGTGGTTCGAGCGCGACGGTGACGGCCGTCCGCTGGCGCCGGAGCAGTGGCGCGAGTACTGCCTGGCGTCGGTGACCACCCACGACCTGCCGCCCACGGCGGGCTACCTGGCCGGGGACCACATCCGTCTCCAGCACGAGCTGGGGCTGCTCACCGAGTCGCTGGAGACCGAGCTGGCGGCGGCGGAGCACGACCGCGCGACCTACCTCCAGACCCTGCGCGAGCGCGGCTTCCTCACCGCGGACCCGGCCACGACGGAGGACATCGTCCAGGCGCTGCACCGCTACCTCGTCGCCACGCCGTCGCGGGTGCTCTGCGCGTCCCTCACCGACGCAGTGGGCGATCGCCGGACGCAGAACCAGCCCGGCACGAGCACCGAGTACCCGAACTGGCGGATCCCCCTGTCCGGCCCGGACGGCCGGCCGATGAGCCTCGAGCAGCTGTACACCGACGAGCGCGCCTTCCGGCTCGCCGGCATCATGAACGACTTCAGCGGCCCGATCCTCCTCCCGCGCTCGGAGACCGAACTGGTGGTGTAGCCCGCCGCGGGTTTCCGGCCGCACCCGGGCCCCCGTCAGGCCGTCCGCGCTGTCACCGCGGGTTTCGGAGCGCTCCGGCCCCCAATTCGGGCCTCTGGGCGCGCCGAAACCCGCACCGAGAGGCGGGGACGCCGGGCAGGGCCCGTCCAGCGCGCCGAAACCCGCGGTGGGGCGCTCAGGCGCCGGTGGGCAGGAGGGGCAGCCCGCTGACCAGGAGGTCGTGGACGCGGTGGGCCGCCCGTCGGGCGTCCTCGCCCCGGGACACCCGGGCCATGGCCGTGCTGATCAGGGCCTGGACGTAGGGGGTGACGCCGGCCGGGTCGTCCACCCCTGCCTCGGCGAGGATGGCCGGCAGCGGCTCCTGGAGGGCGTCGTGGAGCGCGGCGACCTCCTCCGCGCGGTGAGCGCCGAGGTCGGCGAACCGCAGCGTGGTGGCCAGCCCGTGACGCCCGTCCGCGGCCATCTCCATCGTCGCCTCGATGTAGCGCCGAAGCCGGGGCAGCCCGGCAGGCACGCCGTCGAGGGACGCCGCCAGGTCGCGGCTCCACCCCTCGAAGGCATCGAGGGCGACGGCCACGAGCAGGTCCTCGCGCGTGTCGAAGTAGTCGTACACGCTGGTGCGCGCCATGCCGGCGCGCTCGGCGACGGCGGTCGGCGTGACCGCGGCCACGCCGCCGGACTCGACCAGGCCGGCCGCCGCGCGCAGCAGGGCGCGGCGCTGGGTCGCGCGGTGCTCCGCGACGGTCGCGGCCGAGATCCGTGGCACCCGGCAAGTATGCCCCTCCTTGGTTTTCGACACAGTGTCGGTAACATGGCGGTGTTCCCGGCTCCACGTCGACCAGAAGGACCTCCATGCGCAAGCTGTTCATCGCCGCCGCCACCTACCTCGCCACGGGACTCGCGTCCGGGCTGTTCTACCGGGAGTTCACCAAGCTCAACGGCTTCCCGGAGGGCACCGCGACCCAGCTCGGCTTCGTTCACACCCACCTGCTCGCGCTGGGGACCCTGGTGATGCTCATCGTGCTGGCCCTGGAGAAGACGATGGGGCTGTCGGCCGACCGGCGCTTCACCTGGTTCTTCTGGACGTACAACGCCGGCGTGGCGCTCACCGCGGCGATGATGACCTGGCACGGCATCCTCACGGTGCTCGGCCAGCCCTCGTCGGCCGCCATCGCCGGCGTCGCGGGCCTCGGGCACATGCTGGTGACCGCCGGCTTCGTGCTCCTCTTCCTCGCCCTCGGGTCGGCAGTGCGCCGCCACAGCGTGGTCGAGGCGGCGGAGACCACCGCCTGAGCAGAGGCCGCAGGCGCTACAGCGCGGCGCGCACCAGGGCGAGCACCGCGGCGGCGTAGGCGTCGGAGGCGTCGTCCGCGACGAAGAGCCGCTCGGGCCCGCCAGGGATCTGCGCGAGCACCTGGTACTCCCCGGTGACCGCGCGGGCCAGGCTGAGGAACGCCGCCCCGAGCAGCTCCCTCAGCTGGTCCTCCCGCGGTAGCCACAGCGCCTGGTCGAGCTGGACGGAGTCCAGCGCCCACTCGGTGGTGCCGTTGAAGGCGAGCAGCGTCCCGGTGGGGTACTCCCGGGCCTCCACGACCATGTCGGCGACCGTGAAGACCTCCCCGCGCACCTCTGCGGTGCGCAGGGTGAACCGGTCGCCGGCGCGCGGACGCCACCGCAGCCCGGCACGGTCGAGGCTCTGGGCGAGCGAGATCGAGATCACGTTCGCATTATCCGCGCCCGCTCCCAACCAGCGTGGCCTCCGCCGCCTGCGAGACCACCTCGGCCAGTCCGGCGGGCGCCCGGCGCCGCTGTTCGTCCGACCCGGTCCCGCGCTGTCGCAGCTCCGACCACAACTCGCGGACGAGGTCCCACTCACCCTGCTCTGCGAGCACGGGGCGCACGTGGACGAGCAGGGCCTCCACCACCGCCGCTGCCGTGGCGGTCCGTCCGGTGGCCGGTGACACGAGGGTGTCTCCGAGCCCGTGGCGGCCGGCCCGCCACGACGCCGCGCGCAGCAGTTCGAGCCGGGTGCCGGGTGCGGCGGCTCCCGCGAGGGCGTCCCTCGCCGCCGTCTCGACGAGGGCACGGACGAGGACGGCCAGCAGCAGCGCGTCGGCCTGCCGCAGGCAGACGTCGGCGATCCGCACCTCCACGGTGGGGAAGTTGCGCGACAGGCGCGCGTCGAAGTAGACCATCGCGGGGTCGAGGGCTGCCCCGGTGGCCAGCAGACCGTCCACGGTATCGGCGTAGGCCCGCGCCGAGCCGAACGGACCGGCCGGTCCGGCGGTGGGCCACCGGCGCCAGACCTGTGAGCGGTAGCTGGCGTAGCCGGTGTCGACGCCCTGCCAGAACGGGGAGTTCGCGCTGAGCGCAAGCAGGCACGGCAGCCACGGGCCGAGCCGGTCGATGACGGCCACGCCCTCCTCGTCGTCGGACACCTCGACGTGCACATGGCACCCGCAGGTCAGCTGCTCGCGCGCGGTCAGGCCGAAGGCCTCGGTCATCCGCTCGTAGCGGGGGTTCGGGGTGATCGTCGGCGCACCGGGCAGCGGGGACGTGCCGACGGCCACCAGCCGGGCTCCGACCTCGGTGGCGGCCAGCGCTGCCGACCGGCGGCGGTGGGCGAGCTGCCCGGCGAGGTCGTCGGCGGCGAGGCAGGGCTGGGTGCCGGTCTCCAGCATCTGCTGCATCAGCTCCAGCTCCACCGGAGCCGCCTCCGCCGCGGCCGTCGCCACCCCGACCGGCACACCGGCCAGGTCGACCAGCAGGAACTCCTCCTCGACACCCACGGTGCGCATCGCGTCTCCCTCCGCCTGGGACCGCCCCGCGGCACCCCGCCGTTACCCCGCGGACGTGCCGACTCGAACATAACCCCGGCTCCGGCCGCCGCGCACCGTGGGCGGGGGAGGGCATGATGGGCGGGTGAGCGAGGCGACCGGGCCGGACGAGGCGGCCGAGGAGCTGTACGCCGGACCGCCGGCGGAGTTCGTCGCCCGCCGCGACGCGCTCGCCGCGCAGGCGCGCACCCGGGGAGACCGGGCCGCGGCGGCGCGGATCAAGGCGCTGCGGCGACCCACGCTGGGCGCGTGGTACCTCAACACCGGCGCCCGGGCGGACCTGTCGTCCCTGGGCGCCGTGCTCGAGCTCGGCGGCCTGCTGCGCCGTGCGCAGGCCGACGGCGACGTCCCCGCCCTCCGCGACCTGGCGCGCCGCCGGGGTCCCCTGGTCGCGGAGGTGGTCCGCGACCTGACCGCCCTGATGGCCGGGCAGGGGACGGTGGCCACGCCTGCGGCCCTGGACGAGGTGCGTACCACCCTTGCCGCAGCGCTGGCCGACCCGGCGGTCGCGGTGCTGGTCGAGCAGGGACGCGTGGACCGGCCCTACGCCTACGGCGGGTTCGGTGACGTCCCGCCCGCCGCCGCGGCTCCCGAGCCGTCGGGTGGGGCCGGTGACGCCCCGGTCGACCTGGCCGCGGCCCGGCGCGCCCGCGAGGAGGCCGAGCGCGTCCGCAGGGAGGCGGCGGAGCGGGAGTGGGCGGACGCGTCCGCGGCGAGCGGAGCGGCCACCGCCCGGCGCGCGGCGGCCGAATCCACGGTAGGCGAGTTGCGGGCGAGGATCGAGGGGCTGGAGGCCGCGCTCACCGCGGCGCGGCGTGAGCTCGCCGCGGCCGAGGACGACCGTGCGGACGCTGCCGCGCAGGAGCGGGCCGCGTCCGCACGGCTGGACCGGGCGCGTCACGCGTTGCCGTCCTGACCTGGTCGCGGACCCACGGGCGCCGGCACGACGGTGCAGGGCGCGGTGCCGTGCGCGGGGTCGTGTCAGTGGGCCCGCCTACGCTCGTGGGCATGGCTATCGGACGTTATCCCAGTGTGTGATCGACTGTCCCGACCCCGAACGGCTGGCGGGGTTCTACGGGGCGGTCCTGGACTGGCCGGTCCAGGCGGAGCCCGGCTGGGCGGAGGTGAGGGCGGACTACGGGCAGGTGATCTGCTTCCAGCAGGTCGAGGACTACCGGGCCCCGCAGTGGCCCGGCCAGGAGCAGCCCCAGCAGTCCCACCTCGACATCATGGTCGACGACCTCGACGCGGGGGAGCAGGCGGTGCTCGCCCTCGGGGCGACGCTCGCCGGGCACCAGCCGGGCGAGACGTTCCGGGTCTTCCTCGACCCGGCGGGGCACCCCTTCTGCCTCTGCGTGGGCTGAGCCCGCGCCCCCGGCGCCGGGAATACCGCGTGGCCGGGCCGGGTTGGGTGGGGCGAGCACCCACTCGCACGCAAACGGAGGTTCCGTGACCACCCTGCAGGACTTCGAAGCCCGCACCATCACCGGCCAGGACCAGCGCCTGGCCGACTACCTCGGCAAGGTGGTTCTGGTCGTGAACACGGCGTCGAAGTGCGGACTGACACCGCAGTTCACCGGGCTCGAGCGCCTCTACGACGAGTACCGGGACCGCGGCCTCGTGGTGCTCGGGTTCCCGTGCGACCAGTTCGCGAACCAGGAGTTCGACGACGACGCGCAGACCGCGGAGTTCTGCCGGCTGAACTACGGCGTCAGCTTCCCCATGTTCTCGAAGGTGGACGTGAACGGCCCGTCGGCCCACCCGCTGTTCACCTGGCTGCGCTCCGAGAAGGGCGGCCTGCTCGGCGACCTGATCACCTGGAACTTCACCAAGTTCCTGCTCGACCGCGAGGGCAGGGTTGTCCGGCGCTACGCCCCGACGGTGATCCCCGAGGACATCGCGGCCGACATCCGCGCGCTGCTGTAGCGTCCGCCGGCCGGGGTCGCTGGTCCGCTCAGGGCTCGAAGCCGATCAGCCAGTGCAGCCCGTAGCGGTCGACGACCTGACCGTCCCACGCTCCCCACGGCCGTTCCTGGAGGTCGTCCACCACCCGGCCGCCGCGCGCGAGGCCGGCGAACCAGGCCCGGAGCGTTGCCGGCTCCGCCGTGCCCAGCAGCGACAGCATGAGGCCTTCGCACCGCAGCGGGCGCTCCTCGCCCGCGGCGTCCGCGCAGAACAGGCTGACCGGCCCGCCGGTCAGCCCGCCGTGCGCGACCGCGTCCGCGGGGCCGTCCGTGCGGCCGAACTCGGCGAAGGTGTTGAGCTCGACCTCGCCGCCGAAGACGCCGGCGTAGAAGCCGAGGGCGTCGCGGGCGGTGCCCGGGAAGTGCACGTACGGGGTGGGAGCGACCATCCGGCGATGCTAGGCCGCCCGGGTTCCCCCGGCAATCCCCGCCGGGGTGCAACGAAACCGCCCCCACCGGACGTCTTGAGGGTGTGCGACGGCGGATCCACGCGGGCGCACCGCCGTCCGGCACGGGTCAGCCCCGGTCCGGCTCCGGCGGTCGGGCGGTGAGGAGGAGGGCAACGATGGACGACGCTGGGCAGGACCTCCGGGACGGGTGGCGCCGGGTCGACACGATGACGTTGCCCGTGCCGTCGGGGAGCCCGCTCGCTGCGGCCCCCCGGCAGCGACGGGGTGCGTACCGCTGGCTCGCCGCCGCGGCCGCGCTGCTGCTCGCCGGTGGCCTGGGGGCGTGGGCGCTCGCCGGGCGCGGCGGGAGCGTCCCGTCCGAGCCGGCACGACCCGCAGGGGCGCCGACCACCGTCCTTGCAGCTGCCACTGCCGCCGATCTCGCCGGACCGCGCTGGAACGCGCTGTGGCTGCGCGGCGTCCCGGCCAGGCCGGCACCCGACGCGGTGCCCCACCTCGCCTTCGCCGACGACGGCAGCTTCTCCGGCGGCGACCCGTGCAACGGCCTGCGCGGCACGTGGGTGGCGGACGGCGACCGGCTCGCCCTCACGATCGGCGCGATGACGGAGATCGGCTGCGACGTCGACCAGCAACGGGCCTTCACCACCGCCCTCGACGACACCCGCCGGTTCGACATCCACGACGGCCTGCTCGAGCTCCGTACAGCCGACGGCCTGCTGCTGGCCCGGTTCGCCGCGGCCGAGGGCGAGGAACCCACGCCGGTCACGCCGAGCGGCACGGACCCGGATGAGCCGGTGAGTGCCAAGGAGGGGACGGGCGACGCCTCCGGGCGGCCCTCCCGCTGACGCCGGGGCCCAGCGGTTACCATGGCAGCGCCCGCCTTCCCCGGACGAAAGCCGTGCCGTGACCGCAGCAACGAAGCGCCTGTCCCTGGCCGTCGCCGTCGGCGTGGCCGCCCTCACGGTGGCCGCGTGCGCGCTCGTCGCCCCGTCCGGCGCCGCCAGCGAGCCGGCCGGCACCCGCGCGCCCCAGGCGGCCACTCCCGCTGCGCCGGTGACGACGGCCATCCTCACCGGTCCGGCGGACGCCGCGATCGGCCGCTACGGCACCCGGACGTCGGCCACCTTCGCCGTCGTGGCGCAGGGCAGCAGGCTGACCTACGCCTGGCAGCAGCGAGCGGGTTCTTCCGGAACCTGGAAGGCGATCGCCAAGGCGACGAAGTCCACCTACGTGGCGAAGGCGGCCACCTGGAAGAGCGGGACCCAGTTCCGGGTGGTGGTCCGCGGCAGCCTCGGCTCGGCGACGTCCGCCCCGGCCACGCTCACCGTCCTCCTGCCCACGAAGACCCCGGCCAGGGACGCGGAGACCGCCTTCGGGCTCACCGGCCTGCGGCAGGGCGTCGACATGTCGGCCTACCAGTACACGCCGGCCGGGCGCGTGAAGACCTCCGCGATCGCGGCCTGGGCGGGAACCGACGGCTTCGCCCTGCTGCGCAACGGCAGCGGCGCCCGTCCGATCCGGCAGTCCTACACCGAAGCGTGCACCAACAAGACGAAGAAGACCGGGGCCAAGCCGGTGACGCAGGACTGCGCGTACGCCGTGCTCGCGGACAAGCTGTCGGCCGGGAAGCTCTCGCTGGGCCACTACTGGTTCAACGGCTGGATCGACGCGATCGACACGACGAAGGCCGACCTGTTCGCCGGCGGCTACACCCCGGCCGCCTCCGCACGGCAGTTCGTCACCTGGCTGAAGCGTGACGGCCACTACACGACGTCCAGCACCGACCCGCTGGTGCTCGACGTGGAGAAGGGCCACGCCTGGACCAAGACGTCCAAGGGCAAGACCTACACCGTGAAGCTCCGCGCGTGGCGACCGGCGGAGGCCGCCGAGTTCCTGACCACGGTGAAGTCCCTGCTGACCAGGGACGGCTACCACGCCAACCTCTACGTCTACATGAGCGCGAACGCCACCATGAAGGTCGACCCCGACACCGGCAGCTTCGTCTGGACGCCCGTCGCCGGGATCGCGCGCCTGTGGGTCGCCTCGTGGGGCACGAACAACGGGCGCATCCCGCAGTCCCTGCCGAAGGTCGGCCCGTGGGAGGGGTACGACGGCTGGTCGATCTGGCAGTACACGAGCAACGCCCGGATCGCCGGGGACGGCCTGCCCGGCGGCCTGGACGCCGACATCGCCACGGCGGACGCCTGGACACCGCGGGCGCCCTGACCACCCCGGGCACGGGGGCGGCGCGTCCTAGGTGTACTCGGCCATCAGGTTGGTGACAGTCGGCTGATCGGGGGTTGGCCTCCGAGTGCGGTGTGACGGCGTTGAGTGTTGTACTGCTCGAGCCAGGGGGCAAGCGCGTCACGTCGTTGCTGGTTGGTGGTGAAGGGT
>JAIUOT010000062.1 GCA_020161015.1 Actinomycetota bacterium | reverse complement strand
TCATCTTCCGCACCCGCGAGTTCGAGCAGATGGAGATGGAGTTCTTCGTCAAGCCCGGGACCGATGAGGAGTGGCACCAGCACTGGATCGACGCGCGCACCGCCTGGTACACCGACCTGGGCATCAGCCCGGAGAACCTGCGGCACTACGAGCACCCCAAGGAGAAGCTGTCGCACTACTCCAAGCGGACCGTCGACATCGAGTACAACTTCGGCTTCGCCGGTGGCGACGGCTGGGGTGAGCTCGAGGGCATCGCGAACCGCACCGACTTCGACCTCGGCACCCACTCGAAGCACTCGGGCACCGACCTGAGCTACTTCGAGCAGGCGACCGGCGAGCGCTACCTGCCGTACGTGATCGAGCCGGCCGCGGGCCTCACCCGGTCGCTGATGGCGTTCCTCGTCGAGGCCTACACCGAGGACGAGGCACCCAACACCAAGGGCGGCGTCGACGTGCGGACGGTCCTGAAGCTCGACCCGAGGCTGTCGCCGGTGAAGGCGGCCGTCCTTCCGCTGTCGCGCAACGCGGACCTGTCGCCGAAGGCCCGCGACCTCGCCGCGCAGCTGCGCAGGATCTGGAACGTCGAGTTCGACGACGCGCAGGCCATCGGGCGCCGCTACCGCCGCCAGGACGAGATCGGCACCCCGTTCTGCATCACCGTCGACTTCGACACCCTCACCGACGACGCTGTCACGATCCGGGAGCGCGACACGATGAGCCAGGAGCGGGTCGCCCTCGACCAGGTCCAGTCCTATCTGGGCGCGCGGCTGCTCGGCTGCTGAACGGTCACGACGGAGGAGGGGGCGGGTTCCGTCCCCTCCTTCCGTCGTCCTGGACCAGGGGGACGAAGGCGAAGCGGTAGCCGGTGACCGGCTCGCGGTGCCAGCCCTCGTGGTCGCGGTCCACCACCCACATCACGCCCGCGGCGGGCAGCACCAGCCGCCCGCCGACGGCCAGCTGAGCCTCCAGCTCGTCGGGGATGCGGCCGGCGTCCGCCGAGACCAGGATCCGGTCGAAGGGCGCTTCCTCCGGCGCTCCCGGAGTGTCGGGCGCCGCGTCGGCGATCCGGGCCCACGGCAGGTGGAAGCCGGCCAGGTTCTGCCGTCCCATCGCCACCAGCTCCGGCACCACGTCGAGGCCGAGCACCGTCCCCGCGGGACCGGTGAGGTGGGCGAGGAGGGCGGTCGTCCAGCCCGAGCCGCTGCCCACGTCGAGCACCCGTCCGGCCTCGGGCACCCGCAGCAGTTCGAGCATGAACTGGACGGTCCACGGCTGCGAGTTCGTCGCGCCGTGCCCGATCGGCAGCGGCTCGTCCAGCGCGGCGCGGTCGCGGACGGCGTCGGGCAGGAACCGCGCCCGCGGGATCGCCGCCAGCGCCGCCATCACCCGGCTGTGCTCGGTGCTCATGTGCCCCCTCCTCGCCGTCGTCCTCGCCACGCGTCCGCCCCGGTTCGCCGGCGCGCCCGTGGCGCCTGGCGTCTAGCGCACACTCCGGGCGGGTACCCGCGCAAGGGGTAGATAGGCTGTCGGGGCTCATTGCTGTCGCGAACCGGCCGCTGCGGGGTCCGCAGCGGGCACCGCGACGGCGTCGACACCGAACCTGGAGGTGGGACATGGCAGGGCCGCTGCGGCTGGTCGCCCCGTCCGGCGGGACGGTCGAGGTCGGCGTGCCGGTCGTGCTCGCACCCATGGCCGGCATCACGAACGCGTCGTTCCGCCAGTTGTGCCGCGAGCAGGCCGAGGGTGCGACGGGGTCCGCAGAGGACGTGGTCGCCGGACGGTTCGGCCGCGACGCAGTGCCGTCGCCGGCCGTCGGGACGCCGGGCCGCAGCTCCGCCCCGGGCCTGTTCGTCTGCGAGATGATCACCTCGCGCGGCATCGTCGAGCGGATCCCGAAGACCTTCGACATGCTGGCCTTCGACCCGGGCGAGAAGGTCCGCTCGGTCCAGCTCTACGGCGTCGACCCGGAGGTGATGGCCCGGGCGACCGAGATCCTGTGCGCCGAGTTCGGGGTGCACCACGTCGACCTCAACTTCGGCTGCCCGGTTCCCAAGGTCACCCGTCGCGGAGGCGGCGGGGCGCTGCCGTGGAAGCGGGACCGGCTGGCGGCCATCCTGCGGGCGACCGTCGCGGCCGCCGACCGCTACGGCGTCCCGGTCACGATGAAGACCCGGCTCGGCATCGACATCGACCACCTCACCTATCTGGACGCCGGGCGGATCGCCCAGGACGCCGGCTGTGCGGCGATCGCGCTGCACGCGCGCACCGTCCAGCAGGCGTACGCAGGCGAGGCGGCCTGGGAGACCATCGCCGCGCTGGTCGACGCCGTGGACATCCCGGTGCTGGGCAACGGCGACATCTGGGAGGCCGCCGACGCCCTCCGGATGGTGGCGGAGACCGGCTGCGCGGGCGTGGTCATCGGGCGTGGCTGCCTGGGCCGTCCCTGGCTGTTCCGTGACCTCGCCGACGCCTTCACCGGACGGCCCACGCGCACGCTGCCGTCCCTGGGCGAGGTGGCGGCCATGGTGCGACGCCACGGTGAGCTGCTCGCCGGGCTCTACGGGGAGAAGCACGGCCTCACCGACCTGCGCAAGCACATGGCGTGGTACTTCAAGGGCTTCCCGGTCGGCGGCGAGCTCCGCCGCGGACTCGCGATGGTGTCCTCCTTCGACGGGCTCGACGACCTGCTCGCGCAGCTGGACGCGTCCGTGCCGTTCCCGCGGGACGAGCTCGGCTCACCGCGCGGACGCCAGGGCACCCCGCGGGCGAAGGTCGTGCTGCCCTACGGGTGGCTCGACAGCACCGAGCTCGGGGACGAGGACCTGGCCGCCGCGGAGTCGGACGCCTCCGGAGGCTGAGCGGGCCACCGGCCGGTGCCCGCCGGGCGGCGGAGGCCTGCGGACCGGGCGGGGCGGCGCGGTGTCAGCCGACCGGGGCCGGCCGTGCCGCGCCCGACCCGGCGCGTCCCACCAGCGCCGCACCGATGGCGGCCACCGGGTAGCCGGAGGGCAGCACCACGACGCGCCCGGGCAGGTGGAGGGAGGCGAGGAAGTCCGACTCGGCTGCCCGCAGCTCCAGCATCCGGCGCACGTGGTCGACGAGCCCGGGCGTCGCGTGGATGACGCCGCCGCCGAGGACCACGCGCGCAGAGCCCTGGGTGAGCACCACCAGCTGGACGGCGGTCGCGATGCCCCCGGCGATGCGGTCCAGCTCCGCGATGGCCTCGAGGCGTCCGCGGGTGGCCTGCGCGACCAGGGTCGGCAGGGCCAGCGGAGGATCGATCAGGGCCAGGCGCGCGGCGATCCGCCCGCCGCCGACGAGCGCCTCCAGACAGCCGCGCTGCCCGCACGCGCACCGCTCGCCGTCCGGGACCACCGGGACGTGCCCGATCTCGCCGGCGAGGTTGCCCTCGCCGCGCACGACCCGTCCCGCGACCAGGGTGGCTGCGGCCACGCCCGTGCCGATGTTGACGTAGGTGAGGTCGGCGCCCTGGACGTCCAGGGCCTGTGCGGCGCCGCGGGCCGCGGCCTTCACGTCGTTGTCCACGCGCACGTCCACGCCGAGGTCGGCCGACAGGAGGGCTCCGAGCTCCAGATGGTCGATGCCCAGGTTCACGGCCGTCCGCACGACCCCGGTGAGGTGGTCGACCTGGCCGGGGACGCCCACGCCGACGCCGGCCAGCCGCGAGCGGTCGACCGCCGCCTCCCGCAGGCAGTCGTCGGCCACAGCCCTGGCCGTGGAAAGGACGCCGTCGGCGCCCTTCCTGGTCGGGCGGACCTGGTCGGCGAGCACGCGTCCGGAGGCGTCGAGCAGGACGCCGTGGGTCTTGGTGCCCCCGATGTCGATGCCGAGGCTCGGCCCCTGGCTCATCTGGTCCCCTCCGCGAGCAGCTGGATCAGGCAGGTGGCGGCGCCGCGCCCGCTGCCGTAGGTGGCGACGGCCAGCGGTGGCCCACCCCCGAACTCGGGCCAGCCGAGCTCGACGACCAGCGCGTCCGGACGTCGCTGGAGCACCATAGCGGTCGCGCTCGCCAGGAAGCCCACCCTGGCCAGATCGCGGCCCTGCAGCACGAGCGGACGGCCCTCGGCGGCGTCCATGGCCCGTGCGACCTCGTCCGGGGTGGCGGCGGTCACGCAGGTCGCGCCGGGCAACCAGCGGTCCAGTTGGGGACGCAGGTGCTCTGCGACTCCCCAGGCCGTGTCGCCGGCGGCGATGTTGGCGGTCGAGTCCAGGCGCAGGAAGACCGGCGACGGCATCGGCCGCACGGGCTCGCGCAGCCAGAAGCCCGCGGGGGAGAGTGGCGGGACGGCCGCGGGCCCGACCGGGGGCGCGGCCCGTCGCAGCGAGGCGATGGTGGCCGACAGGCCTGTGACCCGTTCGGCGGCCTCGAACACGCGGTCCTCGGTGAGCTCGCCGTCCCGCACGGCGCGGAGGACCTCCGCGCGGATCGCGTCCAGCTGGTCGGGGGTGTTGTCCGTGCCGATGCACAGCAGGTCGACCCCGGCGGCCAGGGCCAGCGCAGCTGCCGCGGGAATGCCGCGTCCCCCGCTGGCACCCGCCATGTCGAGGGCGTCGCTGACGATGACGCCGCGGAAGCCCAGGCGTCCGCGCAGCAGGCCGAGCACGGATGCGGACAGGGTCGCGGGGAGGGCCGGGTCGATCGCCGGCACGAGGATGTGGGAGGTCATCACGCCGAGCGTGCCGGCGGCGACCGCGGCCTCGAAGGGCACCAGTTCGCGCGCGGCGAGCACGTCCGGCGAGACGCCGATGGTGGGCACGGCGAGGTGGGAGTCGGTGGCGGTGTCTCCGTGGCCGGGGAAGTGCTTGGCCACCGCGCCGACGCCGGCCGACTGCAGGCCGCGGGTGTAGGCGGCGACGTGCCTCGCGACCAGGGACGCGTCCGCGCCGAAGCTGCGGATCCCGATGACCGGGTTGCGGGGGTTGGAGTTGACGTCGGCGTCGGGGGCGAGGTTCAGGTCGACGCCGGCCGCTGCCAGCTCGCGCCCGATCCCGCGTCCGGTCTCCTCGGTCACCGGCAGGTCGTCGAGGTGGCCGAGATAGGCCATCGACGGGTACGGCGAGCCCTCGTGGTGGTGCAGTCGGGTGACGTCGCCACCCTCCTCGTCGGTGGCGATCACCGCGGAGGGGTTCGCCGCGTGGATCGCCCCGGTGAGGGCGCGCACCTGGTCGGCGTCGGCGATGTTGCCGCCGAACAGGCAGGCCGAGCCCAGCCCGTCCGCGAGTTCGCGCTCGAGCCATGCGGGCAGGGTGGTCCCGGCGAAGCCCGGCATGAGCGTCGCGCTGATCGCCCGTCGGAGTGCGGAGCCGGTCATCTCAGCCCTTCACCGCCCCGGCGACGAGCCCGGAGGTCAGGCGTCCCTGGACGACGAGGAAGAAGATGATCACCGGCACCGCGACCAGGGTGGACGCGGCCATCACCTGGCCCCAGTCGGTGGCCCGGGTTGCGCTGGCCTGGACGAAGCCGCGCAGCCACAGCGGCAGCGTGCGGTACTCCTCCTTCTGGAGGATCACCAGGGCGACGGTGAACTCGTTCCACGCCTGGAGGAAGGCGTAGACGCCGGAGGCGACCAGGCCGGGGGCGAGCAGCGGGAACGTGATCCGGAAGAAGGCCTGGGTGCGGCTCAGCCCGTCCACCATCGCTGCCTCCTCCAGTTCGATCGGGACGCCGGCCACGAAGCCGCGCAGCATCCAGATCGTGAACGGCACGACCGCGGCGATGTAGAGGATCGAGACGCCGGCGACCGAGTTGAGCAGGTTGATCGAACTCATCAGCTTGTACTGGGCGATGAACAGGCCCTCCGCGGGCAGCATCTGGATGAACAGGACGGCGAGCACGAAGGACGCGCGCCCGCGGAAGCGGAAGCGGCTGATCGCCAGGGCGGCCAGGAAGGCGAACACCAGGCAGAAGGCGACCGTGGTGAGCGTGATCGCGAGGCTCATCCCGAGCGCCGGCCAGAAGGTGCCCTGGGCGATGACGGCGACGAAGTTGTCGAGCGACCCGCCGACGGGGAGGAACCGCGGGGTCGTGGACGTGAGCACGGTGTTGGGCAGGAACGAGGAGTTCAGCATCCAGTAGACCGGGAACACCCAGGCCAGCGAGACCAGGACGGCGACGACCGTGGCCGCGGCACGACCGGGGCGGAAGCGGCGGCGGTTCCGTGCCGCGGTGGTGGTGGACATCAGGAGTCCTCCTTCATCAGGTGCACGACGTAGAAGAAGCTGAGGGCGACGGTGAGCAGGAGCACGAAGATCGACAGGGCGGAGGCCATGCCGAAATCGGAGGCACCCACACCGAGGCGGTAGATGTAGGTGCCGAGCAGGTCGGTGGAGGCCGTCGGCGCCCCTGCGTCCTGGAGCATCTTGATCTGGGCGAAGACCCGCAGGTCCCAGATCACCTGGAGCAGGGCGACGATCATCAGCACGGGCCGGATCATCGGCAGGATGATCGAGAAGAACCGCTGGCGCGGCGAGGCGCCGTCAAGGGCCGCCGCCTCCATCACCTCGTCCGAGATCTGGGTGAGGCCCGCGTAGACGGAGAAGGCGACGAACGGCACCGACATCCAGACCACGATGACGGTGGCGACGAAGTAGAAGCTGAGCGGCTGCTCCAGCCAGTTGTGGTTGGTGAAGTCGAGGCCGAGCCCGGTCAGCAGCCAGTTGACGATGCCGCGGCGCCAGTCGAACAGCCAGATCCACACGGTCATGGACGCGATGACGGGCATCGCCCAGGCGAGCAGCATCGCGACCTGCAGCACGAGCCGGGTGAGGGTCCCCACCGCCTGCATGAGCAGCGCCACGAGGACGCCGATGACCACGGTCACCGCGGCGTTGACGAGGCAGAACGCGATCGAGCGTCCCACCACGGCCCAGGTCTGGGGGTCGGAGAACAGCTGCGCGTAGTTGGCCAGGCCGACGAACTCCGGCGGCCGGCCGAACTGCTGGGCGAGCCCGAACTTCTGGGTGGACGTCCAGAACTGCCACACCAGCGGGTAGCCCAGGGCGAGCAGCAGGACCGCGATCGCGGGCACCAGCAGCAGGTAGGGCGCCACCGGCGGCCGTCGGCGCCGGACCGTGCCCGGGTCGGACGCTGCCGGCTGCACGCGGGCAGGGGAGGACAACGCAGTCATGAGGGAGTATCTCCTGATCGGAAGCCGGCTGACGCCCGGATCGAGGGCCAGCCTTCCTGGCCGAGGGCCAGCGTTCGCGCCGAGGGCCAGCGCCGGGGGTCGAGCCCTCGGCGTGTTGGCTGGCCCTCGGTGAAGGGGGGGCTGGGAGGGGTGCGGGACGCCGCGGAGGGACTCGGCGCCGACGCCGGGGTCACGAGGGGTGACGAGCGGCGCGGGGGGTGACGACCGGAGCCAGGGGTGACGAGCGTCGGGAGGGGTGCCCGGGCCGGGTGTGTGGACCCGGCCCGGGCGGTTCGTGGACTACTTGGCGTTGAGCATCGGGGTGAGGAGGGCGTCGTACTCCGCGGCGAGGGCGGTGATGTCGCCACCGTCGGCCACCTTGGAGAAGAACTCCTCGAGCTTGCCCGAGGCCTCCACGCCGGCCCAGCCCGGGGCGGCCGGGGTGAGCTTGGAGTTGGACGCGGAGTCGATCAGCGCCTTGGCGAACTCATCGGAGCCCATGCTGGACACGTAGTCGGCGTTGGCCGGGCCGAGGCCGTTCTTGCCCAGCATCTGCTGGTACTCGGGGGAGAAGATGATCTTCATCAGTTCACGGGCGCCGGCCTGGTTCTTGGACGCGGCGGAGATCCCGATGTTGGAGCCGCCGGCGAAGACCGGGGCGGGCTTGCCGTCGTTGCCCGGCAGCGGGTAGACGCCGAACGTGTCGGGGTTCCACTCGCGCACCTCCTTGCCGTCCTTCTTCACCAGGTCGCCGATCGACCAGTGCGCCCAGCCCGGGGCCATGATCGTGGCCGCGGCGAGGCTGGTCTTCCCGGCCACCTTGTCGCCGTCCATGATCTTGTCCGCGTCGTTGATGTAGAGCCACGGGGACTCGTCCTTGGCGGTCTTCGGGGCGCGCGAGGCGACCTTCTGGATCTCCTGGAGCTGGGTCAGGCCCTTGATGCTGTTGGGGTCGGACAGCGTGGAGACCCACTGGCCGTTCTCCTGCTTGGCGAGGTCGCCGCCGTTGGCGAAGATCCAGGAGATGCCGTTGCGCCAGTCCTGGCCGCCGATGAAGAAGCCGGAGAAGTCCTTGATGTTCTTGGGGTTCTTCTCCGCGATGGTCTTCACGGTCGCGTTGAACTCGTCCAGGGTCTTGGGCACCTCGACGCCGGCGGCCTTGTAGACGTCCTTGCGGTAGAACATGTAGCGCGAGCCGAAGTAGTACGGCAGCGTGTAGTTCTTGCCGTCCACCTTGCCGACCTCGACGAACGAGGGCAGCAGCTTGTCGCCACCCAGTTCGGTGTACATGTCGGAGATGTCGGCGAAGGCGCCGACGTTGGTGAAGGTCGGCGACTGGGTGTTCCCGACCTCGACGACGTCGGGGGTGTTGTTCGGGTCGGGCAGCGCCGTGGTCAGCTTCGTGACCAGATCGCCCCACGACTGCTCCTCGATGGTGAGGGTGCCGCCGGTCTTGGTGTTGTAGGTGGTCTTGAGGTAGTCACGCAGCTCCTGCGGCGTGTCACCGCCCGCCAGCCACAGCGTGATGTTCTGCGGCGCGGCCGAGGACGCGGAGGCCGCAGCGGTCGGGCTGCTCGCGGTGCCGGAGGAGCACCCCGCCAGCGCGATGGCTGAGGCGGTCACCAGCGTGAGCGCCGACAGCATCTTCTTCATTGCATTCCTTTCGGTAGGACGGACGTCAGGGAAGTCGGGTGGGTCAGTCGACGCCGAGCTCGCTCAGCAGGACGAGGGCCGCGGCGCCGAGCAGGACGGCGTCCGCACCCAGCCGGCTGGCGGTCAGGTCGAGGTCGGGACGGAACTCCGAGCGGGTGCGCTCGGCGATGCACTCGCGGGCGGCGTCCAGCAGGGGGGCGGTGGCGATCTCCGAGGGGCCGCCGATGACGATGGTGGCCAGGCCGAGCATGCCGACGACCGGGGCCAGCGCGAGCCCCAGCCGGTGGCCGGCCTCGGCGAGCAGCTCGTCGCGGCGTCCGGGCTCGGCACCGATGCGCGCGGTGAGCGCCGGCACCGAGGTCCAGGTCTCCAGGCAGCCGACCTTGCCGCAGCCGCACGGGGTGCCGCTCTCGTCGATGACGACGTGGCCGATCTCACCGGCGTCGCTGGCCGCGCCGTGCACGAGGCGGCCGCCGACCACGAGGCCGGCACCGACGCCGCGCGACAGCTGGACGCGCACCAGGTCGTCGGGGCCGCCGGCGAACCGGCGTTCGGCGAGTACCGCGACGTTGGCGTCGTTCTCGACGCGCACCGGGATGCCCAGCTCGTCGTGCAGCAGCTGCTGGAGCGGCAGGTTGTGCCAGTGGAGGTTGGGCGCCGACAGCACCGTGCCGGCGCCGTTCACGGTGCCGGGCGTGCCCACACCCAGCCCGAGCACCGGGTGGGTGGCGGACGCGACCAGCTCGCGGGCGAGGTCGAGGGCCGCGGCCAGCGCCTCGTCGCCGACCGCACCGTCGAGCGGCCGGACGGCGGTGCGCAGCAGCTCCCCGCGCAGCGAGACCACCGCGCCGCGGAGCTCGTCACGCGCCGAGAGGTCCATCACCAGGATGTCGCGTGCGGCGGCGTCGAACGCCAGCAGGGTGGACGGCTTGCCGGGACGCTGGATCTCGCTGGTGCCGGTCTCGCGCACGAGCCCGGAGGCGATGAGCTCGGCCACCAGGTCGGACACGGTCACCTTGGTGAGGCCGGTCGCCCGCGCCAGGTCGGCGCGCGAGAGCTGGGAGTCCTCGTAGATCGCCCGCAGGACGAGCGCGAGGTTGCTCCTCCGGGCGTCCTCGGGGCGCAGCTTGCGGCGCACGACCTCTCTCATGACGGTTAGTAAACCTTACTAACTTAAGAACGAACAAGAGGTGCCGGCGATGGTTATCGAAGCGTTACCTGGAGCCCGCCGGCGGCCGGAGACGCGGAACGGCCCCGGCGCGCAACCGCGGTCCGGGGCCGTCCTGCGCTGCCGGTGCGCCCTACTGGACGGCCTCCGCCGCGGGCAGGATGCCCATCATCAGGGCGGTGAACACGATGACCGGACCGAGGATCGCCAGGATGAGGGCGATCACTCCCCACAGGCGACCCCGCCGAGTGGCCATCGCGACGATGCCGAGGATCAGCGCGACCAGTCCGAGGCCGGGGCTCACGCCGAAGATCATCGTGGCCGGGCCGGCGAACTGGTCGGCCATCTGCTGGGTGATCATCGAGCTGTCGATCGTGGTGCTTCCGTTGGCGATGATGAGGTTGGACATCAACTGCACCAGCGGCTGCAGCGACACCAGGCTCACCACCAGCGCGATCGCGACGAGGGCGAACGCGACGATGCCCAGGATCGGGCTCCGCTTCTCCGGCTGGCCCGGCTGCCACCCCGACGCCGGCGGGTAGGGCTGGGTCTGGTACGGCGCCGGCGGGTAGGGCGCCTGGGTGCCCTGGGCGCCGTACTGGGCCGCGTAGTGGGTGATCTGGTAGGGGCTGTCCGCCGGCTGCTGCGGCGCGGCCGGCTGCCCGTACGCGGGCTGGGCACCGTAGCCCGGCTGCGCGGGCTGGCCGTACGCGGGGGCCGGCGGGGTGTACCCGGACGAACCCGGCTGCGGATAGGGCTGGGGAGAGCCGTAGGTGCCCGGCTGCGGGAAGCCGCCCTGCGGCGTCGGGTTGGGCGAGGTGCCCTCGGGCTGCTGGTTCGTCATGCCAGCAAGGGTAGCGTCGGCACGCACCCGGACGGCCGATTCGCGCCCGCGACACCGCGGGGGTCACCGTCGGGCAGCGGCGCGGTACGGACGCCGTCCGGCGACCCGACCGCCCTGCTCGCCGCTCGGCGTCCGGCCGGGACGGGGGGCTGCCAAGATGGACCCCATGCCGGAACTGCCACCTCGCGCGATCGCCTGGGCCCGCACGATGTCCGGGCACGCGGGCGACAGCCTCGTGCGCGCCCACGCCGAGCCGGGCGTCCGCCTCGAGCCGGGGCGGCCGGTGCTGCGCGAGGAGCGCGAGGAGCGGGAGGCCGCGGAGCTGCGCCCCGGCGCGGCGCTGGCGTCCGGGGCGGGGGAGCGGGCGATCCGGGAGGAGCCGGACCCCGAGCGCACCTGCTTCGAGCGCGACCGGGACCGCATCGTCCACTCCAGCGCGTTCCGGCGGCTGGCAGGCAAGACGCAGGTGGTCGTCTTCCCCAACGACCACCAGCGCACGCGGCTCACCCACGCCCTGGAAGTCGCGCAGGTGGCCACCTCGATCGCCCGCGGCGTCGGCGCCAACGCGACCCTCGCCGAGGCGATCGCCCTGGGCCACGACTGCGGGCACGGGCCCGGTGGTCACGCCAGCGAGGACGCCTTCGACGCGTTCCTCGCCGAGGGCTACGACCACGGGCCCTGGGGTGCTGACGTGGTGCTGACCAGCCTCAACCTCTGCGCCCAGACGCTGGACGGGATCCGCAACCACTCCTGGTCGAGGCCGGTGCCGGCGACGATCGAGGGCGAGATCGTCAGCTGGGCGGACCGGATCGCGTACTGCGCCCACGACCTGGAGGACGCCGCGAGCGCGGGCATCGTCGATCTCGACGACGTGCCCGCAGAGGTGGTGGAGGTGGCCGGCCGCAGCCGCCGGCAGCAACTGGGCACCTTCGTCCGCGCCGTCATCTCGACCGCGTCCCGCACCGGCTCGGTGGGGATGGCGGAGGACGAGGCGTCCGCCCTGGCCGCCCTGCGCGCCTTTAACTACGAGCGCATCTACACCCGCCCGGACTCGGTGGCGCAGTCGACGGCGGTGATCGCCGTCCTGCACGCGCTGGTGGAGTACTACGCCGAGCACCCCCTCGCCCTCCCGGTCGCGTTCGTCGCCCCCGACCAGGGGACGCAGGGACGCGTGCGCGCGGCGGTCACCTATGTGGCCGGCATGACCGACCGCTTCGCCTTCGGGACGGCGGTCGACCTGCTGGGGTGGGACCCGGGCCGCCTGCCCAAGGGGATCGGCCGGGACGCCTGAGCCGTCCGCGCGGGCCTCGCCCGGGGCCTAGACTGCGCGCGTGGCCGGACTGATCAACGAGGAGGACCTGGCGACCGTCCGGGAACGCTCCCGGATCGAGGACGTCATCGGGTCCTACGTCACGCTGCGCCGCTCCGGCGGTGGCTCGCTCACCGGCCTGTGCCCGTTCCACGACGAACGCACCCCGTCGTTCCACGTAACGCCCGCGCGCGGCTTCTTCCACTGCTTCGGCTGCGGCGAGGGCGGCGACGTCATCAGCTTCGTGCAGAAGATCAACCACGTCAGCTTCGCCGAGGCCGTGGAGTTCCTCGCCGACCGCGTCGGCCTCCAGTTGCGGTACTCCGACGGTGGCGGCCAGCGGGTCGAACCGGGGCTGCGGCTGCGCATCCTCGAGGCCAACCAGCTGGCCGCGGAGTTCTTCTCCGGTCACCTGCTGGCCCCGTCCGGCGTGCCGGGCCGCCAGTTCCTGGACGGCCGGGGCTTCGACAAGGACGCCGCGGAGCACTTCGGGATCGGCTTCGCCCCGACCGGGGGACGTGAGCTGGGCCAGCACCTGCGCTCGCGCGGCTTCAGCGACGACGAGCTGGTCAAGGCCGGGCTTGTGCGCGAGAACGGCTGGGACTTCTTCCAGGGCCGCGTGCTGTGGCCGATCCGCGACGCGGGCCGCTCGGTCCTCGGCTTCGGCGCCCGGAAGATCTTCGACGACGACCGCATGCCGGCCAAGTACCTGAACACCCCGGAGACCATCGTCTACAAGAAGTCGACGGTGCTCTACGGCCTCGACCTGGCCCGGGGCAACATCGCCAAGAAGAACCAGGCGGTCGTGGTGGAGGGGTACACCGACGTGATGGCCTGTCACCTCGCCGGCGTCGACACCGCCGTGGCGTCCTGCGGGACGGCCTTCGGCGACGACCACGCGCGCATGCTCCAGCGACTCCTCGGGACCGGCGACGTGTCCGGGGGAGAGGTGATCTTCACCTTCGACGGCGACGCGGCCGGGCAGGCGGCGGCGCTGAAGGTCTTCAAGGGTGACCAGAACTTCCTCGCCCAGACCTACGTCGCCGTGGAGCCCGGAGGGCTCGACCCCTGTGACCTGCGCATCCAGCAGGGCGAGGCAGCCCTGCGCGAGCTCGTCGGACGCCGGGTGCCGCTGTACCAGTTCGTGATGCGCAACGTCCTGGCCGGCTACGACCTCGACCGGGTGGACGGGCGGCTCGCCGCCCTGCGCGCCGCGGCGCCGCTGGTGAGCAGCATCCGCGACGAGAGCCTGGTGCTGGGCTACGTCCGCGAGCTGGCGAAGTGGCTGGGCATGGATCCCGAGGAGGTCCGCCGCGAGGTGAAGGTGACCGTGCAGCGCCGGTCCCGGACTGCGGAGCGCCGGCCGGAGCAGGAGGAGGCCCTCCCGATCCCCGAGCCCCGCCCGGGGCTGCCGGTGCCCGACCCGCGCGACCGCCGGCTGGAGGCGGAGCGCGGCACGCTGAGGCTGATCGTCCGCGCGCCGGAGACGTTCACCGCCGACTGGAACGGTCTGGTCGCCGACGACTTCACCCATCCCGCCTACCGCGCGCTGTTCGAGTCGGTGCTGGCCGCGGCGGAGGGCGCAGGGCAGTGGACGCAGCGGATCCTGCACGCCCGCCCCGACCCGGTGCTGGAGCAGCTCGTGGTCTCGCTGGCGGTGGAGCCGGTGCTGCGCGATCCCACCGAGGCCTACGCGCGCGAGTACGCCGCGCAGCTGCGGGTGCAGGGGCTGTCCCGGAAGATCGCCGGGCTGAAGTCGAAGCTTCAGCGGACGAACCCCCTGGACGACCAGCAGGCCTACAACCGGATGTTCGCCACGCTCGTGAACCTCGAGAAGGAGCGCAAGGAGCTGCTCGCGCTGGCCACCGGTCCCGCCCTCTGAGCGGCGGAGGCGGGTGTGAGCCCCTCCCCAGGATCGGGTGTTGCCACGGTGTTGCTGCACATTCGGGGACGCGGGGGTTCTGCGCGGCGTCCCGCGGCCGGAGGGTGGGGCCATGGAGACCCGATTCCGCACCCCGCTCATGTCGGCGCAGGAGGAGTACGCCGGCGCGCGCACCATCGAGGCGGGCGTCCTCGCCGAGCACCTGCTCGCCACCGGGGAACGGCCCGTCCCCGCCACCACCGCCGAACTCCGGGCGATCGCGGAGGCCGGCGTCCGGGCGCGCCGGCACTTCCTGCTCGCCAACCTGCGGCTGGTGCGGCGGCTGGCCGGGGTCGAGGCGCGCCGGTGCGGGCTCCCCGTCGACGACCTCTTCCAGGAGGGCTGCGTGGCGCTGGCCGTGGCGCTGCAGCGCTACGACGTCGAACGCGGCCGATTCTCGACCTTCGCCACGATGCGCATCCGCCAGCACCTGGCCGAGGTGTGCTCGCTGCGCTTCGGCGCGGTGACCCTGCCGCCCGGCCTCGCCGCGCAGCTGCGGAAGGTGCGCGGCCTGCAGGCCGAACTCGGGCAGGAGCGCGGCGTCGTCCCGGGGGCAGCGGAACTGGCCGTCCTGATCGGCCAGGACGTCTCCGCGACCCGGCGGCTGGTGGACTACCGGCCGCCGTTGGCCATCGACCAGCTGGCCGAGGGCCCGGGCCTGGCCGAGCCGTCTCCGGAGGACCTGGACGCCGGCATCTTCGCCGCGCAGGTGCGCCGGCTGCTCGCCTGCCTCGAGCCGGACCAGGCACGGGTGATCGGACTGCGTCACGGGCTCGGTGGCGGCGAGCCGCTGGAGTGCGGCGACGTGGCGCGCCGCCTCGGGCTGAGCACGAGCACCGTCCGGCGCCTGGAGAAGCGGGCCCTGGACGCATTGCGGCCGCTGGCCGCGGGCCTGGACCCCCGGCGCGACCAGCCGATGGCGGGCTAACCGTCCACAGCCGGCACACAGGGCAGCCGCACGAAACCGAAAGCGGCCGGGGCCATCCTCGAGGAGAAGAGAAGAGGAAGGCACCGCGACCATGGCAGTCCTGACCGAGGCGCCGGCCCCTGTGCGGGCGCCCGCCACAGCCCCCCGAAGACGAGTCACCACCCCGCGGTGGTGGCGGGACGCCGTGGGCGCGGCCACCTGGGCGAGCATGCTCGTGGTCGTCGCCCTCTGGGTCGCCGGCGGCGGGCTCCAGGCGATGGGTACGGCCGGTGGCGCGCTGACCAGCCTCGGCAGGATCACCGGCCTCGTCGCCGCGGACCTCCTGCTGGTGCAGGTGCTGCTGATGGCGCGGATCCCGGTGGTCGAGCGGTCGTACGGGCAGGACGAACTCGCCCGCCGTCACCGGCTGGTGGGCTTCTGGTCGTTCTCGCTGATGCTCGGCCACCTCGTGCTCATCGCGGCCGGCTACGCCGTGACCGCCGGCATCAACCCGATCGTGCAGTTCTGGGAGATGGTCGTCGACTACCCCGGAATGCTGCTCGCGACCGCCGGCACCGCCCTGATCGTGATGGTGGCCCTGACCAGCCTGCGCCGGGCACGGAGGAAGCTGCGCTACGAGTCGTGGCACCTGCTGCACCTGTACGCCTACCTCGGCGTCGGCCTGGCGATCCCGCACATGCTGTGGACCGGCCAGGAGTTCCTCGCCAGCCCGGTGGCCACGGCCTACTGGTGGACGCTGTGGACCGCGGCCGCCGGCTCGATCCTCGTCTGGCGGGTCGGCGTGCCGCTGGTCCGCAGCCTGGTGCACGACGTGCGGGTCGAGCGGGTGGTCCGGGAGGGGCCGGACGTGGTCTCTGTGGTCATGTCCGGACGGGGTCTCGACCGCCTCCCGATGGCCGCGGGCCAGTTCATGAACTGGCGCTTCCTCTCCGGCCCGGGCTGGACCCGCGCGCACCCCTACTCCCTCTCGGCCGCGCCCACGGACACCACGCTCCGGGTCACCGTGAAGGATCTCGGCGACGGCAGCCATGCCCTCGCGTCCGTCCGCCCCGGGGCCCGGGTGCTCTTCGAGGGCCCCTACGGGCGCCTGCACGCCGGGGGCCGGACGCGGCGCGGCGTGACGCTGGTGGCCAGCGGAATCGGCATCAGCCCGCTGCGGGCGCTGCTGGAGGACCTGGACCAGCGGCCGGGCGAGGTCACCCTGCTCTACCGTGCCCGCTCCGAGGCCGACCTCGTGCTGCGGGGCGAGATCGAGCGGCTGGCCGCCCGCACCGGTGCCCGGGTGTACTACCTCGTGGGACGGCGGATCGCCGGGCGCCACAGCTGGTTGCCCGAGGCCGCGGCCCACCTGAGCGACGAGCAGGCACTGCTGGCGCTCGTCCCCGACATCGCCGCCCACGACGTGTTCGTCTGTGGGGCCACCGGGTGGATGGATGCCGTCGAGAAGGCGGCTCTCGCCGCGGGCGTGCCGGCGGCCAACATCCACACCGAACGCTTCAGCTGGTAACCCGGCACAACCTGGAGGAAAGACATGCGAAGGATCGTCACGGCCGTCATGGGCACGATCAGCGGGCTGGTCCTGCTGTTCAGCTACCACACGAGCACCGCCACCGAGGTCGCGACCCCGACCACCGGTGACGGCGCGTCCGGGGAGGGCAGCACCGCGGGTGCGACGCCGAGCAGTCCTGCCAGCACCGCGCCCAGCTCGTCGGGCACCGTCGACACAGGCTCCGCCTCTGGCTCCTCGGCGTCGGGCACCTACACCGGCGACGCGGTGCAGACCCGGTGGGGCACGGTGCAGGTGCAGATCACGGTGGAGAACGGCACGATCACCTCCGCCGACGCCATCCAGTACCCGAACGAGAACGGCAAGGACCAGCAGATCAACGCCTACGCCGTGCCCCGGCTGAACGCCCAGGTGGTCGCGGCCCAGAGCGCGAAGATCGACGCGGTCTCCGGCGCCACCGTCACCAGCGACGGCTACATCACCTCGCTCCAGTCCGCGATCGACGCGGCGCACCTGTGATGACCGGGGTGCTCCGTCCCGCTCCGGGACCGCAGGACCTGCCTCGCCGGGCGTTCGTCGCCCAGGTCATGGGCCTGCCGATCAGCGTGCACGTGCGGGGGCCGCGTGCGGCGTCCGCGGAGGTGGCCGAGGCCGTCGCGACGGCGTTCGACGACCTTCGCGAGGACGAGGCCATGTTCAGCCTCTGGCGCCCGGACAGCCCCGCCAGCCGCATCCGCGACGGCCGGGACCGGCTGGCGGACGCGCACCCCCGCGTCCGCCACGTCGCGGCGCTGTGCGAGCTCGCCGGGCACCGCACCGGCGGCGCCTTCTCCGCCTGGATCCCCGGTCCCGACGGACGCCCCCGGTTCGACCCGACCGGCCTGGTCAAGGGATGGGCCGTGGAGGAGGCGTTCACGGGCCTCCAGGAGCGACTGCGGCCGCTCGGCGCGCACGACGCGCTCGTCTGTGCGGGCGGGGACATCGCCGTCGCGTGCCGCCGCACCGACACCCCCGACTGGGTGGTCGCGATCGAGGACCCGCACGACCGCACCCGCTTGCTGCGGACGCTCGCGCTGCGCTCGGGTGCCGTGGCCACGTCAGGGACGGCCGCCCGCGGTGCCCACATCCTCGACCCCGAGACCGGCGCGCCGGTGAGCGGGCTGGCCTCGGCCACGGTGATCGGCCCGGGCCTCACCTGGGCGGACGTCTACGCGACGGCGGCCTTCGTCCGTGGGCGGGCGGCGATCGGTTGGCTGGCCACGGTGCCCGACCACGCGGCGCTCCTCGTGGCCGCGGACGGCACGACGACCACCGTGGAGGGGCTGCGCAAGGCAGGCTGAGGCCGGCTCAGGCCGTCCGCGGGTCCAGCTTGAGCATCACCTGGTACGGGTCGCGCTCCAGCCGCCGGCCCGACCAGTGCAGGATCGCCCGGGCGACGACGACGGCAGCCAGGGAGAGGAAGAGCCCGGTGAGCAGGCTGCTGGTCAACCGCGAGAGCACCCACCACACGCCGCCGCCGATCCCGGCGACGGTGAAGAAGCCCATGAACCACGCGAAGACCTTCAGGAACGACCCGCGCCGCAGGCCGACCCGCGACTGGTCGCTCGGGTTGAGCACGCTGGACGCCGAGCCGACCCCGAGGCCGAGGGCGACCACGCTGAAGCCGGCGAGGATCGCGGGGAGGATCGCCTCCGGCGCCCCGCGGATGGCCGACTCGGTGAGCGCGAAGGTGGCGACCAGGGGCAGGAGGTAGAGCAGCGGGGCGAGCGCCTTGCCGGTGAGCACCCGGCGCAGCGGCGCCCCACCCAGGACCAGGTAGGTGAAGCCGGGGCCGTCGTAGCCGAACAGGTTGAAGCTGCCGGCCACCACCGACATGGCGGCGAAGGCGGCGGTCTGGGCGGCGAGGCCGTACCCGGCGAAGCTCGAGTGCGCGACCACCACGCCCATCACCGGCGGGATCACCAGGGTCTGGATGGCGCGGGGCGAGCGCAGGAAGAAGTACCGGAGCTGCTGGGACGCCGCCGCGACCCCCGGTCCCGCGGGCAGCCCCCGCAGCACGGCCGGGCGCAGCGGCAGGGGTGAGGCGGCGCGCCGGCTCCGCGCCCGCTGCTGGCCCAGCGTCGTCCCGTTCACGCGGCGGCCGAGTACCCAGGCCCAGGCCAGCAACGCCAGCACCACGGTGAGTGCGACGATGCCCAGGCGCAGCACGAACTCCAGCCACTCGCCGTCCCGTGCGGCCAGGACCGCGCGACCGGCCGCGCCCGGCGGCGTCCAGCTCAGCACGGTGCCCAGCGGTCCGGTGGCCGACTGGCCTCCGAGTGCGGCGGTCGTCGCCCGCGCCTGCTGGGCGAACAGGTAGACGCCCAGCACGAGCAGGCTCGCAGCGAAGGCGGCCAGGTCGGTGCCGCGGCGTGAGCGCAGCGCGCCGGCGAGCAGGGCCTGCGCCGAGCGTGACACCGCGACGCACATCACGGTGTAGCACATCGCCACGAGCAGGGAGGCCGCACGGACCGCGGGCGGTTCCTCGAGCGCGACCACGCCCCCCGAGGCGAACAGGAACGTGAACGTGGCCGTGGGCGCCACCAGTGCCCCCGCCAGGAGGCCGGTGACCTGCTGCCACCCGGTGAGCGGGAACTGCTCGAGCCGCTGCGGGTCGACGACGCCGTCGGCGAGCGTCGGCTCGACGATCGGGCCGATCACCCAGGGAAGGAAGACACCGCTGAAGGCGACCACCAGCAGGAGGTCGCCGGTGCCGCCTCCCGAGACCAGGACGGCGGTGACCATGCCGGCCAGCAGCCCGCCCACGCCTCCCAGCACCCACGAGGTCGCGAAGTAGAGCTGGGCACCGTTCCCGTGGCCGCGCGCGCGGCGGGCGATCGCGAGCCTCAGCCGGAGAAGGACGAGAGCCACGAGAGCTCACCCTCCTCGAGGTCGCGCCCGCCGACGAGCTCGACGAACGCGTCCTGCAGGTTCCGGCCGCCGGCGACGTCGGCCACCGTCCCCTCGGCGAGGACGCGGCCGGATCCGATCACCGCGAGCCGGTCGCACAGGCGCTGGACGACATCCATCACGTGGCTGGCGAACAGCACGGTGCCGCCGCCGCGGCGGTACAGCTGGAGGACGTCCTCCATCACCTGGGTGTTCACGGGGTCGAGCGCGCCGAAGGGCTCGTCGAGCACCAGCACCCGCGGGCCGTGCAGCAGCGCGACCGCCAGCCCGATGCGCTTGATCATGCCCAGGGAGTAGTCGGCGATGAGCTTCTCGCCCTCGTCCGCCAGGTCGAGCACGTGCAGGAGCTCGGTCGACCGCTCGGCCACCACGGCCGGGTCCATCCGCCGCAGCAGCCCCGCGTACTCGAGCATCTCGGGGGCGGTCAGGCGGTCGAACAGCACGGGGTTGTCGGGCACGAAGCCGACCTGCGCCTTGGCGGCCCGCGGGTCCGGCCACACCGGGACGCCGCCGAGGACCGCGTTGCCGGCGTCCGGACGCAGCAGTCCGGTCAGCATCCGCAGCGTGGTGGACTTGCCCGCTCCGTTCGGCCCGGCGATGCCGTAGAACGTCCCGCGCGGGATGGCGAGGTCGACGCCGTCCACGGCGCGCAGGTCGCCGAAGACCTTGACCAGGCCGTGTGCCTCCAGTGCGAACGGCACCATCCACCCCCACTCATCCGCTCCCGGCCCCGCTCCTTGGCCGTTCCGCGGCGGGTGAAGCCTACCGAGCGGCCCCGGGCGGCTGAGAAGTCCCGTTACGGGGGACCGGGTCAGCGCCCGGCGAGGAAGGGGAGCAGGTCACGGGTGACGACGTCGTAGCCCAGGCGGGCGATCAGGGCTGCGACCACCACCAGGAAGGCCGCCCGGACGAAGCCGGTCCCCCGGGCGATCGCGGTCCGCGATCCCAGGTAGCCGCCGGCCATGTTCGCCACGCCCAGCACGAGGCCCGGCCCCCACAGCACGGCGCCATGGGGGACGAAGAGCGCGAGGGCGCCGAGGTTGGTGGCGACGTTCACGATCTTCGCCTTCGCCGAGGCCTCGAGGAAGTTGTAGCCGAGCACGCCGACCAGGGCGATCACGAGGAAGCTGCCGGTGCCGGGACCGAGAAGCCCGTCGTAGGCGCCGATCAGCGCGCCGATCCCGACCGCGCTGCCGTAGTGCCGCCGGCCGGTGAACCGCAGCCGGGTGCGGGCGCCCATCGCGGGACGAGCCACGGTGAACACCGCCACGACCACCAGGGCCACCAGGATGATCGGGGTGAAGACCGCGGCGGGCAGCAGCGTCGCCAGCGCCGCGCCGCCCGCGCTGCCGGCCAGGGCGGAACCGGCCATCGGCAGCGCCGTCCGCAGGTCCGGCCGGACGCGCCGGTAGTAGGTGACCGCGCTGGTGGTCGTACCGCAGATCGAGGCGAGCTTGTTGGTGGCCAGGGCCTGGACGGGCGCGATGCCGGGCACCAGCAGCAGCGCCGGCAGCTGGAGGAGCCCGCCCCCGCCCACGACGGCGTCCACCCAGCCGGCGGCGAGCGCGACCAGCGCGAGCACCAGCATGGTCTCCCAGCCGAAGCCGGGGGGGAAGAGGGCGGACAGGTCCACGACGGGCCTCTCGGGTTGCGGGCGGACCCGGGCGAGTCTACGGCGGGCGCGGCTCGCCTCAGGCCGGGTCGGCGGGGGCCGGGCGCACCAGGCACCGCCCCGGTGCGGCGAACGGCACGAGTTCCAGAGGGTCGGCCGAGAGCGCGTCGATCAGCCCCTGGTGCATGGCGCAGACCACCTCCGGGTGCCGGAGCGCCGACGCCAGCAGCGGGCAGGTGCGCAGGGCGATGCCGTCGGCGGAGACCTCGGGGGTGAACCCCTGCGCGCCGAGCGTGCCGACGAGGGTGCGGTCGCCCGCCGGGGCGATCCGGCGTCCCCACGACCGCCCGAGGGCGAGGGCGGAGGCGACGGGGTCCTGGGCGCTGGCGAGGTGCTCCGCGACCGCCTCCACCAGGGCGCTGTGGTCGTCACGGTCGGGTTCCTCGAGCACCACCTGGCGTCCGGAGAGCGTGGGCACGAACGCCAGGGCGGGACGGCCGCGTCCCCCGCCGGTGACCGTGGTCTCTGTGGCGAATCCCTGCGCCACCAGGTGGGCGAGCTGGGCCCGCACGGTGTTGGGGTGCCCTCCGAGCAGTCCGGTGATCGTCCCGATGGTCACGGGGCCGTCCGCGGCGACCAGCCGTCGCAGCACCCTCAGCGCCGCGGGTCGGGGGCGGTCGGTGCGCACCGGGGAGGGCCCGTTCCGCGTGGTGCTGCTCATGGGGCGAATCTAGTCGAGATTTCTACAGGAGGCTATGGAGGAAAACGTCCCCCCGCGTTCACGATGTCGCAAGCCAGACCAGCAGCACGGCCAGCGCGCCCACAGCCAGCCCCAGGCCGGCGGCCAACGCGGGCATCCTCCCGTCCGGTGGCGCGACGAGGACGTCCTCGCGGTCCTGGTCGAGCGTGCGGTGGTAGCGGCGGCGCGCGGCGACGAGCAGGCCGACAGCCCCGGCGCCCACCGCGGACGCGGGCAGCAGGGCCCAGCCCCCCAGCGCGGGCCAGGCCAGCCGCGCGGAGGCGAGGGCAAGGACGAGGAAGGCCAGCGCCGTCCGCTGCCAGGCAAGGGCCGTCCGTTCGGGCTGCCTGCCGGGGTCGTCCCGCCAGCCGGGCGTCCCGCTCACGGCACCAGCAGGCCCAGCAGCACCAGCACCCCGGCGACCGCCACGACCACCGACAGCAGCGCTACCAGGGGCGGGAACGGGAGCCGGCGACCCTCGCGGAGGGCCGTCTCGACCCGCACCCAGCCGAACCAGGCCTGGACCGGGCAGGCGATCCCACCCAGGACGAGGACCACGGCGGCCGGCGCGCGGAACACGGGGTTGAGGCCGACGCCCAGCGAGGCCACGCCCACCCCGACCGAGACCAGGGCCAGCCCGGCGGAGATCCAGGCGAGGAACGTGCGCTCGTTGGCGAGCGAGAACCGGGCATCCGGGTCCGTCCCGCGCGCGTAGACGCCGCGGGGGAAGCGGTTGTGCGACATCGCCCTCCCTTCGTCCCCGACGCTAGCAAGGCGACGGTGCCCGCGGTGCGGCGTCCGTGCGCGTCGGGGGTGGCGGGACGGCGGCCGCGCCGGGCAAGAAGTGCTCACGCCCAGCGGTCGGGGTGCCCGGTGCCGCCCACCTAGGGTGTGCCCCGGAAGGGAGTGGCATGGCGAGGATTCCGGTGGTCATCGACACGGACACGGCGCAGGACGACTGCGTGACGATCCTGCTCGGCCTGATGGACGAGCGCGCGGACCTGCGCGCGATCACGATGGTGGCGGGCAACGTGTCGTTCGACCAGCAGGTCGCCAACGCGCACACGACCCTGAACGTGGCCGGCCGGCTGGGCAGCGTGCCCGTCCACGAGGGGTGCCGGCGCCCCCTGCGCAGGGAGTGGGAGTCGGCGGAGAACGTCCACGGCGACGGGTCGGGCGGCCTGTCGATGGACCTGGACGGGGTCCACCTCGACCCCGAGGACGGAGTGGACGCTCTCCTCAGGATCACCGCGGAGGACCCCGGAGAGGTGAGCATCGTGGCCATCGGCCCGCTCACCAACATCGCCTCGGCCGTCCTGCGCGACCCCGGGTTCGCCGCCCGGGTGCGCAGCCTGTACGTGATGGGTGGCTCCAACAACGGGCGCGGCAACATCACGGCGAGCGCCGAGTACAACTTCTACGTCGACCCCGAGGCTGCGCAGATCGTCATGGACGCCGGCTTCGACGACCTGGTGATCGTGCCCTGGGCTCCTCTGACGCTGCGCGACGCCACCTTCGACCGGGCCACCTACAACGGGTTGTGCTCGCTGGGCACGCCGCTGTCGGACTTCTTCCGCCGGATGTGCGACGCGACGATCGACTTCGACGAGTCGGTGGGCGTGGACGGGTCGACCCATCCGGACTCGCTGACGCTGGCGATCCTGCTGCACCCGGAACTGGTGCTCGCGTCCGCGCCCTACCGGGTGGACGTCGAGACGGCGTCCACCCTCACCCGCGGGCACTCGGTGATGGCGTGGAGCACCTTCGACCTCACCCCGAACGCGACGGTGGTGGAGGCGGTGGACAAGGCCGCTTTCCTCGGCCTCCTGCGCGGCCTGCTGGCCACCCCGACCCGTCCGGACCGTCCCGTCTCCGGGTTGTGAGCCGGGGCGCGCCCGCTCCCGGTCACCCGGATGGGTGATAGGCGTTCCTCCTAGTGGGACGCCGATTAGGCGTTCGTTGTGATGGTCGCGTAATCTCCGGGTCGTCCGGGTGTTCCGGGCCGCGAGGACGCGGTTCGGGAAGGGGAGTGGTTGGCCCGACCCGGGCGCGGTGGTCGACCCCCCGACCTCCACCACCCGGTCGCCCACGGCGGGACCCATCCCCACGACGGGCGGCGCCGCTTCCACCGCCATGGACGTGACCCGTGCCCCACCCCGATCTGCTGACCACCGACCCTCCCGGCGTGCACCGCGCGCCGGCCGACGACCGCCCGTCCTGGCAGGACCTGCTCACGGGCCGCCCCTGGCCCGCGTGGCTGGCCCGCATCGCCCTCGCCGACCAGGCCGGCCGGGAGGTGCTCACCCTGGCCGCCGAGAGCGCCAGGTCGTGCTGTGTCCCCGGGGGATGCACGGCCCTGCTCGCCCAGCTGGAGGCCGCCGGCGCCTTCGTCGAGGACGGCGCGTGCGCTGAGCCGAGCACCCTGCGCCCTGACGTCCGCGACGCGATGCTCGCCGACCTCCGGTCGACCGACCCGGACCTGGACGCCTGTCGCCGCGAGATGCTCGCCGCGGGGCTCGCCCGGCGTCTCCCGGCCCTCGCCGTGCAACTGGCCGGCTGGGCGGCGGAGGAGCACGACTGGGTCGCCCTGGAGACCCTGTGGTGCACGTACTCGCCCGGCCTGCTGCTGGCCAACGCGGTCGTGCGGGCCGCGTACGCCGAAGCCCCGCCGGAGCAGCGGGCCGTCCACCCCGGGCTCAGCTACGGGGCCGCGCTCTCGTCTGCGTTCGATCCGGTGACCGGGCGGCTCGACCTCGACGTCATGCTGAGCGCGATGATCCGCGACGGCCGTGCGCTGCACTCCCACTGGGAGACCGCAGAGGGCGCCGACGCGAAGGTCGCCGCGGGCACGCTGTGGATGCTGGCCCAGGCGACGATCCCCGAGTCGGTCGGCGACGTCCGGCTCGACGGCGCCACCCGCACCTACTCCGCGCTGCTCCAGGTGATCCGGCAACCGCCGCCGCACGGGGCGGCGGTGGGCGCGAAGTACCTCAGCTTCTTCCACTCGACGGCCTCGCTGGTCGCCTTCCTGCGTGCCGACTGGGCGCGTGCCCGGCGGGAGGCCGAGCTGGCCATGCTCCTCGCCGAGTCGTGCGGCTTCGCCGGGTTCCTGGCCGCGCTCGTGCTGGCGCTGTCGAGCAGCGCGTCCGGCAACACGCAGGCCTTCGCCACCAGCGAGCGCTACCTCGCCCGTCATGCCGAGCACCAGTGCCGGGTCGCGAACTGGATCGAGCCGGTGTTCCACCTCCGTGGGCGGACGCCGCGCTGCGTCGCCTCGACCGCCGGCTCGCCGACCGCGCGTTGCGCCTCCATGACGCGGAGGGTGCCACCCGGTGGTTCAACCTCCGGCCGATGCACGCCCACCTCGCCGCCACCTACGGCCTCATGTGGGAGGAGCCGTCGCGGGTGCTGGCACGCTTCGACGCGATCCTCGCCGACTCCGGGGAGGACGTCCAGCACGGCCCGTGGGGCCCGCTGCTGCTGCGTGCCCGGGCGGAGATCCTGATCGGGATCGGCGAGCTGAACCGCGCGGCCCAGGTGGTGGACGAGCTGCTGACCCGGGACGACCCGGCCCTCTCGACGGTGCCCGCGGCCCGGCTTCTCCTGTCCGCGGGTCGGTACGCGGAGGCGGTGGCCACGGCCGATGAGGGGATCTTCTCCCTCGAGCCGTCCCTGGGTGACCGCGCCCACCTGTACGCCATCAAGGCGGCCGCGCTGTCCCTGCTCGGGGCGCCGTCGGGCGACGTGGCCGCAGCGGCGACCGCAGCCTGCGAGGTGGGTGCCCAGGCAGACACCGTCGTGCCGTTCGCGCTGCTGCCCTCCGAGGTCCGGGGACGGCTCGTCGAGAGCCACGCTGCGCACCACGGGGAGCCGGACTGCCCGGTGGAGGCGGCCCGACGCCGCGAGGCGCTGACCACGCTGCGGGACACGTGCGCCCCCCGGCCGACCCTCGTCCGGCTGACCCGTCGCGAGGAGGTGCTGCTGCCGCTGCTCGCGACGTCCGCGACCGTGCAGGAGATCGCCGACCAGCAGTACGTCTCGGTGAACACCGTGCGCAAGCAGGTGGTCGCGCTGCGCGAGAAGTTCGGGGCTGCCACGCGCGCAGAGCTGGTCCGCCGTGCCCACGATGCCGGCCTGCTGGAGACGGGCACCCGGCGCCACCTCGCCTGAGTGGTCGGTGGCGTGGCCCGTCCCCTACGAGGTGGTACGCCAGGAAGCCATGCGGTTGGTGCACGACTTGGTCTCGTGGGGTGGCGCAGGACGGCGCGCCGGTGTCCTAGCGTGGAGATCACCTAGTCAGCGAGGACAAACCGGGCGCCACTCGTCCGGGTGACGCCCGCGAGGGCGTCGCTCGAAGGGGGTCTTACCCCCGCCATGGCGCACGCGCTCTACTCGTGGGTGGAGGTATCACGACCCGACGTGTGGCCTCCGACGTGCAGGACCGGAGGAGCCGACGATGTTGAGAACCGATACCTGGGAGAGAGTCATTCCCGGCGAGCCCACGAGACGGGTCGCCACGCTGCCGATGCGCCTGGTCCGGCACCCCGGTCAGACCCCGGCATCGCTGTCGGCGGTGCTCAGGGAGCACTGCGTCGACTTCCGCAGCCTCTACCGCACCCGCGCCTGGACCCGCGACCCCGGCGATGCCACCCACGCGCCGGCCGGCGACGCGTACGCCGTCCTCGGCTGGACGAACTCGACGATCCTGCGCACGACGCTGTCGCGGCGCCTCGACGCCCTGAACCCGGTGGCGGCCTTCCGGCTCCTCGAGCAGCCCGAGATCGAGCGCATCGAGCGGGTCAGCGCGGAGTACGTCGTGCTCCGCAGCCGCTACGGCTACGGGAACGAGTGGCCCCCGGAGCTGGCCGGCGCCATCTCCGGGCTCGACGTCGACCTGTGGATCGCGCCCGGCCCGACCGAGCTGGACGGGGCGGTGGCCCTCGAGCTGGGCACCTACCTGCAGCGCTTCGCCGCCACGGAGTTCGCCGACTGACGCGGCCCTGCGGTCGTCGACCGGACACGCGGGCCCTATCCCTGCGCGGAAGCGGGCGGGCATACTCACCGCATGGGACGCGACGTCGAGTCGGCGACATTCACCCGTGAGCAGCGCCAGCGCTACCGGGACAAGGTGAAGACCTGCCTCGACGTGTTCGAGCAGATGCTGGCCTCCCGCTCGTTCGACTTCGACGAGCCGATGACCGGCATGGAGATCGAGCTCAACCTGGTCGACAGCGACTACCGGCCGAGGATGGACAACGCCGAGGTGCTGGCCGCGATCGCCGACCCGGAGTACCAGACCGAGCTCGCCCGCTTCAACATCGAGTTCAACGTCGCCCCGCACCGGCTCCACGGCAGCAGCGCGGTGCAGCTGGAGGCTGACCTGCGCACCTCGCTCAACGAGGCCGAGCGGCGGTGCTCCGAGCGGGGCGCCCACATCATCATGATCGGCATCCTGCCGACGGTGACGCCGGAGACCTTCGAGGGCGACTGGATGAGCGCCAACACGCGCTACCAGGCGCTCAACGACGCCGTCCTGGCCGCCCGGGGCGAGGACATCCACCTCGACATCACCGGCCCGTCCGGCGAGCGGCTGCTGCGGTACAGCGACTCGCTCGCCCCCGAGGCGGCGTGCACGTCGATGCAGCTGCACCTCCAGGTGAGGCCGTCGGAGTTCGCCGCGCACTGGAACGCCGCGCAGGTGCTGGCCGGGCCGCAGCTGGCCCTCGGTGCGAACAGCCCGTACTTCATGGGCAAGGAGTTGTGGGCCGAGACGCGCATCGAGCTGTTCACGCAGGCCGCGGACACCCGTCCGGTCGAGCTGAAGAACCAGGGCGTGCGTCCCCGCGTGTTCTTCGGGGAGCGGTGGATCACCTCGATCTTCGACCTGTTCGAGGAGAACACCCGCTACTTCCCGGCCATGCTGCCCGAACTCGACGACGAGGACCCGCAGGAGGCCTTCGCCGCCGGCCGCACCCCGAGGCTGGCCGAGATGCGCCTGCACAACGGGACCATCTACCGCTGGAACCGGCCCATCTACGACATCGTGGACGGACGGCCCCACCTGCGCGTGGAGAACCGCGTCCTGCCCGCGGGGCCGACGATCGTCGACACCCTGGCGAACGCGGCGTTCTACTACGGCACGCTGCACGCGATGGTCGCGGACGACCGTCCCCTGTGGACGCGGATGTCGTTCAACACCGCAACGGAGAACTTCGCGATCGGGGCCCGCAACGGCATCGACGCCGCGCTGTTCTGGCCGGGACGCGGCGAGATCCCCGCCAGCGAGCTCGTCCTGCGCGAGCTGCTGCCGATGGCGCACGAGGGCCTGGCCGCCTGGGGGGTGGACGCCGCCGTCCGCGACCGGCTGCTCGGGGTGATCGAGGGACGCTGCCTGACCGGCCAGAACGGTGCCGACTGGCAGGTGGCCGCCGTGCGGAGGCTCGAGGCGAAGGGGCTGTCCCGGGCGGAGGCGCTGCGCGGGATGGTCGCGGCCTACGCCGCCCACATGCACGCCAACGAGCCGGTGCACACCTGGGAGCTCCCCGCGGACTGAGCCGGGTCAGGCCCGGGAGCGCAGCGACAGCTGGTGGCGCAGGGCGGCGGCGTTGCGCACGGCGTTGGCGTCCCCGTCATTGTTGAAGTAGGCCCACACGTCGCGGCCCTGGTCCAGCCACTCGCCGATCCGGTCGGCCCACCAGCCCATCGCGTCGTCGCTGTAGCTCCCGGCGTAGAGGTGGTGGTCGTCAGGGCCGTGGAACCGGACGTAGACCAATCCGGCGGTCGCCCGCAGCACGCAGGGCAGGCCGGCGCCGCTCGTCACGACGTAGGCGACGCCGTGCTCCTCCAGGGTGGCGAACACCGCGTCGTCGACCCAGCTCGGGTGGCGGAACTCGACGGCCAGCGGCAGGGCGCGTGGCCACGCCGAGAGGAAGGCGCGCAGCAGGCCGTCGTCGCGCGCGAGCGAGGGCGGGAGCTGGAGCAGCACCACGCCCAGCCGGTCGCCGAGGATCCCTGCCGCTGCGCGGATGCGTCCGACCCAGTACTGCGGTTCGCCCAGGCGGCGGGCGTGGCTCAGCGCCCGGGGAGCCTTCACCGAGAGGCGGAAGCCGTCGGGGAGCCGGCGGCGCCACGAGGCGAAGGAGCTGTCCGGCGGCCACCGGTAGAAGCTCGCGTTGAGCTCCACGGTGTCGAACAGGTGCGCGGCGTAGTGCTCGAGGCGGTCGCGGTCGGGCATGTCCGGGTAGACGCGTCCCCACCAGGAGGCGTAGGTCCAGCCGGACGTCCCGATCCACACGCGTGCCACAGCACCCTCCTTACCCCCGTCCGTCCGTCCGCGCGCGTGGCAGGCTGGAGGGGAAAGGAGCACCGATGGCCGCGTTCACCCTCCGGGCGGTCTCTTCCCGTCCCGCCGGGGAGACCTTCGACCACCTGGTCGACTGGGACGCGCACTCCGCCGCGATCCCGCTCACGACGCTGCGCCACGCCGGTGCGCCCGCGCGCGGCCAGGAGTTCGTCGCCCGCACCGGCTGGGGGAGGTGGGGGTTCGACGACACGATGCGTGTCGAGCTGTTCCGCCCGCCCTCCGGCGACGCGGAGGGGGCGCTGCCCGGCCTGGTCGAGATCGCCAAGACCGGACACGTCGTCGGCGGCCGGGTGCGCTGGACGGTGACCCCCACCGACGGCGGATCGGTCGTGGAGTGGCAGCAGGAGCTGACGATTCCCTGGCTCCCTCGCCTGGCCGACCCGGTGGTCGGCCTGGTCGGGAGGCTGGCCTACCGCGCGGGGTTGCGCCGCCTGCTGCGCTGAGCGCACGGCGGACGGCGTCCCGTCCGGTGCCGACCGGTCAGGAGCGCCGTCCGGCCGCCCGGCGGCGACGGTCGCGGTCGTGGTGGGCGTCGCGGGCCAGCCGCCGGTCGCCGTGGTAGAGGATCGCCTCCCAGTTCACCGGCGCGGACGGGTCAATGACCCGCTCGGCGGGAGCCGGCTTGTTGTCGACCCACAGCCAGTTCACGACGCCGAGGACCATGTCGGTGAGGGCGTTGCCCAGGCCGATGTAGGCGATGATCGCCCAGGCGGCCAGCACGGCGTTGAGGGCGGCGAAGGCTGCGTTGCCCCAGTTCTGGGCGGTGAAGTCGCGCCAGAAGGTGAAGGCGGAGAACCCCACGATCAGGAACGGGAACAGCACGTACAGGCCCGGGGCCGCCGTGCGTCCGGCGACCTTCGGGGTGCGGGCGAAAGGAATCTTCTCGCCGGTGAGCGCCTGCTGGATCGACTTCAGCACGCCGGCGAGGTTGATCGGCAGCAGCACCAGGTTGAAGCCGTAGATGCGGAAGATGTCGCTGAACCGGTAGCCGTTGTAGCGCAGGTCGGAGCCCATCAGCAGGAAGTACGGCACGGCGGCCAGGAACACCCAGGGGCTCAGCAGGCGCCCGTCGTAGGGGTAGGCCAGCAGGAAGATCAGGCCGACGCTCGCCCACGCGATGGAGGCCATGTAGTTGACCCGCAGGGCCGCCTCGCGCCACAGGATGCGCTCGCTGCGGCGGCGCCGCTCGCCGAGCTGCACCAGGAACTTGGGCAGGATCAGCAGGCCGCCGTTCGCCCAGCGCCGGCGCTGCACGATGAGCGAGCCGAAGTCCGGGGGAGTGGCGCTGTAGCTGAGCCGTTCGGGGTAGTTCACCAGCGACCAGCCGTGGGTGCCGATGTCGATCGACGACTCGGTGTCCTCGATCACCGTCCGGTCCTGGATGTAGGTCCGGATCGGGAAGCCGCCGACGACCTCCACCTGGCAGATGTCGTCGAGCGCGCGCTTGCGGATCACCGCGTTGGCGCCCACCCAGAAGGTCGCGCCGTAGTAGGTCATGCCCTGGTGGAGCGTGTGCTGGATGTCGGTGGTCGCGCCCGCGATCCGCTCGATGCGCGTGGGGGCGCCGCGGTAGGCCGAGTACGGGGTCTGGGTGACGGCGACCCGCTCGTTGCCCTGCTGTTCGAGGAACTCGACCAGCCGCAGGCAGTAGTCGCGCAGCAGCATCGAGTCGGCGTCCAGGGTGAGCAGGTAGTCGGAGTCGGGGATGTCGAGGTCGGACGGCTCGTCCGGCGCGGCCTCCAGCAGGACGACGCCGTCGGCCGTCGGCACCTTCTTCCACCGGTGGCCCATCAGGCCGATGTAGGAGTTGAGGTTCATCGCCTTGTTCGCCTCGTGCGACAGCGACGCGAAGGTCTTGCGCTCGAACGCGTCCAGGCGGGCGCGGAACGTCCACACCAGGCGCCGGGCCAGTTCCTCCATGCGCGTGGCACCGGGGGCCTGGCCCTGCTCCACGGCGGCGTTGAGCGCGAGCAGGTTGAGGCGCAGCTCGCTGGCCAGGCCGATCAGCACCTGCTCGGCGAAGAAGACGTCGGTGTGGTCCTCGATCGGCCAGGCGTCGGCGCGGGCCTCGAGCCACTCAGCTGCGGCGGTGTACTCCGCGGCGAGCAGCCGGACGTCGCCGACGGTGGCCGCGCGGCGGGCGAGCCGCTCGGCCTGCCGGTCGGCGAACTCCTCGAAGCGGGCGGCCACCGGTGCCAGCTCGCGCTCGATCTCCGCGGGGATCCCGCGGGTGGCGGTGAGGTCGGCGAGCCGTTGGGGGTCGCTCGGCGAGGGCGGGTCGTCGATCAGCAGGACGACGCGCAGGTCGCCGAACTCCTGCAGCGCCGCCGACCACAGGGTCTTGCGGATCACCTGGAGCTCCTCGACGTAGGACGGCACCAGCACGGTGACGCGCCGGTCGTAGCCGTTCGGGAAGTGCCGGTCGAGCTCGGCGCGGGGAACCCGGGTGTGGTCGCGGTAGCGGTAAAGGGCGCCCTGGCGGGCGATCAGGTACATCAGCGCGGAGAACGTCAGCGACGTCACCACCAGCAGGTAGAAGACCGCCTCGACGGCGAAGCGGAAGTCGAGGTGGGGGTTGTCGATGAACTCACGGATGATCGTCGTGACCACGTACAGCGCCCAGGCCAGCAGGGTCACCACGATGCCGAGCCGGCCCAGGGTGATCTTCGCCGTGCTCGGACGGGAGTGGACGATGGCCAGCGGCTCGGGCTGCCGCTCGGCACCCCACTGGCGGCGCCGGCTCGCTGCCGTCGCCGTGGTGCCCGGGGGAGCTTGTGTGGTGGTGGTCATCAGCACGTGCCTCGCTCGTGACGGTCCTCGGTGGCCCAAGGGTGATGCCGTGGACTCTATAACACTTTATAATGTAGTATCAAGCTCAGCAGGGCAGCCTCCCTGCCGGACGCCACCCCCCGACCACCGGAGGACCACATGTCGACCCGTTTCCCCGGACGCCGCTTCTCCTGGCTGCGCTTCGGCGTGCTCGTGCTCGCCGTCGCGCTCGCGGGCTCGGGAGGCGCGCTCACCCTCGGGTGGTGGCAGGACTCCGCAGAGGCGACCGTGGAGGGCACGCCGTGGTTCGCCGGCTACGTGGACGTCACCGCGACCCCGTCCTACGCCTTCGAGGCGCCGGCCGGCGAGGGGACGCAGGCCGCTGTGCTCGCCTTCGTCGTCGCGGCGGCCGACGGCAGCTGCGCTCCCAGCTGGGGTGCGAGCTACGGGCTCGACCAGGCGGCGTCCGACCTCGACCTCGACCGCCGGATCGCCCGGCTGCGCGACCAGGGCCGCTCGGTGGTCGTCTCCTTCGGCGGGCAGCGCAACGACGAACTCGCGCTCCGCTGCGCGAGCGTGGCCGACCTCACCGCCGCATACGCGTCCGTGGTCGACCGCTACCGCCTGGACACCATCGACCTCGACATCGAGGGCGCTGCGCTCGGCGACGCCGCCAGCGGACAGCGCCGCGCAGAGGCGATCGCCGCCCTCCAGGAGGCCCGGCGCGCGGCGGGCAAGGACCTCGCGGTCTGGCTCACCCTGCCGGTGGTCACCTCGGGCCTCACCACGCAGGGCACCGACACGGTGGCCCGGTTCCTCGCCGCCGGTGTCGACCTGGCCGGCGTCAATGTCATGACGATGAACTTCGGCGACACCAGGGCCGAGGGCCAGTCGATGGCCGCGGCGTCGATCGCCGCGCTGTCGGCCACCCGCCGCCAGCTCGGCGTCCTGTACTCGACGGCCGGGATGCCCCTGGGCCCGTCGTCGCTGTGGCGCAAGGTGGGCGCCACGCCCATGCTCGGCCAGAACGACGAGCCGGACGAGGTCTTCACCCTCGCCGACGCCGGCGAGCTGAACGCATTCGCGCGCGACAACGGGTTGGGACGGCTCTCGGTCTGGTCGCTCAACCGTGACAAGGCCTGCAGCACGAACTACCCCGACGTCCGTCGCGTCAGTGACTCGTGCAGCGGCGTCGACCAGGGCGCGACGCGGTTCGCCGCCGTCCTTGCCGAGGGGCTCACCGGCACGCCCGGTGAGGCCGCCGGGGGAGTGACCACCCCGGAGCCGGTCCCCACGGCCACCGCCGACGACCCGGCCACCAGCCCGTACCGCATCTGGTCCGCCACCTCCTCCTACCCGGCGGGGACCAAGGTGGTGTGGCACGGCAACGTGTACGAGGCGAAGTGGTGGACGCGCGGCGACGTCCCCGACGACCCGGTACTGCAGGACTCCCAGACGCCCTGGCGCCTCGTCGGCCCGGTGCTGCCGGGAGAGACGCCGGTGCCGGTGCCGACCCTGCCCGCGGGTTTCTACCCGACCTGGAAGCCGGACAAGGCCTACACCGCCGGTGACCGCGTCATCTACCAGGGCATGGCGTTCGAGGCGCGCTGGTGGAACACCGCGACCAGCCCCGAGTCGAGCCTTGTCGACCCCGGCGGCTCGCCCTGGCAGGCGCTGAGCCAGGAGGAGATCCGGAAGCTGCTGGAGAAGTAGGCAGTGGACGCCCTGCCACCCCGGAGCGCGCGCAGCCGGCGGCGGCGCACCCTGGACGACGTCTACGCCGCCGCGGAGATCTCGCTGCTCGTCCTGTTCGCGCTGGGCTGCACCGTGCGCGGCCTCGCCACCATCGAGGGCCACCTGTTCGAGCTCGCCTTCCTCGGCGTGAGCGCAGCGGCCTCGCAGTCGTTCCGCGTGCGGGTGTCGGCCGTCGACGAGCGCATCGCCTTCGGCATCGGGGCGGGCATCCTCGGCCTCGCACTACCGTCGGCCGACATGCTGACCACCGTCGCGGTGTGGGCCGTGGGCGTGGCGGTCGGCTCGACCGTGGTCCAGCGCGACGTCCGCGCCGGTGCCAGGGTCGGTGGACGCTCGGTGCTGCTCGGTCTCCTCTACGCCACGGTGCTCGGCTGGTCTCTCGCCCTCGCCCTTCCCCTGTGGGTCGGGGTCCTCGGCGCGACGGGGGTGTACCTCGCGGCCTCGTTGCTGCTGTGGCGCCTGCCGGCGATCCTCGACGACGACGCCCCGGTCACCAGCCACTACATCCCTCGCCGCCTCGGGCTGCTGTTCGCGCTGAACGCGGTGATCCCGCTGGTCAGCCACCAGGGCGAGCCGCAGGCGTGGGCGTTCATCCTGGCCGACCCGTTCCGGATGAAGCTCATCATGGACCTCACGATCACCACGGCGGTGTTCGCGGTGATCGCCCTCGTGCTGTTCGGCTACGACGCGCGGCACCGCCTGGACGGCCTGGTCCGGACGGCGAAGGCGCTGCCGTGGCCCGACGACCCCGACCCGCTGGAGCAGATGAAGGACTTCGCCGCCACCACCCTGCGGGTGGACCGGGTGGAGGTCCGGGCCACCCCGCCGCTGTCGAGGTTCGAGATCGGGACGCCGTTCCGCACGCACTCCGGCGAGGTGCGCCACCTCGTCGCCCGCCGGAACCCGGGCAGTTCGCCGCTGCTCGACCGCGACCTCCAGGCCCTCAGCGCGATCGCCCACATCGGGCAGGAGACGATGCGGGTGCGCGGGGAGGCCAACGAGCTGCGCACCGAGGCCAACACCGACCCACTGACCGGGCTGTTCAACTACCGGGGCTTCCAGGCGGCCATCGACGACGTCAACGCGCGCCGCGGCGAGCGGGGTGGCGTCGCCGTGGTCTACATCGACCTCGACGGCTTCAAGGCCGTCAACGACCGGTACGGCCACGAGGCCGGAAACGAGGTGCTGCGCGAGGTGGGCCGGCGCCTCCAGGAGGCCGTCCGCCCCAGGGACGCCGTCGCGCGGGTGGGCGGGGACGAGTTCGTCGTCCTGCTGCGCGACGTCCGGGACGCCGGGCACGCCCGCCAAGTGGCCCACCGCATCGTGTCCGCAGCGGCGTCGCCGGTGGCGGTCGACGGCCACCTGCTCCCGGTGAGCCTCTCCCAGGGCGTCACGTTCTCCGCGGACGGCCAGGACGACCTCGTCGCCCTGGTCAACGAGGCGGACGCGCTCATGTACGCGGGACGGGGGCGGCGGCTGCCGTCCGCCGTGGCCGTGGCGGACCAGCCCGGACGCGCGTCGGGACGGCGGGCCGCGATCGCCGACCTGATCTCGGGCCGGAGGGTCGAGGTGGCCTACCAGCCGATCGTCGACGGCTCCCGTGGCAGCATCGTCGCCGTCGAGGCCCTGGCCAGGGCGACCCATCCCGACGACGGGCCCATCGACCCGTCCCTGCTCGTGCACGAGGCCAAGCGGCTGGGCCTGCTCGACGAGCTGACCGACCAGGTGCTGGAGCGGTCCCTGGCCGACATGGCCCGCTTCCAGGCGCTCGCGCCGGGGCTGCGCGACCTGCACGTGAACCTCGACCTGGGCCAGCTCGCCCAGGGCCCGATGGGTGAGCTCCTGCCGCGCCTGGCGGCCGCGCATCCCCACGTCCGCCTGACGGTGGAGATGACCGAGGACTCGGTGCACGGCGCGGGGGAGGACGTGCTCGCGCGGCTGGAGGAGGTGCGGGCGAGCGGGATCAGGCTCGCGCTGGACGACTTCGGCCAGGGGTACTCGACGATGCTGGCCGTGGTCGAGGTGCCGTTCGACATCCTCAAGGTGGACCGGTCGCTGCTCGCCGGCATCACCACGTCCGGCCGCTCGGTGCAGGTGATGCGGTCGCTGGTGCGGCTCAGCCGGACGCTGCACCTCGACATGGTCGTCGAGGGTGTTGAGCTCCCCGAGGAGCGCGACGTCCTGCTGCGCCTGGGAGTGCGGCAGATGCAGGGGTTCTGGTACTCGCGGCCGGAGAGTGCCGAGGTGCTCTGTGAGCGGTTCGCCGCGCGAGGGCTCACCGTCGCCTGACGATGCCGCACACGGCGACCGAAAAGTTGGGGTAGCTTAACTTTCGTGCACGGTGACGTACTGACGCCGGAGGAGTCGGCAGGGCTGGGGACGGTCCGTCCCCGGCGCCGGGTGCTGTGGCTGTGGGGCCCGGCCTTCGTCGCGGCGATCGCCTACGTCGACCCCGGGAACGTCGCGGCGAACCTCACCGCTGGCGCCCAGCACGGCTACCTGCTGGTGTGGGTGCTGGTCGCCGCGAACTCCATGGCGGTGCTGGTGCAGTACCTCTCTGCCAAGACCGGGCTGGTCACCGGGCGCAGTCTGCCGGAACTGATGGGGACGCGGCTGCGGCGCGGTCCGCGGCTCCTCTACTGGGCGCAGGCGGAACTCGTCGCCGCGGCGACCGACCTCGCCGAGGTGCTCGGTGGCGCGATCGCCCTGGAGATCCTGTTCGGCGTGCCGCTGCTGCTGGGCGGCGTCATCGTCGGTGCGGTCTCGATGCTGGTCCTGTCCGTACAGAGCCGGCGCGGGCAGCGTCCGTTCGAGATCGTGGTGATGGGCCTGCTGCTGGTGATCACCATCGGCTTCATGGCCGGCCTCCTGGTCAGCCACACCTCCTGGCCGGACGCCCTCGGCGGGCTCGTTCCCCGCTTCGACGGTGCGGGCTCGGTGCTGCTGGCGGCCAGCATGCTGGGCGCGACGGTGATGCCGCACGCGATCTACGTCCACTCGGCCCTCGCCCGCGACCGGCACCGCCCCCGCGCGGAGGACCTGTCCCGCCTGCTGCGCGCCACGCGCTGGGACGTGGTGGCCTCGATGGCCGTTGCCGGCACGGTGAACATCGCCATGCTGCTGGTCGCCGCGGGCAGCCTCCAGGGGGTGGCCGGCACCGACTCCATCCAGGGAGCCCACGCCGCGATCACCTCCTCGCTCGGGCCGACGGTCGGGGCGCTGTTCGGCATCGGCCTGCTCGCCTCCGGCCTGGCGTCCACCTCGGTCGGCTGCTACGCGGGCGCCACGATCATGTCCGGGTTGCTGAAGGTGCGGGTGCCGATGCTGGCGCGCCGACTGGTCACCCTGGTGCCGGCGCTGGTGATCCTCGCCCTGGGCGTGAACCCGACGTGGGCGCTGGTGCTCAGCCAGGTGCTGCTGAGCCTCGGCATCCCGTTCGCGCTGGCGCCGCTGGTGCGCCTGAGCAGCGACACGACGGTGATGGGACGCTTCGCGAACACCCTGGTGCTGCGCGTGCTGGCGTGGACGGTCGTCGCCCTCATCGTCGCGCTCAACCTGGTGCTCATCGTGCTCACCGTGACCGGGAGTGCCTGATGCAGGTCGAGGACCTGACGCCGGTCGCCCAGGACTACCTGAAGGCCATCTGGTCGGCCGTGGAGTGGGGCGAGCCGCCGATTACCACGACGGCGCTGGCCGCCCGGTTCGAGACCAGCCCGGCGAACGTCTCCGAGACCATGCGCCGGCTGCAGCTCCAGGGCCTGGTCAGCTACCAGCCCTACCGACCGGTGACCCTGACCCCGCTGGGGGAACGCCTCGCCGTCGCGATGGTGCGGCGGCACCGGCTGGTGGAGACCTTCCTCGCCCAGGTGCTGGGCTACGGCTGGGACGAGGTGCACGCCGACGCAGAACGGCTCGAGCACGCGGTGTCCGAGCGGTTCCTCGACCGCATCGACGCCCTGCTGGGCCACCCGGTCACCGATCCGCACGGAGACCCCATCCCCGCGGCCGACGGGCAGTGGACGGTGCAGGCGGACGCGGTGCGCCTGTCCGACGCCGCGCCCGGCGGCTACCGCGTCGTGCGGGTCTCCGATGCGGACGCCGAGCGACTCCGGCGCCTGCGGGAGCACCGGATCGTGCCGGGAGCACAGGTCACGGTGAAGGCCGTCGGGGAGGTCTTCCACGCGGACGGGACGCCGCTCGGGCTGCCGTCCGGCGACCTCGAGCACGTCCGCGCGCGGGTGCGGGAGCGTCCGGCGGCCGGCTGACGGGCCTCCGGGTCGAGTCCACGGAGGGCGTCCGCCGTCAGGGCTTCTGCCAGAACAGGCGGTACAGGTCGGAGGAGGGCGAGCCCATCAGGGCCGCGTAGTCGCTCGGTGGCAGGGTCAGTGCTGTGCCGGCCGGGTCGCGCTCGCCGATCAGCGACAACCCCAGGCCCGCCCGTCCGTCACGGCTGCCCAGGCCGAGCAGGTCGAGCGTCGTGGGAAGCATGCTGAACTGGTCGGCGCGTTCGCGCGCGAACCGCACGGTGCCGTCGGGGCTCCACACGCGCAGCACGATCGTCCGGTCGGCCTGGGCATCGAGTTCGGCCTTGTAGAAGCCGCCCTCCGCGGTGGCCTTCAGGTGGTCGCCCATGACGACGACGACCGTGTCCTCGAGGTAGCCGTTCGTGCGCAGGTGCTCCAGGAATCCGCCGACGGCCTGCATCGAGCACCGGATCGCGGTCGCCATGGCCACGTCGTCGTCGGTGCGGCAGGTCGGGTACACGCCCCCCGGCTCGTGGGTGTCGAGGGTGAGCATGGTGAGGTTGAACGGGCGACCGGCCGCGCGCAGGGTGTCGATCCGCTCGGTGGCGTGGGCGAAGAGCTGGTGGTCGGACATGCCCCAGATGGAGATGTTCTCCCGGGCCTCGCCCTCGGCCTCCCAGTTCTCCAGCCCGTAGACGAAGTCGTAGCCGTGGTCCATCAGGAAGGTGCCCTTGCCGGCGAACTTGGAGTTGGCGCCGCCGAGGAAGACGTTGGTGTAGCCCGCTTCGTGCAGCACGTCGCCGAGGCACCGCGCACCGGGGAGGAAGCTGTCGACCTGCTCGCCGAACAGGTTGTGGTCGACGCCGGCGGTGAGCAGGTCGCTCTTGAGCGGGATCCCGCACTGCGTGCCGATCAGCCCGGCCATCGTCCAGCCGCCGCCGGGGTACTGCTGGAGGCCCTCGTAAAGTGCCCAGCCGGCCGTGGCGTCGTCGAGGTCTGACAGCAGGTTGCTGCCGAACAGGGAGGCATCGGCGAACGTGTTCTCGCCCGACTCCAGGTAGATCGTCACCAGGTTCTTCGGCTTCGACGGGGGGACGGGCGTCCCCGGGGCCACGTAGTACGGCGCGAAGGACGCGTCTCCGAGCAGTGCGGACGCGTACTGCGGCACCCCGGTCACGGTGAGCAGGATCGCCAGCGCCACGGTCAGGCTGAGTGCCCCCGGCAGCACCGGGTGGCGGCGGACGCGGGCAGTGCCCCGGGCGCCACGCACCCGTCGACGCCAGGCGAGGACGGCCACCAGGGCCACCGCGGCCGCCAGCGGCAGCACGATGCACACGACCACGGCTTCGGCGACCAGCGCCGGGTTGCCGGCCTTGTCGCCCGCCGCCCCGCGGATGTTCAGCAGGGTCTGGTCGAGGGTGACGACACCGAACCGGTAGCGGATCCAGCCCGCGAGCGCCAGCAGCACGAGGGCAGCGGTGAAGAGCGCCCAGCGGGTCACACCCAGCCACCGCGGCAGTCGCATCCGTCCCGTCCCGTTCATCGCAAGGAGAAAGGGTAGCAATCCGCCGTTCACCCCTGCGTGGTGCGGACGGCCGCCGGCCGCGCGACGGTGGCGACGACGGACTGTTCGCCGCCTCCTCTCCCGACGTTCACCCGCCGGTGGCGCGGTGTTCTTCGCGGTGGGTGACGGTTCCCTCGTCAGCGGCACCGAGGAGGAGCCCCGTGTCCGGTCCGGCGCCCGCCCGCGCTCCCGTGCACCCGACGGCGGGTGCGGCCACCGTCGGCCCGGCTGCGGTCGCGTGGGCCTGGGAGGACAGGGTCGTCACGGAGGCGCTGCCCGGCCTGCTGGACGAGGTCGACGCCGAGCGCGCCGCGTCCCTCGGACCCCCGGCACGACACCGCCTGCGGGTGGGCCGGCTGCTCCTCCACCATCTCGTCGCCGAGCGGTTCCCCGCGGCCACCGGTTGGGCTGTCACGCCGGGACGATGCGCGCGTTGCGGCGACGCCCACCTCGGGCCCCGGCTGAGCGGTGTGCCGGCCCTGGCCAGTGTCGCCTACGCGGACGGGCTGGTGGTCGCGGCCCTCGCCCCGTCGACGCGCGTCGGCCGGCTCGGCGTGGACGCCGAGCGCGACACGGTGGAACAGGACCGGCTCGACGAGCTGCACCGGGTGCTCGGGCAGTCGTCGGAGAAGGTGGTGCGCCGCTGGACGAGGGTGGAGGCGGTGCTCAAGGCCGACGGCCGCGGGCTGCTGATCGACCCGGGAGCGGTGTGGCTGCGTCGCGGTGGCGCCTGGATCGCCGGGCAGAAGTCCAGCTACCTCCTGGCCGACGTGGCCGGCCCGCCCGGCTTCGTCATCAGTATCGCCTGGAGCGCCGGGGAGCCTCCGGTGGGTGGCCGCCCGGCGAGCCGGACGGCCGGCCCGGCCGGTGCCCGCTGGTCGGAGCGGTGACCCGCCCCGGTGCGGTGCCATTCGCGGGCCGTGAGCAGGTGCCCGACGTTCCCCGGATGGGCACGCGCCGTTCACGTCGGCGTCGACGGCCCGTGGCCCGGGCCCGCGAGGCTCGGCGGAGCACCCGGAACCATTGCGGAGGCGCGTGCACCGGACCGGTGTCCCACCGGCCCCGGGTTGGCGGAACCGTCACCGAGGCGGCACCCGCCCCGAGCGGGAAGGAGACCGACCGGCGTGACCCGGCACCTGTTCCACTTCGACCTCAAGCCGAGGAACAACTACGGCGACACGGTGCTGTTCGAGCTGGTCAGGCAGCTGTTCGACGGCTATTCCGGGCGGGAGAAGTTCCTCGTGACCTCCACCACCAACCTTCGCCACATGGTCGGCCCACGCACGGTGGAGCGGATCAACGCCGAGTCCGACGCCGTCGTCCTCGGCGGCGGCGGGCTGATGCTGCGCAGCACGAACGAGAACGCCAACGCGGGCTGGCAGTGGAACATCGGCCTCGACCGGCTCGCGGCGATCGCGGTGCCGCTGGTCGTCTTCGCCGTGGGCTACAACCGCTTCGAGGGCGAGCCGGAGTTCGAGCCGGTGTTCACCGAGCACCTGAACGCGACAGTCGAGAAGGCGGCCTTCTTCGGCGTCCGCAACCACGGCTCGATGGAGGCGGTGCGCGGCTACCTGCGTCCCGAGCTCGCCGGGAAGGTGCTGTTCCAGCCGTGCCCGACGACCGTCGCGTCCCACCTCGTGCCGGACCTGTACGTCCCCGACCTCGCCCCCGAGCGCCGGGTCGGGCTCCAGGTGACCTTCGAGGCGCGCAACGAACTCGCCGGCTTCGACGGCCGGGAGGTCTTTGCCGGCCTGCTGAGCGTCGCCCGTGACCTGCGTCGCCGGGGCTACGAGCTCGACGTGATCAGCCACAGCGACGTCGACGACGCGTTCGCCGACCACCTTCGCGACCACGGCGTCCCCGCGCGACACGTCCGGCTGCACGCCGCCCCGCGCGGGCTCTTCGACGGCCTGGCCTACTACGGGCGCCTCCCGCTGACCATCGGCATGCGCGGCCACGGCCAGATGATCCCGTTCGGGATGGGCAACGGCATCGTCTCGGTGGCCGCGCGGCGCAAGCTGGCCTACTTCGTGGACGACCTCGGCCGTCCCGACCTCGCCGTCGAGCCACGCGGGGACGGCTGGACAACCCGGGTGCTCGACCTCGTCGAGCGCTGGTTCGGCGACCCGGACGGGGAACGGGCGGCGTTCGCCGTGGCCCGGGAACGGCTCTGGCGGACGACTCTGGACAACCTGGGGGTCATCAGCAGCACGCTCACCGGAGACGCCGGCGACCCGGACGCTTTCGTGCCGATGACCCCGTTCGAGCGCGAGCTCGCGCTGAACACCTACACCAGCGCCCGGACCGCCGACGTGGAGGCCGGGCGCGCGCAGCGGCTGCGCGACGAGCTGACCCAGACGCGCTCCGCGCTCGCTCGTGCCGAGCGCGACCTGCGGCGCAGCCAGGAGGAGATCGCCCGCGGCGGCCTGCACCTGATCTACCGCAACGCGCGCCGGCGCGTCGGCCGGGTGGTCCGGGGGCGGGGCTAGTCGGCCACGCCGCCCCGGGCCGCTCCCGGCAGCCCGGGACGAGCTGCGCCTAGTCGCCGATCGTGTCCCGGGCGCGGGTCACGATCAGGGGGTCGGGCTCGCCGATGACGGACGCGTCCCTGCCCTCGTAGTCGAACCGGCTCAGGAAGTAGCGCATCGCGTTCAGCCGCGCACGCTTCTTGTCGTTGCTGCGCACCGTGATCCAGGGGGCGTGGTCGGTGTCGGTGCGGGCGAACATCGCCTCCTTGGCCGCCCCGTAGTCGTCCCACCGGTCCAGTGACTCCAGGTCCATGGGGGAGAGCTTCCAGCGGCGGACCGGGTCGATCTGGCGGATCGCGAAGCGGGTGCGCTGCTCGCGCCGGGTCACGGAGAACCAGAACTTGGTCAGGTGGATGCCGGAGTCGACGATCAGGCGCTCGAACTCCGGCACCTGGTTCATGAAGGTCTCGTACTCGTCGTCGGAGCAGAAGCCCATGACCCGCTCGACCCCGGCGCGGTTGTACCAGGAGCGGTCGAACAGCACAATCTCACCCTCGGTGGGGAAGTGCTGGACATAGCGCTGGAAGTACCACTGGCCCTGCTCGCGCGCCGACGGCTTGGTGAGGGCGACGACGCGAGCGGCGCGGGGGTTGAGGTGCTCCGTGAAGCGCTTGATCGTGCCGCCCTTGCCGGCGGCGTCGCGTCCCTCGAACACCACGATGTGGCGGATCCCGTGGTCCTGGCCCCAGTACTGGAGCTTCAGCAGCTCGATCTGGAGCAGGTACTTCTGGTGCTCGTACTCGTCGCGGTCGAGCAGGTCGTCGTAGGGGTAGTCCTCCCGCCAGGTCTCCACCGCCCGGCCGAGCGGGTCGATCAGCACGGGGTCGGGGCTGTCCCCGTCCGCCACCGTGTAGCCCTGCTCGACCAGCCGGTCGATGAACGCGCGGAGGTTCTCGTCGGCATCGGGCTGGACGTCGTCCAGGTCTGCGGGACCGTCCACGGCGGGCCTTTCTCGGGTCGGTCGGGGCGCACCCGACGCGCCCCACGATAGCGGTGGGACGCCGCCCCGCAGCGGGATCCACGGCGACGTCCGGCGACGGTCGCCGTGAGGACGACGCAGCGCCCCACCCCGTTCACTCTCGTGACGGGACGGGGCGCTGGGCAGCGTGCCGGGTGACCGGCCAGGGCTCAGGCCAGGGCCTTCGCCTTCAGTGCCGCGTACTCCTCGGCCGTGATCGTGCCGGCGTCGAGGAGGGCCTTCGCGCGAGCGATCTCGTCGGCGGGGCTGCCCGCGACCGAGCGGATGTACTCGTCGGTCGCGGCCTTGGCCTGCTCGGCCTGGGCCTGCGCCCGGGTCGCCATGCCGCCGCCGCGCACGATCACGTAGATCAGGGCGGTGAGGGCGGGCACGAAGATCAGGAAGAACATCCAGACGGCCTTCAGTCCGCCGCTGAGCTGGCGGTCACGGAAGAGGTCCCCGACGATGGCGAACAGCGCGAACAGGTAGGAGATGAAGATGACCAGGGTGAGCGTGTACCAGATCACGCTGCCCAGGTTGAGCCAGAAATCCGGCATGGAGTAGTGCCTTTCGATCGTCGGCCCGGCCTGAAGCGCCGGACGCTGTCTTCGGGGAGCCTACTGAGAACGCGACCACTTTGGACACGGGTGTGTTCTGGAGCGCCCGGAGGGCGGACCGCTAGGGTGCTGATTGGCCGGCTTCGCCGTGCCTCAGCAAAGGAAGTGGAGCACCGATGTCACGCAGCGCGAACAAGCTGATTCCCGCCGATTTCACCGCCGTGCCCTCGCTGGGTAACAGCTGCGACGTGCGCGTGGTCGATGACTTCTCCGACGTCGACGCCGTCGCCGTCCTCGTCGCCAGCGGCACCGACCTGACCCCGCTGGTGGGCCTGGGGTCCGACGCCCTGGCCGCCGCCGGCTTCGACGCCGAGCCGGGCAGCAGCCTGGTCGTCGCCCAGGACGGGCACCCGCTGGTGCTGGTCGGCATCGGGAAGGCCGGGGAACTGGACGCGGACAAGGTGCGCGACGCCGCCGCGGCGGCCGCCCGGGCCACCGCGAAGAAGGGCGGACGGATCGGCATCGAGGTCGGAGAGCTGGGCCTGGACGCCCGGGTGGCGGGCCAGGTGCTCACCGAGGGTGCCCTGCTCGCCCGCTACCGCTACTCGGCGCTCAAGGCGCAGGCGAAGGAGGTGCCCCTCGCTGTCCTCCAGCTGAAGGTCGCGGGTGCCGACGCCGCGGAGGTCGCGGCCGGAGTGGCAGTCGGCCAGGTCGGTGTGCGGGCGACCACGGTCGCCCGTGACCTCGCCAACACCCCTCCCGGGCACCTGACAGCGACCGACCTCGCCGACCTCGCCGCCGAGCTGGGTCCGGAGTACGGGTTCGAGGTCGAGTCCTACGACAAGGCCCAGCTGATCGAGATGGGCTGCGGCGGCATCCTTGGCGTCAACGCCGGCAGCGAGGAGGAGCCCCGTCTGGTCGTGCTCACCTACGCGCCGCAGGGCGAGGTCACGGGCCACCTCGGCCTGGTCGGCAAGGGCATCATGTACGACTCGGGGGGCATCAGCCTCAAGCCGTCCGACCCCATGCACCTGCTGATGAAGATGGACATGGGCGGCACGGCGGCCGTCATGGGCGCCTTCACCGCGCTGCGTGACCTCGGTGTCCCGGCGGCAGTCACGGCCTGGCTGTGCTGCACCGACAACATGCCGTCCGGCTCGGCCTACAAGCTCGGGGACGTGCTCACCTGCCGCAACGGCAAGACCGTCGAGGTGAAGAACACCGACGCCGAGGGTCGCCTGGCGATGATGGACGGGCTCGCGCTCGCCGTCGAGGCCGGCGTGGACGCCATCATCGACATCGCCACGCTCACCGGCGCGGCGCTGATGGCGCTCGGCAAGTCCCGGGCTGCGCTCCTCGGCAACGACGACGGCATGATCGAGCGGGTGAAGGCGGCCGCCGCGGCGACCGACGAGCCGGTGTGGCAGCTCCCTCTGGAGCGGAAGTACCGCAAGCAGCTGGACTCCGACATCGCCGACATCTCCAACCTGGGCGGCCCCCACGCGGGTGCCACCACGGCCGCGCTGTTCCTCGACGAGTTCGTGGCCGGCGTCCCGTGGGCGCACATCGACATCGCGGGCACCATGGCGTCCGACGCCGACGACGCGTGGCGCTCCGCGGGTGCGACCGGCTTCGGCGCGCGGCTCCTCGCGCAGCTCGCCGCCGGCTTCAGCGCTCCGACCGGAACGGACTAGCCGCACAGCCTCGACGCGAGGGAAGAGGCGTAGATGTTCGGTCTTGGCCCGGTGGCCATCGTCCTGACCATCCTGGTCCTGGCGGTGGTGGCCTTCATGTCCAACAAGGTGCCGGTCGGGATCGTCGCGCTCGGCGTGGCACTGGCGCTGTGGGCGACGAACATCCTGACGCTGCCGCAGGCGCTCGCCGGCTTCGGCGACCCCACGGTGATCTTCATCGCGAGCCTGTTCATCGTGTCCGAGGCGCTGGACTCCACCGGGGTCACGGCCTGGGCAGGGCAGGAGGTGGTCAGCAGGGGCGGGACGGGACGCACGTCCCTTCTAGTGGTCATCGGGCTGCTGGTGGCTGTGCTGACGGCCCTGATCAGCGTGAACGGCGCGGTCGCAGCCCTCATCCCCGTGGTGGTCGTGGTGGCCGTCCGCGCGGGCCTGACGCCCAGCCAGATGCTGATGCCGCTGGCGTTCTCCGCGCACGCCGGATCGATGCTCGCCCTCACCGGGACGCCGGTGAACATCATCGTCAGCGAAGCGGCGGCGGACGCGGGTGCGCGCCCCTTCAGCTTCCTCGAGTTCGGGCTGGCCGGCGTCCCCCTGGTGGTCGGGACGCTGGGGATCATCGTCCTGTTCGGCAAGCGGCTGCTGCCCGACCGCGCGCCCACCACGCTGCCGCCCGACCTCGGGATGCAGGCGAAGGTGCTCCGCGAGCAGTACGCCGTGCCCGGTGACACCGAGCTCGTCGGCGCCCGCACCGGCTTCACCGAGGTGCTCGTGCCGCCGCGCTCGGAGCTGGTCGGCATGCACATGTTCCCCGGCATGACGACCCCCAGCGGAGACCTGGTCGTGCTCGGCGTGCAGCGGGGAGGGGAGGACCTCACCGGTCCGGACACCATCATCCAGGCCGGTGACGCGCTCCTGCTCGGCGGCACGTGGGAGCACCTGGAGAAGCACACCTCCGGTCCGGACGTCCTGGTCGTCGACGACCCGGCGAGGCTGCGCCGCGGCGTCCCCCTCGGCGTGGGCGCCAAGCGCGCGATCGGGATCCTGGCCGCCATGGTGCTCCTCCTCGCCACCGGGCTGGTGCCCCCGGCCGTGGCGGGGCTCCTCGCCGCAGGGGCCATCGTGCTCAGTCGTGTGCTCACCACCGCGCAGGCGTACCGCTCGGTGTCCTGGACGACCGTCGTGCTGGTCGGCGGCATGATCCCGCTGTCGACGGCGTTCACCGCCACGGGAACCGCCGACCTGATCGCGAACGGCCTGCTGTCCGTGGTCGGAGACAGCTCGCCGACGCTGGCGCTCACGGCCCTGGTCGTGCTCACGATGGTGCTCGGACAGCTCATCTCCAACACTGCGACCGTGCTGATCATGGCGCCCATCGCGACCGTCCTTGCGACCGACCTGCATGTCTCGGTGCTCCCGTTCATGATGGCCCTCACCGTGGCGGGCGCCGCGTCCTTCCTCACCCCCGTGGCCACCGCAGCCAACACGATGGTGATGGAGCCGGGTGGCTACCGGTTCAGCGACTACTGGAAGCTCGGGCTGCCGCTCCTGCTGCTGTTCCTGCTCGTCGCGGTGTTCTGGGTCCCCCTGATCTGGCGCTTCTGAAAGGCCCCTCCCGTGACCCAGAACATCACCCTCGCGGTCGTGCTGACCGTGCTGGCATCGATCGCCCTCGCGGTCGCCTCCGTGGTGCAGCACGTCGCGGTGGGCGACACCGCTGGCGGCGGCGGTGCGGCCAGGAAGCTGTCCGGATCGGAGCTGCTGGCGGTCATCCGCAACCCGCGCTGGCTGGGCGGGCTGGCGCTCACCGGAGTGGGCGCGGTGCTCCAGATGACCGCGCTGCTGCTCGCCCCGGTGACCGTGGTGCAGCCGATCGGCGTCCTCGCCGTGCCGTGGACGATCCTGCTCGCCGCCCGCGTGGCCCGGCGTCCGATCACCGGGGCCATGTGGGGGGCCGCGGCGCTCACGATGGCCGGGACTGTCGCCTTCGCCTGGGTGGCGATCAGCCACGCCGCGCCCTACCCGGTGCTCAACGACGCCTGGCTGGTCACCGGCACCCTGGTGAGCTTCGGCATCGCCGGGCTGCTGGCGCTCGCCGGTGCCCGCGGTCCGCTGGGCTGGCGCTGCCTGGCGTGGTCGGCGGCGGCCGCGGTGATCTACGGCGCGGAGTCCGGTGTGGTCAAGGCCATGGGTCACTACGTCACCAGCCGCCCGTGGCTCGGCTCGCCCGTGTTCTGGATGCTGGCGGCGTCCATCGTCGTCGGCATGGTGCTCGCCGGCATGTGGATCCAGCAGGGCTACGCGTCCGGGCCCGCAGAGATCGTGGTCGGGACGCTCAACGCCGCCGGGCCCGTCGCCGGTGTGGCCTACGGGGTGGCGGTGCTGGGTGAGGGCATGATGCTCACCGGCCCGGCCGTGGCCCTGATGGTGGTCTTCGCCGCGATCGCGATCGCCGGCGTCGTGCTGCTCTCCCGGATCCACCCCGGTGAACGCGGGCCGGACAGCACACCGAACGAACCCCTCGCCGCCGACCCGGAGGCGGTCCAGGGGCACGAAAGACGGCCCGACGCGGCCGAGACAGGGGGAATCCGATGAACGCGGTGCTCGCATTCGTGGTGGTCATGCTGGTCTGGACCGTCAGCGACTGGGTCGCCAAGAAGACCAAGTCGTTGCTGTCGAGCCTGTTCGTGGCGTCGATCATCTTCCTGATCGGGTTCATGACGGGGGTCTTCCCCGAGGACCTGCTCCAGGCGTCCTCGCTGCTGGGGCTCGCCGGAGTGGTGGTGGGCTTCATCATCGTCCACCTCGGCACGATGATCAGCCTCGACGACTTCAAGAAGCAGTGGAAGACGCTGCTCATCGGCATCGCCACCGTGGTCGGCATCGGCGTCCTGCTGCTGGCCGCGGCGGCGATCTTCGGCGGCGGGCCGCGCAGCGTGAACGAGTACGGCGACCTGATCTCGACCGGGCGCGACTACGCCATCGCCGGGATCGGAGCGCTGTCCGGCGGCACGATCTCGGTGCTGATCGTGCAGGAGGCCGCGCTCGGCGTGGGCCTCACCACGGTGGCGGCGTTCCCGGTGCTGATCGCCGCGCTGCAGGGGCTTTTCGGCTTCCCGCTGACCTCGCTGCTCCTGCGGCGCGAGGCATCCCGGCTGAAGGACGAGTTCCGCGCGGGCCGGATCGAGGCCCCGGTGGTCGCCGAGGTGGGCGCGGCGAGCGAGGGCCTGCTGCCGTCCTTCCTGCGCACCACGCCGGGGACGCTGTTCAGCGTCGGCATCGTGGTGCTGGTGAGCATCGGCATCAACAACCTGACCAACGGCGCGCTGAACACCTTCGTGGTCGCGCTGATCCTGGGCATCGTGCTGCGCACCACCGGGGTGTTCAAGCCGTCGGTGCTCACCGGGATCGACTCGTTCGGGCTGATGATGCTCGCCATCATGATCATGGTGTTCGGGCCGCTCGCCACGCTGAAGCCGGCCGACCTGGCCAACCTCGCCGGGCCGCTGGCGATCGCGTTCGTCTTCGGCCTGATCGGCATCGCGGTGTTCTCGCTGGTCGTGGGCAAGCTGCTCGGCTACAGCATCCCGATGTCGATCGCGATCGGCCTCACCTCGCTGTACGGCTTCCCGGGAACGATGATCCTCTCCCAGGAGGCGGCGAAGGCGGCCGGCGAGACCCCTGAGGAGGTCGCCGCGATCGAGGGCGAGATCCTGCCCAAGATGATCGTGGCCGGCTTCTCCACGGTGACGATCACCTCGGTCGTCGTGACCAGCATCATCGCCGCCGGAATCGGCCGATGACCTCGCCCGACCCCGCGTCCACGCCCGATCGGGACCCGGCGGGCGCGGGCCGCCGTCCGGCGGGCGCGGGCTGGGTGACGCCCGCCGACGTGGTGGACGTGTTCGTCTACGTCGTCGTGCTCAACCTCGCGGCGCAGTACCTGCCGGCGGTGATCTCGGAGACGTTCACGCTCTCGCTGCTCACGGCCGTCGTGCTCAAACTGGTGCTCGAGGCCGTGGTCTGGGTGAAGAACCGGGTGAAGGGCCGGATGAAGGCCGCGACGACCATGGTCGGCAAGATCGCCGGCGGGCTGGCCCTGTGGGCGGTCCTGGTCGGCAGCAAGTTCGTCGTGCTCGAGATCGTGGCGTTCCTGTTCGCCGGCCAGGTGAAGCTGGGCGGCTTCTTCGCCGTCACCGGGCTCATCCTGGTCCTGCTGGTGGCCCGGGCCGGCGTCCGACGGCTGCTCGCCACTCCCGACGACGCAGCCGCGGCCCGGTAGCGGTTCCGCTCAGCCCGCGCGGTCGAGGAACCAGCCGGACGGGTCCAGCGCGGCGTTCATCCGGGGGACGTACTGGTCGAAGTAGACCCGGGCGATGAGTTCGCGACGGCTGCGGACCCCGGCCTTGTCGAACACCGACTTCAGGTGGTCCTGGACGGTGTAGGCCGACAGGTGCAGCTGCCCAGCGATGTCCCTGGTGTCGAGGCCCTGGAGCACGAGCTGGGTGATGTCGCGCTCGCGCGGCGTGAGCCCGAAGGCTGCGACCACGAGCGGCACGATCTCCGGCGGGCGCGCCTCCTCGATCGTCACCGCCACGTCCGTGCCGCCGCCGTCCCCACCGCTCAGCGGCGCGGCGTGCAGCACGAGCCACATCCCGTTGGCCGCCCGGACGCGGCTTCGGGGCGCGTGCGGCGTCAGGCCCTGCGCGTAGCGGCGGGCGGCACCGACGAGTGAGCCGATCAGGCCGCCGGCGATGCCGGACAGGGGGCCGGAGGTGAGCTCGGACAGCCGTTCGTCCGCGCCGACCGACGTCCGCGTCACCCGGTTCGATCCGTCCACGATGAGCACGATCGGCCCGGCCAGCGGGCTGGTGCCGATCGCAGCGAGGCTGGCCAGCAGGCCGCCGCGCACGCCCAGGGCCAGGCTGCCGCTGAGCGAGCCGAGGTAGTCGACCTCGTCGGCGTCGAACGGTGTCTCGTCGCTGAGCCGGAACAGCGCGATCCCGGCCCACCGGCGCCCGTGGTCGTCGCGGCACAGCGCGCGCAACTCGTCGCCGAACCCGAAGTGCGGGAGCATGAAGTCCGCCACGCGCGGTGAGCCGTCGGGCGGCGCGACCGTGCCGGCGCGGACGCCCGCGGCGAGCACGCCCTGTTCCCCGAGCCGGGCGAACGAGGTGGGTTCCTCCGAGCCGTATTCGATGAGCCCCCACTCGTGGTCGTGCTCGTCCACCCCGCGGAGGCTGCCGCACTTGAGCGTGCCGGTGAGCAGGCCCGTGCTGGGGTCCATCGTGCCCATGCACACCGAGTCGAACGGGACGGCGCGGCGCAGCGAGGTCATCGCCTCCTCGACGAACGTCGGCAGGTCGAGCCCGGCGCGCGCGAGCACCTCCACATCCCTGCGGACGCGCTCCGCAGCCAGTGCCCTCCCCATGGGTTCCAGTCTCGCGCGAGGCGCCCCGCCGACGACATCCCACAAAGCTGGGAACTCCTACCACCCACGACCCTGAGGACGGAAGTCCGCAGGCGGCTGGGATCGCGGTCCGGCGGAGGGGGCGGCACGGTGGTGCCACCAACGAAGGAGAGACATGATCGAATCCACCCTGCCCCGCGCGATCGCCACTGCAGAGTCGCTGCGCGGGCTCCTCGACGGACGCGTGTTCCTGCCCGGCGATCCCGGCTACGACGCGGCCCGCACCCCCTGGAACGTCGCGGTCGACCAACGCCCGGCAGCGGTCGCCGTGCCGACGAGCGCGGACGAGGTCGTGCTCGTCGTCCGGGCGGCGGCGGACGCCGGGCTCCGGGTCGTCCCGCAGAGCACCGGCCACGGCGCCGGACCGCTCGCCGGCCGCTTCGACGATGCGGTGCTCCTGCGGCTGTCGGACTTCACCGGCGTCACCATCGACCCCGAGCGCCGGGTCGCTCGCATCCTCGGCGCCACCCTGTGGCAGGACGTCGCGGAGGCCGCGGCGGTCCACGGCCTGGCGGCGATGCACGGCAGCTCGCCCGACGTCGCGGCCGCCGGCTACCTGCTCGGCGGCGGGCTGTCGTGGTACGCCCGTGCCCACGGCCTGGCCTGCAACCAGCTGGTCGCCGCCGAGGTCGTGCTCGGCGACGGGACGCTGGTGCGCACCGACGCCGACCACCACCCCGACCTGTTCTGGGCGGTGCGCGGCGGTGGTGGCGGCTTCGGCGTGGTCACCGCGCTGGAGACCCGCCTGCTCCCCGTCGCCGACGCCTACGCCGGCATGCTGCTGTGGGACGGCACCCGTGCCGCCGAGGTGACCGCGGCCTGGGCCCGCTGGACGCACGGCCTGGCGCCCGAGGTCACCACCGCGTTGCGGTTGCTGAGCCTGCCGCCGCTGCCCGAGCTGCCCGACTTCCTGCGCGGACGCCAGCTGGTGGTGGTGGACGGGGCCGTCCTGGCCGACGACGACCGCGCCGCCGGCCTGCTGGCCCCGCTGCGGGCGCTCGGCCCGGAGCTGGACACCTTCGCGCGCATCCCTGCGGCGGCGCTGACCCGCATCCACATGGATCCCGAGGGCCCGACGCCGGCCGTCTCCGGCCACCTGCTGCTGGAGGACTTCGACGAGGCGGCGGCCGCCGCGCTGGTGGAGGCGGCGGGCGCGGAGTCCGGGAGCACGCTGCTGAGCGCCGAGGTCCGCCACCTGGGCGGGGCGCTCGGGCGTCCGGACCCGGACGGGGGAGCGCTCGACCGGCTCCGCGGGGAGTACGCGGGCTTCTTCGTCGCCGTGGCCGCGACGCCGGAGCTCGGTACGCGGGGACGGGCGGACGCCGCGCGGGCGGTCGAGGCGCTGTCACCCTGGGGCTGCGGTGCGAACTTCCTCAACTTCAGCGAAGAGGCGATCGATCCGGCGTCCGCGTTCGAGCCGGACGTGCTGGCCCGCCTGCGCGCGGTGCGGGCGTCCGCCGACCCGCAGGGGCGCTTCCTGGCGAACCACGACCTGGGCTGAGCGGGGTCACACTGCGTACAGGGGTTCGGGTCGGACCTGTCCAGGCGGCACCGTTGCGCACCGCCATTCTATACCCCGGGAGGTATGCTGCTGACGTCCGCAGACGTGAGGAGCACCGCCATGGACGCCAGCGCGCCGAGCCTGCCCACCATCCCTCAGGGGCCGGTGCGGCCGTCGTCGCGCCCGAGCGCGGCGCGGGCGTGGGGTGCGGTGGTGTCCTGGCCGCGTCGCCGACGGGTGGTCGCACTCCTGGCCGCCGTCGCGACGGTGGTGCTGATGGGGGTGTCGACGGCGATGATCCCCAACCCGGTCTTCGGGCGCGCCGTGCCGACCACCTGGTGGGCCTGGCCCGCGCTGCTGGTCACGGCGTTCCTCGGCGGGCTGCTCAGCGCGACCTACGTGCGCGGGGACGCGGCCGTCGAGCCGGCCTCGCGTGCAGGCCTGGCCGGGGGACTGCTCAGCTACCTCGCCGTCGGCTGCCCGGTGTGCAACAAGCTTGCGCTGCTGGCGCTGGGCTACACGGGAGCGCTCACGTGGTTCGCCCCGGTGCAGCCCCTGCTCGCCGTCGGGGGCGTCGCCCTGCTGGCCTGGGCGCTGCACGTGCGGCTGAAGGGCGAGATCGCCTGTCCCGTGCCGCCGGGCAGCTGACCGGCCGCCGGTCCGGGCCGGAGCGGCGACCCGACGCGGTCCTGCTGGCGGGGCGCAACCGGCGCCCGGGTCAGCCGAGCAGGTGCAGCTCGCGGGCCCGGGCGACAGCCTCCACCCGGTTCGCCGTGCCGAGCTTGGTGGCGATCGCGTGTACGTGGGTCTTCACGGTGCCGACCGTGACGTAGAGCTCTGCGGCGATCCGCGCGTTCGAGCGTCCGGTGGCCATCAGGGCGAGCACCTCCTGCTCACGGGCGCTCAGCGTCTGCCCGTCGGGGAGCGGGAGCGTGCCGGCGCGCCGGGTGGTGGCGAGGCTCCGCGCCTCGGTGAGGGTCGTCAGGTCGCCGCCGCTGCGGGCGAGCTCCATGGCCGACCGGGCGACCGCGGCCGCGTCCGGGTCGTCGAGTGCGAGCAGTGCCTCGGCGCGCGCGAGCCGCACCAACGCGGCCGACGGCTCGTCGCCCGCCGACACCGGGAAGCGGTCGCAGGCGGCGAGGGCGGCCTCCGGCCGGCCGCGTCCCAGCTCGATGCGGGCGAGGTTGCGGACCATCTCGGCCACCGCCAGCCGGTTGCCCACAGAGGCGAGCAGCGGCAGGGCCTCCTCGTAGGCCGCCACGGCGCGGTCGACCTCACCGGCCGCGAGCAAGGCGTGCCCGAGCACCGTCAGGGCGTCCCCGCGGTAGAGCACCTCGCGCTCCGGCGGCAGCCCCGGGGGCAGGAGCCCGAGGGCGGCCTCCGCCTGGGCGACCGCCTCGGCGTGCCGACCCTCGGCGCGGGCGGCCGTGGACCGGATCTGCGCGCTCAGCCCGGCCTGGGCCACGGCGAGTGGGTCGGTGCCCGGGGCCGCGTCCCGGGCGGCCCGCGCTGCGTGGTCCAGCCACCCCCGCGCCGCGGCACCCTCACCGCGCAGGGCGCTGGCCCACCCCTGGAGCAGGCACACCAGCACGCTGTGGTGCGCGACGTCGTCCGGCAGCAGGTCGAGGGCAGCCTGGAGCGCGCGGAGCTCGCCGGAGTGGATGAGCAGGGCGCCGGCCCGCCAGATCACCTCGTAGTTCGCCGGGTAGCCGGCCCGCACCGCCTGGCCGATGGCCTCCAGCGGCAGGTCGTGGTCGATCAGCCAGCGGGCCGCACGCAGTTGCACGTCGCCGCCAACCGTGCCGGCCCGGGTTCGCAGCAGTTCTGCGAACAGGCGGTGGAACCGGTACCAGCGGCGCTGGTCGTCCAGCGGCAGCAGGAGGAGGTTCGCCCGTTCCAGCTCCCTGAGGGTCTCGGCACCGTCCGTCCGCCCGGTGACTGCATCGCACAGCTCACCGGTGAGCCGGTCGAGGTGGGCTGTGCGCAGCAGGAAGTCGATGGTCGGCCCGTCGAGGCGGGCGAGCACCTCCTCGGTCACGTAGTCGAGGACGAACCGGTGCTCCGCGGCGAGGGCGGCCGCCCTCGCCGCCGCGTCCGGGCGTCCGGAGAGGGTGAGCGCCACGAGTTGCAGCACGGCCGGCCAGCCCTCGGTGGTCTCGGTGAGCACGGCCACCGACTCCAGCGGCAGCGTCAGGCCCATCCGCCGGCGCAGGAACTGGTCGGCCTCGGCCTGGGTGAAGCGCAACTGCTCGGCGCGCACCTCGACCAGCTCGCCCGCTGCCCGCAACCGGGCCAGCCGCAGCGGGGGGTCCTCCCGGGTGCTGATCACCAGCCGCCGATCGTGGGGGAGCGCGGCGAGCAGCGCCTCGACCACCGCGTGGACGGTGCGGTCGGAGATCACCTGGTAGTCGTCGAGCACCAGGACCTCCGGCGCGTCCGGCTCCTCCAGCAGGCGGGCCAGCCCGGCGGCGACGTCGACCGGCTCGCCGACCTCGCCCAGGTGGACGAGGGCTCCCGGCTGGCCGCCGGAGAGGACGGCAACGAGGGAGGGCACCAGCCGTCCCGGGTCGTTGTCGGACTCGTCGAGGGAGACCCACGCGGCCCGCCGTCCCGCGGTGGTCACCCAGTCGACCACGGCGCTCGTCTTGCCGAACCCCGGCGGGGCGGAGACGACGACCAGCCGGGCCGGCGTCGCAGACAGCAGTTCGGTGAGCCGGGGACGGGAGACCAGGCCCGGGCCGACCCGCGGGGTCGACACCTTGCCGCGCAGCAGATCCATGGCCACCTCACCAGGGCCGACGCCGCCCGCCCGGGCCCCGGCACTGCGCAGAATGCTAGCCGGGGCGACGCCTCCGGCGGGGCCGGCGTCGCGGGGTTGCCGGCCGCGAATCAACCAGTGACTCCATCCCCCGATGGAGGCCCGGTGAGCCCGTCCGCGAGAGGCTGGTGCCGTCGGTGGATCAGGAGAGACATGAGCCAGAGGGTGACGATGCGAGTGGTGGTGCCGGGCCGGCTGTCGGCAGAGCTGGCCGAGTGGCTGGAGCCGCTGTCGGCCGTGGAGCTGCCCGGCGGTGCCACCGAGTTGGTCGGCGTCCTCCCGGACCAGAGTGCCGTGCACTCGGTGTGCAACCGACTGCGTGACCTGGGGCTGTCCCTGGACTCGCTGACCGTGGAGAAGGAGAGGAACTGATGAGCGTGGAAGAGGGGAGCGTCCGCCGGCCCTGGCAGGCCTGGGCGCTCGCGGTGACGGAGCTGTTCATCACCGGGCAGGCCGTCTACGGCGGCGTGGGCCTGATCACCGACAGCTGGCAGCTGCCCACCGAGTGGCTGGCCCGCACGCCGTTCGACACGTGGGTGGGCCCGGGGTGGGTGCTGATCGCCCTGGTCGGCCTGCCGCACCTGCTGGCCGCCATCCCCGTCGTCTTCCTGCCCCGGCGGCCGCGCCTGGGGATTCTTGCCGGCTACCTCGCTGGCGGGTCGCTGCTGGTCTGGATCGGAGTGCAGGTCACCCTGCTCGGCATCTACTTCTTCCTCCAGCCGGTGATCGTGGTGATCGGGATCATTGAGGCCGCGCTGGCCTTCTGGTGGAGCCGGCGGATCGCGCGTTGAACGCTCGGCCGGCTCACCACACGAAGGGGACGAAGGCCCGCCGCACGCGCTGCCGGTACGCCGCGTATTCGGGGTACGTCGCGAGCAGCCAGGCCTCCTCGCGCCGGCGCTTGGTGTCGAAGAACACCGCGCCGAGCGCCCAGGGAGCAAGGGCGAGCGGCGACGTGGCCAGGGCCCACGCCAGCATCGACAACAGCACGCCCCCGTAGATCGGGTGGCGGGCGTGGCCGTAGATGCCGTCCTGGCGCAGGGCGCCGTCGGGCACCGGGCGCGGGAACGGCGTCACCTGGCGTCCCAGACCCGCACCGCCGGCCAGGAGCAGCCCCACCCCCGTGACGAGGGTGACACCCGCGACCGCCCACAACCACGGGGTGGCCGCGGGGGGCCAGTCGGGCCCGAGCCAACCGGTGAGCGCGACGACGGCGAAGACGACGACCTGCAACCCCACCCAGCCGCCTCCCCGGCGGCCGAGCGACGGCAGTCGGCTCTGCCCGGTCGTGCCGGGGTCGGGGATCGGCGCGTCGCTCATCACCGGCCAGCGTAGGCCGCGGCGCCACCCGCTGGTGGCGACACCTTCCGGTCACACCCTCCGGTCAGGCGGACGCGGCGCGCGCGGCCAGAACCTCGGGCATCACGTCGTAGACCGCGTCGACCACGCCTCGCAGGGCGACGGCGATGCGGTGCCCGGAGGGCGTGAGGGCGTACTCCACGTGCTGCTCCCCGCGGTCGTCGCGCACGACGAGGCCGTCGCCGACGAGGGTCGTGAGGGTGCGGGACAGCATCCGGTCGCTGATGCCGCTGACGGCGCGGGCGGTCTCGGCGAAGCGGAGCGGGCCCTCCAGGAGGGCGATCAGCACGAGCGCCGGCCAGCGGTCGGTCACGTCGTCGACCACCGAACGCGACGGGCACAGTGCGCTGAACGCGTCGAACGGGCGGTCCATCCTGCGTCCTCTCTTGGGCAACGTCCTATCAGGAGTATAGTGCTAATCAATCGTAAGTAACCTGAAGGAGAAGTCATGACCCTCGCCGTCAGCGGCGCCTCCGGCCACCTGGGCCGCCTGGTCGTCACCCATCTGCTCGCGCTCGGCGTCGCCCCGGGCGACATCGTCGCGCTGGTCCGCCGTCCGGACGCGGTCGCGGACCTCGCCAGCCGCGGCGTCGCCGTCCGGGCCTTCGACTACGACCGGCCCGAGACCCTCGCCGCGGGCCTGGAGGGAGTGGACTCGCTGCTCCTGGTGTCCGGCACCGCCTTCGGAAGCCGGGAGGCCCAGCACCGGGCGGTGATCGAGGCGGCGAAGGCGGCCGGCGTGGACCGGATCGTCTACACCAGCGCACCGATGTCCGAGTCCTCGGTCAACCCCGTCGTCCCCGAGCACCGCGCCACCGAGCAGGCGCTGGCGGAGTCCGGCGTCCCGCACGTCGTGCTGCGCAACGGCTGGTACCACGAGAACTACCTGCGCGACCTCGCGTCGGCCGGGCAGGCCGGCGAGATCCTCACTGCCGCCGGCGACGGTCGCGTGTCGAGCGCCTCGCGCAACGACCTCGCCGAAGCTGCCGCGCGCGTCCTGGCCGGCGACGAGGTGGGGCGGACGTACACCCTCGGCGGCGACGTGGCGTGGAGCGTCGACGACCTGGCCGCGGACTACTCGGCCGTCCTGGGACGCCCCGTCGCGGTACGTCGGGTGAGCGGCGAGGAGAAGGCCGCGATCCTCGCGTCCTTCGGCCTCGACGAGGGGACGATCGGCTTCGCCGTCGGGGTGGACGCCGCCATCGCCGCCGGCGAACTGGCGATCGACACCGGCGACCTCTCCCGGATCCTCGGCCGGCCGACCGCGCCGATCATCGACACCCTCCGCGCCGGAGCATAGGCGGCCCCCCGTCTCCGTTCCTGCCCCCGAATGCAACGGTCGCTGCCGGAATTCCGGCAGCGACCGTTGCATTCGGGAGCGTGGCCGGGGAGGGGGTGGCCGGGGAGGGCTGGGGGGTGGCCGGGGAGGGCTGGGGGCGCGGCCGGGGAGGGCTGGGGGCGCGGCCGGGGAGGGCCGAGGCGCGGGGGGCTGGGGCGGGCGCCCGGCGTCCACCTGTCGGGCGGGCGGCGCGGCGCGCCTGGAATCCTGTACTTTTGAAAATCGTCAAGTATAGGAGTCTGCATGCCGGTACCGCGCCACGAGGCGAAGGCGGAGCTGTTCCGCACGCTGGGACACCCGGTGCGGATCCGCGTGCTGGAGCTCCTGTGCGAACGCGAGCACGCCGTGCACGAGCTCCTCGCCAACATGGACGTCGAGCCGAGCACCCTCTCCCAGCAGCTCGCCGTGCTGCGGCGGGCCGGCATCGTCCGGCAGCAGCGGCTCGGTGGCGAGGTGCGCTACTCGCTGATGATCCCCTCGGCCGCGGGCCTGCTCGCCGCGGCGCGCACGACACTGGGCGAGCTCCTCGCCGACCAGGCCCAACTGCAGGCCGACCTGGACGAGGAAGCCGTCGCGGTCGGCGGTGGGGACCGATGAGCACGGCCCGCCTCCTCCGCCTGATCACCCGGACCGGACGCGTCGCCGAGCCGCTCGAACCGCCCGCGGACGGCGCGTTCGTCGTCCGTGAGGGCTTCGACGTGCCGCCGGCGCTGCGGGGGAGCGCGCAGGTGCGGCACGTCGACGCGGGCTCCTGCAACGGCTGCGAGATCGAGGTCGGCGCGGCGTTCGGCCCGGTCTACGACGCCGAGCGCGTGGGGGCGCGCCTGGTGGCCTCCCCCCGGCACGCCGACGTGGTGGCCGTCACCGGCGTGGTCACCCAGAACATGGCCGAACCGCTGCGCAACACGGTGGACGCCACCCCTAACCCCCGCGTCCTGGTGTCGATCGGGGACTGCACCCGCGGCTGCGGGCTGTTCGCCGGCTCCTACGCCGTCGCCGGCTCGGTGGACGACGTCGTCCAGGTGGACGTCCACGTGCCCGGCTGCCCTCCCGACCCGCGGGCCATCGTGGCAGCGTTGCGGGCGGTGACCGGGCGGTGAGCGCCCTGCTCGCACCGACTCTCATGGACGCCGGGCTGCTCGCCCAGCTCGCCGTCGGCGGGCTGGCCGTTGTGGCCGCCGTCCTCGCCCCGCCGCGCGCGCGGAACCTCGCCGCCGGTGGCGCGCTCGTCGCCACCGGGCTCGCGGGGGCCGTCACCGGCGTCGCAGCGTTGCTGGGCGTGGAGGCCGGGGGCGTGCCCGTGCCGGTGGCCCTCCCGCTGACCGCGCCGCTGGACGCCCTCGTCCTCGCCCCGGACGCACTGGGCGGGCTGTTCATGGCCCTGGCCGGCGTGGTCGTCGCGCTGGCCGCGCTGTTCGGCATCGGCTACGCCCACGGCGCGGCGGCGTCGCGCACCGGCTGGACGGCGTTCGCCGTCTTCGCCGTCGGACTCCAGCTCGTGCCGGCTGCGGCCGACGCGATCAGCTTCCTGCTGGCCTGGGAACTCATGGCGCTCGGCTCGACCGTGCTCCTGCTCGCCGACCACGCGGCCCGTGGGCCGGTGCGCCGGGCGACCCTCTGGTACGCCGTGATGACCCACCTCAGCTTCCTGCTCCTGCTCGCCGGCTTCGGCGTCCTGGTCGCCGCCGGCGGGAGCACCTCCTTCGCGGCGATGCGGACGGCGGGCGTCGCCGGGCCGGCCGCCGACCTCGCCTTCGTCCTGATGGTCACCGGGTTCGCCACCAAGGCCGGGCTCGTCCCCGTGCACGTGTGGCTGCCGCGCGCGCACCCGGAGGCACCCAGCCACATGTCGGCCGCCATGAGCGCCGCCATGGTGAAGATGGGCGTGTACGGGATGCTGCTGCTGACCCTGCGACTGCTCCCGGCCGGCCCGCGGTGGTGGGCCCTGGTGCTGGTCGCGCTGGGGGCGGTCTCGGCGCTGTACGGCATCCTCCAGGCGTCCGTGCAGGCCGACCTGAAGAGGCTGCTCGCCTACTCGACCACGGAGAACATCGGCCTGATCACGACCGCTGTCGGGGTCGGGCTGCTGCTGCGCGACTCCGGGCAGTCGGCCGTGGCGGACGTGGCTCTGGTCGCGGCGCTGCTGCTGGCGGTCAGCCACGCGGCGTTCAAGTCCGTCCTGTTCCTCGGGGCCGGATCGGTCCTGCACGCCACCGGGACGCGCGACCTCGACCTGCTCGGCGGGCTGGCCGCCAGGATGCCGTGGACGTCCGGCGCGTTCGGTGTGGGCGCGCTCGGCGCCGCCGCGCTGCCGGTCACCTCCGGCTTCGTCGCGGAGTGGGTGCTGCTGCAGGGACTCATCCACGTGGACGCGAGGACCGACCGCCTGCTGGCGATCGTCATCCCGGTCACGATGGGCATCGTCGCCCTCACGATCGGCCTCGGCCTGCTCACCTTCGTCAAGGCGTACGGCATCGGCTTCCTCGCCCGCCCGCGCACGAGCGCCGCGGCCGACGCCCGCGAGGCCGGCGTCGCGATGCGCACGGCGATGGTGGCCGGAGCCGTGCTCGTGGTCGGTCTGGGACTGGTTCCCGGCCCGCTGTCGCAGGCGCTGGCCGCCGCCGTGGCGGCCACGGGCGTGGCGAGCGTGAACGGGGCAGGGCTGGCGGTCGGGGCAGCGGCGGCCGTGCTCGACCCGGTGGCGCTGACCGCGCTCGCCGCGGCCGTCCTCGTGCCGCTGGTCGCGGTCAACGTGGTGCTCGCCCGCCGGCACCCCCGGCGCGAGGTGGCGCTGGCCTGGGGCTGCGGTGGCGAACGGACGAGCCCGCGGATGGAGTACAACGCCACCAGCTACTCCGAGCCGGTGGTGCGGGTCTTCCGGGCGTCCCTGCAGGCGAGGAGGGCCGTGGACGTGGTGCACCCCGACAGCGCGCCGATGATCGTGGAGCACATGTCGTTCACGCAGGAGACCGCTGACGTGGTCGAGAGCCGGCTCTACCTGCCGGCGACGCGGGCCCTGGCCCGGGCCGGCGACCTCGCCCGGCGCGTCCAGAACGGCAGCATCCACCGCTACATCGGGATCTCCTTCGCCGCGCTGGTGCTGGTGCTGGTGGTGGTGGCGCTGTGACCCCCGGTTCGTTCGCCGTGATCCTGGTTCACCTGGTGGTGGCCGTCCTCGTCACGCCCCTGCTCATCGGCGTGATGCGCACCGTCCGCGCACGGCTCGAGGGACGCGTCGGCGCCGGGGTGTGGCAGCCGTGGCGCGACCTGATCAAGCTGCTCGCGAAGGAACCCACCCGGGCTCCCGGCTCCACGCCGGTGCTGACCCTCGCGCCGATCGTGCTGATGGCGTCGAGCCTGGTGCTGTGCGCGCTGATCCCGCTGGTGAGCACCGTGGCCCTTGCCAGCGTGCCGGGCGACCTCTTCGTCGTGGTCTCCGTGCTCCTGGTGGGGACGGTGTCGCTCGCGCTGCTCGGCCTGGAGTCGGGCACGGCGTTCGGCGGCATGGGCTCCAGCAGGCACATGGTGATCGCCGCGATGGTCGAGCCCACCGTGCTGCTGAGCGTGTACGCGCTGAGCGTGCCGGCGGGCACGTCCGACCTCGCGGCGATCGTCCAGGCGCGCGTGGCGGACCCGATCTCGCTGCTGAACCCGGTCAGCCTGCTGGCGATCTTCGCCCTGGTGGTGGTCGTCATCGCCGAGACCGGACGGCTGCCCGTGGACAACCCGTCCACCCACCTGGAACTGACCATGGTGCACGAGGCCATGATCCTGGAGAGCGGCGGCCGCGACCTCGGCTGGCTCGAGCTGGGATCCTGGCTTCGGCTGACCGCCCTCCTGGGGCTGGTCGCGAACCTCGCCGTCCCTTGGGGCGTGGCGCCGGACGCGGCCCCGCTCAGCCTGCTGGTGGGCGTCGGCGCGGTGTTCGCCAAGCTCGTCGTGCTCGGCGCGGTCCTGGCCGCGGCAGAGGTCTTCATCGCCAAGCTGCGGCTCTTCCGCGTCCCGGAGCTGCTGGCGGGGTCCTTCGTCCTGGCGTTCCTTTCGGTGAGCGCCTCCTACCTGGTGTTCTAGAGGAGGCCGCCGATGTCCACACAGCTGTACCAGCAACTGCTGGCCACCACCACCGGCCTGCTGCTGCTCACCGCCGTCCTCCAGGTGTGGGGCCGGACGATCATCCGCGCGATCGGGCTGCTCGTGGTCCAGGGGGTCGCGCTCGCCGGGCTGGTGCTGACCGTCGGCGTCCGGGCGGGGGAGCCGACGGCGCCGCTCGTCGCGGCCCTCGTGCTCGTGGTGAAGGCGGGGGTGCTGCCCTGGGCGATGGCCCGCGGCGCCCGCCGCGCCGGTGCCACGAGGGACAACGCCGCGCTGGCCAAGCCTGCCGTCGAGCTCATCGGAGCGGCCGGCCTGACCGTGCTGGCCTACGCCGTCAGCGGTCCGCTGGTGGGCGAGGCTGCCGACCCGGCCCTGCGCGCCGTCCCGGTCGGCTTCTCGCTGATCCTGCTCGGATTCTGGCAGCTGCTGATCCGGGGGTCGGCGATCACCCAGCTGGTCGGCTTCCTGATGCTCGACAACGGCATCGCGACGGTCTCGTTCCTGATCTCCGGAGGGCTGCCGCTGGTGGTCGAGCTCGGGGCGACGCTGGACGTCCTCCTCGTGGTCCTGATCCTCGGTGCCCTGCTGGTGCGGATGCAGGCCGAACAGGGCCACATCGACGTGCCCGAGCTGAGGGAGTTGCACGACTGATGGCCGTCCTCATCTGGATTCCCGTGGTCCTCCCGCTGCTGCTGGGGGCGGCGAGCGCCCTGCGTCGGCGCAGCGGCTGGACGCTGTGGCTGCCGGTCAGCGCCGCCGCGGTCCTGCTCGGCGTGGGCGTGGCACTGGTCGCCGTGGTCGGCTCGACCGGGCCGCTGACGGCGGCGGACGGGCTGCTGCGCGTCGACGCCCTGAGCGCCTGGATGCTGGCCGTGGTGGGAGCGGTGGCGGTCGTCGCCCTGTGGGGAGGGATCCCGCACCGGACGCACCAGGGTCGCAACATCGGCGCCTTCGCCACGCTGCTGTGCCTCTTCCTCTCCGCGATGAGCCTCGCCGTGGTCGCCGACAACGTCGGGCTGATGTGGGTGGCGATCGAGCTCACCACCATCACCACCGCCTTCCTGGTGGGCGCGCGGGGTGGACGCGGCGCGCTGGAGGCGGCCTGGAAGTACGTCGTCCTCGGCTCGGTGGGCGTCGCGATCGCGTTCCTCGGGATCGTCCTGCTGTCGGCGGCGAGCCACGGCACCGGCGAACCGTCCCTGTCGTGGACGGTGCTGGTCGCCCACGCCGCGAGCCTCGACCCGGCGCTCACCCGGGCCGGTGCCGCACTGGCCGTCCTCGGGTTCGCGACGAAGGCGGGCCTGGCGCCCACGCACTCCTGGCTGCCGGACGCGCACAGCCAGGCGCCGTCGACGGTCAGCGGGCTGATGTCGGGCGTGCTGCTCTCGGTGGCCTTCTACGCTGTCCTGCGCGTGCAGGCGATCGGGGACGCCGCCCTCGGGCCGGAACTGATGCGCGGCCTGCTGACCGCGGCAGGGCTGCTGTCGCTGGCGGTGACGGCCGGGCTGGTGATCACCCAGAAGGACTTCAAGCGGCTGCTCGCCTACAGCAGCATCGAGCACATGGGCCTGCTCGCGCTGGGCGCCGCCGCCGGCGGGCCGTTCGCGATCGCCGCGCTCCTGCTGCACATGCTGGGCCACGGGCTGATCAAGTCGTCGATGTTCGTGCTCGCCGGGCGGATCCTCGGGTTCGCCGGCAGTCACCACATCGCCGACGTCCGCAACCTGCTGCGGCGCCGGCCCGACCTGGGCGGCCCCTTCCTGCTGGGCGCCGCCGGGCTGCTCGGGTTCCCGCCGTTCGTCACGTTCTTCACCGAGGTGGCGATCATCATCGCCGGCTTCCAGCGCGGCCTCGGCTGGCAGATGCTCGTGGCCTGCGCGCTCCTCCTGGTGGTGTTCGCCGGCGTCGTCCGCCACGTGCTGGCGATGACCGTCGGGGCCGAGGCCGACCGCGACGCGGCCCGGACGTCGTCCGCCCCACCCGACCGTCCCGCCCGGTTCCGGCAGGTGCCGATCGGCATCGCGCTGGCCGCAGCCGCCGTCCTCGGGTTCGCGGCCTGGCCGCTCTCCGGACCGCTGCTGGCCGCGGTCGCTGCCCTCGGAGGCGTCCGATGAGCCGGCTCCACGCCCCGGAGGTGCTGGCGGTCGGCCGGGACGCCCTGGTCGCCACCGTCGCCGCCGTGCTCGACCGCGGTTTCCGCCTCGCCCTGGTGGCCGCGCACGAGGACCGTCCCGTCGGCGGACCTGCGCGCTTCCGGGTCGTCCACGTGCTGCTCGGACGGGCGGGGGAGCGCGTCGAGGTGGTCGTCGAGGTGCCGCGCGACGACGCCTGGCTGCCCACCCTCGCCGGCGTCTCCTACCCCGCCGGACGATTCGAGCGCGAGATGCGCGACCTCTACGGGATCGTCCCCCGCGAGCACCCCCAGCCGTACCGGCTGGTGCGGCACGGGCACTGGCCGACCAGCTACCACCCGATGCTCAGTGACGCCGACCCGGCGCCCGACTTCGGTGGCAGCGCGGGCTTCCCGTTCGACGAGGTGACCGGAAAGGGCGTCTACGAGATCCCGGTGGGTCCGGTGCACGCCGGGCTGATCGAACCGGGCCACTTCCGGTTCTCCGTGGTCGGGGAGACCATCGTCCGGATGTACCAGCGCCTGTACTTCGTGCACCGCGGGGTGGAGAAGCTGTTCGAGGGACGGGCGGTGGCGGACGGGCTCCCCCTGGCCGAGCGCATCAGCGGTGACACCGCGATCGGGCACAGCCTCGCGTACGCGATGGCGGTCGAGGACGCCCTCGGCGTCGAGGTGCCCGAGCGCGACCGGCTCGTGCGGGCGCTGCTGCTGGAGTGCGAGCGGCTCTACAACCACGTCAACGACCTCGGCGCGATCGTCAACGACACCGGCTTCGGCATCGTGAACCAGCACGCCGGGCGCCTGCGCGAGGCCCTGCTGAGGCACAATGCCCGGCTCACCGGCCACCGGCTCCTCCGCGGGGCGATCCGGATCGGCGGGGCCGACCTGCTCGCCGCGCCCGACGTCGCCCTGGTGGCCTCCGTCGCGGGCGAGGTGGCCGAACTGGCCGAGATCTCGACCAGCCACCCGATGGTGGCCAACCGGCTGGACACGACGGCCGTCCTGCCCGCGGCGAGCGCACGGAGCATGGGCGTGCTGGGGTATGTCGCGCGGGCGTCCGGTGTCGAGGTCGATGCGCGGACCGACCAGCCCTTCGTCGACCTGGGGCCGGGCTTCCGTGCGGTGACGGCCGTCAGCGGCGACGTCCGGGCGCGGTTCGACGTGCGCGTCGGCGAGGTCGCCGTGTCGGCCGGACTGGTGGCGGACCTCGCGGCGCGGATCGGCGAATCCGGGCTGCAGCCGGCGTCCTCGGGTTCGGCCGGCCCGGGGGCGGGGCTCGGCGTCGTCGAGGCCTGGCGGGGCACGCTGGTGCACCGGGTCGAGGTGGACGGCGCGGGGCACCTGGCAAGGGTGAAGGTGGTCGACCCGTCGTTCAGCACCTGGCCGGCGCTGGGGGTCGCCCTCGCCGACACGATCGTCCCCGACTTCCCGCTGGCCAACAAGAGCTTCAACATGTCCTACGCGGGCAACGACCTGTAGGAATCGGCTTCCCCGCGCACGGGCCAGAGGGCCGGCACCGGTGGGTCGGGGCGTGCCGGGCGACCCGTCCGGCCGCTACCGTGTGGCCATGCCGCCGGGTGCCAAGCTGCGGGTCCCGCTCCCGCGCCGGACCCTCGTGGCCCGCGCGCGCCTGGCGAACCCCTTCCTCGCACCGGGCCCCCTGCCCCGGCTGGTACTGCTCGCCGCTCCGCCGGGGTTCGGCAAGACCACCCTGCTCTCCCAGTGGCTGGCAGAGGCCGCCGGGGTGGACGTGGCCGGAGAGGCCGGCACCCGGGTCGCCTGGCTGACCCTCGACGAGTCGGACGCGGACGTGACCCAGTTCCTCTCCGGTCTGGTGGCCGCGCTCGCCGTGGCCGCGGACGGCGTCGCCGTCGAGGCAGGGGCGTTGCTCGATTCCGATCGGCCGGTGCCGTCCGAGGACGTGCTGGTCAGCATCGTCAATGACCTCGACGCCCTCGCCGGCAGGACCGTGATCGCCCTCGACGACCTCCACCGTGCGGCGGGCCCGGCCGTCCACGAGGCCGTCACGTTCCTGCTGGAGAACCTGCCTCCCCACGTCGTGGTGGCGGCGACGACCCGGGCCGACCCGCCGCTCCCGCTCACGCGGATGCGGGCCAGAGGCGAGCTGGTCGAGGTCCGCGTGGCCGACCTGCGCCTCACCACCGAGGAGTCGGAGGCGTTCCTGCGGACGGTGATGGAGCTCGACCTCGACACCGCGCAGGTGACGGCGCTGACCGCCAGGACCGAGGGCTGGCTGGCCGGCCTGCAACTGGCGGCGCTGTCGGCGCGCTCGCGCACCGCCTCCGGCGCAGCGGCGGTCGACGGCTTCGTCAAAGACTTCACCGGGAGCCACCGGTTCGTCCTCGACTACCTGGTGGAGGAGGTGCTCGACACGCAGCCCGCCGACGCCCGCGAGTTCCTGCTGCTCACCTCTGTGCTCGAACGCCTGAGCGGGCCCCTGTGCGAGGCGGTCACCGGCACGGGCGGGGGGCAGCAACGGCTCGTTCAGCTCGAGACGGCGAACGTGTTCCTCACCGCGCTCGACGACGACCGCCGCTGGTTCCGCTACCACCAGCTGTTCGCCGAGGCCGTCCGGGCCCGCCTCGCCGCCGAGCGCCCGGACGCGGTGCCCGCCCTGCACCTGGCGGCGAGCCGCTGGTACGCGTCGCAGGGCCTGCTCGAGGACGCCCTGGCCCACGCGAGCGCCGGTGGCGAGCCCGAGTGGGTGGCCGAGCTCGTGGAGTACGCGCTTCCCGGGCTGCGGCGGCGCCGCCGCGACCGGACGTTGCTCCGCCTGGTGAGCGGCCTGCCGGACGACGCCGCGCGGCGCCGTCCGGTCCTGGCCACGGCCCGCGCCTGGCAGATGCTCGTCGCCGGCGACCTGCCCGCTGCGGGTGAGTGGCTGGAGGTCGCCGAAGCCGTCCTCCTCGAGCCCACCCCGCCCCCGGACGCGGGCTCCCCGGTGCCCGACGACCTCGCGGCCGCCCGTGACGACGAGCGCCGCACAGCGCCCGCGAGCATCGCGGTCTACCGGGCCGCGCTGGCGCAGGCAGCCGGCGACGTGGCCGGGACCGTCCGGCAGGCGCGGGCCGCACAGGCGCTCGCGGAACCGGGCGACCACTTCGTCCAGGGAGCCGCGGCCGGCTTCCTCGGGCTCGCCGCCTGGGCCGGGGGCGAGCTGGGCGTGGCGATCGAGACCTTCCGGGGCGCCGTCGACCACCTCGTCGCCGCGGGGAGCCTCAGCGACGGGCTCGGCACCACGGTCGTCCTGGCCGACATGGCCCTCGCGAACGGCCGTCCGCTCGAGGCCCGGCAGCTCTACGAGCGGGCGCTCGCGGACGCCGAGCGGAACCCGGCGGCGGGCGCGATGGTGGTCGGCGACCTCCACGTCGGCCTGGCAGATGTGCTCCGCGAGCAGGGCGAGCTGGACGCGGCGGCGCGGCACCTGGCGGAGGCCCGTGACCTCGGCGAAGCGGCCTCCCTGCAGGAGAACCGGTTCCGCTGGCACGCGGTGCGGGCCGGCCTGCTGCGGGCCGGCGGTGACGTCGAAGCTGCGCTGGAGGAACTCGCCGCCGCCGAGCGGCTGTACCTTCCGGGGTTCTTCCCCGACACGCGGCCGCTGCCGGCCGCACGGGCGCGGCTGCTGATCGCGGCCGGACGTCTCCGCGAGGCGCGGGAGTGGGCGGCCGAGAGAGGGGTCGCCGATGCCGACCCCGCGGCGTACCTCAGCGAGTACGACCTCCTGACCCTGGCGCGGCTGGTGGTCGCGGAGCAGCGATCCGGCGTCTCCGGGGCGGACGCGGGGCTGCGCCGGGTGCTCACCGTCCTGGACGCCGTCGTCGCCGCGGCGGAATCGGCGGGCCGGTGGGGGAGCCTGGTGGAGGCACGGATGGTGCGGGCGCTGGCCCTGCAGGCGCTCGGCGAACAGCGGCGCGCGCAGGCGTCCCTCGCACAGGCCCTGGCCGACGGCGCTCCCGCCGGCTACGTGCGGCTGTTCCTCGACGAGGGTGCCGCGATGGGCGCGCTCCTCGCCGGCGTCTCAGCGTCGAAGGAACCCGCGGCCGCACTGGCCCGGCACCTCCTCGGCCGCACCGGGGCCGGGCTGCCCGACCTGCGCCTGGGCCTGCCGGGCGAACCGCTCAGCGAACGGGAGCTGGACGTCCTCCGGCTGCTGGCGAGCGACCTCAGCGGGCCCGAGATCGCGTCGCACCTGTTCGTCTCCATCAACACCCTGCGCACCCACACCCGGCACATCTTCACCAAGCTCGACGTGAGGACGCGGCGCGCCGCGGTGAGCCGCGCCCGTGAACGCGGGCTCCTCTAGGCAGCAGCCTCACCACCGGCGATCACATCATCTGGCGATGTGGACTCACCACCTGCGGCCCTAGCGTCCCTGGCATCACGGACGCCCGTCCGGACGGAGACCCACACCAGGAGCGACACCATGACCCTCTCGAACCGCCGGCTCGGCCAGATCGCCGGAGCCTGCCTCGGCGCCGCGGGCGCCATCTTCATCGGCATCCAGATCAACCACCCCCCGCTGACGCTGGAGTTCGTGGGCACGGCGGAGTTCCTCGTCCGGCAGACCCTGAAGGCGGTCATGACGGTGCTGGTCCTCGTCGGCGTCGCCGCCCTGTACACCAGGCACGCGGGTCGCCTGGGCGTGCTGGGCCTGGTCGGCTCCCTGCTGTTCAGCGCCGGCTACCTGGCCATGTTCGGCGTCGAGATCATCGCCGGCTACGTCCTCCCCGCGATCGTGCGGACCTCGCCCGGCTACGTGCAGGACGTGCTCAGCGCAGCTGTGGGCGGCACCCCGACCGGTGACATCGGCAACATCCAGGTGCTGCTCACCCTTTCCGGCATCGGCTACATGGTCGGTGGGCTGGTCTTCGGCATCGCGCTCTTCCGCGCCAGCGTCGTCGCCCGCTGGGCGAGCGCGCTGCTGGCCGTGGCCACCATCAGCACCCTCGCGCTGGCCGTCCTGCCCGAGGCGTTCAACCGTCCGTTCGCGATCCCGACCGGCATCGCGCTGACGGGCCTGGGCTGGTCGGCGTGGCGCCGGGCGTCCGCCCCGGCGGAGGGACGGCCGGTTCGGGTCGCCCAGGCCGTGTGATGATCCCGACCGCGAGCACCGACCGGTGCGGGCCGCGGATGCGGCGGGCCGCAGCCCTCACGGGAACGGGAGGCCTCCGATGAGCGGGAGCGGCGGCTTCACCGTCCGCATCGAAGGGCACCTGGACGACCACCACGCGGCCCGGCTCGGGGGGTGGGCGCTGGAACGCCACCCTGACGGCACCACCTCCCTGAGCGCCACTGAGGCCGACCAGGCGCAGCTGCACGGCCTGCTCACCGGGCTGCGGGACCTCGGCATCGCGCTGGTCGCGGTGGCGAGGGTGGACGCGGCCCCCTCGACCGGGTGCTCGACCTCGCCGCCACCGGCCACGGCCACGCCACCGAGGCGTCGTGGAGGATGACGGAGCGGTCGGATGCGCCGCGAGCACGCACGGGTCAGGCGTGACCGTGCCGCGCCGTCCTCGTCAGCGAGCCGCCCAGAGCATGCCCCGGGTGATCAGTTCGTGGAGCGTTGGGTGGCGCAGGTCGTCCACGCCGTGGCCCAGGGTGGTGATGAAGATCCGGCCCGCGCCCCACTGGCGGGTCCACGCGACCGGGGCGCGGTACGGACGGGGCCACGGGTCGCCCGGGCGCGGCACGATGTCGGTCGTTGCCAGCACCGTCGACAGGCTGTCGCAGAGCACCCAGTACTGCTCGGAGGTGATGTCGAAGTCGGGCAGCCCGGCGGTGAGCGCGTGGGCCGCGCCCTCCTCCGAGAACGTCACCCGGTACGGAACCATGCCGTGCGGGTGGGCGGTGAACACCCCGCCGAGCATCTGGCTGTACTCGACGGTCTGGCGGAAGGCGTCGAGCACCCCGCCGTGCCAGCCGGCGAAGCCGACGCCGCTGGTGATCGCCTCCCGCAGGCCGCGGAACTCGTCGAGCAGGATGTCGCCCTGCGTCCAGGACTGGACGATCAGGGAGAGCGAGCCCATCAGTTCTGCGTCGGCGTAGGCCTCGAGGGAGTCCTCGACGATCACCTCGAATCCGGACGCGGCGAGGAAGCCGGTGAACTCGTCGGTGGAGGCCTCAGGGGTGTGGCCCTCCCAGCCGCCACGCACGACAAGGGCCCGCCGCACGGATTCACCCGTCGTCATGACTCTCCTTCGCGCGCTTCGCTGCCGTCGACCAGGGCCTCGATGGCGGCCGGTGACAGGATCTGGTCGCACACCAGGGTGCTGGCACCTATGATTCCGGCCCGCGGTCCCGCAAGGGAAGCGGTGATCAGCAAGTTCTGGGTCGCCAGCGGGAGCGATTTCGCGTACACCGACTCCCGGATGCCGGCGATCAATTGCTCGTGGGCCTGCGCGAGGATCCCGCCCACCGCGATCACGGAGGGGTTCAGCAGGGACACCACACCGGCGAGGACGTCTCCGGCGGTGCGTCCCGCGTCACGCATCACCTGAATGGCTGTCTTGTCGCCCGAGCGGACGAGGGCCACGATGTCGGCGCCAGAGGTCGCCGTCCGTCCTGCCCGCTCCAGCTGCTCCAGCAGGGCGGGCACGCCGATGACGGCCTCGAGGCAGCCCGTCCCGCCGCAGTGGCACAGGTTGGGCGGTCCGCCGGGCACCCGGACGTGGCCGATGTCTCCGCTGGAGCCCTGGGCTCCGCGGCGGATCTGGCCGTCGAGGATGATCCCCAGGCCGACGCCGGTGGCGAACTTCACGTACAGCAGGTCCGCGACGTCCTTCCACGCGTGGGCGTGCTCACCGATCGCCATCATGTTGGCGTCGTTGTCGACGTAGACCGGCACGTCGAAGGCGCTGCGGAGCCGGCCGACGATGTCGAACCCGTCCCAGCCCGGCATGATCGGAGGGCTCGAGGGCCGTCCGGTCGAGTGGGTGACCGGGCCCGGCACGCCGATGCCGACGCCCCTGAGGCGGGCGGGGTCGATCCCGGCCTCGACGAGGAGTTCGCGGCACACCTCGACGACCCGTCCGAGAACGGCCTCCGGCCCGAGGTCGACGCTGAGCGCGAGGTGCCTCTCGGCCAGGATGTGCACCGACAGGTCGGTGAGCCCGACGCGCACGTGGCTCGCCCCGATGTCGATCGCGAGGACGGCGCCGGCGTCGGGTAGGAAGAAGAAGGACGCCGCCGGCCTGCCCATCGCGGCCGACCGCTCGCCGATCTGCCCGATCAGGCCGAGTTCGGAGAGGGTGTCCAGGCGCGCGGCGATGGTCGAGCGGGCCTGGCCGGTGATCGCCACCAGTTGCGCGCGCGTCCGCGGCTCCACGCGCAGGAGCTGGAAGACCTCACCGATGCCGGGGGCCCGGGGGAGGATCCGTTGCAGCTCTTCCATAGCAGAAGTTAATCACCCCTCACCCTCGAATTCTGCATCCCTTCGACAACTGGATGCTCAGCGTCGGGCGATAACAGGTTGGTAACGAACCGACTTTTGCTTGACGGATGACAAAAGTAGACTAGCCTCGGACCATGGTCACGGACGATCATCAGGGAGCCCCGCTGCTCACCGCGAGCGGTGTGGTGAAGCACTTCCCCGGCGCCAAGGCGCTGGACGGGGTCGACCTGGACGTCTACCCCGGAGAGGTCCACTGCCTGCTCGGACAGAACGGCGCCGGCAAGTCCACGCTGATCAAGGTCCTGGCCGGGGCCCACCGGCCCGACGCGGGCGTGATCACCTGGCAGGGCCAGGAGGTCTCGTTCCCCACGCCGGTGGCCGCGCTCCGTGCGGGGATCGCGACCATGTACCAGGAGCTGGACGTGGTCGACGGGCTCACCGTCGCGGAGAACATCTTCCTGGGCAACGAGGTCAGCGTCGGCGGCTTCATCCAGCGCACGTCCGCCCACGCCCGCACCCGGGAGGTGCTGCAGCGGCTGGGCCACGCCAACATCGCCCCCGGCACCGAGGTGGAGTCACTCTCCGCCGCGGGCAAGCAGGTGGTCTCGATGGCCCGCGCGCTCTCCCACGACGCGAAGCTGATCATCATGGACGAGCCGTCCGCCGTCCTCGACTCCGAGGAGGTGGCGAACCTCTTCCGGGTGGTCAGGGACCTCGTCGCCAACGGCATCGCCGTGATCTACATCTCGCACCGGCTGGAGGAGATCCGCCAGATCGGCGACCGGCTGACCGTGCTGAAGGACGGCAAGACGGTGGCCAGCGGCCTGCGGGTGAGCGACACCACGACCTCCCAGGTCGTCGCGATGATGACCGGGCACGAGGGCACCCTGGACTTCCCGCCCCGCACTGCGGAGGTGTCCGACGAGGTCGTGCTGAGCGTGCGCGATCTCGCTCTCGACGGCGTGTTCCGCGACGTCAGCTTCGACGTCCACGCCGGCGAGATCGTCGGGCTGGCCGGGCTCGTCGGCTCCGGGCGCTCGGAGATCCTCGAGACCGTCTACGGGGCGCGGCGTGCCACGTCCGGCGAGGTGCGCGTCTCCGGCGTGCCGGTCGGGCGCGGCAACGTCGCGGCCAGCGTGGCGAAGGGCATGGGTTTCTGCCCCGAGGAGCGGAAGAGCCAGGGCCTGCTGCTGGACGAGTCGGTGACGCGCAACATCACGCTGTCGATCTTCGCCCGCCTGGCTCGGCTCGGCTTCGTCGACGACGCGGCGGAGCTCGGCATCGCCCGCGAGCAGGTGGGCAGGCTCGGCATCGTTCCCGCGCGGCCCGAGCGGGAGGCCCGCACGCTGTCGGGCGGCAACCAGCAGAAGATCCTCCTGGGCCGCTGGCTCGCGCACGGCACGAGGGTCCTGTTCCTGGATGAGCCCACGCGCGGCGTCGACGTGGGGGCCAGGGCCGAGGCCTACCAGTTGATCAGGGAGCTGGCGGCCACCGGCGTCGCCATCGTCATCGTGTCCTCCGAACTGGAGGAGGTCGTCGGCCTCGCCGACCGGGTGCTGGTGATCTCGGACGGACGGGTCGTCCACGCCGCCCCGGCAGCGGAGATCGACGAGCACCAGATTCTCGACCTCATCGTGGAAGGAACCCCGGCATGAGCGCCCAGGCCCCTGCTGTCCCCGCCACCTCCCGGCGTCGCCTGCCACCGAGCGTCACGAGGAACCTCGGCCTGGTCATCGCCTTCCTGGTGATCTGCCTGATCGGCTACCTGACGGCCGGCGCGCGGTTCGCCAGCATCGACAACACCATGACGATCCTGCGCCTCGCGGCGATCATCGGGGTGGTCTCGATCGGGCAGTGCTTCGTGATCACCTCCGGTGGCATCGACCTCTCGGTGGGTTCGATGCTCGGCCTGGCGACGGTGTGGGCCACCACCGGGGCGACCCAGTACTACGCGGACTCCACCACGTGGCTCCTGATGGTCTTCGTCGCGCTCGCCGTCGGAGTGGTGGGCGGCATCCTCAACGGGGTGATGGTGGCGTACGGCAAGATCGTGCCCTTCATGGCGACCCTCGCCCTGCTCGTCGCGGCGAAGGGCCTGGCGGAGTGGATCGCCAACCGCCAGACGCAGATCATCAAGGTCCGCGGCTTCGAGCAGTTCTTCAGCAACGACCCGCTCGGCATCCCGGTCCTGGTCTGGATCTTCGCCCTGGTCGCCGCCGGCGGCTGGGTGCTGTACAACCGGACGACCTTCGGACGCCGGACGATCGCGATCGGCGGCAACGTCGAGGCCACCCGGCTCGCGGGGATCAAGACCGATCGCCACATCGTGATGCTGTACGCGCTCAGCGGCCTGACCGTCGGGATCGCCGCCGTGATGATGATGGGCCGCACGATGGCCGGCACGTCCACGCACGGCAGCCTCTACGAGATGGACGCGATCGCCGCCGTCGTCGTCGGCGGCACCCTGCTCAGGGGCGGACGGGGAACCATCTTCGGCACCGTGATCGGCGTCCTGATCTTCACCACGCTCACCAACATCTTCACCCAGAACAACCTGCCGCTGTCGGTGCAGCAGATCGCCAAGGGGGCGATCATCATCGCCGCCGTGCTCCTCCAGCAGTACATCGCCTCCCGCAAGACGGCCTAGCCGTTCAGACGTCCCACAGTCGAAGCAACGCAAACCGAAAGGAACAATGGTGTCTCTCTCCCTCTCACGGCGCGTCCTCTGGAGCGCAAGCCTCGCCCTCGCCGCGGGCCTGTCCCTCAGCGCCTGCACCGGCGCGGCCCCGACGGCCGCCCCGTCCGCTCCCGCGGCCACGACCAGCGCCGCCCCGGGCGACGGCAACAACGCCGCAGGCGAGAAGGTCGTCATCGGCTTCTCGGCCCCGGCTGCCGACCACGGCTGGATGGGTGCCATCACGAAGGCCGCGATCGCCGAGGCAGCGAAGTTCCCCGATGTGGAGCTGAAGGTCGCCGAGGGCACCAACGACGTGAACCTCCAGATCAGCCAGGTCGAGACCTTCATCAACGACAAGGTCGACGCCATCGTGATCCTGCCCTACGACGGTGCCGCGCTCACCCCGGTGGCCCTCAAGGCGATGCAGGCCGGCATCCCGGTGATCAACGTCGACCGCGAGTTCGACTCCCCGTTCGCCGCCCGCTCGACCATCCTCGGTGACAACTACGGCATGGGCATCTCCGCCGGCACCTACGTCTGCGAGAAGCTGGGCGACAAGAAGGACGCCGTCGTCGCCGAGATCGCCGGCATCGACAACCTCCCGCTGACCAAGGACCGCTCGGAGGGCTTCGCCAAGGCGCTGGCCGACTGCGGACTGAAGGTCTCCAACCGGGTCGCCGCCGACTTCACGGTCCAGGGTGGCGAGCAGGCTGCCTCCAACCTGCTGCAGGCCGCCCCGAAGATCGACGCCATCTGGAACCATGACGACGACCAGGGTGTCGGCGTGATGCAGGCCATCAAGAACTCCGGACGCAGCGAGTTCATCATGGTCGGCGGCGCCGGCTCGGCGAACGTGATGCGCGACATCCAGGCCGACAGCTCCGTGGTGAAGGCCACCGTCGTCTACCCGTCGACCCAGGCCGCCGACGGCATCCGCCTGGCCCGCCTGCTGGTGCAGGGCAAGTCGCTGTCCGACCTGGTCGAGGTCGAGGTGCCCCGCAAGATCACCCTGTTCGCCCCCGTGGTCACCAAGGACAACGTCGACCGGTACCTGCCGACGGCCTTCGAGTCCTGACCGACGCCGAGCCGGGGCGTCCGCCAGCGCCCCGGCACGCACCCACTTCGAACGGAGATGTGATGTCCGACAAACCCCGCCTCAACGTGGGCATGGTGGGCTACGCCTTCATGGGCAAGGCCCACTCGCAGGGCTGGTCGACCGCCCCCCGCTTCTTCGACCTCCCGCGCCGGATCGGGATGACGGCTCTCTGCGGACGCCACGCCGGGCGTACCGAGGAGGCGGCCGCACGGTTCGGCTGGGCATCGGTCGAGACCGACTGGCGTGCCCTGCTCGCCCGTGACGACATCGACCTGATCGACATCTGCACGCCGGGCGACTCGCACGCCGAGATCGCCATCGAGGCGCTGCGGGCCGGCAAGCACGTGCTGTGCGAGAAGCCCCTGGCCAACACGGTGGCCGAGGCGGAGGCGATGAACGTGGCGGCGGTCGAGGCGGCCGCCCACGGTGTCTTCGCCATGGTCGGGTTCACGAACCGACGGGTTCCCGCGATCGCCCTCGCCAGGAAGCTGATCGCCGACGGGCGCCTGGGCACCGTCCGCCAGGTTCGCGCCGCGTACCAGCAGGACTGGATCGTCGACCCGGACGTGCCGCTGGCCTGGCGGCTCCAGAAGGACAAGGCGGGCTCCGGTTCGCTGGGCGACATCGGCGCGCACATCGCCGACCTCGCGCAGTTCCTCCTCGACGACCGCATCGTCGCGGCGTCCGGGACGCTGGAGACCTTCGTGAAGTCGCGCCCGATCCAGGCGGACGGTACCGGCCTGGCCGGCGCCCAGGCCGGAGAGGGCTTCGGCGAGGTGACCGTCGACGACGCTGCCTGGTTCCTGGGCCGGTTCGCCGGCGGGGCGATCGGGTCGTTCGAGGCCACGCGGTTCGCCACGGGCCGCAAGAACGCCCTGTCCATCGAGGTCAACGGCTCGGACGGTTCGCTGGTCTGGAACCTCGAGGAGCTGAACGTCCTGCACTACTACGACAACCGGATCCCGGCCGTGGAGGCGGGGTTCCGCCGCATCCTCGCGACCGAGCCCGACACGCCCTACTACTCGGCCTGGTGGCCGGCCGGCCACATCATCGGCTGGGAGCACGGCTTCACCCATCAGGTGCGCGACCTGGTGACGGCGATCTCCGCGGGCGAGCAGCCCCGGGCGTCGTTCGCCGACGGCCTCCACGTCCAGAAGGTGCTGGACGCGGTGGAGCGTTCGGCCGCCGGCAACGGCGCCTGGCTGGACGTCTGAGCGCCGTCCCGCACCCCAACACGAACGAAAGGACCTTTCCCGATGGCACGACCCATAACGCTCTTCACCGGCCAGTGGGCCGACCTCCCCTTCGAGGAGGTCGCGAAGCTGGCGTCGGGGTGGGGGTTCGACGGACTGGAGATCGCCTGCTGGGGCGACCACCTGGACGTCTGGCGCGGCGCGACCGACGACGACTACATCGCCGACCGCCTCGCGATCCTCGAGAAGTACAACCTGAAGGTGTTCACCATCTCGAACCACCTCAAGGGACAGGCCGTCTGCGACGACCCGATCGACCAGCGGCACCGCGACATCGTCCCCGACATCGTCTGGGGCGACGGTGACCCGGAGGGCGTCCGGCAGCGGGCGGCCGAGGAGATGATGAACACCGCCCGGACCGCCCAGCGGCTGGGCGTGAAGACCGTCGTCGGGTTCACCGGCTCGTCGATCTGGAAGTACGTGGCGATGTTCCCGCCGGCCAGCGAGGAGCTGGTGGAGGCCGGCTGGGTGGACTTCAAGAAGCGCTGGGAACCGATCCTCGACGTGTTCGCCGAGTGCGGCGTCCGCTTCGCCGCAGAGGTGCACCCCAGCGAGCTGGCCTACGACTACTGGACCACCCGGAAGATGCTCGAGACGATCGACCGGCCGGAGCTGGGGATCAACTGGGATCCCAGCCACATGGTCTGGCAGGACATCGACCCGGCGGGCTTCCTGGCCGACTTCCCCGACAAGATCTACCACGTCCACGCCAAGGACTCGAAGAAGAACCTCAACGGCCGCAACGGCCGGCTGAGCTCCCACCTGCCCTGGGCCGATCCGCGCCGCGGGTGGGACTTCGTGTCGGTGGGCCACGGTGACGTGCCGTGGGAGGCGTGCTTCCGGATGCTCAACCACATCGGCTACGCCGGGCCGATCTCGGTGGAGTGGGAGGACGCGGGCATGGACCGGCTGCGGGGAGCCCCCGAGGCGCTGGCGTTCGTCCGCTCGCAGCTGTGGGATCCGCCCGCTGCGGCGTTCGACGCCGCCTTCGCTGCGAAGTAGCGGAGGAGCGAGACAACACCCGGGGGGACGGTCGCCGAGTTCTCCCCGGGTGTTGCCGTGCCCGGCCGCCGTGTTTGCGGGCGCCGGGACGTGGGCGCCGCCGGGCTTTTGCCGCAATCCCGCGTGGGGCGCGCCGCGCAGGAGGATGCTGGGCGCAGGTGCACACCAGGGGAGAGCCATGACCACCCCAACCCGGAGACTGCTGGCACTGCTCGTCGGCCTCGCCCTGCTGGCGTCCGGCTGTGCGCCGCAGGCCTCCCCGTCCCCGTCGTCCCCGCCGCCCGCCCCGGTGTGGTCGGGCAGCCCGGGGGAGACCTCGTCCACCTGGTCGACCGGCCTCGACCCGGATTCGCAGTTCGGCCTCCACCTGCGCAAGGGCATCGACCCGGTCGTCCGGCCCGAGACCCGCGTGCTGTCGGCGTCCGACGCGTCGAGGATCACCGGGATCACCGTCCTCAACCCCGACGAGTGCCTCAGTGACGCCGACGCGCACCCGATGTGCACCTACCGGCTCGAGTTCTCCGCGCTCCCTTCGGGCGTGGTCGTCGGGTCCGTGCTGAACAGTGGCGTGACGTCGTCCACGCCCAGCGGGCTGCTCGTGAAGGTCACCGGCATCAGCGGCACCACCGTCGAGGCCGTCCAGGCCACGCTGCAGGACGCACTCGTGCAGGGCGAGTTCTGGATCGAGCGCACCTTCAGCCCCGACCAGCTCCGCGGCAAGCCCACCCTGGCCGAAGGCGTGACGCTCCTCTCGCCCGGGAAGAAGGGCAACCGTCGCCTGCTGCCGGACGCGCCGCGGGTGCCGGCCTTCGACCAGATCAGCCTGCCCGGCTCCCTCAGCATCGACGTCGAGCCCGCGGACGGGCTGCACGTGACGGGCACGCTCGACTTCGGTGCCGGCTGCGGGCTGGACGGGGGAGTGAACGGCAGCGACATCGCCTGGGTCGAGGCGAGCTGCCACGCGTGGGAGTCGACCGGGCTGACGGTGAACGCCACGCAGACGGGTGCCCGCAAGGCAGAGCGATACTTCCTGGCCGACTTCCCGATGGCCGCCTTCCCGATCCCGATCGGGCCGGTGATCATCGTCGTCCTCGTGGACATCATGATCACCGTCGACGTGGACGGGAACGTGCACGCGGACATGCACTACGGGGCCACCCAGACCGCGGAGGTCTACGGCTCGCTGCGCTTCAGCATCACCGACGGCCTCGACCACGACGGCGGGGTGAAGGTGTCCGGGTCGAGCCAGAAGGCGGGGGTGAAGGCCGACGCCTCGGTGACCGTCCTGGGGCGGGCGGAGCTCCGGCTCTCCGCCTACGGGTGCCTCGGCTTCTCCGTGGGTGGGGACGCGAGCGTCACGCTCGCCGGCGGGCCGAACCAGAACCCCCGCTGGCGGATCTCCGGCAACGCGGGGATCTTCGTCAAGGTCTTCCTCGGGTTGTTCGGCGTCGCCGAGCTGAGCGCGTACATCGCCTACCACCTCAAGCAGCCGTTCGTGATCGACACCTACGCCAGCGCACCGCCGAAGATCACGGTGACCTGGCCGACGGAGGGCGCCGTGATCCGGGTGGGCGGCCTGCTGCCACCGAAGGTGGAGGCGAGCGCCCTGGACGACAAGGATGCACCGGTGCCCGTCACGTGGACAGACGAGACCGAGCACGTCACCGTGACCGGCTCCCCGCAGACCCTGCCGTGGAAGGCCCTGGGGCCGCACACGATCACGGTCACCGCGACCGACTCCGCCGGGCTTTCCGCGACGAAGACCCTGCACGTGACGGTGGCGCCGCCGACGCTCGCGGTCACCCTCCAGGTGCGGACGATCGCCGGTGACCTGGTCAAGGGCCAGCCGACCTTCGCCGTCGGCGCGACCGCGCTCATGGACGCCGTCATCACCGGGAGCGCGTTGCAGAACGCGCCCCCCTGCTCGGCCCTCCAGTGGACGGCGACCGGCGGGACGGTCACCAGCGACGGCACCTGTCGTGCGCGCCTGAAGCTGACCGCGACGGGGACGGCGAGCGTCACCGCCACGATCACCGACTCCTACCAGACGACCGCTTCGGGCACCCGGACCCTCAGCGTGCGGGACGCGCCGTCGGTGGTGGCGCCGCAGTTCGAGGGCATCGACGTGACCGCGGGCGGCGTCCATGTGGCCCCGGGAGGCTGGCTGCAGGGCCAGCAGCCCATCCGCCTGACGGTGACCTACCTCAACCGGGACGAGGCGAAGGTGACGCC
>JAIUOT010000061.1 GCA_020161015.1 Actinomycetota bacterium | reverse complement strand
CTCATCGGCCTCGGCATCGTGATCCTCGTCAGCGGCGGAGCCTTCGGACTCTGACGTAGCGGCAGCGATCCAAACGGCCCCGACCGGGCGCACCCCTCTCGGTTCAGACCGCGACACCAACCTGCAGCCAGTCCTGCGTGATCGCGGCAACAAGACCGCCACGGAGCGCTGCAAAAACCCCGCCACCAAGCGAACGAAGCCACAGCCTGACCGTGTCGCTCTAGACTACCGTGACTACCAGAGCAGCACATGTGTCGGAGGGTCTAGGCATGGTGCAACACATTCAGGTCGTCGGCTACGCCCGCGTGAGCAGTGTCGATCAGAACCTCGCCCGCCAACTCGAGGCGATCGGCGAGGTTGACCGGCTGTTCGAGGAGAAGGTGAGCGGTGCCGGGCGCGCAGAGCGGGCGGCGCTGACTGCGTGCATCGCCTACGTCCGCCAGGGCGATGTCGTCCGAGTCGCTTCTATGGATCGTCTCGCGCGTTCACTCCGGGACCTACGCGACATTGTGGACGAGATCCTGGCCAAAGGCGCGGCGGTCCACTTCGTCAAGGAGGGTCAGACCTACTCGCCGGACGACCAGAACGCGATGTCTCAGCTGCTCCTGAACATGCTCGGCGCATTCGCCGAATTCGAGCGGAGCCTGATCCGCGAGCGCTAAGCGGAAGGGATTCGCCTGGCGAAAGCTGCCGGCAAGTACCGAGGACGAGCGCCGGCGCTCACCGCGGAGGATGCGGTACGTGCCCGCGCCCTGGTGTCTGCCGGCGTGCCGAAGACTCGGGTGGCGCGTGAACTAGGCGTGAACCGATCGACGGTGTACCGCCTACTTACGCAAGACCCTCACCGCGAACGGGACGACACGTAGGTCGCCGGTCGAACTCGGATGTTACTCAAGCCAGCTGCTCGGAATCAGCCGTTGGCCATCCCGCCAGTTCTCGCGGACACTCTCCTGGAACCAGTCCTCGTGGAGGTTCGCGTGGTCGCAGACGATGATCTGGAAGTTTGGCGCGAGGGCGTCCGCAACCTCTTTGAGGAGTGAGAACATGCGGACGACCGCCTCGCGATCGGTGTCGCGCACTGGTACTTCAAGGTCCTTGCTTGCTTCTCCTGGGAAGTACGCCTGTGTGGGCTGGTCGAGGAAGAGCACTCGAGGCACGGGGCGATCGCGATCCACAAAGAACGCGTGCATCGCGAGGTGCGCAATCAGGTGCGCACCGATGTGGTTCTCGGCACTGCCGATTCGCCAGAGCGGCGCTGCGCCTTGCTCCGTGTCGACGACCACCGTCATTGCTGACAGATCGAGGCGATAGCGCCCTTGGTGCTCCAGCTGGAGTTGTTTCGCCCAGGTGGTCATCCGATCGGAGATATCAGCGAGTCTGGACTGGAGTTCCATCTCGGCGAGATCCCCACTCAACTCCGCCTCAAGTTGGTCGACCAGCGCTTGGGCAGTCGCGACGTCAACCTGGAGCCGGGCCAACGCTTGGGTGTCAATCACTGCCATCTGTTCCAGATGAGCTGCCAACCTTCCGCGTGTGAACGCGGCCCGTTCGACTCCCTGCCCAGAGGTGAGTTGGTCTCCGGCAGCGAGCGAGCGCAGCGCGTAGTCGACGGAGCGGAGTTCCTGGGCGAGTTCGTCGAGTGAGTCAGTGAGTTCCTGTACTGCGCTGAGCCGAGCAGGCACGGCGGTCTGCACACCTTCCAGATCCGCTTGCAGCCGGCGAAGTCTCTCCGCCAGATCCGCAGGAGTGGGATCGCCGGTGTTGATCGTGCCGCCGCAGACCGGGCACTGGTCCTCACCGGCATGTACGGTCGCGAGGTCGAGGGTCTTCAGCCGCCCGATCTGAACGGTAACCGCGTCGAGGTAGCTATCTTCCCAGCCGCCTTCCTCAAGCATCTGGGCACGCTCGCTGCGGATGCCCTCGATCCTCGCCACCAAAGCCTCCCGCCGCGCCGCCAGTTCGAGTCGTTCGTCCTGCGCGTCTGACGCCTTGGTCTCGACGCCCTCGCTGGCCAGTGCCAAGCGAAGTGTGTCGGCCACCGGGGCGTCGCTGCGCTCGATCAGGCCGACTGCCACTGCCTCCTCATACAGGCTCTTTGCCCTCGCATCGTAACTGTCGGCTGCTGATCGGGCGCGCTCGTACTCACTCTGAGCTCGAGCAAGCGCACGCTTGGCCTCTCGCAGGCGCATTCGACGGAATGCCTGATCCAGCGGGGTGGCGCCGAGGAAGTAGGGCAGCGTGTCCTTCAGCGCCTGTTCCATGCCCGGCTCGGTCTGACGGTGGAAGAGGAAGCGCTTGCTTGCCACCTCGTCTTGGTTCTGAATGCACAGGAGAGTCGCATGGCCGATGTTGGCGGTGAGATCTGGGCGGGTTGCCTGGGCGGGCGTTTGGTGGACGTTCTCGTCGATCCCGATTCGGGTTCCAAGCTGACGGCGCAACGATTCCGTGTCTGCATTCACCTCAAGTTCTTCAAAGGAAGGCACCTCCAGATCGACTCCGATCGCGAGCATCGCCTGCTGGTTTGATGCCCGACCCGGGTCCGGGGCAGGACGGCCAACGAACGCTCTGCCGTCGGGGATCTGGAGCAGCAAGCCATACCAAGCGACAGTGCTTGTGATAGGCCCGACGGGCATCACCAGTGTGCTGCGCCCCATGCAGTACTCGAATATGTCGAGAATCGCGCTCTTCCCGCTCGCGGACTCCCCGGTGATGATGTTGAGCGCGCCGGGTAGAAGATCGATCGTCCGACGGTCACCACCCCGGCGGTAGAGCACAATCTGAAGGATCTGAAGGCCAGTCATGGTGTGACTCCGAACAACGCGTAGATAGTTGAGGTCCTTGGCGTCAGACTCAGCCAGCGGCCGGCGAACTCAGCCTTCCGGACGAGCTCTCGGGCGTCGCCCACATCAGCGACTCTGATTCTCTGGATCGCCGCGCGGACATCGGCACCGTCGAGCTCCACCCAGTTCTGACGCACGGCGAACCTGAACCCCTCGAGCACGGGGTCTCGGAGCGCCTGAGCGCGGTATGGGAGCGTTGCGCACAGGTGAGCGTGCCGACCGACCCAGGTTGTGAGGTGGGTGGTGATTCCAGGCAGGGCCTCTCTGGTTGCCTTGTGCAGCACCAGCGGTGCGACGATGAAAACAAGCTCCCACGGCATGTTCCTGCCAGACTTCCGCGTGTAGCCCGTTGCCGCACTAGCGATGAGTAGACCCATGAGGGCCGGGTTCAGCATGGCGGCCGGCACCTGCGCACGCTCGTCCCAGCGGCGTGACGTCAAGATGCCTCCTCGCTACGGTTGATGAGGATCCTCAGTTGTTCCGCAAAGTCCGGATGCCACCAGACTCTGCCTTCGTCGGCCAGTTCGTGGCGCTTCCCCCTGGAGAAGAACGCATCGTCGTAACGCGGTCGGACCTTGATCTGCGCGGAGTTCAGAAGTGCACGCAGCAGCTTCATGCCTGCCTTCGACTTGTCGTCGTCGCTGGCGTCGTCGGGTAGCTCGGCGATCATGAACTCGAACTCACGTTCCCATTCATCGATGAGGTCGTCCTGGAACCTCTGGAGTTCATGCGCTCCGATGAGATCCTCGTCGATCCAGAGTTCTGTCTGTCGGTATGCACGGTAGTAGTCCACCAGCGCTTTCCGTAGATTCCGCGGCGGGAATCCCACGGCCTCAAGTTGCCTGACAAACACGCGCGATGTGTAGCGGCCCGCAAGGGCGTCCTCGTCCACGTCACTCAACGGCACGAGGGTCGGAAGGTTGTCAGGTTGGAAGGAGTCGCGCAGGGCAGATATTGCTCGCTTGGCCTCTGCAACGGCCACACGCTTGCGGCGGCCCGTGAGCATGTCCACTGCCACACCGTCCCACCAGCCGATCACCTGGCCAAGGAAGAGCTCCTCGTGACCTGCAGGGGACACGAACGCCAGCTCCGACAGCAACTGGGCTCTGACCTGATCGAGGCTCTTGCTCCGGTCGAGGACATGCACCTTGGTCAGGAGGGTAAGGCGGTCGGAGCCAAGCATCGCGTCGAACTTGGCGCGTGACTTGCGGGTGTCTATCCCGCTCAGAGTCTGAGCAGCGCTGAGCAGTAGGTCGTGCGCCGCCTGCACATCGCGATCCTCTTCGCGCAGGAACGATGCGGCCGATCCCTCTGGCGCCACGCCGGTTGTGATCAGGTAGAGGCTTGGGCCATCGGCGAACACAGCGTCGACAGTGTCCATCCACACGGCGAGGGTCTTCCAGAGGTCAACGGACCCATCAGTGAGGCTTCCTTGTCCGTCGAGGTGGTGCTTGAGCTGCAGGAGTTCCGTGGGCGTGCCAACCGTCTCCCAGGCAACATCGTCCAGGAGTTCGATGGAGATCGCACCCGCTGGGCGTGTCCCGCCATTGCGAAGCAGCTCGAGCAGCGCCCATTGCGTCTGGTGATGGAATCCCGCTGCCGAGCTGGCCGCGCCGTGTGCATCACTCGCCATCCGCGCCCCTTCGCCGACGGGAACCGTTCGCCTTGTGCGAAGTGTGGCACGCTCGGACGCCCAGCACTCAGCGATTCGTCCAGTTGCCCGCCTGCAGGCCTCAGTTCACGAAGATAGTTGCCGCCACTGACGCTTTCGATGCTTCCCCGCGAGTGTCAGCGGCGGCAGCTACGGTGCCTCACACGGGAGGAGGTGGAGCGAATGGTCCGCAAGGTCGACCCGATTGACGCGGAGCGGGTGATGCGCGCAGCCGGCTGCATCCCCCTCACTCCCTATCCCGGGAGCAGCATTCCATGGCCATGTATCCACGAACCCTGCGGGCAAGCGATCGCACCGTCATACGGGACGGTTCGTTCACGAGGGCGAGCGTGTCGGCAGTGTGGCTCGATGGCGGGGGGCGCGAAACGACGAGCTGGGCTCGCTGCTGCCGCAGAGGCCGCCATGCGTGCCGCAGGGTTTGAACCGCTTGAGCCGTATCCAGGCGGCAAGAAGCCCTGGCGCTGCATCCACCTGCGGTGCGGCCAAGAGCGCACCCCAACGCTGGATGCCGTGCGCGCCCATCGCACCGCGTGCCGGGAATGCTCGTTGAAAGCCGCCGGCCGCACGGTCTGGTCTGCGGAGAGTGCCGTCGCTGCATTCAGAGAGAACGGGCTGCAGCCTCTAGAGCCCTGGCCCGGCTCATCCTCCAAGCCCTGGCGGGCCCGCCACATCGAGTGTGGGCGCGTCGTGCGCCCAAGGCTTGGCAATGTCGCTGCAGGCCAAGGCCCCTGCCGGGAGTGTGGTCAAGAAGCTGCGCATGCCGCGCTACGGATGGATCACGAAGAAGCAGCGGTGCTCTTTCGGTCGGCGGGTCTTGAACCACTTGTCCCCTTCCCCGGGGTCGATCGGCCATGGCGGAGCCGGCACGATCAGTGCGGCGCCGAGGTCGCACCCACCTACACCAATGTGAAGCGAGGACAGGGTGGCTGCATCAACTGCGGCGCAAAGGCCGGCGCCGAGCGGCTGCGAATGCCGGAGGAGGACGCTCGAGCGGTGATGCTTCGGCACGAGCTCGTGCCAGTTGAGCCATACCCGGGGAGCGCGCGTCCCTGGAAGTCGCGACACTCGTGTGGTCGGGTCGTCACCCCTACTCTCTCCAACGTCGCGTCCGGCAAAGGCATCTGCCGCTACTGCCACAGCGCATTCCCATTCGACGGCCCGGCCATCCTGTACCTTGTTGTGGATCGCGATGCCGTGAAGATCGGTTGTGCGAACCGCAGTGGGAAACGGCTCGCGGAGCATACGCGATTCGGTTGGCAGATCGCCTGGACGATCGATACGCCAACGGGCGACGACGCCTACAACCTTGAGCAGGGCATCTTGGAGTGGTGGCGAGATGAACTTGGGCTCCCCCCGGCATACCCAGCCGAGTTGCTGCCGCAGTACGGCTACACCGAGACGGCTCGTTGGGACGACATGCACCCCTTGTACGTGCTGGCAAAGGTGGAGAGCTTGGCGGAGGCCTTCGGGCTGCCCTTGCTTCGCCTGCGCCCAGGTCTGCACTTCGACGCACGGCCGGAGATCGCAGTCAGCGGCCTTGGCGCGAGAGCGCGCGCCAAGCGGAGGCCGATGGACCAGCCGACTCTGATTGACCTGTGACATGGTCGTGCTGGGCGGACCAGAGGATGCGGGGACCACGCCCGATCACCCGCGAGTTGTGGTTCTCGTGCGCCTTTCCGGCGCACTAGCCTCATGTCCAGTCGACGGCACAGTCGCCGACCGACCGTGACGGGAGTGTCTGCATGCAACTGAGTGCCACCCAGGTGGTCACCTGGAACCAGCCCGGTGCGCCGGCTGGCATTACGCCGCAGAAGGTGTACATCGGGCCGGTTGTGATGGGCCTTCCAGGGTTCCAGGTCGCGGTCGCAACTGCCTCGTCGGCACCGTCTCGCCCAGCCCTCCGCGAGCTGTTCACAACGCGCAAGGGACAAACCCAGACCCAACTCGTGGTCGCCGTCACGTACGGCTCAACGACCTACCTGTTTGGGCCCGATCCGCAGTCGCAGCCGATCGAACTACCTACTGAACTCGCACACCGCCAGCTCCAGTCGGTTCTTGCCGAACCGGACGCACTATCCGCGAGCGATCGGTGGGCCGGCTTCCGCAAGGCCCACGACTCCTCCGGCGGCCCTGGGTTCAGCAACAGCGGCCTCTTCGCCACGCACCACATCACACAGAACGTCCCCCACCGCCCGGACTGGTCAACTCTGAACCAGACCGGGTCAGGCATGCTCTCAGCTCGGGGCAAGAACCTGATCGAGGCGCTCGGATTCAAGCTCCGCCCGGCCAGCAGCGGGACGTTCCTGCTCGCCACATCTACAAACGATCCACGCGCGATCGCCGTGCTCCTAGAGGATTCCGAGAACTTCGACGGGAAGAGTTCGCGGTTCCAGCTCTCACCCGTGGCCTTCGGGCTCGCGGTCGCCGCGCAGGAACGCGTGCCGTGGTTGGTCGTTCTACGCAAGGACCAGATCCGCCTCTACCCGGGGCGCGACGGCGTCGGCGTCGGCTCGAAGGGCCAGTCGGAGACCTTCTTCGAGGTCGACCTGTCAACCGTCGATGCGGGCTACGCGGGCCTCCTGCCGTTGATCTTCTCGGCTGACGCTTTGGCCGCCGACGGTACTGCGGACCAACTGCTTCGCGACAGTGCCCGCTATGCCACCGGACTCGGCGCGCGACTCCGCGAGCGCATCTACGAGCATGTCGTGCCCACAATCGCAGTCGAAGTGGCCCAGCAGCTCGCGACGAGCACCCGCCTGGCGCTCGACTCCGAAGGACTGTCCACCGCATACCGCGTCACGCTCCGCATTCTGTTCCGGCTGCTCTTCCAGGCCTACGCCGAAGACCGCGGCCTGCTTCCCTCCGGACGCAACGAGGGCTTCGACGCAAACAGCCTGAAGACGAACGCCGCTCGGCTGCTTGTCTCAGATGGGGTCGACTTCGGCGAGGCGTCGACGATCTGGCGCGACCTCGAACAGGTCTGGAACGCCATCGACCAGGGAAACCCGCAATGGCAGATCCCCGCCTACAACGGCGGACTCTTCAGCACGGACGCCGAGCGGTCCCCCGATGGAGCCCTCATCGACCAGATCAAGCTGCCGGACAGCGTGCTCGGCCCTGCTCTGCGACACCTGCTCATCGACCGCAACAGCGACGGGGGCGAGGGTCCGGTTGACTTCCGCTCGCTGAGCGTCCGGGAGTTCGGGACGATCTATGAGGGCCTGCTCGAGAGCTCGCTCTCCTTGGCAGAGCAGGACCTGACCGTCGACAACAGTGGCGCTTGGGTGCCAGCCAAGGACGGGGACGAGATACTCGCCAACGCGGGCGCGGTGTACTTCCACTCCGCTTCCGGCGAACGTAAGGCGACAGGCTCTTACTTCACCCCGAAGGTTGTCGTCGATCACCTCATCGAGCGCTCCGTCGTGCCGGCGCTCACCGCTCACCTGGAGAAGATCGCAGGTCACCTTGCCAAGGGTGATGCCGCCGGGGCAGCGCGGGACTTCTTCGACTTCCGAGTCGCCGACCTCGCCATGGGCTCTGGCCACTTCCTGGTGGCGGCCGTCGACAAGATCGAGGCGCTCATGCGCACCTTCCTCACCGAGCATGCGGTGCCAGGGGTCACAGACGAGCTGCTGCGTCTGGCCGCGGTCGCCAGGGACGCTCTGGGTACCGACGACGTCGCGAAGAGCGAAGTTGACGAGATCGGATTGCTGCGCCGCCAGGTCGCTCGACGCTGCATCTACGGACTCGATATCAACCCAATGTCCGTCGAACTCGCACGGCTGGCGCTGTGGATCCATACCTTCGTTCCGGGCCTCCCGATGTCGAACCTGGACCACGGTCTCGTCTGCGCGAACAGCCTCACCGGCATCGGGACCATCGAGGAAGCGCTCGACGCGCTCCAGCCAGACCGCACCCCAGGACAGGCGACCTTCTTTGACGACGTCATCCTTGACAACCTCACGACGGCTCGAGCGCTTCTTGTCGACGTTGCGAACGCGAGTGAGGCCGACAAGCGCGAAGTGGAAAAGGGCGCTCAACTGCTGGCCCAGGCCGCAGAGGCAGCGGAACCAACAAGGAAGGTGTTCGACACAGCCGTGGCCGCGCGCCTTGGCAACGTCCAGGCAGGGGCGATCGTTAGCCAAGAGGCTCTGCTTCGTGTGGCCGACCTAGCCACCGTCAAGGAGACCACCGAGAGACTCCGCCCTGCCCACATGCCGTTCCGCTTTCCCGAGGTCTTCCTGCGAGACAATCCGGGCTTCGACGTCCTTGTTGGCAACCCGCCATGGGAGAAGCTTCACGTCGAGGAACACCAGTGGTGGGGCCTGCGGTTGCCCGGGCTCCGATCGATGCCGACCCGGCAGAGGGACGCGACGCTGTCGGCTTTTCGCGCGAGCCGTGCTGACCTCGAGCTTGAGTATCAGGAGGAGATCGAGCGCGTGCGCGCGATGGCCGAAGCTGTGTCCTCCGGTCCGTTCGCGGGCATCGGCGCAGCCCACCTGGACCTGTTTCAGGCCTTCGCGTGGCGCAACTGGCAACTGCTGCGCAGCAGGGGACGGTTCGGGCTGGTGCTGCCGCGCGGGGCGCTGTCGGGTTCGGCGTTGACAGAGTGGCGACGCGCAGTCCTGGCGGACGGCGCCTTCGCAGATGTCTGCTTTATCGAGAACACAGGGCGTTGGGCGTTCGACATGGAGCCTCGATACACGATCGGTCTCGCCGTCGCCGAGAAGGGCTCGGAGCACGCCGTTCGGTGGTCCGGGCCGTTCTCAAACGAACGCGACTTCCTGGCCGGCGCATCTGATCTTGCGGACGTTCCGGGGGATGAGTTCGCTTCGTGGTCCAGTACGGCGGCGTTTCCGCTGATCCCGGACCCTGTCTCGGCACAGGTCTTTCGCGAGATGAAGAGAAGCCCACGTTTCGATGCGGTTCGGCCCGGCTGGGAATTTCGTCCGCTCCAGGGCGACATGAACGCGAGCGCGGATCGCGGCGTCATGGAGTTCGACATCGAGGAGTCGCGGGACCGGATACCCGTGCTAGCTGGGGCGAGTTACAACCTGTGGAACCCTGACGCCGGGTCGCCATTCGCATACAGCGCGCCCGCCGTCCTTCGTCCGCATCTTGCGAACAAGCTGGCCGGAGCGGTCAGGAACACGCGCTCGGCATACAACGGGTTGACCTTCGCAGCAGGCTCGCTACCAATGGATCGAGCTCGCATCGCCTTCCGCGACATCGCCCGCGCCACTGATAGCCGCACGGCGATTCCGTGCCTGATTCCGCCTGGCTCTGCGGCGGTCCATCAGTCGCCCATCCTGGTAAGGCGGCGCGGGGATGCGTCCGCAGAAGCGTTCCTCCTAGGGGTCATGTCGAGCATTCCGTTCGACTGGAGCGCCAGGCGGTGGGTGGAGCTCCACCTGACGTTCGAGTTGCTGAACGCACTTCCTGTCCCCGTCTACGAACCCGGCTCGGACACTGCTGCTCGGACCGTAGAGATTGCCGGACGGCTGGCGGCTGTCGACGACCGCTACGCAGAGTGGGCGAGCGAAGTAGGCGTGTCCGTTGGGTCCGTGACGAGTTCTTCGGAGAAGGGTGATCTCATAGCCGAGCTGGATGCACTCGTCAGCCTGGCGTATGGGCTGACGGAAGACCAGGTGGAACACGTCTTCGCGACCTTCCACCGGGGCTGGAACTACGAGCCTCGACTTGAAGCAGTTCTTGGGCACTACCGGCACTGGAAGGGCAGGGCATGACGCAGCTTCCTGACTTCGCGACGAATCTTCTGTCTACCGACCCGGGAGTACGGGTGGCCGATCGGGTCAACGAACTCTTCCGGCTGTTGCGAGAGAACAAGGTTGAGGCGCCGCCGATTGCGATCGCGACGGCATACATCAATCCTGGGGGATATGCGCTTCTGGCTGACGAGTTGGAGCGGGCCCCTCGCGTCCGTCTGCTGCTGGGCGCTGAGCCCGAGCAGGATGCCGTCCGAGCCGTGGCTGCCCACGACGCCGATCTGGACGCCCGTATCACCGGGGCGCTCCAGCAGCACGATGACTGGCTGGCTGCCGAGCGCGACATGATGGGCTTCGAGCGCATCCCGACCACCGAAGCCAAGCGGATGGTCGAGTGGCTCAACAGCGCAGATCCCGAGGGCAAGGCCCGGGTGGAGGTGCGCCGCTACACCGAGGGTTTTCTACACGGCAAGGCATACCTGGTCGAAGACACGGCTACCCGGGCGGCGATTGCCGGTTCGTCCAACATGACCTACGCCGGACTCGCGCTCAATGCTGAACTGAACCTCGGCACGGGTGGTGGCACACGTTCGGCCGGGAAGGTCCGGGACTGGTTCGAGCACTTCTGGGGACAGAGCGAGCCTTATGACCTTGCCGGACTCTACGGGCGGCTGTGGGATCCGCACTCGCCTTGGTCGATCTACCTGCGCATGCTGTGGGAGCTCTACGGCGAGCATCTCGACGCTGACGAGAACCCGAGCCCCCGCACGGGTCTGGGCCTGACGCAGTTTCAAGCCGACGGCGTGGCGCGGATGCAGCGTCTGCTCAACGAGCATGGCGGGGTTCTGGTGGCTGACGAGGTCGGTCTCGGGAAGACCTACTTGGCGGGTGAGGTGATCTACCAGACCGCCAACGTCAACCGTCAGCGTGTGCTGATCGTGGCGCCCGCTGCGCTGAAGACGGCGATGTGGGAGCCGTTCCTGGAGAAGAACGACTTCAGCCGGTGGGTGAAGGTGTACTCGTACGAGGAGGTCCGCAACAAGCTCGAGCCCGGGCACCCGGACAACTACTCGTTCGCCCAGGAGATCGAGGACTACTCGCTGGTCGTGATCGACGAGGCGCATAACCTTCGCAACGCGGGCGCCCAGCGTTCCGGTGCCGCTGACCGTGTGATCACCGCAGGCAGCCACCCCAAGAAGGTCGTGCTGCTGACAGCGACGCCCGTCAACAACTCACTGACTGATCTCGAGACGTTGGTGAAGTACTTCATCCGCGATGACGCACGGTTCGCCTCGCTTGGGATTCCAAGCATCCACGACTACATCAAGCGCGCACAGGACATCGACCCTGCGAACCTCACGCCGGAGCACCTCTTCGACCTGATGGACCAGGTGGCCGTCCGGCGCACCCGCAAGTTTGTGAAGGAGCACTACCCGAACGAACTGATCACCGGGCCCGACGGCAAGCTCACAACCATCAAGTTCCCGCAGCCAAAGGTCCGCCGTATCGAGTACGACCTCGACGAAGCGGGACTCGCTCTGATCGACGCAGTGGTCTATGCCTTGGATGATCCGACCGACCCGAACACACCGCGGGCGTGGGAGGAGCGCGTGCAGGATCCGAAACGGCTCATGCTGGCCCGCTACCTGTCCAGCATGTACACCCTCGACAACGATCTGCAGCAGTACCAGATCACAAACGCCGGCCTTCTCCGTTCAGGCCTACTGAAGCGTCTGGAGTCGAGCCCGCACGCACTTCACGACTCGTTGACGAGGATGATCGCCTCCCACGAGGCCTTCCTGAGCGCTCTTGGCAAGGGGTACGTCCTCAAGGGCGAGGCCCTGAGCGACTGGGTGTCGTCCGACTCCGACGACCTGGACGAGTTCGTAGCGGAGTTCGACGGCGACGCCGAGAGTCAGATCGAGCCAACAAGCGGCTATCACCTGAGCGAGCTTGAGGCCGACGTCCGCTCCGACATCGATCTCCTGCGCCATCTCCTCGATCTGACGAACGTCGTTCTGGCCGGCGACGAGCCCAAGGTTCGCGAGCTGGTGAAGGAACTCACGACGATCGCGGCGGATGCGCGCGTCATCGACTCCCAGGGGTTGTCGCACTCCGATCGGCGCAAGATCATCATCTTCTCGGGCTTCTCAGACACGATCATTCCGATCCACGACGGTGTCGTGGCGGCTATCGAGGCGGCACCGGCCGGGTCACCGCTCGCCGACTACAAAGCCCGGGTTGCCCCACCCATCCTCGGTGCCTACGCGAAGGTCCACGAACGCGGGGCCAGCGGCGGTGTCGACCAGGGCGGTCGTGCGATCACCATCGCAGGGTTCGCGCCCGAGACCGCCGGCCCGCGCAACGCTGCCGGCGAACCGATCGCGCGTGACGCCTACGACATCCTGTTCACGACCGATGTACTCGCCGAAGGCGTGAACCTGCAGCAGGCCGGGCAGATGATCAACTACGACCTGCCCTGGAACCCGATGCGGATCGTGCAGCGGCACGGCCGCGTCGACCGCATCGGCTCCAAGCACGACTACGTGCACCTCGGCCTCTTCTTTCCGTCGGAACGGCTCGACGAGATGCTCGCGCTGGAGGAGCGACTGGAGACGAAGATCGCGCTCGCTGACGCTGCTGTGGGCGCCGGAGAGATCCTGCCGGGTCGCGGTCCCGGGCACGAGATCAACCTCGCAGACGACCAGATGGTCGACGAGTTTGAGCGGCTGCTGGAGAACGGCGGCAACAGCGCGTCCCTCTCAGGCGAGGAGTACCGCCGGCGTCTGTATGGGGCTTTCACCCTTGATCCCGCGACGAAGGCTGACATCCTGGGTCTGCCGTTCGGGTCGGGCAGTGGCTTCGAGAACGGGATCGTCCACGGCAACGGGTACGTGTTCTGCATCAAGATCGGCGCGAGCAGCAAGCCATGGTTCCGCTACGTCCCGGTCGACGACCTGTGGGGCGTCAGGCATGACGATGACGGAACCCCCTTGGTGTCGAAGGACACCCTGATCTCACTGCGCGTCGGAGACCCGCAGAACGCTTCAGCTACTCGCTGGCTGCCGGAGGAGGTCTACGACAAGGCGTTTGACGCTTGGGCAGTCGCCCGCGACAGCGTGTACGCAGAGTGGACTGAGCTGACCGACCCGAACGCCTTCCAGCCGGACCTGCCGCTGTCGTTCCGGGACGCCCATCAGCTGGTCTTCCGCGCCGGGGCATACCTCGGGCGACCCGAGCAGATCGCGCTCGCCAACCGACTCCAGAGCGTCCCCTCGGCGAGAGTCGCCCGCCTGATGCGACGCGCGCTCAACGAAGGCCGTACCGACGAGGAGCGCATCACACTGATCACGGAGGTGCTCGACGATGCCGGCATCATTGCACCCCCCGAGCGGCAACCGCTCCCCGAGGTCGAAGAACACGAGGTGCGCCTCGTGGCGTGGATGGCAGTCAAGGGAACCCGGGGGATCGAATGACGTTCGACGCCAAGCACTCAGTCACCGAGGGACTCGACCACCTGTCCACTCGCCTCGATCCGATCATCGCGGCGAAGCTGTCAGAGCAACTCGGCGGACTGCCGTGGACGGCTGTGCTCGTTCAGCTGGACCAGATCGCGGGTAAGCCACCGATCACCTACGCAACAACCGACCTCCAGCCCCAACTGAAGATGCTCACCCAGAAGCTGGGCCAGCTGGGGTTCCCGTTCGACGATCACAGGCGAACTGCCTCCACACTCGGCAGCGAACTGCGAATCGTCCGCAATTCGTGGGCGCACGGCGACCCGTTCAGCAGCCTCGACGCCTGGCGGGCGCACGACTACTGCGTCCGGTTGCTGGAGTACTTCAGCGACGGGGAAGGCCTCGTCAAGGCCAACGAGCTTCGCCACCAAGCCGTCCTCGCCTATGTTCAGGAACAAGGCATTGCTCCGGTGCCCGCAGCACTCGGGCCGGTCGACGCCGAGGCTCCAGACGGCGGACAGACTGAGGAACCCGCCTCTGACGAGCCAGAGGACGAGGTCATCACGCCTGACCCTGATGTGTTCACCAGAGAGCACACAAGCGGGCGGAGCGTGGTCGGCGAGCAGCGGTTGGCCTTCGAGCCGTGGGAACCGGTTCTCGCCGGCGATATCCAGGTGCTGAACGACCTGCCCAAGGTGGCCGCCAAGCAGAAGGTTCGGGCAGTCGCCACAGAGATCGTGGAGGCAGAGGGGCCAGTTCACGTTGACCGATTGGCCCAGCTGATTGCGGCGTCCTTCGGCGTTGGCCGACTGCACGCGAGCCGTGCATCGAAGATCAGGAACCAGATCAAAGCGACGGGGCTGTTCATCGACAAGGCAAAGTTCGTGTGGCCGGAAGGGGTCGACCCCGAGAGCTGGACAGAGTTCCGACCCAACACGAGCGAGGTCGATCGCCCGTTCCTGTTCATCAGCCCCGTCGAGATCGCCAACGCGATGAGCTTCCTCAAGAGGCGCAAGCCTGGGCTCTCGGGTGCCGAGCTCGACAGCGCAACCCTTCGCACGTTCGGTCGCAAGCGCCGCACCCAGCAGGTCGCCGCCCACCTCGCTAAGGCGAAGGCGCTCCTTTAGCTGTGTCATCGCGGCGGAGAGGTGCTCACCTCCACCGGCCCTTCAGCGGCCGATGGCCTCGCCGGGGGCTGTCGAGGAGGGACCGCCAGTGCCCATGCCAAACGGAGGCTCCTTCGTCAGGCGTTGGCTGGACGGCATGGTCGGTCGGAGCGGAGTGACGATTCGACCTTGCTCGAGTTCCGCGGGTGGCTGCTGCCGCGGGGCCGGCCGGGCAGCGTCCATGAGTCTGTTGCGGGCCTGCATGGTCTTGTCCCAGGCGGCGTTGGCCTTGGAGTGGAGTTCCTGACCGGTGGACTCGTAGCGCGGCATCGGGATCCAGCCGCCGCGGCGCCTTGCGGTGAAGACGTCCGTGTTCATGTAGGCGACGTCGTTCATGGATCTCGCGGTCATGAGGGTTCGCCCGCCGTCGAAGACGTAGGCCATGGCGCTGTGGTGGTCGTCTGCGATCTGCGCCGCGGCCTGGATCGCCCGCCGGGCGACCGCCAGCGGGTTGACACCCGGCATGCGCTTGGCCAGGAGGTCGGCATCTGCCCAGGCCTTGCCGTCCCTCAGGGTCGACACCACCACCTCACGAAGTCGAAGCGAGGCGCGACCCAGTTCGGGATCCCGCACCCCGCCGAGGTAGACGGTGCGTGGCCAGGCGCATGCCTCCCGCCACAGCCGGTTCGCCGCTGTCAGTACCTCCATCGCATCCGTACCTCTGCCGGCATGGGCGTCGCCCGTCCTGATCGCAGCATGGGTGGCTGCCGCCGAGGCGCCGGTAAGCACGCTGAGGTCCGCCGCGACGGTCTGCAGGCTCAGTCCCGACAGACCGTTGCGCATGCTCAGGGCGTGAGCTGCGGCATCCGACCAACCCTTGATCGCGGCGTCCAGGCTGTTCTCGTCGACGGGGACGGCGGCGAGGTCGTCGAACGGCCCGGGTCGGTCCTCGGGTGCGACCACGGCGTAGGACTCGGAGATGGCAGCGACCTGTCCGAGGTGCCGGATGGCCAGGACGTTGTCGTTCACGACCGGCGCGGTGGCACGGCTCCAGTTGGCGGCGACCATGATGGGCGCGAGGATGTTCGCCCGAAGCCCGCGCGTGGTGTCGGGGTCGCTCTCGACACCAGGCAGGCCCATGCTGAGCAGGTCGGCGATCCCGCCGAGCACCTTGGCCATCGCATAGATGCGACTGTCCGGCGGGATCCTGGAGGCCACTTTGTTCGCTGGCGGCGTGCGCCATTCGTCCCTCGCGATGGGGTTCAGGATGGAGGTGATGATCATCAGCTGGTCGTCGGTGTAGTCGCCAGCAGCGGGGATGTTGTTGAGCGCCCGGACGGCCGCGAGTGCGAGCCGCGGCCATACCTTCGCGTGGGCGAAGAACCGCGTCTCTGACGTCTCGTGGCTCAGGTTGGAGATCGCCCAGGCCTGCTGGTGGAGACGATCCAGGAGGTCCGCGACCGAGGCGGTCATTGCACACCCGCCCGGACAGCCAGGTCGGCCAGCGCCTGACGGAGCGCCGGCACGAGTGGCCCGCGCCCGTCCTCGAGGGACAGGAGCGCGGCCTTGATCGCGCCCTCGGCGGATCCCTCGTCGTCGACGAGTGCCGGGATGACCTCGGCGCGTTCGAAGGCGTCCTCGACGTCCAGGCAGGCGGCGCCGAGGAAGAGCGAATCGCCGGCGGTGTCGTCGATCGACAGGTAGTGCCAGGCGGCGTTGCGGAGGTGCCCGTACGCGAGGCTGGCCGACTCAGAGTTGGTCATTGTGGTGAGACCCCCTTTCGCCCACCTGAAGCAGGCGAGGGTGTCTGCAAGGACACGGGGCTACTCGGAGGTCCTCGGGTCAGGTGGCTCGGCCCCGCCGAGGATGGCGTCGGCGCCCGCGGTGGCGGCGTCGAAGCCACGCAGCACGGAGACCCGCGCCATGGCCATCAGGTGGACGTTCCAGGCGTGCTGGATGCGGGGCAGCGCGTAGCTGGCAGCGATGATTCCGCCGGCGGCGAGACCGATCGGCAGGGCGCCGTCCATCGCGCACCTGACGACGGCGGCGATCCCGACGATGAAGCGAAGACGCCACAGCGCCCAGACCAGCGGGTAGCGGCGGAGCAGCGGCCCGAGATGCTCGCCGATCCGGCGGAGCGTGTCGACGGGCAGGCACCACAGGTCGCGCAGCAGCTCGAAGCGGGAGTAGCCAAGCCTCAGCGCCATCACGAAGTGTGCGAGGTCGATGACGAAGCCGGTCTCGTCCAGCTCGCCAGCTGCGAGGTCGGCGAGCGTGTCCGGATCAAGAAGGATCGTCCGCGGCCCGATCAGGACTGGCACATCACCCTTGCGAACGACGCCGAGTTCGATCCCACTGACATCACAGAACGTCCCGGCAAGGGCGAGCGGCAGCATGAGTTCGCTCGCTTGCTCGGTGGTCAGCCGGCGCCCGCCGAAGAACACGCGAGTCGCCGCCCAGCGCGCCCACCCGGTCGCCAGGACAACTGACAGCGTTGCGCCCACTATTAGGATGGCCCACGCCACGGCATCTGGGACGAGCGCAAGGATCACCAGCCAGATCACGGCGCTGATGGCGACCTCGGGCAGGACGACCCCAGCCCACAACAGCGCAGCCCAGGCGCGTTCGGTCGGTGTACCCGGCTGGTGGCGGCGCTTGACCGGCGTCCAGCTGATCATCCGGGGACTCCGTCGCGATCGGCATCGGTGCGGTGACGTGCGAGGTCGGCAGGGTCGTGGCCGACCGTCCCACACACCAGCTGGTTGACCAGCGATGACTCCCACGAGCCAGGACGTCCCGCGGTCAGCCGCTCGACGCTTCCCGCGTTTGCCGCGACCGCGGCAAGGGCAGAGGCGAGGAAGTCGGCGAAGTCGACAGGTTCGATGATCCCGTCGGCCCGAACCCTGGTCTGCTCGAGTACGACCCCAAGGATGATGACTGTTGCCTGCCACAGGGTCCGGTAGCCCTCCGCGCCGAGCGTGCCGTTGAGCCTCATGGTCGGCTCCCGGTCTTGGCCGGCTCGGTGGGCTGCTCGTTGTAGCGGGGGGCGAAGTCCCGCAGCCGGCCGGCCTCCTTGGCGTCGAGTTCGCCATCGCTCCACCGGACAATCGCCGCGATGTCGAGGCCCTCGGCCTCCATCGCGCGGATCGCGTCGCGGGCCCTGGTCTCGGCGTCGTCCCTCTCCCGCAGCGCGACCATCAGCTTGACTGCGATCGAGGTGAGCCGCCGCTCCCGCTTCTGCTCCTCCTCGCGGCGCCGCTGCTGCATCTGATACGCGGCCTTCCTGGCCGCCTGCCGAACTGTCTGCTTGGACTCCATGGCACGTGCTCCTTCTGCTTCGTTGCCTTCCTGCCACCTGAAGCGGAAGGAGGCGTTGCCAAGGACACCCGAAGGGACGTCAGCTCGAGATGGCGGACGTGGTGCGGTAGCCCTGCCTGGCGATCGCCGACTGGGCGCGGTCGAGGAGGCGGCCGACCTGGTTGGCCAGGTCAGCGGCCTGCCCGAGTGCCTCGGCTGCCTCCAGCACGGACTCGTTGGGGTTGCGGCCGTCGTCCTCGACGACGTCGTAGTGGTCCAGCGAGTGCTCGAGTCCGCGGGCCAGCTGGTTGAGCGCCTGGTTGAGTCCGTAGCCGCCGGCGGACTTCAGCTCGCCGAGCACGCGGTACACCACCGGTGCCGGGATCCCGCGCGGCACGAAGATCGTCTCGTGATTGATGCTGCGGATCGCTTCGTACGCCGACTCGGCCGCGATCTCGACGTCCCATCGGTCACTCATGTCAGAGCCCTCCTTGATCGGTTCCGCCCGGCAGCCCGTCCACCAGTCAGGACCGCCACTTCGCCCACCTGAAGCAGACCCACCCGTCTCCAAGGACACCGACACCCAGACCGACCCTCCCTGACCCCTCCTCCCTCGCCCCATCCACCAAGCGCAGATGTCCAAGGCACCTCCTGCATCGTCGGTCCCGGGTCCAGAAATCGCGCTGACAAGCTGCGATGTGCACGGCCAATGTCCCCAGTGAAATCCGGCCTCGGAGCCCTCGATCGAAGCGTGTCCTTGCAGCGGGTGCGCGTCGCTTCAGTTGGCGTGATGGAGGCCAAGAAGCTCACCGCCGGGTCGGGGTACGACTACCTGACCCGGCAGGTGGCTGCCATGGACTCCACCGAGAAGGGGCACCTGACGCTCGCGTCGTACTACACCGCCAAGGGCGAGACCCCCGGTGTGTGGGTCGGGCGCGGCGTGGCCGGCATTGAGGGCCTCAACGCAGGCGACCCTGTGACAGCCGAACAGATGAAGGCACTGTTCGGCAGTGGCCACCACCCGCTGGCAGCCCAGCGACAGGCCGCACTGCCGCCGGACGCCGAAGCGAAGGACTTCGCCAACGCGATCAACCTGGGTGATCCGTACCGGGTCTACTCCCCGGACGTGAGCCCGTTCCGGCTCGAAGTCGCCAAGCGATTCGCCGCCTACAACGGCTCCATCGGCGCTGCCCCAAGCGCTGCCCTCCCGCGCGAGGAGCGAGGACGCATCCGAACCGAGGTCGCGAGGGAGTTCTTCCAGACCGAGTTCGGACGCGAACCCCAGGATGCCCGCGAACTGGCCGGCCTCGTGGCACGCCTGTCGCGGCCCAAGACGACCGCCGTGGCCGGGTTCGACCTGACGTTCTCGCCGGTGAAGTCGGTCTCTGCGCTGTGGGCGCTGGCGGATCCTTCGGTCGCCGCGGTGATCGAGCGCGCACACCAGAAGGCGATCGCTGACGCACTGCGCTACATCGAGGACCACGCGCTCTACACCCGCCTCGGGCGCAACGGCGTCCGCCAGGTCGACGTGACAGGCTTGGTCGGAACCGCGTTCACCCACCGTGACTCGCGGGCTGGCGACCCCGACCTGCACACCCACGTCGCGGTCGCGAACAAGGTCCAGACCCTCGACGGCCGCTGGCGCTCCATCGACGGACGCATCCTGCTGAAGGCCATCGTCGCGGCCTCGGAGACGTACAACACGGCCTTGGAGCGCCACCTCGGCACCGACCTTGGGCTCGTGTTCGCCGCCCGTCCAGCGCCCGAGGGTAAGCGTCCGGTGCGTGAGGTCGTCGGCGTCGACCCGCGGCTGATCGAGCGGTGGTCCTCGCGGCGCCGCAGCATCAAGAGCCGCGCGTCCGAGCTGGCCGAGGAGTTCCAGCGAATCCACCAACGCACCCCCACTGCAATCGAGATGACCAACCTCACCGACCAGGCATGGGCCGAGACGCGGCAGGCAAAGCACGAGCCGCGAACCCTCGCCGAGCAACGTGCGACCTGGCGTGGCGAGGCCGGTCACATCCTCGGTGGTCCACAGGCAGTGGATGCCATGGTGGCAACGTCGCTTCGGCCCACAGCCAGGGGTCCGGCGCTGCCCAACCACCAGTGGTACCGCGACACCGCGCGGCAGATCATCGCCACCGTCGAGGCGGACCGTGCGGTGTGGCAGTACTGGCACGTTCACGCCGAAGCCAAGCGCCAGTTGCGCACCACCGGCCTTCGTCCCGACCAGCTTGAGAAGGCCGCGGACTGGCTCACCAGAACAGCCCTGGATCGGCACGCTGTCGCCATCGAGCCGCGAGACAAGGGCATCGAGGAGCCCGAGGAACTCCGCCGAGTCGACGGCAGCAGCGTCTACTCCGTTGCGGAGGCGAAGCTCTTCACGTCACGTCGAATCGTGGAGGCCGAGCAGAGGATCGTGTCCGCTGCGGGACGCGCGGACGGCCGCCGCATCCCCGGCCAGGCGGTCGACGTGGCGCTGCTGGAGTCGGTCGCCAACGGGCTCACGTTGAACGCCGGACAGGCTGCGATGGTGCGGGCGATGGCGACTTCGGGCGCTCGCGTCCAACTGGGAATCGCACCCGCGGGATCGGGAAAGACCACCGCGATGGCAACCCTCGCGCGGGCCTGGCGGCAGAGCGTTGGGCAGGTGCTCGGCCTATCGCCAGCCGCCGCGGCAGCAGCGCAGCTGCGCTCCCAGATCGAGGCCCACACCGACACCCTGGCCAAGCTCGTGTGGTCGATCGAGCACAACGACCTACCCAAATGGGCGGGCTCTGTCGGACCGAGAACGCTGGTGATCATCGACGAGGCTGGCACCGCCGACACCCTCAGTCTCGGCACTGCCATTGACTTCATCCTGAAGCGGGGCGGCAGCGTGCGGCTCATCGGGGACGACCAGCAGCTCGGCGCGATAGCCGCCGGCGGAGTGCTCCGCGACATCGCAGCCCAGCACGGCGCCGTCCACCTCAACGAGCTGCTCCGGTTCTCCGACCCGGCCGAAGGCAACGCGTCCCTCGCGCTGCGTGACGGGCGGCCCGAGTCGCTCGGGTTCTATCTCGACAACGGACGCGTCCACATCGGCGACCTCGACGGACTCACCCGCGAAGTGTTCGACTCCTGGAAGGCAGATCGGGCTGAAGGTCTGGACGCGATCATGCTCGCGCCCACCCACGAGCTGGTTGCCCAGCTCAATGAGAAGGCCCGCGCGCACCGGCTCGGTGACGAGCGGCCCCGACGCGAGGTGGCGCTCGCCGACGGCAATCTCGCCTCGATCGGCGACACGATCATCACCCGCACGAACGACCGCCGCTTGCGGGTCAGCCGGACGGACTGGGTAAAGAACGGCGACCGCTGGACCGTCCTCAAGGTCGGCGCCGGCGGTCGGCTCACTGCCCAGCACAACACCCATCGACGCATCGTGACGCTGCCCGCCGACTACGTCGCCGAATCGGTCGAACTCGGGTATGCCACCACCGTGCACGGCGCCCAGGGCGTCACTACCGACGCCATGCACGGCCTCGTGACCGGCAGCGAATCCCGCCAGCAGCTGTACACGATGGTGACCCGCGGACGCACCGCGAACCACATCTACCTCGCCAACGTCGGGGACGGCGATCCCCACAGCTTGGTAGACCCCGACACGGTCATCCCGCCCACCCCGACAGACCTGCTGACCCGCATCCTCACCCGCGACGAAGCGTCCGTTTCGGCCTCGACCGCGATCGCTCAGCAGGCTGACCCGACCGTCCGCCTTGGCGAGGCGACCGCCGCCTACTCCGACGCGCTGCTGGTCGCGACCGAACAGACCGCCGACCCAGAGGTCATCGCCCGCATCGACGCCATCGCCGAGACCGGCCTGTCGTGGATCATGTTCGAACCTGCCTGGCCGACCCTGCGCACCCACCTGCTCCTGCTCAACGCAGTCGGCGTCGACCCGTTGCTCGCCCTCAACGAAGCCCTCGCCCGACGGTCGCTGAAGGACGCCCGCGATGCCGCCGCCGTCCTCGACTGGCGCCTCGACGCCACCCGCCGCGCGCCGACCGGACCGCTGCCGTGGCTGCCCGGAATCCCCAAGGGTCTCGCCACTGATCCGAAGTGGGGAACCTACCTCGCCGGGCGCGCAGCCCTCGTCACCACCCTCGCCGAGGAGGTACGAACTCGAGCGATCGAGGCACTCAAGACGCCCGTATGGGTTGGCGACGGGCCTCGTCCCTCTACCTCGCTGCTGGCCGAGGTTGCCGTCTGGCGGGCCGCGATGGCCGTCCCTGACAGCGACCTGCGACCCACCGGGGAGCCCCAGTTCGCCGCCGCGGCGGCCCGCCACCAGACTTGGCTCGACAAGCAACTCGCCACCGACCGCAACCCGGCCTTGGCCGAGTGGATGCCGCTGTTCGCCACCATCAGCCCCGCCATCGACAAGGACCCGTACGTCGCGACCCTCGCCCGACAACTCGCCCGGCTGACCAGCGCCGGCATCGACGCGACCGGACTGCTCGCCTCGGCGGCCGCTGAGGGTGCCCTCCCGGACGACCACGCCGCCGCAGCCCTTTGGTGGCGCATCAACCGGCACCTCGAACCGGCCGTCGCCGCCGCAACCGCCGACGCGACGCCCGCCCCATGGACGGCCGACTTCGTGACGATCGTCGGCCCCAAGCGAGCAGACCAGCTGCGCGCCTCGACCTGGTGGCCGGCGCTGGTCACCGCACTCGATCATGCGACGGCACGCGGCTGGGCTCTCGACCAGTTGCTCAGCCCGATTGCGGCCAACGACATGGACGAGGCTCAAGCCCTGGTTTGGCGGACGACCATGCTCACCAACCCCGACCACGAAGACCACATCGACACCCTCTGGGCGCCCGAACCCGAACAGCCGCTGGCCGCGAATGCGGACACTCCTGCGGACGAGGTCGAGGTCGTCGATGACGCCTGGGCGATCCTCCAGATCGAGGCCATAATCCGCGCCAAACGAGACGAGCCCGAACTCACCCAGGCCGAGCTGACCGAACAGCTCAACCGCCGGGACGCCTGGCGGGAAGCGGGCATCACCCCCGAAAGCCTCGCCCACGTCAACGAACTCACCACCCGGTTCTACGAGACCCGGTTCGCGGATTCGTGGGCACGCGACTACCTCGTCGGACGCCTCCACACCGACCTAGCCGGCGACCCCGGCTACCGACCCGGGTACGCCCCCGCCGGCTGGACGTCACTGGTCAACCACCTCCGCCGCGAAGGCGTCTCCGACCACGAAATGATCCTCGCCGGCGTCGCCAAGGTTGCCTCCACCGGCAACCTCATCGACCGCTTCCGCAACCGCGTCGTCTTCCCGATCAGCCACAACGGACAGATCCTCGGCTTCATCGCCCGCCGCCACCCCGACGCCGACGACACCGCCGGACCCAAGTACCTGAACACGCCCGAGACCCCGCTCTTCCACAAAGGGGCCCAGCTCTACGGCCACGCCCCGAGCCTGCTCCGCGGCGGACGGCCCGTCCTGGTCGAAGGCCCCATGGATGCCATCGCAGTCACCATCGCAACCCGCGGCGAGTATGTCGGCGTCGCGGCGCTCGGCACCGCCCTGACCCGCGAGCAAGCCCGCGAGTTGCGCCGCTACACCGAGCTACCCGTCGTCGCTACTGATAGCGACAAGGCCGGCCAGGCAGCGGCCGAGCGCGACTACTGGATCCTTTCCGAGCTCGGCCTCGACCCACTACACGCCACCCTGCCGGAAGACACCGATCCCGCCGACTTGGTCGCGCTAGAACGGTCGCAGGCGCTGTTCAGCGCACTGCGCGCGTCTGCTCCACTGAGCCAGGTCCTGATAGCGGCGGCCATCGTTGAGCGCGCTGGCCGCGAGGGTATCGAGCACGCCATACGGATCGTTGGAGTTGCGAACCCGACCCGCTGGACCAGCGCGCTTGTCGACCTGGCGGGCGCCACGGGACGCTCGAGTTCCGAACTCCACACAATGCTCGCTGACCACCTCGGAATCAGCACAGGCGCCGCCCATCCCGATCGCTTGCGTTTCAAGAAGGACACCCGACCGAACACCCAGCTCAGCCCCGACCGAACCTCGGCGGGTGGACTCGCACCACTGACTCCACCCGCCGGGCCCGAGCGTTAGCGGCTCTCGTCCCTGCATTCATGGTGGCGTCCGCGCTGGTCGCCGCAGCGACTGCAGATGCCGCGCCATGGTTGGTTGTGCGGCTTGGCGCCCCTTGTAGTGACGCGGTTCGAGAGCCACCAGCGCCACCGGGCTGCTGCGAGAGCGCTGTCAGGCTTGGCGACCACCACGATCATCCAGGTTCCGGTGACGGGAAGGATGGCCGCGCCGACTGCCCACGCAGCCCGTGTGACGGTGATCGGCTGGAGTGTCACGTCTGCTCCTCTCCTTCTCGGATCCTGTTCAGTCGACCGCGGGCGGCAACGCCGCTCCGCCGAGCCGTGAGAGCAGGGACTCGAGGATCGCTTGACCGAACTGTGCCGCCGCCTGGCGACAGGCGACCCTGAGCCGAGGATCACGCAATACGTCGCGACAGATGTCACGAGCAGCTGGCACCTGCGAGAGAAGAAGTGCGCCACCGCCGATGAGCGCAAGGCTCCCGAGGACGAGGATAGGTGCGTCGAGCACCGGCCGGGCAGAACTGATGTGAGCCATGGTCTGAATCCTTCGTCGTGGCAGATCACGCGGCAGTGCCGCTGGTCGGGAGCCCGGCGGCCTCGCGCAGGGCTGCGGCATCTGCAGTCCTTAGGCCCGCGAGTGATATCACGGCTTCAGCGAGGGAAGCATCGACAACGCCTAGCAGCGTGTCGACGTCCAGGGCGCAGACGCTGGTGGGTCGATCACCCCACAGGTAGCCCGCGCGGTGAAGACCGACGCTGGCGGGATTTGGGATCGCGATTCGCGGTGTGCCGTCCGCGTAGTGCGAACTCGTGGTGAGCCCCATGCCGCGCCAGTGGCCATTCACCCTGTGCACAAGCACGAATGGACGCCGCTTTCCCTTGCAGGACGGGTTCTCGATTGGGTTCTGGACGCTGGCGACAACTACGTCGCCTGCCCGGAAGGAGCCGTCATCATGGATGCGGCTGGTGCCTCGGTCTGCGAATGCGCGCTCGGACATCTGATGTCTCCTCGATATCATCGTTCTTGGTGCTAGGGGACGCCCTGATCTGGACGCTCGGTAGCTTCTTGATGTAAGGGTGCCTTGGTGATATCGTCATGTCAAGTGATGTCACTAGTAGGAGGATGCCGGATGGACATAGCATCGGAGCGGCGGTCCATGCCAGTTCGTCTGCCGCCGGATCTGCACAAGGCGCTGAAGGACCTGGCCGACAGCACCCCGGGGACTTCGATGAACGACCTTCTGGTGGCGGGTGCCCGAAGCGTGCTGAACGGCGGCCAGCTCCCGCAGTCGCGAGAGCCACGTGCGGCCGACGCACGCGAGGACTTGGTTACGGCAGCCCTGTCAGGCGAGATCGGCGCCATCAAGGGGATTGCCCAGCATTACGGGAACCTCGGGCTCGTCAACCTCTCTAGCTTGCTGTTTGGGCTATCTGCCGAAGTGACGGGGGCAACCGATCCTAAGCTTGCGTCGAAGGAGTTCGTGCGGACCGCGAGTCGCCTCCCCCACAAAAGCGACCTAGCGCTCGGCCTGCTCCGTGCGGCCCTTCGCCATAACCCGGAGAACGAGGTCGCGAAGAACCATCTCGGTCAGCGGCTCTACATCGCCGGCAACTACCGGGAGTCCGTGAAGTACCTCGCTGCCGTGCGTGAACGAGACAACCACGCGAAGCTCTTCCATGGTTTTGCGTCGCTGTACCTAGCCAGGGAAGCAGACAATCGATCTGCGACGACTCGGGCGAGAGACGAGATCGTGGTGGCGCTTGAGGCGTGGGCGTTCGGCAACCAGGACACCCGCGATCGCGGTCGCTGGTTGCGTCGCGTAGCGGAGTTGGACGGACTGGGTGCGGACTACCAACAGACGGTTGATGAACTGCTCGCGTACGCGAACGACAACACGTCGTGGCCTGAGGTCTCCCGCGCAGAGCTAGCGCCGACCCCATCAGCACTTGGCGATGATCTGGATGGCCTAGCGGCTGCGCCTACGACCGTCTAGCCCGACTCGCGACCGGCTGCAGACGGCAGGCGATCAGTCACCAGAGAGATGTTCGCCGCCGTTTCCCGTCGTTGCTGCAGGCGGCTCGCTCGGTGGTGGGTCCTCGGCCTCGGCCGCCTGCTTTCGCTCACTGGCCCCGCGTTCGAGTTGTTCCTTCTCCGCGTCGTTCTCGACTTCTCCCGTGATGAGGTTGATGCGGTCGCCTCCGTAGCCGTCGATCCACGGGTCGTCGGAGCGGAAGCCGACGGCCTCGACGTCCTCGATCGTCCGAAGGTTGCGGAGGTTGAAGCTCTCCTGGCTGACGTGACGTGCGTAGCGTGCTCGCGCTGGCCATGCCTGGTGGCGCTCCTCGCAATGCGACTTGATGCTGTCGCGCATCCTGCCCAGGAACCACGGCACACAGACTCGGTGCCACTCCTCCAGTGGGCCTGAGTTCTTGGCCGAGCCGGCACGGCGGCGCGCGTCTGCCAGGACAGCAATCTCGTGGACGAGGTGGGGATGCTCGGGCCAGCAGTCGGGGATGACCTGGCTGGTGTCCCATGCGTACTCGTGGTTGAACCAGCGGACGACCTCCTCCAGCCAGCGCCACATCTCCAGCCGCTCGCCGTTCGTGCCGAGGGTCGCGGGGTCCCACGGGCGGGCTGCAGGTCGGTTCTCGAGCTCTGCCTGCTCCTGCTCGGTTCCATTCTCAGCGGTCCACCAGTGCCGAAAGATCTGCCGGAGCTGATGCCCCGGCATCGGGAACGGCTGCACCAGGAAGGCGCCCGTGCTGTAATCGTCTGCCATGCGCTACCCCCTCGTCAGGTTGCGTTGCGATGCCTCAACCAACGCCGCTTCTGTGCGGTCCGCAGACGACGCCGGCGACAGCCGCTTCTCCGTCAACTCTGCTCGAAGCTTGCGCTGCCCGGAGAGGAGTCTCCGTCCGGCCCGGCCGTCGATGCAGCGGTGGAGCTTCGCGATCACGGGCTTGCCGTTCTCGGCGATCACCAGGGCTTGGCCCTCGGGGAGTTGGCGAACCTCTTCCGGCCGCAGGACGGGGATGTCGTCGGCGGAGATGTTGCGTCCGCCGCGGGCGGTGTTCCAGCTGGAGCGGGCGACGCGGACCGTGCCGGTCAGATCAGAGATGTCGCGGTTGAACTGGACGTCCTTGGAGCCGCCGAAGACGACCATGACGTTGGTGAGGCCGAACAGGGCCTGGGCCTCGTCCTGGCCGAAGATCGCGGTCAGCTGTCGCCAGGTCTGGGCCGCGTACACGAACGAGATCCCAAGAGCGCGTTCGTTGGCCATCCGCGTCCGCAGTGTCGGTAGCGGTGCGGTGGATGGCAGCTCGTCCAAGCAGGCGAGCATCGGTGGGCACAGCCGACCCCACTCGGACGCGTTCGCAAGGATGAGCGCCGTGTCCAGAATGTGCTCGGCCAGTGCCGTCATCAGCGGTGACGCCGAGGCGTAGGGATCCTCGCGGCCGAGCAGGTAGAAGGTGCCGCGCCGCTTGATGATGTCGGCGACATCGGTGGCAGGCCGGTTCTCGGACGGGACGCACCGCTGGCGGATGTCGGGCTGGAAGAACAGAGCGAGTGCCTGCTGGCAGGTGGTGACCGTGTTGCCGACGGTGCGGTGGTCTCCGTTGAGCGCGCCGTGCAGGAGCCCGGCCCAGAAGCGCGCGGCGAGTGGGTGCTCGCGGAGGATCTCGCCGGGTTCGGTAGCGCCGGTCGGGTGTGCGATCCACTCCAGGACGTGCTCGATCGTCCGGCCGGTGAGGGCCGCAGCATGGAAGAACGCCTGGATGACCTTGGACGCCTCGGCCGCGTAGAACCTGGCCGCTGGGTCGCTCTGGCCAGCCGCGATGGTGGAACTGATCGTGCCGGCGGTGAACGCCTTCGCGCGACGCTCGGCCAGCAGCGGATCGACGCAGCCAGCGATCGGGTCCCACACCAACTCGGGAAGGCCGGGCGCGAGACTGAACGGATCGAGGACGACGCACGGCCGTTCATCACTGCGCCGGACCGGCAGCGACAACAGCAGGTCCTCGGGCTTGGTCAGGGTCACGAGCGCGGCACCGGGCGCAGCTAGGAGAGCGGGAGTCAGCAGGTCGAGAGTCTTCCCAGAGCCCTGCGGGCCTACGACACCCGCCGTGCGGTCCCAGCGGCACCACAGCTCTCCGGCGCCTACTGGTTCTTGGGCGCGGCCGATTCGCCAGCCGACTTCGCGGGGCCTGAACCTGTTCATCGCTTCGCCTTCCTGCCGTAGAGATCGGGACGGATCACCCTGCGCGCCGCGAACAGCCGTTGCCGCCCGAGCAGCTGGCGAGCCTCGTCCACGGTGGCGACACCGAGGGTGCGGGTCGGTCCCCAACGCCGAAGGCACAGCCAGGTCAGGAACAGGTAGGTCGCCATGACGACCAGTTCGACCGCGAGCACCCATGCCAGCAACGCGTCCGGTTCCGCGAGCGGGTCGACCGAGCTGAGGCCTGCGCCCGCGTCCCCCTGGATGACATCGATCGCGCTGCGGAATAGCTGTGCCGTCGTCGGCCACCTCCATCCAGCGCCCGCGGCGAGGTTCGCCAGCCCGCGCCCAACGTGCGCCCCGAGGACCAGCGCCAGCAGCGATCCACCGAGGATTGCCAGGGGGATCTCCCAGGTGAGCGGGTACGGATCCGTGCGTCGCTCCTGTTGTGTGACCATCGCGTCACCGTCCGATCGTCGGGCCGTGTTCGGGGTTGTAGAGCGGCGGCAGCATGTCCATGCCCGGCAGTGCGCCCTGGGACGATGCTGGACGGTCGCTCGCCATGGCCTGCACCGGTCGCAGGGCGCGCTCGACCTTGGGTTCGATCTCGAGCGCCAGCGATCCGACGGCGACCTCGGTGACGGACGGGCCGGGCCGAGTGGCGTTCAAGATCTGGTCTGCGGCGGTGACGACGCGCTGGCCGGTGGCCTGCACGATCTCCTCCACGTTCGGACCCTCCGGGTCGAGCGCCTTTGCCTGATGCGCCCAGCCCGCGACGTAGTTGAACGTGTACTGGGACGAGTCGAGGCCGTGGGCGGCTGTCACCAGGAACGCGACCGATTCGGCCTCCACCTCGATGAGCCCGCGGCACGTGCGGTCTTCCAGCTTCTCGTGGAGCGTGACGTGCGCCGCCTCATGCGCGAGGGTCTTCACGGCTTGCGCGTCATTAATGTCGGGACGAACCAGCACCTCGTGGGAGTCGAAACGGGTCAGTCCATTGGCGCTGCCGCAGTCGCCGCGGGAGACGGCGTATCCCTTTGACTCGCAGTAGCCGACCAACGACGCCCACAACCCCAGCGGTGCCTCACCCGTGAGCGGCGTCACGTCCGGCTGCTCCGGTAGCGGCGCACCCTCGGTCTGGCTGACATCGAACACACTCGCGGGCTTCACGCCCACCATCCGGGTCTCGATCACCGGCTTCCCGTCCGTCCCGTACACGGGGTTGCCCGCCGAGTCGAGCCGTGGCGCGCGCTGGGTCACGGGCGCGAACACCTGAATCGCCTTCTCTCCACGACGAACCTGCCTCCCTCGGGCCAGCCAGGCCCGGTAGCCGGCGACCGCGGTCGCGTCCGGTCGCTGCATCCAGATCAGGACGGTGTTGTTGAACGAGTACCGGTGGAAGCTCTGGGTGAACTTCAGCCACGACTGCCACTCCGTCAGTGAGTCCATCGACCCGACCCGCGCGGCGAGGTCGGCGTGCATCCGCTCCAGCGACTCGCGACGGGCGGCCTGCCAGTCCTCCTTGGCTGGACCGCGGCTCATCGGACCAGACCTCGCTTCAGGTCTTCCCAGGCCGCCCAGAGCCGCAGGATGGGCTCATCATCGGGCGCGGTCAGGATCGCGACCTCGAGGTCTTCCAGCAGTTGCTCGGCGAGCAGATCGCGGTCGGGCAACGGGACGTGCGGTCGCACTGGCGTCGGCTCTGGTCGATGCATCTGGAGGCTCCTTCCCCTTCTCGCCCACCTGAAGCAGAAGTGCCTTCTGTCAAGGACAGCGGCTGCAGGGGCTACTGCTAGCGCTCGGCAAGACTGGTGCCCGCGCACTGCCTCCTGGCGAGAATCAGTCAGTAACTCGATGGACGAGCCACAAGCGGTGGCTACGATGCCGACTGGGGAGGCACGCAACTCGAGGGGGCAATGTGTGGGAGAGCTTGGTCCTGCTCGTAGCGGAGACCTTGATCACGTTGGGTGGCCCGGTGTTGGTAGCCCAGTTCCGCGAGAAGCGCCTACCACGCGCACAGCAGAAAAGGCTTGACCAGCTCCTCACGGCGACCGGCGAGCTGTCGTCCGGCCACGCGCTACCACTCGCTTCCGCACTACAGGCCGCCGGAGTCACTTCCGCACAGAATCGCACACTGCTTGATTTCCTGAAGGCGCCAGAGGGGGCGATGCTTCTGCGCTACGTCGCGATGGAGTCGATCGTGACCAATCAGTCCTCTCGGAAGGTCGTGCAGGCACTCACAGCAGAGGCTCGAGCGCTATTCCTGCTGTACTCGGGCGTGCGACCACAGTTCGTTGACCACGCGGCCGCAGTGCTCGTCGAGTCTCTGCGGGACACGACGATTGAGATCTACAGGCTGATCCAAACCCAGTCGCCACAGGTCGCGCGCGATATCGCGGAGCAGGCGTCCAGGTTACGGGCGAGCTCGCCGCTGTTGGAACCAGGCATCGACCGGCGGAGCCACACGCGGACGAGGGCGCTCAAGTCTCGGCTGTCCACTGATGTTGAGCACTCGGTGGTCGAGTACGCCGAGGCATTGGCGAGGGACAGCAGCACCACTGCAATCCCCTCGCTCCGTGGTGAGGTTCGCGTTCCTCTGCCGGAGATACTTCTCGAACGCGAGATCCGGGATGTTCACGACAAGCAACTCGTCGCACACTCGCTGTTGACCTGGCTAACGAGATGCAGCCAAGTCGTGCTGCTTGGAGACCCCGGGCAGGGCAAGTCGACCGCGGTTCTCGAGGCGGTCGCGGCGCTGGCGGGCCGAGTCAGTGACGGCAGACTTGATGCGGTTCCCGTCAAGGTCACGCTTCGTCACTACGCCCGAGAGGTGGAACGGACCCCAACCCTTGGGCTCAGCAGATACATCTGCCAGAGCATTCAAGGTGACTTGTCCATCGAACTCGAGCCGGAGATTCTGGAGTACTTGCTGGATCTCGGCAGGTGCGTTGTTTTCTTCGACGGACTCGATGAGGTGTTGTCGATTCCAGCGCGCCGGGAGATTGTGAAGAGGATCGAGAGCTTCTCTTCTGCGCACCCTCTGAATGCCTACGTGGTGACCTCTAGGACGACCGATTACGTTGACGCACCCTTGGCAGCGCACTTCCAGCGAGGCGAGTTGACGACCCTGACGCCGAGCCAAGTCGAGTTGTTCGCGACGAATTTCTTCCGCTACATGGAAGGCTCGCCCGATCGCAAGAGCGCACGAGAGTTCCTTGAGCAGACCGAGCCGCTGGCTGATCTGCGGGCGAATCCGCTCATGCTCGGGGTCTTGTGCAACCTGTACTCACTAGGTCGACGAATGCCGACCAATCGCTACGACCTGTACAAGCGATGCGCCGAAATGCTGTTCGGTGACTGGGATGCCGGAAGGGGCATCGCGTCCTCGGTTGACGACGAGATCAACACAGAGCGCGCCGTGCGGGAACTTGCGCTCGAGGTCTTCCAGTCGGGTGAAGAGGAGTTTCGAGAGCCTTGGCTGCGAGCGTTCCTGCGGACCTACCATCGACAGCTTCCTGGCTCAAACGACTTCATCGCACGACAGTTCAGTGACAATGCACTCGCCCTTTGGAGAGGTCGGCGGTGGCTGATTGTGTCGCTCGGGATCGACAGGGGAGATGAGGTCTATCGGTTCTCCCATCGCACCTTTCTTGAATTCTTTGCCTCTGAGCAGTTCATCTATAACAGCAGGACTGGCGCCGAACTGTTCTCGGCCTTGGAGAGGTACATCAGAGAGGCAACAGCGATCAACTTCTGCCTGCTGTGCGCCGATGCCTACTTTCGGGAGAGCCTGCACGCTGCCGGGGACTTCCTGACCGCTCTGCTCGCTGCCGCAGCACTCGAGGGCGCAGACCCCGATGCGAAGCGCAGGCTCCTAGCATTCGGACTCCGTTGCCTCCCATTCGCGGATCGTGCAGGGAACGACGTACGGCTAAACGTAACGCGTGAGTACAGCCGGAACTCCGCCGCGGCGATCCAACTGCACAGCCCTGCGCGTGGCTTCCCGGCGGAGCTCGACGGTACCCCCGAGCGGGAGCACACGCTGATCGTGTGGGCAGCATGCGAGGGCTTTGGGAGTCTGGGCAACCTCAAGCCGGGCGATCTCGATCTCCACATTGATGCCGCGGCACAAGGTCTACGAGCGGCAACCACGGAAGATTCACGGGCGGGCTTGGGTGCGCTCGTTGCGCTGTGGTTCGGCTGCTGGGAGGCTCCGCAGAGTGAGGTAAACGCCCGACTTCTCGTGGTGCTTCGCTCGATGCTTCAGGAGTTCCGGAGTCGAGATGTCAAGCCACTCGGCCCCGTCGAGTCAGCGAGCGTGGCCGGCGCCCTCGCGCTCGGAGCTAAGCTCGATGTTGAGTGGACCCGCAACCTAGCCTGGAATTCGGTCTACTCGCCGGTCTCATCGCTCGGACGTCGGCCCGACCATAAGGTCAGCCTCGGATGGCTGGTACTCGGCCGGATCCTAGGCTGGGATTGGGGCGATCGACTCACAGTTGGTGTGACCCTGGACGTAGGTCCATTGCTGGACCCGCTTCGCGAGTTTGTTCTCGCGGGCGAGCAACCGAAGCTCACCGCCGACTCGCCCAAGGACTTGTTCCCGATGCCGACTGCGGTGCGCGGCCGCTCACTAGCATCGGACGAGAGGTACGTTGCGATCGGGCTCCTGGGCCAGTTGTGCCGCGTGAGGCCAGAGTTGCTGAGCGACCTGCCGTGGACCGGTGGCAGAGCGTCAGATCGCCTCGTCTACGAGACCGTCCAGTCTGTCGTAAGCCTGTCGAGGCGCGTTGACGACACCGACTTCGATGATGCCTTCCGACGCGTCGAGCCCTCTCTTGGGCGGCGTCGCGCGCTGGCACGATTCTGGGGAGTCCACGTCGTCGATACCGAGAAGAAGGCCGCGAAGAAGAAGTCGTCAGGTGAGGACGCCGGGACCCCAGAAGGACGCGCAGGGTGACATCAACCTGCAAATCGCGGCGCACGTCTGGAGAGGTGCCCTTTTGATCTTTGGATGGACAACCACCCGGCTGCAGGTCGCTACGTCAATGGCGCGGATCGAGAGTTCGGTTTGTATGGGACTCCCGCCCGACTGTGCGAGGGAACTCGATACCACGGGAAGACCCGCTAGTCATACACGGTTAGGTGGACATGGTTCAGGTGCCGCTGCGTGGGGCCGCCGGGATTGGGTCCGGGGTATCGGTAGGCACGCCAGCCCGCTGAAGGGTTGTAGGCACGCCAGGAGCGATCCTCGAAGATCAGGTACTTCACGTGGAGTTCCTTCGCGTGGGCCTGGAGCCAGTGGGCGACTTCCCAGCCACGAGCGTTGCCGGCCTTCGTGTTCCAGGCGGGGATCATGAAGTCGACAGCGCGCCCCGCGGGGTGGTCGGAGACGTAGCCGCTTGGCCGTGAGCCGACGCCGCCCATGTACTTGATCCAGGGGAAGCGTTGCTTGACGCAGCGCAGTGCTCGCAGCGCGTTGGGTTTGAGGCCGCGTTCGGCGGCGCTGCCGCTGGGCGGGCAGACGCCGTCGGGGCCGGGCGGAAGCTCCCCGGTGCCGGGGATGCAGTCGAGCGCCTCGGAGCCAGTTGACAACGTGACCGGCCTCGGCAGGCCAGGTTCGTCCTGAACCGGCAGGCACGCGTCGATCGCGGATCGGTACGCGGCTGGCATGACGATTGTGGTCACAACCACGGCGACACCGAAGGGGATGCTGAGGCCCAGGATGAGCGCCAATGCCAGGATCACGATCGCAGGCTTCATGGGTGCCTCACGCGGCTGTCGACAGAGATGCGTTTGTGTCGAAGAGCTGGATCTCCGCGGGGTGGAGGACAGTCTGGACCTTGAACCTCTGGTCCCCGAGGCACCACAGCGCCCGTCCCTTGCCCTGCATGGCCCAGCCGGTGACGAGGTCTTGTTCGATGGGGCTAAGGCCGAGGAGACGGTGGAGGTCGTCGGCGACGGCGGGGTCCTGGCCGTGGAGGATGTGGGTATCGGCCAAGTGGAGCAGGTCTTTGGCGATCGCGACGGCTTGGGAGCCGGCATCCCCGGCGGTGAGCAGGTCGGACGGCTTGTGGGCTACGGCGATCTGGACGTCCCCGTCCCGGCGGGACAGCCGCAGGTCGGCGTCGAACGACTTGACGGCGTCTGGTCCGAGGCGGAGTTGCTTCCAGGATTCGTCTCGGACGACGATGCGCAGGTCGCCGGGCACCGCGAGTTCGCGCATGCCGCGGCTCCAGGAGTTGAGGCAGGTCAGGGCGATGCCGACGGCCTCGTCTCCGAGCGCTTCGAGCCTCGACAGCGACAGCGACTGGATGGGGGCGGTCCAGTCGATGGCGATGGTGGTGGGGCCGTCGAACAGGCCGGCGAGGGCGCCGGAGACGAGTTGGCCGAGGGCGTCGCGCAGCAGGCGGGTCTCGTCGAGGAACTGCCGGCTGGTGGCGTAGCGGCATTCGGCCACGAGGTCATCGGTGGGTTCGTCGAGGAGCCGCCACAGCTGAGGAATGGTGGTCTCGACGAGGTCGGTGTTTCCCTGCCGGCGCCCGGTGAGGTGGCCAAGCGCGGTCTTCACGACGACCTCATCGACTGGGCCGAACGGGACGCGGGCGTCTCCGATGCGTTGCGATCCGACGAGGCCGCGGATCAGAGTGAGCCAGCGGGCGAACACGATGGCGACACGGCGCTTGGCCTCGGCGGCTGGCAGGTCGGCCCATCCTTGGCCGAGGGGGCCGAAGGCTAGCGGGTTGATGCGGGCGGCGAGCCCGTGGCCGATGGTGATGGGCTCGACGCCGAGTGCCCGGCACAAGGGCTCGTACTCATCCTTGGGGTCGCCGGCGATGAGCACTTTGTAGCCGAACGGCATCAGCCGGGTCGCGAAGCCCTTGATGGTGGCGGACTTGCCGCGCCCTGGCTTGCCGAAGACGAACACGTTGGGGTTGGTGACTCCGATCGCGTCGTTGAGCACCCAGCCGCCGGGGTCGGCGTAGAAGCAGCCCCCGGACAGCTGGTCGATGCCCATGAGCGCCCCCGTGGGTGGCAAGCCTGGCCCGGTGATGAACGGCCAGAGCACTCCGGTCTGGTCGGAGGTCATGCGCCACACCGACACCGGTGCGGAGGCGGGCGCGAATCCGTGGCCGCGCTTGGCCGGCCCTCGACGGGACGTATGGCGGAACAGCCTGGGTTCCCGCTCGGCAGCTGGTTCGGGGGGCCTGGCTGGAAGGGGGTGGCCGAAGTCGGCGAGCAGTTCGGGCGTGGACCGTCCCGTGCGCGGACGAAGCTTCACCGGTCGGCCCTCCGCGTGAGGGACGCGCCGAGGGGGATGGTGGAGACGGCGAAGCCGAGGTCGTGGGCGAGGTCGAGGCGTAGCGGTGCGAACCCGGCCCGGCGGATGCTGGCGTCGAGGCGTCTCCCGGCCTCGCTGATCGCGGCGGGGCGTGGGACGGTGACGGTGGCCACCGCGTAGGGCCGGGCGAGGGCGTTGCCGTGGGCGAGCTTGTCGTCCAGCCTGTGGGCGCGGGCCTGTTCGGCGCGTTGGCGGGCGCGCCTGCGGATGCCTGCCTTGGCGCGGACGGCGTCGCCCATGTCGGCGGCCCACTCGGTGTTGGCGGTCTGTCGGTCGGCCACGGACTGGGCGAGCAGTGGAAATGCCACCAGCAGGCTGCGCCGTTCGCCGGGATCGGTCGGGACGAGAACTGGTGCCAGTGCGCCCAACGCTGCGCCTCGGTCGGGCAGCTTGAGGGTGGAGCTGGTGCTGAGCCACGCGTCGTGGGCGTAGTGACGTCCGTTCGCCTGGGCGATCCCCGGGCCAGCCTGCGCCCAAGGGATCGTCGCGTCCACACCGGGGTCGGTGGCCGCGGCCGCTTGGGCTTCGATGATTCCGGCTCGTTCGGTGGACGCGAATCCGGTGCGGACGGCGAGGGCGAGTTCGGGGCTGGTGAGCCATGCGACCGAGGTGGCGCCGAATCCCGCGCGGAGTTGGGATTCGACCTCGCCCATCAGCTGGAGCAGGACGCGGGCTCGGGCGTCGATGCCGCGTCCGAACTCGCGGGCCTCCCGCGAGAGCCTGGCGTCGGGCACGACGATCGTGACGAACGCCTCGGTGCGCACGGAGGCCGCGGCCAGGCCGGCGGTCAGTTGGTCACTAATCGCCAGGGCGATTGCGGGGGCGTCGGGTCGCCGGTGCCGTTGGCTCCACAGGGTGCGTTCGGCGGCGTCGTCGGGGACGGTGCGGACGATGAACAGCACCTCGTCGATCAACTCGGTTCGCACGCAGCCGTCGAGGAGGTCGGCCAGCCCTGTCCCGAAGCCAGCTCGCTGGTGTGCATCGGCCATGCCGACGCCGGGGTGGGTGATGGCTGCGGTGACGGCCCAGGTGTGGGCGGCATGGTCCTGGATGATCGCGACCCTGGCCTGCACGGGACCGGACGGTGGGCCGTCGTGGATCACGACACCGGACAGGATCCCGGGCAGGTCGACCTCGGCGAGATCGCGGGTCTTCCCGACGCTGGCCCGGGACCGGAACCTCGACCAGCCAGCGACCCGGGCAACGGTGAACGCCGAGCCGGCCATCAGCCAGCCGGTGAAGGAGCGACCGCGGATTGGCACGGCGACCAGCACGAACAGTGCCGCCCACGCCACGATCAGTGAGCCAGCCAGGCGCCAGTCCTGCCGATTCACCGCGAAGAACACCGGCAGCGCAGTGGCACCGAGCACCGCCATCTGCGGACCGGTGAGGCCGAAGAACCAGCCAATCCGGTCCCGGGAGTAGTCGCCGTACACAGCCACGCAAGTGCCTCCTCTACAGGGCCGCCGCCGCGGCGGCCTCGCTGCCACCTGCGGCGGCAGCGCCACCCGCCGACGCTCCCCCGGCCGGGCTCGCGCCGACCGTGGGCCGCGCGGCCGTCAGGTTTGACGGCGCCCCGGTGTTGCCCGGGGCCGGCGGGGTGTTGTCCGGACCAGCGTCTGTGTTGTCCGAGGGCGGGTTGCCGTCACCGGAGTCGTCCTGGCTCTGGCGGGTCTGCTGGGACTGGCTGGCCTTCCGTGCCTGCGGGCTGAGGTCGGGCGGCCACACCTGGTGCCCGACGCCCATCTGGCTGGTCAGGTCTGCGCCCATCGAGGCGGCACGGCTGCCGATGTTCACCATCGCTCCGAGGCCAGCGGCTGCGACTTGACCCACGGGTCCGAGGACCTTCATCGCGCCCTGAGCGGCGGTCGCGAACCGGGTTGTGGTCTGGGCCTCGGCAGACCCTTCGGCGGCGGTGCGCCCAGCATCGTCTGTCCGGGTCGCCGCCCCTCCATCGGCAGGTTTGGGTGACAGCAGCCCTTGGATGCCGCCGGTCGCGGCGAGCTGGGCGCGCATCGCAGCACCTGAGCTGGTGCCGGGGTCGATGAAGGCGAGCAGCCGGAACAGCGCCAGCGGGCTCACGACCGAGACGAGCAGCAGGATCACGCCGACCACAGAGGTGCCGACCGCTGAGAGGTCCTTGCCCAGGCCGGTCGCGATGCCGGTGGTGAACTGGTTGGCCAACCCGAACACCAGCACCATGACGACCGGGGCGAACGCTGCAGCGTGGAACCAGCGCAGCGACTTCCAGAACCAGGCCCGCCCGGCGTCGCCAACCAGTCCGGCGGCGGCGATCGGGGTTGTCGCCGCGAGCACCATCAGTGCTGCCGCGCGGGCGAGCAGCACAAGGAAGTGACCGATCGCGGCGATGAGGACGAAGAAGCCCATCATGCCCAACACGGTTGCGACGGTGGCATCGGTGATGTCGCCGGCACCGAACGGTTCGGCGACCTTGAGTGCCGAGAGGTAGTTGACGCCCAGAAGTGCCTGCATGATCGAGCGTGTGAGGCCGGACGTTGCGGCGATCAGCAGCACGCCGTACGCCAGCCATCCAGCCCACACAACAGCGAACTGCACGAACCCGATCGCCACCCGCGCCAGGCTTCGTCCGTCGCGGCGAATCGCGGCCGTCCCGACCTGCACGATCCCCAGGACCAGAAACAGCGCGCCGGCGATCCAGAACGCCGTCCGGTAGATGCCTGACCCGGGCCCGCCCTCGCGAAGGTCGGGAGTCAGCAGCGCATCGCCCAGTTTCAGCACCAGTTGGAGCAGCCACAGCCCGGCGTTCCAGATGCCCAGCATCGCCGCGGTCCACCCGTCGGCGAAGTACTTGGCGATCGCGTCACCGAACGGGTCGGGGGAGATCGGGATCATGGCTAGATGCAGCCCTTCCCCATGAGCGCATCCAGCAGGCTCGGCAGGGTCAGGTAGGCGATCACCGAGAGGAACACGACGACCGCGGAGATCACCCCGGCGCGTGAGGCGTGGGGCATCATGAACAGCCTGCCGCCGGCGATCGCCGCGACACTGATCACGAGGGCGACGACGAAGATCCACTGGACGCCCCACAGGACGTTGCCGGTGATCTGGTCGACATACTGCTGGGCCTGGCCAGGAGCGACCGGGCACACCTGAAGCGGGATCAGGAACCTCATTGGGGTACACCTTCCAGGAGGAGGAGCAGCCGCCGGCCGGAGGCTGCGATGTGTGGTGGCAAAGCGGCCGGGGTCAGCCCGGCCAGTGCCAAGCGGCGGTCGTGCCGAAACGTGACGACTCGGCCGGTCTCGATCAGTTCGCGAGTGCGTGGCTGTGCCGCCGACGCGAGCTGTCGGGGCCACCGACGGGGCGGGGGGCCGACGATCGCGAGGACCGGGTTGCGTGCCGGGCTGAGGTCGAGGGCGAGTTCCAGCCGGCGGAGGCACGGGACGCTGGCCCGCACGACCACGATCCAGTCGTTCACCGCGTCGGCGTCTACTGACTGCTGCGGCGGCCGATCGACGAGCAGCTCGCCCAGGTCGAGGACGGTCAGCGTGCCGTCCTCCTGCGGCGGCGGGGGTGGTGCCTCGAACAGCGACGTGTCAGTCCGGCGGATCAGCATCAGCCCGCCACGCTCGCCCCGCATCCAGCCGCCCCGCCCCGCACCAAGCTCGGTCCCCGCCGCAGCCACCAGACCGGAGCGCGCGGGGGTCGCGCATTCGACCAGCCGAGCCGGTCTGGTCAGCGCCGCTGCGGAGGCCAGAGCGAGGCCGACGGTCGTGGTGCCCACCGAGCCGGTCACCCCGGCGACCGCGAACACGCTTTCGTCCCAGCGGCGCCGCCAGCCTGCCAAACCGCTGCCCGGCGGCTGGGTCTGGTGCCGAACCCGTTGGGCCAGCGCCGCCCGCACTGTTGCGGCCACCGGCGTCCACAGGGCCGTGTTGTCAGTCATGTCCATCACCTCGCCCCCTGAAGCACGCGACCCGCTCTGCAAGGACACGGGGCCTCCTACGCAGCCTCGGCGAACAGGTCGACGAGCTGCGGCAGCGCGGTCTGGAGTGCGGCGATGCAGGCCTGCAGGCGACGTCGCACGGTTCGTCCTGACAACCCGATCCGGGCGGCGACCAACTCGGTGAAGTCGTTGCTCGAGAACCCTTCGAGATTCCTCGTGTGGCCCTGCGGCGGCCCGTACTCGGAAGCGACGTCGAGCACAGTCAGCAGGAACTGGTGGTCGTCGGTGGTGATGTCGCCCCGGTCGACAGCGCGGACCAGCAGCCGATGAAGTTGCTGCGCCGGCGAGAGGCGATCCTGGTTCCGCCACTGGATGGTCTCGAGATCAGCGACCGGCACCAGATACGCCGCCGCCCGCTCGGCCTTGGACTGATACGCGGCGATACCCAGCTCAGCCAGCACTGCCCGCTGGACGTCGAGGAGGATGTTCGCCGCAACCTTGCGCTTGCTCCGCCAGGCGAAGGTCCGGGCATGGATCCATAGCTGCTCGGCCACCACGAAGTCGATGTCATCGGTACCGCGGATCCACCGCTTCGCCAGGAGGCACGCGCCCGGTAGCAGAGCCCACGCCAACGCGACAGCGGCGTCACGGTCCCGCCCGCCGTCCATCGCAGCGCGTCGGGCGAGGACACACAGCACATCGTCGGACTCCTTGACCGAGGCGCACTGGAGCCACTCCCTCAACCGGCCGGCGTCGATCGGTCGCAGCAGACGATGGTGGCGCTGCCAGGTTGGCCAGGCGTCCAGAACCTCAGGTGGAGTGTCTCCGATCGAGGCCATCCCCAATTCACTCGCAACGGACATCGCAGTTCTCCTTCCGCGTCGTGGCGACCACGGAAGGCGATCAAGTCGATGTAGTTGGGTTTGTCCCCAAACCTGTTCGAGCAGCCGGACTTATCCACAGATTCGCCGTGGGACATTGACAGACAGGCCCACGGAGGCGAGGGGACAATTGGCGAATCCCCTTGTCAACCTTGGGGACAATGACCTCGACCCGGCCGAACCACGCTCAGCAAGTTCTTAGGCCACGAATCCCGGACAATGGTCAACATGGTGACGACGCGAGCCACGCTGGAGGACATCGGATTCGGTGGCTTCGTCCGGTTCGCGGAACTTCCCACCACCTCAATCCCTGTGGACGCCGGAGTGTATGCGGTGCTCCGATGCACCCAGGAGCCGCCTGTGTCTGCCGCAGAGTCCGGCTGGGGCGATTCGCGGTGATCCGTCGGTGCCGCCGGAGGTGCTCGCGGGTGCCTGGGTGTCTGGAGTCGAAGTCGTCTACTTCGGCAAGGCATCTCGGCTGCATCGCAGGCTTCACGAGTACCGTCGGCACGGCCTGGGCGGTCGCGCCCGGCACTGGGGCGGGCGGTACATCTGGCAATTGGCCGACGCCGACGCACTCCGGGTCGCATGGAAGACCACTCCGGACGCGGACCCCGCAACTGTCGAGTCAGACCTGATCCGCGGATTCCTCAAGGCCACCGGCAAGCCCCCGTTTGGCAACCGCAACCTCGGCAGGCGTCCAGCGACCTGACCACCACGGCCTGGCCGCACGAGTCTGTCGGTAGCGGCCGCGATACTCGTGCCCGTCGCCGCGCGGAAGGGAACAGGTCGGCCATGACACCGCAAGAAGTCGGCTTCGAAGAGATGGTTCTCGCCGTCGTTGGTAGGACGATCGAGCAGGAGGGCATCACGGTCGAGGTGTTTCAGACCGACACCGGATACGGCCTCCACGACACGGCGAGCGGCATAGACATCTACCTCGACAACGTGACTGAGTCCGCTCGCAGGGCAGGCCCAGAGTGGCACGACGTCGTCACCGGTTGGGTGGGGCAGTACCTCGTGATGCGTGCCGAGAACCTTCGCGAACCCACCCAGGAGGAGCTGCGGGCCTCGATCCGCACTCGCCTCGTGCTTCCCGACGACGATCGGACCTATGCCCGGGAGTTCACAGACAACCTGGTCGTCGCGTTGGCCGTCGACGGTGCCACCAGCGTGCAGATGCACACCGACAAGTCACTGGTGACGTCGCCAATCGACATCTATGAGCTGTACCAACTTGGCCAGGCGAACACCGATGCCGAGCCCATCGACGAGGTCTTCGACCTCGATGGCGACGTCCACGGGATCACAGGCGACTCGTTCTTCATCGCCTCGAAGGTTGCGAACATCCCAGCCCTGCTCGACACCATCGGCCCGGCACCGCTAGGAGTTGCCTTCGCACCTCTGAACCGGTCGCTCGTCCTCTACACGATCATCAAGGGCTCGGGCATCGAATGGATGGGGCCGGTGATGGCGCTTGCTCAGCAGGTCGACTCTCTGGTCAAGGACGATGAGTTCGAGCATCCCGGCGGGCTGCTGAGTGACACGACCTTCTACTGGGCACCGGACGGGCGAGTGGAGTACCTGGCACGCCAGTCGATGCTTGTGGACGACGAACCCACGATCGCCGTCCTGCCCGGCCCGGCGTTCGCCGAGTTCGTGATGACCGCCAACGACGTCTGACGCAACTCGCCTCCGTGCGATGCGGGAGTGAGCCGTACAGCAGGGAACTCGTCAGTCGTCCCATTTTGCGTAGAACGCGAGCATGTTCGGCTTGTTGATGAGGACGGCAAACCCTGCGTCTGGCCGGCCGCAGCCGAGGACTTGGCGGATCGCCGGTTCCAGCCGCGGTAGCCGCTCGGCCTCCCAGCCACGTACCCATTGCTTGGCGACTGCCTCGATCGTGCCGGTCGTGCAGTCGGCCTGGAAGAGCATCTCTGGCGGCTGGGCGGCGACATCAAAGACTGAGAGTCGCACCGGGTCGTCGGCGTGCTGCGTCATGTGCTTGGCGCCTTCTCTCGGGCAGCGCGGGTGGCGATGTCGCGGGTGCGTTCGGGCCAGTCCTCGTCGTCGGGAAACGGCGATTCCGGCAGGTTGGGCAGTTCGCCGAGGTCGCGTCCGCCCGCGGCCTGGTAGTCGAGTCTGGCGGTCTCGCCGTAGGGGTCGGCCTTGATCGCGGCGAGGGCAGCGTCGCGGGCCGCGGTGTGATTACCGGCTTGGTGTTCCGCGGTGGCGACGATGTGGGCGACGTCGGCGATCGCGACGACGAGTTGCTGGTCGACGCGGTCGCCGTCGTAGACCCAGTTGCCGCGGTTGTCCTTGAAGCCGGTGAGGGGCTCCCCTGTGACGAGTGAGAGGGCGGCCCGCAGGTCGTCGAGGCCGCCAGGACCCTTGGCCTGGCCGCGGAGCCGGAGCCTGCGGAACAGGTCGGCGTCGACCAGGACGCCCTGCAACTCGTAGGCGCGAACTCCGGAGGCCCTGGTGGCGTGGGTCCGGCTCATCAGGGGCACGTAGGGCTGCTTGGTGTCACGGTCGTCGCCGAGCCAGTCGCGGAGCCGGTTGACCGTGTTGCGGACGCGGGAGGGATCGATGCGGAGGGCGTCGGCGACCTGTTGGGTCGTCGCTCCGCGGGTGCGGGTGGCGAGGAAGGCGAGCAGTTCGACGAAGCTGCCCTTGCTGGCGCCCACGACCGCGGGCTCTCCACCGTCGGCGAGTTCGACGGCGACCGGGCCAAGGATCCGCAGCTTCGGACGAACGCAGGCGGGGTCGTGCCAATCGGCCAGGTCGGCATCCAAGCTCGGGTCTGCGGCCGCGATCGCCGCGGAGGTCTCGATGGGAACCTTGGGTGCGAGCCGGGCGAGGTCGTCGGCAGTGGTTGCTGCGGTGTCGAGGTAGTCCTCGTCGGGTTCGGGCAGGAGGCTTGTGGCTGGCTCGTCGAGGTTGTCCGGGGTGTCCCGCGGGACAGTGAGGTCTTCGCGGATGGCACCGGCCTGGTCGGCGAGGGACTCCCAGCCCTGCTCGGCATGGGTGCTCGCCGGGATGGGTGCGTCGGCGAGGGTGTTGGCCTGGACGAGGAGTCGGGCGAAGCCTGCCGTCTCGTCGCTGGTGATGCCGACCGGGATCAGGTCGAGGCCGAGTTCGGGGATGGACAATAGCCCGCTGCCGGTGAGGTTGAGGTGGAGATGGCTGTTGTCGCCTGGGTCGGCTCCGACGAGGATCACGGCGGTACCGGTGTGTCCGGTCTGCTCCGTGACGATTCTGCGGAGTGGTCCGGCGAGCCCTGTGTGGTCGCCGGAGATGACGAGCAGGTGGGCGGGCCAAGTGTCGAGGTCGGCGTCGGTGGCGCGGGCGGTCGGAGTGTCGGGCGCGTTGGTCGCTCCGAGCCGTTGGGCGTGCGCGATTGCGCCCGTCACGAGGTCGACGACATGGGCGGGTTCGTCGTGATGCCGGATGCGGGCTGGGTTCATGGGACGGACCTCGCCGGCAACGCCGATGCACTCGACCCGGGCGTCCTCAGCCCAAGGGGTCACTGCCAGTTCCGCGGTGAGAGCGCGGGCGAGGTCGGCGACGTAGTCGGGGTCGCCGCCGAGAGTGACTGTGCCGAACTGTTCGGCGTTGATCAGCCAGACGCCGCCGTCGCCGTCAGCGCCCACGGTGACGATCAGCGGGTAGGGCGCGGCCTGTTCCGTGTGTCCGAACTGGGCGAAGTGTGCCGGTGCCAGGAGCCAGTCGCTGCCCTCGCCGGACCAAGGTGGTGGCAGTTGGTCGACGGGTTCGATCAGGTGGAGGGTGATGCCGTCGCCGTTGAGCTGGACGGCAGCCAGCTGGGGCATCGGGTGGCCGTCGAACCCGAGTTGCGTGGCGAGAGCCTTGAGTGCGGCGTCGAGGTGCTGGACGAGGTCGTCGGCGCCGGTCGTGGCGGCGAGGTGGATGCTGCGCTCGACCGGGACGAGCTCCGGCTCGGGGGTGGACGGGCGGCGTCCGGGGCGACGGTGGCGGAGTTGGTTCCTGCGTCGGCGTCGCAGGGACCACCAGAGGGCTCCCGCGAGGACCAGCCCCGGGCCGGTGATGCCGAGCAGCATCCAGCCGGGTTGGGCGTCCTCGGCCCCGGCGTCGTCCTCGATCTCAGCATCGTCAGCGGACTGTTCGGGTGCTTCGGACGGTGCAATGGCGCTGGCCGAAGGCACCCTCGCCGACGGGCTCAACGTCGGCGAGGGTGCGGGCGGGATGCCGGTTGGCGTGACGGCAGGCGGCAGCGCTGGCGCCGGTTCGATCGGCCCTGGCTCCGGGTGGTCGGTGGTCGGGATGGCGCGGGTGGGGATGTGGAGCTTCCAGCCGATGTCGATCTCGTCGGGATCGGTCAGGCGACGGCCGTCGGGCTGGACGATGCTGCGGGAGGCGTCGGCGATCTTGGGCCAGGCGTGGGCGTCGCCGAGTTCTTCGTGGGCAATCTCGGAGAGGGTGTCGCCTTTGCGGACGGTGTAGGTGTCGTAGCCCTCCGGTGCGGGCGCTGGGGCGGGGAGTCTGAGGGTCCATCCTTGTCGGATGAAGTCGGGGCCACGTTTGAGGAGCTTGGTGTTGAGGTCGACGACTTCGGGGTAGCGGTTGCCGTCGCCGAGGTGTCGTTCGGCGATCCGCCAGAGCGAGTCGCCCGGCTGTACGACGTAGTCGATGGTCGCGGGACGGGACACGGCCCGTTTGCCCGGCGAGTCGGCGGGGTCGTGGTCGGGGGTGGTCGGGACTGGCTGGGCCGCGGCGACGGGAGCGGGTAGCGCAGTGAGTGTCGGAGTGGCGACGAACAGCAGTGCGGCGGTGGCGACGAGGTCGCGGATGAGGTGCTGGGGCCAGCTGACGGCATTGATCCGGGGTGGCCGGATGCCGCGGATCGCTGCTACGACCTCGGTGACGATCAGGCCCGCGAGCACTACCCACACGATGCAGGCGAGGCCCCAGATCGCGAGCCAGGCGGGGGTGCCGTCGTCGGGGCTGGTGAGGAACCTGACGAGGTCGTCCCAGCTGCCGAGGGGTGGCAGGTAGGTGGGTCGGGTGGCGATCAGGAGGAGGGGCAGGGCCACGACGATGGCGGCGAGGACGATGCTGGCGGCCAGGCCGGCGAGTCGGCTGCGGAGGGTGGTCATCGTTCGCTCCCGTCCAGCGCTCGTGTGAGTTCGGCGGTCGAGCTGGCCGACACGGTGAGTGGGCCGACGCCGATGGAGCCGAGGAAGATTGGCTGGTAGGTGTCGGTCACGGTGACGGTGACACGGACGCCGCCGCTGATCGAGACTTTTCCCTCCACCCCGGCTGCGCGGAGGTACGAACTGGCGGCTGTGCGGGCGTCGCGGACGTCGAGCTTGGGTTTCGCGCCGAGCATGGCGTCGGCGGTGATCTGCTCGGCGCCGGTGCGGGCGGCTTGGGCTGCGATGGTGTGGGCGCGCTCCTTGGCGTGGATCTGGCCGCCGAGGTCGACGGTGATTCCGATGACGCTGACCATGAGCACGCTGGCCCCGGCCAGCCACACGGTGACCGCACCCCGCTCATTGTGGCGACGTCTCACGGCGCGCTCCGTTCGACGTACGTGTCGACCGGCGACGTGACAGAACTGGTGATCGTGCGGGATGCCGCGGCCAGTCCGAGGTCTGTCAGGTCGATGACGCAGGTCAGTGTTGCGGTGACTGAGCCGGGGGTTCCGGCGGGCCGGCGCAACGCGGCGGTGTCGATGGTCACGCTGGTGTCGAGGCAGTTGATGCCCTGGTTGGCAAGGCTGGCCTCGGCCACCTTGATGGCGTTGCTGCTGGCCTTCGTGGCGTCGCGGGACAGCGATGCGACGCGGGCTGCGTCAGCTGCGGCAGCGTCGACGGCCTGCTTGGCGAGCGTCACCCGGCCACCCATGATCGCCAGCAGGATGAGCAGGATGAACACGGGCACGCCGACGACGGCCTCGACCGTGGCGGAGCCCCATTCGGTGTGCTGTTTGGTGTTCACTCGAGCCTTTCGACGGGCAGGGTCGCGGACTGTTCGATTGGCCAGGAGATCCCCGGCAACAGGCTGACCGCGGCGGCTTGGACGGTAATCTCGACCCGCGTGGTGGTGCGGTGTCCGGTGACGTGGATGCCGGCCAGGTTCTGGCCTCCCCAATCGCTGGCGAGGGTGGTGGCTGCGCTGATCCCGTCGGGCAGGCTCGCCTGGTAGGCGGCGGCCGTCCGTGCACCCTCCTGGGCGGCGGCGATCGCGATGTGGCGGGCGTGGAACACCACACCTGCCTGGATGCCGCCGAACAGCGTGGCGAGCAGTACCGGCATCAGCACCACCATTTCGACGGTGACTGCGCCCCGCTCGCGGCCTCCTGGCTGCATCCGGGTTAGGTGATCTTGGCGAGTTGGGCCTGGACGTAGCCGGTGATCACGGCGATCGCGATGCCGACGATGAGGACGGCGAACGCTGTCCACAGCACGTACTCGACCGTCGTGGCGCCGCGCTCGTCCCGGGGGCGTGGCTGGGTGGCGCGGGCCAGCAGTTGCTGGCCGGCCAGCTGGAGTGCGATGAGGTGCTTCATTTCGGGGTTCCTTTCGGTGGGGTTATCCGACGAACATGGCGGCCAGTCCTGGCGCCACGAGGATCACGGTGAACAGGGCGGCCATGACCATGCCTGGCAGGGTGAGGCGTTCGGCGGTGTTGTTGGCGTGGGCGACGGCGTCGGTGCGCATCTGGGTGCGGATCGCTCCGGCGCGGGCGCGCAGCGTGGTGACGACCTGGGCGCCTTCCTCGCCGCCGAGGCGCATGATGTCGGAGAGGTCGCCGAGGGCGGGCAGGCCGAGTTGGTCGCCGAGGTTGTGGAGGGCTTCCCAGGGGGTTTGGCCGGCCCAGCCGGACCGGGCCAGTTCCTGGCTGATGCGGGTGAACACCCACGAGTCGCCGACGGTGGCGGCGATCTCGAGTGCCTGGCGAGCGCCTGAGCCGGACTGGCGTTCCATCGCGACCAGTTCGATGTAGGCACCCAGCGCCCGGCTGAACTCGGCTCTGGCCTCGGCGGCGCGGTGGCGGACGTCGAGGTCGGGCAGGAACCACAGCCCTGCCGCGATCGCGAGGGTGGCACCGACCGGGATCGGGATCGGCAGGCGGAGACCGGCGAAGCTGAGCACCCACGCCAAGGCGGGGACGGTGACGAGGCCGATGAGCGCGACCAGTGCCTTCTCGCCGTAGAACTCGCTGACCGGCTTACGCAGGATCTCCAAATCGCGCAGCGGCGCCATCCTCCACAGCTCGGCTGGGAGGTGGCGCAGGGTCCAGTTGCCGACTCGCTCGGTGCTGGTCGTCGGCGTCTCGGCCAGCTGCTGGGGACGGCGCGGGGTGGCGATCCGGTCCAGGCCGTCGATCATGTCGACCTGGGCGGGGGACAGGTACCAGACGATGCCGACCAGCCCGGCTGCCACGAGGGCTCCGGCGATGGCGGCGATCCAGACCCCGGTCATGGCCGGTCCTGCCTCACGGTTGCGCCGATCACCCTCGGCAGCGGCCGCGGGTTCGCCATGCGCTGCATCCACAGCAGGGTCAGCGCGTACAGGCCGAGCAGGCACGCCAGCGCGATCTGTCCGACCGGGCTGGAGTAGCCCGCCATCGCGCCGCTCAGCGAGAACGCCGTCAACCCGACCGCGGTGATGATCGTCGTCCACCGCATGGCACCGCGCGGTTTGGCGCGCTCGGCCTCCACCTGACGCCGGGCGGCCACGTCCTCGGCGACCGAGTCCGCCAGGGTCTGGAGGACTGCGGCGAGGCTGCCGCCGCGTCGCCGGGCGCCGAGGATCAGGTAGGCGGCGATCAGGTCACCGGTCGGGTCGTCCAGGTCGTCGGCGAACGTCCGCAGCGCGTCCTCGCTTGTCCAGCGGGACTGCATCCGGCCCACCAGGGTCCTGACCTCCTTGCTGATCGCGGGCGGGGTTGACTTCAGCATCGCGACCAGCGCTTGCTCGAGTCCGACACCGGCGCTCAGGACGCCCGCCAGACCCCGGGTCCACTCCGCCATCGCTTCCATGCGTTCGATGCGGGACTTCTCCGGCGTGCCGATGATCAGGACGGGGAGCCCGACGGCCGCGACCGGGAGCACGAGGACCGCGATCCACCACCCCGTGAACAGTGCGACCAGCGCCCCCAGGCCAAGACCGCAAACCGAGAGCCACCGAGTGCGGGTCGGAATGCGACGCCACCGCACGAGCAGACCCGGGCTGCGCCGCGGTCTGGCGACATCCGGTTCGGCGGGCCACAACCACAGGACGAGCATGACCAGCCCGGCGGCGATCAGACCACCAGCCAGTGCAGCGAGCAATGCTGTCATCGTGTCGCTCCTGTCGCTTGGGCGCGGAAGGCGTCTAGGTCGAAGCCGTGCCGGGCCAGGCTCCGCAGGTGGTCGGGCAGCAGGGTCGGTGTCGCGGGCGCGTTCGGAACCGGGCTGAACACCTGGGTGAGGGCATAGCCGAGCTCGGCCTCGCCCTGACCGACCGCGACGATCTCCGACACGGTGCGGCGGCGGTGCTTCGTGCCGTCGGCGTCGGTGGTGTTGTCGAGCCGAATGTGGACCACGAGGTCGATCGCCCGTCCGAGCTTGCGGGCCGCCAGCTCACTCGACACGTGCCGGCCGGCCTCCATGCAGCAGGTCACCAGCTTGTCCATCGCATCCGCGGCCGAGGCTGCGTGCGTCGTGGACAGGGAGCCCGAGCCGGACTCCATCGCCTTGATCATCAACCACGCCTCCGGGCCCCGGACCTCGCCGACGATCTGCCGCGCCACGTTCTTGCGCTGGCTGACCGGCAGGGCCATGTCCAGGCCGAACTCACCCGCCGGCCGGCCGTCCGCGCCAACCTCGCCCGAGCCGTGGCGCGCCTCGAAGGCGTGCACGACGGCGTGCCGTCCGCGCAGCTCGTCGAGGAACAGCTCTGCCGGGTCCTCGAACGTGGCGAGCTGCTCCAGCGGGTCGATCTCGTTGCACAGGGCCCGCAACAGCGTGGTCTTGCCCGCGCCCTGCGCCCCGGCGACCACGATCGACAGCTCAGCCCTCACCGCTGCCTTCAGGAAGGTCGCCATCACCGGGCTCAGGGTGCCGAGTCGGACCAGATCGTCCAGGGTCACGTCGACCAGCCGGTGCCGGCGGATCACGATCGACGGTGTTGAGGTCACCCAGTTCGTCGCTGACAACCGTGAGCCGTCCGCCAGCCGCAGATCCAGCGACGGGTGGGCCTCGGAGAACGACCGGGCCGAGCCTTCCCGGGAGGCGAGGAAGCTGATGAACTCGATCAGTTCCTCGTCGGTGTCGGCGACGGCCGGGCCGGAGACCAGGGTGCCGTCGATCAGTTCCAGCCAGACCCGGTCGTGGCCGAGGATGATGATGTTCTCGACCCGGTCGTCGTCCACCAGCGGCTGGAGCCGGCCCAGTCGGAACAGGGAGTCGAAGATCGCCTGCGCGAGCGCCTCCTGTTCGGCCCGCGTCCAGGTTTTGCGTCCCGCGGTGACCTGGTCGTCTGCTGCGGCGTCGAGCAGCTCGGTGATGATGGCCCGGCCGAGTTCCTGCTGGGCCTGCCGTGATGTCGCCTGCCCCAATCGCTGGGTGAGTGCCTCAGCGGCCTGGCCGCGGAACGCGGCGACCAGCTTCCAGTCGATCGAGAACGCCGGCGTCACTGTCGGCGGCAGCGCCGACTCAGGGACGGGATCGAACCGATCAGGCTCGGACACCACCAGCCGGATCTCGGGCCGGTCCGACTCCGGGTTGAGCCGGAAGCTCGAACGCACCCGGCCCTGACGGGCGGCACCGGGGTCGCCCTTCGGGGTCACCCTGAACAGCGCGAGGCCGTCCAGGGCGGGACGGTCCGCTTGCGGGTTGGGGTCGGCGTTCACCGGACACCTCCGATGCTCAGCGCGTGCGGGTTGGGACGGCGGGCGGCGTCAGCGAAGTCGCGGACCGCTTCACCCGTCGCACGGATGCTGCGCAGGAAGGCCGATCGCTCGGCCCGGCGAGCCGGCGGCTCCCCCCGGGAGTAGACGGCCGCGGCACGCGGGTCCCACTCGACCCGACCAACCGCCGGCAGCCCGAGCCCCTTCGACACCTCGCTGGTCGAGTACGGCCGGTCCGGGCCGATCACCAGCAAACCAGCACCGGACGGGCGCTGGTCGGCGAGGTCCGCGGCCAGCGCGCGGGCCGGGGCGACTGCCGGCAGGCTCGATCCGGTCGCCAGCAGCACCACGTCCGCCCCGAGCACCAGCGGGTTCAGCGGCCCTGCCCACGGCAGACGCCCCGCGTCGATCAGCACGTCCGTCCCGGTGTCCTCCAGCGCACGCAAGGCGCTCAGCAGGGGCGACCACACCGACTCAAGCCCAGCGCCCTGGGCGCGGGTCTGGATGCCCGGCAGCACCTTCACCTGCGAGTCCGGGATCGGCAGCAACACCGACGGGAGGCGCTCGGCCAAGTGATCCTGCCGCTGGGCGACCATCAACTCCACCAGGCCCCCGGTGGGCTCGACCACCCCGCGGAAGAAGCCCGCAAGGATTGCCGATCCTGCCACCGGATCAGCCTCGACGACCACCACCGGACGCGGCCACTCGAACCCCAACGCCAACACCGTCGTGGTGACCCCAGGAGAACCCGATGCCGAACCGTATGCGAAGACAGCCATGGGTCATCACCGTTCCCGCGCCTCAAGGACGAGAGCCACCCGCCCGGTCGCAGCACGGGCAGCCAGCTCGGCCGCCTTGTCGCTCGGCACCAGCACGTCGACCAGCGTGTCCCCGATCTCCAGCAGCGTGACCCGAGAGACCACCGCCTCCATCACCACCGGCGCCGTGACGACCTCGCCCTGCGGACCGGGGGTCTCCACGATCCGCACCCTGTCACCCGCCAGCAGCGGCTCGGCGGGGAGCATCGTCGGCGCCAGACCCACGCCGACCAGCGTCTCGCCGGCCCTCGGCAGCACCTCGTCCGTCACCGATCCGGACGCCAACAGCCCGCCCGGTGCGAGATCGGTCGCGGCTCGCTGCCCCGCGACCTGATCGATCCGGGAGGCCGGCACGATGTCGAGCGATGGATCGAGCCCGACCTTCACCACCACCAGATCCTCACGGTCGATCACCTCGCCACGCTGCACCGCCGCACGGACCGCGACCACCTCGGTCGACGCGGCCGACGTCGTGAACAGCCACGCCGTGCCCAGCCCACCGACCAGCACTGCCGCAATCGTGCCGACCAACAGCAGCGGCCGACGACGGACCTTAGGGGGCCGGGCAAGCGTCCGCGGGCCGGTCAGTGGCTCAGGCGCCGGACTCTCGGGCGTCTTCTTCAGGCTCAGCACACTCATCGCAACATCAACCCCTTTCCTTGACGGTCAAGACGTTCAGCTCACCAATCACGACCTGGGTGTTCTGGGTCAGGTAGACCCGGAACGAGCCGGTCTCGCCAATCCCCGTCCAGTTCACAATCCAGTCCGACCGGGCCGTCACCGTGAACTCGCCCTGGGAATCGAACCGGTAGCCACACGTCGGCGACTCAGTGATCCCGTAGCTCAGCTTGTACGGCGTCCCCGGACCGTTACAGGTCTTCACCCCGCCGTCACCCAACGACCACCGAATCCGGTCGACCTTCGCCGTCGCGGTGACCGTGAACCCGCCCTCGGACACCGACCTGCTGATCGGGCCGATCGTCTGGTCACCTGGGTTCGCCGCCCAGAGCCAGATCGGCATCCCGACCAGGCCCACTGAGTCCGGATCGTCGTTCGGAACGATGCCAATGGTGATGGGTCGCAGCTGCATCTGCGCGATCGCCCGGCGAGCCAGGGACTCGGGGTCGGGCGGCGGGACCGCGTCCGCGAACCAGATGATGTACGGCGTCCCCGTCGCGACACCCGTCACACGGCAGTAGTAGAGCCGCCCGTCGGTGTGGCCCTGCCAGTTGGGGTCGGAGAAATCCAGCGGGGGGTCGACCGGGTCGATGTAGCACTGCTCAGGCGAGTACCAGGTGCCCTGCGCAGACTTGCAGGGGAGTTCCTTGTCGCCCCACATGCATACCCGTCTGGTTGCCGATAGCCCATCCCCCTGTGCCTCATCGTCCGGGCAGACGATCTCGGTGGTGACCTTGTGATCCTTGTCGATTCTGACCACTGACTTGCAGCCGGGCGGGACCTCGGCCGCAGCGCTGATTGAAGTGCCGACCAAGGAAGCCAGCACTACCGTCAGGGAAGCCAGGAGACGGAGGATCAGCACGACTGCTTGCCTCCCGTGATCGACGTCACGTACCAGCCGTCCGCGGGCCACTCCTCGACGGTGGCTACCAGTGGCCGCACCACCTTGGACTCCAGGGAGAGTGCGTCGTTGCCGTCCTTGTCGAGAACCCGCCAGCTGCGCGTGTCCTCGCAGAGGTCAACGAGCACCGTCTGGCGCTCCTTCTCAGTAGGCTTGGCGGGCTCCAGAGCGGAGATCAGGATCTCGCCCTCGACTGTCAGTTCGGCGAGCCCGAACTCGTTGTAGGTGCGGCCTGCCTCGCTGACAACCTTGCCGCGGCCAGCCAGCACAAAGTCGCCGGCTCCTCGCTCGCCACGCATTGCCTCGTTGTAGATCTCGTACCACTTCTGAACGGTGTCCACTGCGGCCTGCTGCTCATCAGACCAAGTCGGCGTCGTCTCGGTCGGCGTCGGTGTCTCGGACGGGGTGGGCGTCACCGCAGGAGTCGTTACCCGCGGCGTCGATAGCGGAGTTTCGGTTGCTGCTGGTGTGCACGCCACAAGGCCGAGCAAACCCGCCAGAGCGGTCGCTCCGATCAAACGCCTCAGCATCTCGGTTCTTCTCCTGACTGCTGTCCTGCCAACAGAAGCAAAGAACCCGCGCTGTGCGGACACCGGCGTCGAAATTGCTCTCGATGTAACTGACGGCCCCCAACACAGGCGGGTTTCAGTTGTTGCCCGGAGACGCCGAACCGACTGCCACATCGCTCCGGCGGGGTGGAGGGAGCCGGGCGCTCCTTGGTGCGGATGTGACGGTAGTGGCGACGGTACGCCGCAATTCACCGATCGGGAAGACATCTCGGGATCGCAGAACTCACCACTTCCCCGAACCCTCCCCAGGGCCTTGCTGGCTTTGCGCTGGTGGTTCCGCGGGGCTCTGGCTCGCCCCTGATGTCCTTGCGGAGGCCCCTCCTCGCTTCAGGTGGGCGCAAGGGGGAGACCTCGTCCACACCGACTCCCGTTTGCCGAATCGCTGGAGGAGGAACCGCAATGCGATCTGGACGCAGACCAGAGGGCGCAACCGGCGCCAAGACTGGCCCCGACGCAGGCCGTCACGAACTGCTCACGACCGAGGAGGCCGCCGACTACCTCACGGTCACGGCCGCGGTGCTGCGCCGCTGGCGGCTTCTCGGCGATGGCCCGCCCTACGTGAAGCTCGGAAGTCTGGTGCGTTACGACCGGGCGAAGCTCGACCGCTGGATCGACGGCCAGGAGGTCGCGGTCTAGTGATCGAGAAGCTGAAGAGTGGCTCCTACCGGGTGCGGCTGTACCACCACGGCCGGTACATCGGGTCCGAGACCTTCCGTCGAAAGACCGACGCCGTGCTCTACGAACGGGCGCAGACCGAGAAGCTTGCGACGGGAATGTGGGTGGCCACGTCGGAGTCGACCGTCACTGTCGGGGAGTGGATCAACGTCTGGCAGGAAGGCTGGATGTCGCTCAAGCCGTCGACCGTTGCTCGCTACTTGAGCCTGCTCGAGAACCAGGTGTTGCCCACCTGGCGGCGCAAGCCGCTGACGGCCGTCTCGCCGTCGGAGGTCCGGGCGTGGGCCGCCAAGCTCGTGACAACGGGGTCTGTCTCCACCGCTCGCGGTGCCCTCGGCCTGCTGCGGCAGAGTCTGGACGCTGCCGTCGCGGAGGGACACCTGGCACGTAATCCGGCCGACAAGATCAAGCTGCCCAAGCTAGCTCGCTCGGAGCCAGCACCCCTCACTCACGCGCAGTTGTGGTCGCTGGTAAGGGCCGTGAGCGACGAACGCGACAAGGTCCTCATCCTCGTCCTCGGCTACGGAGGCATGCGCTGGTCCGAGGTCGTCGCACTTCGGATCAGTGATGTGAAGGACGGCGGCCGGCGGCTGCGGCTCTCGGAGGCGGCCGTGCAGGTCGGCGGGCGGATCGAGACCGGGACCCTGAAGGACCATGAGGCGCGAACGGTCATCCTGCCCCAGACCGTGGCCGATCGCCTGAAGAAGTGGACCAAGGACCGCAGCCTCGACGCGCTGGTGTTCGCCTCCAGTCACGGGACCTACATGCACAATCAGAACTGGCGCCGCGACGTCCTGACCCCGGCTGCCGACTCGCTCGGGTTGACGATCACACCCCATAACTTGCGCGATACCGCTGCGACCCTCGCAATCGGGGCCGGTGCGTCGGTGACCGCTGTGGCCCGGCTGCTGGGACATGAGAATCCTGCGACGACCCTGAAGTACTACGCCGGGTACTTCCCCGACGACCTGGAGTCGATCGCCGACCGCCTGGACGGCTATGCCCGTGAGGCGAGAGACAAGGCGGAGGGGTGAACATGTCGTCGCCCGTGTCGGTCGGGGGTTCGCGCAAGCCCGATAGCTTGATTCATTCTGAATCATCGCTTAGGCTTGTGGGGACGATGAGGAGGGCTGCCATGGCCATCGTTTCCGCGGCACGCGAGCCGAACCTGAGGCTCTCCTACGCCCGTGCCCACCTTGCCGAGCTGGAGCGGATGCGGCAGGTCTACCTGGCGTCCCTGGACGGCATGCCGCAGCGGGAGATCGCCCAGGCGGTGCACCTGTCGCAGGCCAGCGTCCACCGTGTCATCGCTCGGGCGCGCGCCCTGGGCATGGAGCATGTGTCGCTCGAGGAGATCGTCCTGCAACGCTTCGTCGGCGAACTGAGCGCCGAGCAGATGCTGGAGAAGCTTGCCCGGTTCGAGCACTGGGTGCCTCGCATCGTCGATCCGGTCGACGGCGTTCTCGCCGAGGACTCCCAGGCCGAGCTCGAACGGCTGCACGCGGACGGCTTCCTCTCCGAGGACGAGCTCGACCAGGCGCTCGACGCGCATGAGTGAGTTGCGTGACCAGACCCACCTGGCCGCGCTCGCTCTCGTCCGAACGGGGACGCCTCTGAATGCTCTGCTGTCGCGAGGCGACCTGCGGCGACTCGCCCGCGAGGTCAGGGATTGGTACCTCGACAGCTATGCGCGCGGCGTGACCCGCGGGGGCACCTGTGTGGTCGCCACCGCCGGACCGCCAGGAGCCGGCAAGTCCAGCCTTCTGCCGACAGCGATCCCGGACCTCGCCACGAGACTCGTGATCGACGCCGACATCACCAAGGACTACCTCGCCCACTGGAGCGCCGACCACGGGCTGTACCCCGAGCTGCTCGGCACCCCGCTACCGGACGGCGAGCCCCTGCGGCCGCTTGAGCTGTCGTCGCTGCTCCACACCACGTCCACCGAGGCGATCAACCTGGTTCGCCGCGATGCCCTTGCGGGCCACCTCGATGTGGTGATCGAAGGGACGATGGCATCTCCGGCGTTCGGCGAACGGCTGCTGCTGTCGTTGGCCAAGGCCGACTACAGCGAACTCCTGATCGTGTCTGCCGAGACCAACCGGGCCACCGCCCAACGGCGCGCCGTCGAACGTTGGTGGGAGGGCCGCCAGGACAACCCCACACTCGGTGGTCGACTCGTGCTTCCAGAGACGATCGACGCTGCCTACGCAGCCAGCGATGAGGCCAGCCAGTGTCGGGCCAATGCGCGCGCCCTGGTCGCCGCGATTCGCGCCGGCGGAACCACGATCGACTCGGTTACCATCGCAGAGTACGACGATGGCCAGCTCGCCAGAATCGACGCGGACCCGCCACAGGCGGTTGCGCCTTGACCCGTGCGTTGAGCAGCATCGTCGCGGGTATTGCGAAAATGGAGCGCCCGGATCATGTTCGATTTTGCGAAACCGTGTCGGTGAGGTGTCGGTGCTCGCGTGAATCGGCATGGTTTCCGATGGTAATCAATAGCAGTACATTGCCTAGTCAAAGCCATACTTCACAAATGCTGAGCGGGCTCCAAGTGAATTCCTAAACCTTGTGTCGCAAGTTCGAATCTTGCTGGGGTCGCCAGATGCGCTGAGCGCAGGATATGCTTCTGACAAGCAGAAACACGGACCTCGGCGAGTGCTCACAAGAGATCAGAAATGGACAAGACTGATCCCTCATCTCTCAAGATGTTGCACGTATGTTGCACGCCGGGCCGTTCTTGGGCCGAGGAGGCGAGACACGATGGGACGACGAGGCTTCGGAATGGTCCGCCGACTGCCGTCAAAGCGCTACCAGGCGAGCTACGCCGGCCCTGACCTCGGTCGACACACGGCCCCCAACACCTTCACCACCAAGGGCGACGCCGAAGCCTGGCTGGCCGAGGAACGCAAGCAGGTCGAGTCCGGCAAGTGGCGTCCGCCCGCCGTCCGTAAGGCGGACGCGGCCCGCGCCGAACAGAGCGAAACCCTCGCCGATTACGCCGTCCGTTGGCTCACCCAGCGCCGGGTGAAGGGCGAACCCCTACGTGCGAACACCGTGATCGACTACGAACGGGCGCTGCGGCTCTACATCACACCGCACCTCGGGGAGCGAATCCCGTCAGAGATCACCCGCGCCGACATCCGCGACTGGCACAACAACCTGCTGCGCAGCGTGAGCGATCGGCCAAAGGCGAAGGCCTACGCCGTGCTGCGAACGATCATGAACTCCGCCGTCGAGGAGGAACTGATCGACGTGAACCCGGTGAGCATCCGGGGTGCCGGCGTCGCCCGCAGGAAGCACGGCATCGAGCCCGCCTCGCTCGACGAGTTGGCGATCATCGTCGAGGCCATGCCGGAGCGGTTCAGGCTCATGGTCCAGCTGGCCACGTGGTGCGCCCTGCGGTACGGCGAGCTGGCCGAGCTGCGCCGCAAGGACGTCGACCTCACCCGCGACGTCATCAAGATCCGCCGGGCCGTGACCTTCACCCCGATGACGACCACCGTCGGGCCGCCCAAGACGGACGCCGGCATCCGGGATGTGGCCGTGCCCCCGCACCTCAGCAAGGCGATCCGTGCACACCTCAAGGGCCACACCCAGCCAGGGCGGGAAGCACTGCTGTTCCCGGCAGACTCCGGCGGACACCTCCACGAGTCGGTGCTGTACCGCCACTGGAACCGGGCCCGGACCACCGCGGGCCGGCCCGAGCTGCGCTTCCACGACCTCCGACACACCGGCGCCACACTTGCCGCCCAGGCGGGAGCGACAACCGCCGAGCTTCAGGCCCGACTTGGCCACACGACCGCCGACGCCGCGATGATCTACCAGCACGCCGCCAGAGGCCGCGACGCACAGCTCGCCAAGCAGCTCTCCAGGCTCGCCGGCTGGTAGGTGCCGATGTCACGCTCATGCTTGTTATGCACGTGATCTTGTCCCGTTCTCCACTGGTGGTTTCGATGGTCCCGTCGGTGTTCCGGTCGGCTGGACGGGGGATGTTGAGGTGATCCTGGGTGTGAACGCGGCTGCTGCTGCGGGGCGGCGGATTGCTGG
>JAIUOT010000060.1 GCA_020161015.1 Actinomycetota bacterium | reverse complement strand
AGCCCGTAGGCTCAGACACAGGTCGAGGTCCTTGATGCAGAAGTGTGGTAACTCCTGATCCTGAGGGCCTCGACCCCCTACCTCACCGACCGTGCCCTCACCGGCGTGTCCCACTCACCCCCACCGCAGATCCGAAGAGCCATCAAGTGGTTGACAGACGCTGACGTCGTGGGTGTGTCGCGGGATCATGAGGGTCGACTGGAGGTGTTCCTCAGCGGGCCCGAACTCACGCCGGCGATTGCTGCAGTCAGAGATGCGATCGAGTTCCACACCTGGCATCGCAGTGGGGGTGATCCGCTCGACGCGAACCGGTTACGGCTACCCGCACTCAGCCACTACGACCAGGTAGTCGCGTTCATCTGCACTGAGTTGCTTCGCAATGGAGCTGATGCCGACTTGGCTCGTGCCGTCACCAGAACGGAACCGATCATCGAGTTGTCGATCGAGCAACTGCAGATGTCCAGTGACGCAGTCCTTGGTCTGGCAGGGGAGTTGTTGCTGCTCGATGCCTTGTGCCGAACCGACCCTGACCGCGTGGACGAGATCGTGAACTCCTGGGACGGCTGGCAGCGTTCCTCGCGGGACTTCTCGATCAACGCGGTTGGCGTAGAGGTGAAGACAACCCGCAGGGACACGTCCTCACACATGATGCAGGGAGTGCATCAGGTGGAGCTCGACGACGGCGAGGACGGTGGCGTCGCTGAGACTGGCCTGATCCTCGTGAGCATCGGGCTGCGGCCTGCAGAGTTCGGGGACGACTCATTCACCATCCCTCAACTCGTCGAGCGCATCAGTTCCAGGCTCAAAGATGCCGGCCGTCCCGACCTCGCGGCCACCTTCCTGGCCCACGTCTCTGAGTACGGATCTTGGTCTGGCCTCGGTTACGACCACCGCTCAATGTCCGACGATCCGATGTTTGCTCTCCCCTACGTCACGAAGTTCTTCCGTGGCTACGACATGCGCGACCCGGCGATAGAGGTTCTTCGTCGCGATGACATAGCCAGTCACCACCACGTGGATGTCGGCTCCGTTAGGTTCCGCATTGATCTGCCCCTGGCAGTTAGTGCCGGCAACCCAGTGCAGCAGCCGAACCAGGTCGCGCGGTTCATCCTGGGTAGCTAGCCGAATCAGGTTTCCGGATATGCCAGCGCAACGCCTGGCAGGATGTGCCTGTGCCCCAAGAGACCGTCCGGTTCGGCGAGTTGGCTAGCGCTGACTTGGTGCTGGATCGCGTGTACCAGGGTGGCAAGCTGGGCCATGCGGGTGACGATGCGATCGCGAAGCTCGTCCCTGTCGGCAACCAGGGCGGCTTCAGGTTCAACGGCAGCGTCAACAAGGGCACGGTGCGGCTGGTCGTGCTGTACACCTCGGGAGCGGAGGTCGACTGGCCGGATCACATCGAGCCGACAACGGGGGACTTCACCTACTACGGTGACAATCGCGAGCCTGGCAAGGAGCTCCATGACACTCCTCGCGGTGGGAATGAGCTGCTTCGCCAGATCTTTGCTGCGTCGAGAAGCGGTGCGCTGGAGCGCAACTCGGTTCCACCAGTGCTGCTTTTCGAACGAGTCTCGGGCCGTGATGTCAGGTTTCGGGGGCTCCTCGCGCCCGGCTCGCCGCGCCTGACCAGCGACGAGGAACTCGTGGCTGTCTGGCGCACGTCACGCGCACTCCGGTTCCAGAACTACCGATCGCACTTCACTGTCCTGAAGACGCCGTGCGTCACGCGAGCCTGGATCGACGAGATCTTGGCCGGCAGGTCGCTGGGCCCTGCCTGTCCTCCGGAGTGGCGATCCTGGGTGAAAGGCCGGATCTATCGAGCGCTCGAAGCGCCGCGAAACACCTCCGTCCGCACGAAGGAGGACCAGCTTCCCAAGCCAGAGGACATGTGGATGGTGCGCGCGGTGCACCGGCACTTCTCATCGGACCCCGTGCAGTTCGAGAACTTCGCCGCCGAGATGTGGGTGCAGTCCGACCCGCACGTGTCGTCGATCGAGGTCACTCGTCCGAGCCGGGACGGTGGACGCGACGCCGTCGGCGAATACCGCATCGGGCCCGAGGAAGATCCCGTCCGGCTCGAGTTCGCACTCGAGGCCAAGTGCTACGACCCGGATGGCGGTGGCGTCGGAGTCAAGTCTGTGAGTCGCCTGATCTCGCGTATCAAGCATCGACAGTTCGGGGTCTTCGTGACGACGGCGTTCGTCGCCAGCCAGGCGTACAAAGAGGTCCGCGCGGACGAGCACCCCGTGGTCTTTCTGGCGGGGCGCGACATCGTGAGCCTCCTCCGACGCATGGGCATGACCGATTCACGTGCCTTGAATGACTACCTCACCGAGAACTACCCGGTCGTCCGCAACCCGGCGACGGCCGCAGTTGACCTTGCGCATGCCGACCCGTTGCTTGTCGTTGAGCTTGATGACGTGCATGCAGGGGCGATGGTCGAGGCACCCGGCAAGCACGCACAGATTGTCTCGGGGCTGTAGCGGACGATAGGGGAGCGCCTCGGGCCCGCAGGAGCCATGATCCTCGCACTGTGCGGACCTACTCGCGGACGTCATCATGCCAGTCCGTCAGGCCTTGGACCGGCTGGTTGGTGACAAACGCCACGCTATGTTGGGCACGCGTGACTGCGATGTAGAGCCCGCATGCCGCGCGTCCGTCGAGCGGCGTCCGTGTTGCTAGAAACGTCCTGATCGTCTGCGTCGGATAAATGAGCACATGCGGTGCAGTCTTGCCCTTCGCTACGCCGAAGTTCAGAAACGGGAGTTGCAGAGCTCGGCCCGAACTCACGCTGTGCCGTAAGCAGAGAGCATTGAAGGTCGCCTGATATTGGGCCGCCAGCTCCTCTGAGACCGTGAAGATGCCCGAGTGAGAGTGTGACTCCGGCGAGGCGGACTGGGTCGCTTGGTAGCCGAGCGTCGGCTCGAAGATCGTGTCGGAGAACTTCGCGATGGCCTGGTTGCAGCGGTAGGTCGTTGGCCGATGCTCGATCTTCAGCAGGTTCTTGTTCTCCATGGCAAGGAACCAGTTGATGAGCTTCTCTCCTCGAAACCCGCTGTTCTTGGGGTCGCGAGCTTCGGTGTCAAGGAGCGCTTGGCGCAGATCACCCACCATGGTGACCTGAATAGGTGACGTCAGAAGTGCTTCGATGATCTCTAGGTCCCAGCCGCCGAGATCCTGAACCTCGTCAATGAAGATCTCTTCGTAGATTCGACCGAGCCGATCCATTGCCGCACCCTGGCTGGCCTTCATGACTTCGTAGGCGAGCTTCGCGATGTGGAGTTTGTATGCACGGCCGTCGTGGTCCATGAACCGTGCCAGACCCGTTGCGTACCTTCCTGGATCGCCGTCGAAGTTGAGTCCGGTGAGGTGAGTCCCTGGGTACAGCAGGGGAAGGTATGGGCGGATCAGGTGCTGCATGAGAAAGGAGAACCAGCCGGTGACCTCGGCGTGCGTGCGAACCCGGCCCTGATGGATGCGTCGTGCAAGCTCTTCCTGGCTCGAGATCGTGTAGCCGACCACGAGGACCTTCTTTGACTCATCACTCTGACAAGCGTCGACGATCGACTGGGTCTTGTGACCACCTGCCACGGCGAGGACGACAGTGCTCATGAGAGAAGCGCGATGGCGTCCGACAGGTACTGAGGCATCTTCACGTCTTCACCAGTCATGAGGACACGCAACGCGCCCTCGGACTTGTGGTTGTGCATCCATGTCATTGGGTCGTCCTGGGCGCGAAGGCTCAGGATTTTGCTCATGGCGGCGACTCCGTTAGCTCGGATCAATTGTGGCTCGAGGGTCGTCCCGGCGGCAGGATCGCCCGCGATCAGGTGGCGTTGTTCGCTCAGGAGGTCGGATACGTCGTCCACGAGTTCCGCTGGCGCGATGTTGTCGTTGTCGCGGATCACCACAGCGTCGCGGTCGAGAAGAGCACAGAGTTCGAGCGCACGCCGGTAGCTCAGGCCGTTCATCGAGACTACGTCGATGCCTGCGTCCTCCGGATAGACCTGACGAGCGTCGTAGTATCCGCGCCTGAACACCATCTCGTCTGACGGGCCCTCAACCAGCACCAGACGGTTGGCGAGCACGAGTCGAAGGCTGTCGTAGCCGGACAGGTGCTTGAAGTAGCCCACGGTGTCTTGTGAGAGATCCGTGATGCGACAGATCTGATTGCCGCGAAGCAGGAGGAGCTTGTCGAGGCCGAGGCGGTTGAGGACGAAGGAACTGTGAGTGGTGATGAACAGCTGCTGGGCACCCGCGAGCTTCTTGATGCGTCCGACCAATCTCTGAAGGCTCGAGTAGGACAGGTGTGTCTCGGGCTCCTCGATGAGTACGAAACTGGTCACCGTCGAACTGCGTCGCATTGCGAGCGCCACTTTGATAGCCGCCTGCTGGCCTTGGCCCGCCATCGCGAACGGTGTGTCGCCAACCTGGGGGATCACGTCAGACTCCCACGATGCTCGAGCCGACTGGTCCATGGTCAGCCCGATCTGTCTGTCGTGGAGACTCTCCCCCTCGGTCGCGATTCTCTCGTTCAGATCAGTCAGGGCGCTTGTCGTCATGTCGTGGCGTGACATCCTGTACGCCACCGAGATGGCCGCCCTCTGTTTGGGCTCAAGGAAGGAACTGAGGATCTGTCGGGTGTGATAATCCACACCCGCCTTCGAGCGAAGTGTTCGTGAATCGATGAATGAGACGCCGAGCCCTTTCACCTGACGCTGCATCGGCGCGTCGCCGAAGTCGCGCCAACTGACCGAGAAGTACTCGGTCGGGAGGATGTCCGGCCGCCCGGGCGAACTCATGTAGTCGTCGAACTCAGCCGAGTAGTCGGGATCGAGGGAGATCCTGAACTTCACGCCAGGACAGTCCTCGCCCAGGCGGTTATGCACACCCCGCATCCGCTGCAGTTCCGACGCGGTCGAGTCAAGATACAACTCGATCTCGATCTCTGGCGGCGGTTCGGTGCAGCCGTTCGCGTAGCCGGCGAAGTAGTCACGGACCAGTTCTTGGTTGAACCAGTAGGGGTTGAGTTCCTCACCCGCCCAGCGTCCGTCGACGTGAGCGGTGAGGCCGAGGGCGACCGCCTCGAGCAGTGTTGACTTTCCGGACTCGTTGTCCCCGACGATGATGTTCACTTCCGGGTCTGGCGTCACAGTCAAGTCTCGGAAGATTCGATATCCCCGGATGGTCACTCTCTTGATCAAGTTGCGCTCCTCCGGGCCGAGGCTTCCACAGGTGTCGAAGGAACGCGCCGAGGCTCACCGGAGCACTAGAAGACTCGTACATGGGCGGTGGCGCCAACTGATTCTGTCGGGAGCAGTGCGCATCACCTGCCCGTTTCCGACATCCGCGCGGAGAGTCGCTCCGCGATGAGTTGGTCGCGGTCGGCGGCTGTGTGTTGGTAGACCAGCGCCGCCTTCGGGGTGGTGTGGCCGAGTCGGTCCATGAGTTCCTTGAGCGTGGCGCCGGACTGAGCGGCCATGGTGGCTCCGGTGTGTCGGAGGTCGTGGAAGCGCAGGTTGGGCCGGCCGGCGGCGATCCGTGCTTTGTTCCACCAGTTGCCGAAGGTTCGGTGGTGGAGCGGGTTGCCGGTTCCGGAGGGGAAGAGGAGTCCCATCCGTCCTGGCTGGGTGAAGAGGACTAGATGCGTCTCGAGGTCGGGGATGAGGGCTGGTGGGACGTGTACCTCGCGGGCGCCGGCGGCGGTCTTGGGGGTGTCGATCACCGCTTCGCCTTCGATGTGCTGAACGGAGCGCCGGACGTGGAGGACCCCGATGGCGATCGGCGTTCCGTCCTCGGCCTTGCTGCGCGTGATGCTGACGTCGCCGCGCCGAAGCTCGAGGATCTCGCCGATGCGAAGGGTGCACCACACACCGAGCAGGACAGTAAGTCGGTAGCGCTCTGGCATCGCCTCGTGCAGTTGCGCGAGCTGCTCGCTGGTGACCATCTCGACGCGGTGCTTCACCGGCGCCTTGCCGGCGCCCTTGATCCGGCAGGGGTTTGCCGGGATGCGTTCGTCCTCGACGGCGGTGGTCAGGATCGTCCGCATCAGGGCGTAGGCCGAAGCTTGCTCGGTGGGGGTCTTGGCGAGGGTGCGGTACCAGGCCAGGACGTCCTCCTTGGTGATGTCCTTGAGTTCGGTGTCCCCGAACGTCGGATAGATCTTCGCCTTCAGCAGACGCCGGTAGTCGGCCTGGGATCGAGCCTTCAGCGGCTGCCCGTTGCGGTTGTGGCGATTCTGAACCCACGGGTCGGCATACTCGCGCAGCGTGAGCGCGGCCGCCCTGGCGCGCGTCTCCGCTTCGCGTGCGGCGTCCTCCCGGGCCAAGGGGGAGGTCCACTCGTCGAGGTCGATGAGGCGCCGCTCCTTGGCGAGCCACACCTCGGCGTCCACCTTGGCCATGAACACGGTCGGGGCGTAGTGGCGCTGATCGTCGGGGCCGACGTAGCTGGCGTGGTAGCCGCTGCGGAGCTTCTTGATCGCTCCCCAGGTCCGACGCTTCTGTTCCCCCATATGCTGGTAGCAGTAGCCGTTCGCCTTCTTGCTCTTCGCTGCAGTGAGTCCGCACCGAGAGCCGTCGGCCTTGATCATTCGGCACCTCTTGCCGGGGTCCTTCGGCACTCCCCGTGGCACGTTGACCTCCCGGATTCCGTTCCCTTAGCGTTCCCTTAGCAGTCCGAAAACAGCCTACTTCAGCCCACTTCGCGACTTCAAGGATCGGCCCGATCGAGCACTAAAATGCCTAGTCAGCGAGCCGCAAACCGCCTCAATCGAGTCAGATGCCGCGGACCCCGTACTCACGAGTTCGAATCTCGTATCCTCCGCCACGTTGCCGGGGGCACGTCGCCTGGACAGCTTGTCTCCGGAATTCTCCTTGTCTGATCACAACCCGCTCCCCGTTGGCGGTCAGATGGCGCCGTGGGCGCGTCCGGCGCCCTCTTTGATTCACGTGCCCCGCGGAGGACGAACCCGACAGCCCTCCCGGTCAGTGCCTGAGCGCCGTGGCCGTGAGGTGGAGCGCGCGTTCGAGGAGCTCGGGCTCGTGCCAGACCGGAAGCCGAAGCATGGACCGGTGGCCGTCGTAGGCGGAGAAGCCCGGGCCGGGGGCGAGCTTCACCCGGGCCCTCTTGGCGGTCTCGGCGAGAGCCAGCGCGTCACCGTGGGTGTCGATCCACAGCCCTGAGCCGCCCTTGATCACCCGCCAGGTCCAGTCGGGGAAGTGCGCGCGGATCGCCTCCTCGGTGGCGCTCAGGTGGGTGGTGAGCATGTCCCTGCGCTGGTGCCGCGCCCGGTCAGCCCGCTTCAGCAGCCGGACCGCGTGCAGCTGGTCGACCACGGAGGTGGCGAGGTCCTCGACCTTGCGGAGTTCCAGCAGCTGCCTGATCCGGCTCTGCGAGGCGCGGACCCAGCCGATTCGAAGGCCGCCCCAGAAGAGCTTCGAGAGGGTGCCGACGCTGATCAGCAGTTCCGGGTCCACGAGCCCGGCGAGCGTCGCCGCGGGAGGGCCGTGCAGGGTCAGGTCGTAGGAGCAGCAGTCCTCGATGGTGAGCATCCCGTGCGCCGCGATGAGCCCGGCGAGTTCGGCTCTGGCGCGTGCGGGCATGGTCTGGCCGGTGGGATTGTGGATGCTGGTCTGGCAGTAGAGCGCGGTGGGCCTGCGGGCCGCCGCCCGCTCGAGCAGCGCCAGGTCGAGGCCCTCGGGCGTGGTGCGGACACCTTCGATCCGGGCGCCGAGCGTCTTCAGTACCTCGAGGCCGCCCCGATAGCTGGGGTCCTCGACCAGGGTGAGGTCTCCGGCGGCCACCACGCTCCGCAGCGAGAGGAACGTCGCCTGCTGGGAGCCCGACGTGACCAGGATCTCCTGCGGCTGGGTCGGGATCCCGTCGCCGCTCAGCTGCTCGGCGATGGCCTGGCGGAGGACCGGCAGTCCGGCCGGGAAGTAGCCGTCGGTGTCGAGGTAGGGACGGAGCTCCTCGTCCAGCGGCTCGGCCAGGGTCTCCCGAACCACCGGTGAGGCGGGAAGGGCACCCGTGGAGAGGTCGATCACGTCCACGTCCGTTCGGGTGAAGGAGAACAGCCGGCCTTCGACCAGCGCGGCGGCCTTGGCGGAACCGGACCGGACCCTGCTCCCGGAGCCTCGGGTCGAGACGAGGTAGCCACGCGCCTCCAGCACCGCGTACGCGGCCACGACGGTGGCGCGGGAGACGCCGAGCGCCAGGGCGCAGTCACGTTGTGCCGGAAGCGCGCTGCCGGCAGGGATGAAGCCGGCGTGGATCAGCTCGATCAGTGAACTCGCCAGAGCCTCGGGCAGGGGTACCGCCGGGTCGGCCCAACCGCCGAGCATCCGGCTGAGTTCGGCGGTGTCCATCCGCGTGGCGAGCACCGCTTCAGTATGTCGCCGGCGCCCCCGGGCGCACCGGACCAATTGGTGCGAATTGGATCGGCACGAGCCTCCGCTGCGCTTCTACGGTGTTGCCCATAGCGACACGAAGGAGTGTTACATGGCCACTGTTGCCCTGCTGGGCACCCTCGACACCAAGGGCGAGGAGTACGCCTGGCTGCTGGATCTCTTGCACGGGCTCGGGGTGGCGACTCTCGCCATCGACACGGGCTCCTTCTCCACCAGCGAGCGTGCCGACATCAGCTCCGACCAGGTGATCGCCGCGGCCGGGGTGGACGCCGCCGCGGTGCGGGCGCGCCGGGATCGCGGCGAGATGATGGCGGTGATGGGCACCGGCGCCGCCGCGGTCGTCCGCGATCTGGCAGAGGCCGGACGCATTCACGCGCTGCTCGCCATCGGCGGTTCGGGCGGGTCGTCGGTCGCCGCTCCGGCGATGCAGGCGTTGCCGGTGGGCTTCCCGAAGCTGCTGGTCTCGACGATGGCCTCCGGCGATGTGAAGCCGTACGTGGGCGAGGTGGACACCACCCTGATGTACTCCGTTGTTGATGTCGCCGGGATCAACTCGATCTCTGCGATGGTGCTCGGCAACGCCTGTGCCGCGATCGCCGGGATGGCCGTCGCCCACGAGAAGCGGCTCGCCGCGCCGGCCGGCGAGCACAAGCCGCTGATCGGGGTGACCATGTTCGGCGTCACCACCCCGGCGGCCAACGAGGCGCGCGAGACGCTGACCGGCCTGGGTTATGAGGTGCTGGTGTTCCATGCCACCGGAACCGGCGGACGGGCGATGGAGAAGCTGGTCGAGTCGGGCCTGCTGGCCGGAGTCTGCGACCTCACCACGACCGAACTGGCCGATGACCTGGTCGGCGGGGTGCTGTCCGCCGGACCGGACCGGCTGGAGATCGCCGGCGCGACCGGGCTGCCCCAGGTGGTCAGCCTCGGCGCTCTCGACATGGTCAACTTCGGGCCGATGGACACCGTCCCGGCCCAGTTCGCCGGACGCAACCTGTACGTCCACAACCCGACCGTGACCCTGATGCGTACCACGGGGCAGGAGATGGCCGAACTGGGTCGCCGGATCGCGGCCAAGCTCGCCGCCGCCACCGGACCCACCGAGCTGTTCATCCCTCTGCGCGGGGTCAGCGCCATCGACGTGGACGGGGCCCCGTTCCGCGACGCCGAGGCCGACGAGCAGCTCTTCGCCGCGCTGCGCACAGGACTGGCCGGCTCGACGGTGGTCGTCCACGAGGTCGACCAGGCCATCAACGACCCCGGCTTCGGACGGGCCATGGCCGAGGCCCTGCATCACCGCATCACCAGCAAGTAACCGATTCACAAGGAGAAACGCGACATGTCACGCCAAGAGATCCTCGCCCGCTTCCGGGCTCAGGTGGCTGCCGGCCAGCCGATCATCGGAGGTGGTGCAGGCACCGGCATCACCGCCAAGTCCGCGGAGGCCGGCGGCATCGACCTGCTGGTCATCTACAACTCCGGCCGCTTCCGGATGGCCGGCCGTGGCTCACTGTCCGGCCTGCTCGCCTACGGCGACGCCAACGCGATCGTGATGGAGATGGCCAACGAGGTCCTGCCCGTCGTGAAGCACACCCCGGTCCTGGCCGGAGTGAACGGCACCGACCCGTTCCGGGTCATGCCCTACTTCCTGAAGCAGGTCAAGGAGATCGGCTTCGCCGGCGTCCAGAACTTCCCGACCGTCGGCCTGATCGACGGGGTGTTCCGGGCCAACCTGGAGGAGACCGGCATGGGCTACGGGCCGGAGATCGACATGATCCGGTTGGCCCACGAGCTCGACCTGCTCACCTCGCCCTACGTGTTCGACACCGACCAGGCCAAGGCCATGACCGCGGCCGGCGCCGACATCCTGGTGCCGCACATGGGGCTGACCACGTCCGGCACCATCGGCGCCCAGACCGCGCTCACCCTGGAGCAGGCGGCGGCGAAGGTGCAGGAACTCGCCGACGCCGCCAAGTCGGTGAACCCCGACATTCTCTGCCTGTGCCACGGCGGGCCGATCGCCAACCCAGAGGACGCCCAGTACGTGCTCGACCACACCGAGGGCATCGTCGGCTTCTACGGGGCCTCCTCCATCGAGCGGTTCCCGACCGAGGTCGGCATCCGCAAGCAGACCGAGGACTTCAAGGCCATCACCTTCAAGCGCTGAACCGCAGGCAGTGCGGCGGACCGCGTCGAGTCGCATGCGCCACGGTCCGCCGCCGAGCCTTCACACACGAAAGGAACGACCCTCATGTCTGACACTCAGGAAGCACAGTACAAGGAGACCATCCCGCTCTGGCTGGCGGTCGCGATCACCGTCGTCGTCTCGGTGCCGTTCTCGCTGTGGCTGGGCGGCTGGAACTTCGCCGTCTGGTGCTCCTTCATCGTCTGGGCGGAGTACTTCGCCCTGGGCGCGAAGCCGGCCGCGCTGAAGACCATCATCCCGGCCTTCGCCTACAGCGCCGTCCTCACCGGCCTCACCCTGGCCGTCATCCCGCTGCTCGCCTTCCTTCCGTCGCTGGTGACCCCCGGCGACCTCGCCGTGATGGTGGCCCTCTTCGTCGGCGTCGCGGTCATGGTCTACTCGATGCGCTGGGCCACGGTCTTCCAGGACGGAAGCCTGCCGTTCTTCAACGGCATCTCGATGGTGCTGGCGATCTACTTCACCGGCAGCTACCCGCAGGTCGTCAGCGGTCCGCTCACGCCGCTGTGGGCCGCCGTGTGGGCGATCCTGATGGCCGTCTTCGGCGGTCTCCTCGGCGTCTTCAACGTCTGGCTCACCTTCCCCAGGAAGGTGGAGAGCCCCCAACCCGTCACCCAGGCCTAGGAGGTCCGGCCATGGCACGTTCGTACTACAGCACCACGATCGACGTCCCGCTCGAGGCGGTCTGGGCGGTCGCCCGGGACTTCAACGGCCTGGCCACCTGGTGGTCCGGCAGCGTCTCGGCGAGCCGGATCGAGGACGGGAAGACCGGCGACACCGTGGGGGCGATCCGCCGGTTCACCTTCGGAACCGACGAGATCCGTGAGCACCAGCTGGAACTGTCCGACATCAACCACCGCTGCGTCTACGAGTTCTGCGAGCCGGCGCCCTTCCCGGTGACCGACTACGTGGCCACCCTGCAACTGACCCCGATCACGGACGGCGACCGCTGCTTCGTGGAGTGGTGGGCCGACTTCGAGAGCGAGGCCGACAAGCTGGACTACTGGCGTGGCTTCTTCGCCAGCGAGGTGTTCGCCCCCGCCGTCGCGAGTCTGCGCGCCCACCTCGCGGCCTGACCGGGTGGCTTCGGGGGCGTCGGCGAGGGGCGGCAGCGGTCAGCGGCCGGCGGCGGCCTCGTCGGGACGGGTCCTCAGGGGGTCGAGGGCGGCAAGGATGAGTTCGAGGCCGAATCCGAACTCATCTGCCGGGTCGTAGCCGGCGGCGACGAGCGCTGCGGCGGACTCGTTGAGGTAGGGGAACTGGTCGGGCGGAAGCTGGGGAAGGTAGACGTCCTCGACTATGTCCGCGAGCTGGTCGGCGGAGTCGAACGGCAGGCTGGCCTCCTGAAGGGCGAAACCGTAGACGTAGCTGTCCAGCAGCCAGTTGGCGTGGGTGGCCATCAGGACCGGGAAGCCGGCCCTCCGCAGGCACGCGGTGACCGCTTCGCGGTGGTGGAGGTGGGCGGGGCCCGGCGACGTCCGCGCGTCCATCAGGCCGATCGCCCACCGGTGGCGGGCGAGGACCTGCCGGGCGGACTCCGACCGTCGCCGCATCGCCGCCTGCCAGTCGACGTCTTCCGGTGGGAGGTCGATCTCCTCGAACACGAGATCGATCATGGCGTCCAGGAGTTCGTCCTTGCTCTTCACGTAGTGGTAGAGCGACATGGCGCCGGCGCCCAGCGCGCCGGCCAGCCGGCGCATGCTCAGCCCGTCGACCCCCTCGTTGTCGGCGAGTCGGATGGCTTCGAGCACCACCCGCCGCCTGCTCAGCCCCGCGCCCGACGTGACGTCGTGTTGTCCCTCGGCAGACACAGTCCTCCTCGCATGTACGGCTTGACGATCGTACAGCGTACGTGCATAGTACAGCGTACGACGTACAGTGTACGAGTCGCGGGAGCCGCGGCCCGGACGTGAGGAGGCCCGATGGGAACCGAACAGCAGCCGCACCTCGGAGCGCGCCTGGGGCGCGGGCCCGACCCGGCCGGCGCGGCGACGATGCGGGCCGTCGTCCAGCACCGCTACGGTCCGGTCTCCGTGCTCGGGCTGGCCGAGGTCGGCGTCCCGTCGCCCGGCCGCGGCGAGGTGCTCGTCCAGGTGGGCGCGGCGTCGGTACATCCGGGCGACTACTTCGTCATGACCGGTGAGCCGTACGTGGTGCGCCTGGTGTTCGGGCTGCGCCGACCGCGTCTCGGCATCCCCGGCAGGGACCTCGCCGGCGTGGTGGCAGCGGTCGGGACGGACGTCACCGGCCTGCGTCCGGGCGACCGGGTGTTCGGCTGGGTTACCGCTGGAGCGCTCGCCGAGTACGCCTGCGTCCCGGCGGACAACCTCGTTCCCGTGCCCGAAAACCTCTCTGACGTGGACGCGGCAGCGGTACCGACGTCGGCCATGACGGCGCTGCAGGCACTGCGCGACATCGCGCGGATCCGACCGGGCCAGCGGGTGCTGGTCACGGGCGCGTCGGGCGGCGTGGGCTCGTTCGCCGTCCAGCTCGCCAAGGCGTTCGGTGCCGAGGTCACGGGGGTGTGCAGCACCCGCAACCTCGACCTGGTCCGATCACTCGGGGCCGACCACGTCATCGACTACACGAGGACCGACGTCACCAGCGGCCACGAGCGCTACGACGTGATCCTCGACAACGTGGAGGCCAGCCCCCTCGCGGCCGTCCGCCGGGTGCTGACGCCCGCCGGCACCCTCATCCCCAACAGCGGACGCGGCGGCCGCTGGCTCGGCCCCATCCCCCGGATACTGAAGGCCCGGCTGCTGTCCGGCTTCACCCCGCAGCAACTGAGGCCCTTCACGTCCAGCGGCAGGCGCACGGACCTGCTCACTCTGGCCGACCTGCTCGCGACGAAGCAGGTCCAGCCCCTCATCGACCGCACCTACGTCCTCGGCGAGGCAGCCGACGCCCTCGGCCACGTCGCGGACGGCCACACCCGGGGGAAGGTGGTGATCACCCTCTGAGGACCGGATCGACGAGAACGACCCCACCCTGACCTGTCCTGCCCGGCCTCTCCTCCGATGTGGTGGAGGGGCCGCTCCTGAAGGAGGAAGTACCGATGACCATCCGAACCACACCCGCGACCCTGCCCGACACCCCGGCAATCCCCGTGCAGGCCAGGCTCGCCGCCGCCTGGACCAGCTTCATGTTCCTCTACGTCTACGTCGACATCCTCAACTTCTACAAGCCCGGCGTTGTCGACGGCATCCTCGATGGTCTCGTCTGGAGGTTCGACATCAGCTCGACGCTGTTGACCATCTTCCTCGTGTCCGTGTCGATCCCGGCTCTGATGGTGGTGCTCTCCGTGACGCTGCCCGCCCGGTGGAACCGCGTCACGAACCTCGTCGTCGCCTCGCTGCTGATCCCCTACTCGGTGTTCAACGCAGCAGGTGCGACGTGGGGGTGGGCCGGCTTCTACGGCATCTCCATCGGGATCGAGGTGCTGCTGCTGGCCCTCATCCTGCGCTCCGCCTGGGCCTGGCCGCGAGCGGCTGCCACGGGCGTGACCGCGCCGGCCTACTCGCCGGCGAACAGCCGCAGCAGCCGGTAGGCCTCGTCCGCCACGGCGTCCCGGGCCGGCCCCATCCACCGCCGGGGGTCGACCAGGGCCGGGTCGTCGGCCAGGGTCCCCCGGACGGTCCGGGTGAGCACGCCGTTGAGGTGGGTGGCCACGTTGACCTTGCTGATCCCGGCCGCGATCGCGGCCCTCAGGCCGTCGTCCGGCACTCCCGACGATCCGTGCAGCACGAGCGGGACGGGGACCCGCGCGCCGATCGCCCCGATCAGGTCCACGTCGAGCCGGGCGTCCCGGGTGTTCATCGCGTGGGACGAGCCGACGGCAACGGCGAGCAGGTCGACGCCCGTGGCGTCGACGAACGCGGGCCGCGGCGAGTGCGCGCAGCGAGGCCTTCACCGGGCGTGCCCGGGCTCTGCTGGGCGACGGGTCATCAGGGCTCCTCCACGGTGGTTACGGGAACCTCGAACGAGGCGGCGAGCTGCGGGTCGAACACGCCCGTGCGCGGGTGCGCAGCGGCCGCCACGCGGCGAGCTCGTCCCCGTTGGGCTTCACCACGCTGGGACGCGCGCCGAGCGCGCGGGCGAACGGGGCGCCGCCGGCGTCGAGGACGACCGGGAGCCCGGCCGAGCGGGCGAACGAAACCATGTCGGCGTAGAGGTCGTCCGAGCATCCGGCCGGGGTACTGCCGAAGATGATCACGGATCCGGTGAGAGGCCGGTGGCCGCGAGCCCTTCTGCCGTGTGACCGGTCTACGTCGCGAGGCGGAGCCAGTTCCGGCGCGTGAGGTCGGCGGCGCGCTCGCCGTCCCCGGACTCCATGGCGGCCACGATCGCGTCGTGCTGGTCGGGGGAGTCCGCACCGGTGAGGGAGCCGAAGTGCAGGTACTCCGAGCGCCGCAGCGTCGCGGTGACCTCCTCCAGCTGGTTCGCGACGAGCCGGTTCCCGCAGGCGTCGACGGGAAGCCGGTGGAAGGCGTCGTCGGCAGCGAGTGCTCCGGGGACGTCGCCGGCGGACAGCGCGTGGCGCAGGGCACGGTTGGCCTCCCGCATCGCGGTGAGGCCGGCGGTGTCGATGCGTCCGGTGGCGAGTCGGACGGCGAGCGCGTGCAGTTCCGCCGCCACCTGCTGCGCGTCCCGCACGGACGCGGCGTCCTCCGGCGCGACGACGGTGGACCGTCCCGGGGTCGCCCGGACCAGTCCCGAGCGCTCGAGGCGAAGGAGCGCCTCGCGAATCGGCGTGCGGGAGACTCCCAGCCAGGCGCTGAGTTCCGCGTCCCGCAGCTGCTCGCCCGGCGTGAACCGGCCCTGGACGATCGCGTCCCTGAGCACGCCGTAGACCTCGTCCCGCAGCAGCCGCCGCTGGTGGATCCCTCGCTCGGCGGGCACGGGCATGCGTCCTCCTCGATCGTGGCGTTGACATCCTACGCGTGCGATGCGCAATATATTGCACTCCACGAAAGGGTCCTGATGAAGCTCCACGACTTCCCCCGCCACCCCCTCACCTTCGGGCCGAGCCCCGTCCACCCGCTGCGAAGGTTGAGCAGCCACCTCGGCGGCGCGCAGGTGTGGGCCAAGCGCGAGGACGTGAGCAGCGGCCTGGCGTTCGGCGGCAACAAGGTGCGCAAGCTGGAGTACATCGTCCCCGACGTCCTCGCCTCCGGAGCCGACACGCTGGTCTCGATCGGCGGCTACCAGTCCAACCACACCCGGCAGGTGGCTGCGGTCGCCGCGCACCTCGGCCTGAAGTGCCGCCTGGTGCAGGAGCACTGGGTGCCGTGGGACGACCCGGTGAACGACAAGGTCGGCAACATCCTGCTCTCGCGCATCCTCGGCGCGGACTCCCGCCTCGACCCCGCCGGCTTCGACATCGGCATCCGGGACTCCTGGAAGAACGCCCTGGCCGAGGTGGAGGCGGCCGGCGGAACGCCCTACCCGATCCCCGCCGGCGCCTCGGAGCACCCGCTCGGCGGGCTGGGCTTCGCCAACTGGGCGTTCGAGGTCGCCGCCCAGGAGAAGGAGCTGGGGGTCTTCTTCGACACGATCGTGGTGTGCACGGTGACCGGCTCCACCCACGCCGGGATGATCGCTGGGTTCGCCGCCCTCGAGGACCTGACCGGGGTGAAGCGCCGCGTGCTCGGCATCGACGCGTCCGCGACGCTGGCGAAGACCCGCGACCAGGTGGCCCGGATCGCCCGCGACACCGCGGCGCTCATCGAGCTCGGGCGCGACCTGCGCGACGACGAGATCCAGGTGCTCGAGGGCTGGGCCGGCGAGCTCTACGGCATCCCCGTGGAGTCGACGATGGAGGCGATCCGGCTCGGCGCCCAGCTCGAGGCGATGATCACCGACCCGGTCTACGAGGGCAAGTCGCTCGCCGGTCTGATCGACCTGGTCTCCACCGGGGAGATCCCCCGCGACGCGACGGTGCTGTACGCCCACCTCGGCGGGCAGCCGGCGATCAACGCCTACCACCGCCTCTGGAGCTGAGCGCCCCTCGCCGGCTATCCCTCCGGGACGGACTGCCGGCACGCCTCGAGCCAGGCCCCGGGGTCCGGCGCCTGGAACAGGCTGGTACCGCTGACCAGCCACTGCGTGCCGGCCTCGGCGAGGGCGGCGAACTGGCCCGGACCGACGCCCCCGTCCACCCCGACCAGGGGGTTGCGCCCCCGGTCCCTGAGGCGCCGGACGCGGTCGAGCACGGCCGGGTCGAACGGCGCTCCGGCCTCGCCGGGGGTGATCGCCATCAGCAGGACGGGGAGCCCGGAGGGCACCTGCTCCAGCGGGGTGCCGAGCGAGACCGCCAGCGCCGGCCGCGCCCCCCGCGCCTCGATGGCCGCGACCGCTGCCGGGGCGCCGTCGACCTCCAGCGGGACGACGATCGTGGTGCAGAGCTCCGCCCAGGCGGGCACCTCCGGTGCGGGGGCGTGCGACATCAGGTGGGCCTCCGACTCCACGGGCGGCGCGGACGCCAGCAGCCGGCCGGCGGTGCTCGGGCTGAACCCCCCGGGCGCGGCGAACCGGCCGTCGCTGGCGTCCCAGTGCACGACGGGCAGCCCGGCGGCCACCGCCGTGGCGAGGCGGTGCGCCCGCGCGTCGACCGGCACCGACCACAGCGAGCCGGCGATCCTCATCGGCCGCTCCCGGCAGCGGGGACGGCGGGAGCGGAGAGCAGCGTCTCGGCAAGGTCGGCGTCCACCACGAGCTCGGAGATCACGTCCGCCCGCCACAGCGCGAGGATCGCCTCGGCCTTGCTCGGGTCGGAGGCGATCGCGATCACCCGGGGGATCCGGTGGAGCTGCTCGGCGGAGATCGAGAAGATGTGCTCGGTCAGTTCGGGGTCGGCGAGGGACCCGTCCGGCCGGAACGGGAGCCCGCACACCTCGGCGATGGCGCCGGTGGCCAGCAGTCGCTCGCGCATCGCCGGCGGCAGCAGCGGGAGGAACTGGGAGTTGGTGGCGCCGTCGGCCGCCGGGGCGAAGCTGCCGACGGCCGCGATTGCCGTGGTCACGGTGTCGAACAGGTCGAACACCTCCTTGATGTCGGGCTGGTTGCGCAGCGCCTGCGCGGCCTGGAGGTTGTCGACGTACAGGGGCGCCATGATCGCCTTCGCGTTGTTCCCGCCGATCAGGGACGCCCTTCGGGCCAGCTCGATCGGGCTCTCCCTGAGGTTCGAGCCCACGTGGCCGGTCAGCTGGAGCACCTGCACGTTGGGCAGGCTCTCCAGGCTCTCGATCATGTGGGTGAGCGTGCGTCCCCACGTCAGGCCGAGGGTCTCGCCGGCCCGCAGCGTCCGCTGGAGGTGGCGTCCTGCGGCGACGCCCACGATGTGGCGTACCTCCTCGCGGGTGCCGAAGGCCTCCACCACGATCGCGTGGCTCAGCCCGAGGTGCGCGGCCAGCCGCGCGCCGAGCTCCGCGTCCTCTGCGCCGCCGGTGTGCAGGGTGATCCGGACGAGCCCGGTGTCGCGGGCCTCTTTCAGCAGCCGCGCGACCTTGAACCGGCTGACGCCCAGCTGGTCGCTGATGGCGACCATCGACTCGTCGTTGAGGTAGTAGCGGCGGGCGATCTCGAGCATCTGCCGCGCCCGCGCTCGTTGTGTCTTTGCTTGCGTGCTCATTTGAGCGCAATCTAGCACAGTCGAGTCACGAAAACGCAACACATGTTGCAAGTGTTCGGAACTCAGGCCTATGTTCGTCAGGTCGGACCCTCGAGGTGGAGGAGCGTTGGAATGGCGAAACGGCGTCGGTTGCCGGAGGAGATGGGCATCTTCGGGGTGCTCGTCCTCGTCGCCCTGGTCATGTCGATGCTGTCGCCGGAGTTCATGACCCTGGGCAACATCCAGGTCCTCATGCTCAACGGCACGGTGGTGGCGTTCCTGGCCCTCGGCCAGACCTTCGTCCTGCTGACCGGCGGCATCGACCTCTCCGTCGGCTCGAACATCGCCCTCACCGGCATGCTCGCCGCGATCTCGATGCAGCTGGGCGCCCCGTGGTGGCTGGCCGGCATCGTCGCGGTGGTCGTCGGCCTGCTCGTGGGCCTCTTCAACGGCGCGATCATCCACTTCGTCAAGCTGCCGCCGTTCATCGTCACCTTCTCCACCTACGGCATCTCCGCCGCGATCCCGCAGATCCTGACCGGGGCACGCTCGGTGACCGTGGCCGACCCGATGTTCGCGGTGTTCGGACGCGGCTCGCTGTACGGCATCCCGATCCCGGTGATCATGCTGGCGATCGCCGCCGCCGTCTTCATCGTGATCCTCCGCCAGACCCCGAGCGGCGTGCACATCTACGCCGTGGGCGGCAACGCCGACGCCAGCCGCCTCGCCGGGGTGAACATCGGGCGCAAAATCCTGATGGTCTACGCCATCTCGGGCATCTGCGCGGGCATCGGCGGCGTCATCACGACCAGCCGGCTGATGGTCGGCTACCCCACCGCGGGCTCGGGGAACGAGCAGTTCTACAGCATCGCCTCTGCGGTGGTCGGCGGCGTCAGCCTGTTCGGCGGCATCGGCACGATCGTGGGCGCCCTGCTCGGCGCGATCCTGATCGCCACAGTGTCGAACGGCATGAACGTCGTCGGCGTCGACAGCTTCTGGCAGCCCCTGGTCATCGGCGTGATCATCCTCCTCGGCGTGAGCCTCGACGCCATGCGTCGCCGCATCACCCTCGCCGAGGGCCTCCGGCGCCTGTTCGCCCCCGCCGCTGCCCCACCGCCCCTCGCACCGGAGGGTGCCGCGGGCCCCTCCCCGTCCCTCGACAGCCCAGGGGTCACCCGGGGCGAGCAACACAACCGATAGGAGAAGCAAAGATGCTCAACTGGAAGATCCCTGCCATCACGGGAGCCGCCGCGCTGGCGGTCCTCCTCGCCGGGTGCGGCGGCCTCAACACCGGGGCGGCCAGCTCGGCCCCGGCGAGCGGGACGGCCGCGGGCGCCGCCAAGCCCGCGGCCTGCTCCGACGCCCAGCCCTACCTGGCCGTCGCCCTGCCGAACCTCACCAACCCCTACTACGTAGCCATGAAGAAGGGCTTCGAGGAGGAGGGCGCGTCCGCCGGGTTCAAGGTGGAGGTGCAGGTCGCGAACGACGACGACGCCAACCAGCTCGCCCAGGTGCAGGCGATGCTGCAGAAGAAGCCGTGCGCCCTCGCGCTCAACGCGGTGAAGTCCGAGCCCGCCGCCGCCATCGTCAAGGCGGCCAACGACGCCGGCGTCCCGGTGTTCACGGTGAACGTGATCGTGGACGAGGAGGCCCTGAAGGCCCAGGGCGCGACGATCATGCAGTACCTCGGCGCGGACAACAAGGCCGGCGGCCAGCAGACCGCAGAGCAGATCCTGAAGGACCTCGGCGCGGACGCCACCCTCAACATCGGGTTCGTCACCGAGCCGGACGAGCGCCCGGTCGTGATCCGCGACGAGGGCTTCACCGAGGGCATGAGCTCCAACCCCAACGCCAAGGTCGTGGCCAAGGTCGACGGCAACGTGAAGCCGGACGACTCGCTGAAGGTCACCTCCGAGATGATGCAGGGCCACCCCGAGATCAACGTCATCTTCGCCTCCACCGGCCCGGCCGCCTACGGCGCCATCCAGGCCACCGAGGGCAAGGACGTGAAGGTCTACGGCTTCTGCGCGGCCGAGGAGCCGCTGACCGACTCCTACCCGGCGTGCGTGGCCCAGGAGCCCGAGGACTACGGACGCCGCGTCGTCCAGCAGATCTCCGGCTGGAAGGGCGGCGGCGAGGTGCAGCCCGAGATCCTGCGTCCGCTGAAGATGTTCGTCAAGCCCGAGACCCCGGGCGCGGGCTTCGTCGGCTGATCCGGACGGGCCGTCGCAGGTGAGACAAGGAGGTGGGCGACGTGGCTGACGTGCTGCGCGCCGTGGGGATCCGCAAGCTCTTCGCCGGCGTCCCCGCTCTCGACGGGGTCGACCTGACCGTCACCGCCGGCAAGGTGGTCGGCCTGGTCGGGCACAACGGGGCCGGCAAGTCGACGCTGCTGAAGGTGCTCTCGGGCGCCTACCAGCCCGACGGCGGCGAGCTCTTCCTCGGCGAGGAACGGGTGTCCTTCCACTCACCTGCGACGGCCATCCAGGCCGGCGTCTCGACGGTCTACCAGGAGCTGTCGCTCCTGCCCAACCTCACGGTCGCCGAGAACACGTTCCTCGGCCGTGAGCTCCGGCGGGGCGGCCGGCTCGACAAGGTGGCCATGCGCGAGGCCGCCCAGGCGCTGATCGACCGGTTCCAGATCCCGGTGGACGCCGCCCGCAGGGTCGGCGACTACCCGGTGGCCACCCGCCAGCTGCTGGAGATCGCCATCGCGACCTCGAGGAACGCCAGGTTCCTGCTGCTCGACGAGCCGACCACCAGCCTGGAGGGTGAACAGGTCGAGCCGCTGCTGCGGCTCGTCCGGGGCCTGGCGACGGACGAGGGCCTGGGCATCATGTTCATCAACCACAAGCTCGACGAGTTGTTCGCGATCTCCGACGAGGTGGTCGCCCTGGTGAACGGGCGGGTGCAGATCGAGGGCCCGACCGACCGCGTCAACCGGTCCGAGGTGATCACGGCCATCGCCGGCTCGGAACTCCCCGAGCGCCGGGTGCCGGCCGCGACGGGTCTGGCCACCGGGGCCGGTGCCGGCGAGCACGCCGTCGCCCTCTCGGTGAGAGGGCTGCGCAACGACCAGCTCAAGGGGGTCGACCTCGAGGCGAGGGAGGGCCGCATTCTCGGGATCTACGGGCTCGTCGGCTCCGGTCGCACCGAGTTCCTGCGCACGCTCGTGGGGCTCCTGCCCACCTCCGGCGGCTCGGTGAGCCTCTTCGACCGGGACTACCGGCCGGGCGGCCCCGCGGACGCCCAGCGTCACGGCGTGGTGTACCTCACGGAGGAGCGCAAGATCGACGGCATCGTCCCCGGCCTCACCTCCATCACCAACGTGGTGCTCCCGGTGGTGCGCCAGTACACCCGCGGCGGCCTGCTCGACCACCGTCGGCTCCGGTCGGTCGCCACGGACCTCCTCACCCAGCTCGGCATCCGGGGCGACATCCACGCACCGGTGGTCACGCTGTCCGGCGGGAACCAGCAGAAGGTCCTCCTCGCCCGGGCCCTCGCGCAGAAGCCCCGCGTGCTGCTGCTGGACGAGCCCACCAAGGGCGTCGACATCGGCGTCAAGGCCGAGATCCACCAGTTGCTGCGCTCCCTGGCCCACGACGAGGGGCTGGCCGTGGTGATGGTGTCCAGCGAGGAGGAGGAGATCCTCGAGGTCGCGGACGAGGTGGTCACCTTCGTCCTCGGTTCCTGCGACGGTCGCGAGGTTGCCGCGTCCGACCTCACCGTCCAGGGCCTGCGGCAGAGCGCATGGGAAGCGGCCTGAGGCCGCCCCGACAGAACGGAAAGGAATCATGAACCAGGAATTCCTCGGCCTCGCCAGGGAGCGGATCGCGATCGAGGCGGGCGCCGTCCAGGCCGTCGTCGACGTCTTCGACGACGTGACCGACGACATCGTCGCGCTGCTCTACGGCTGCACGGGCAAGGTCTTCGTGACGGGCTCGGGCACCTCGGGCACCATTGCCCGCCGGATGGCCCACCTGTTCTCGGTCAGCGGCACGCCGTCGGTGTTCATGCAACCCTCGGACGCCCTCCACGGCACGATGGGCGCGCTGCGCGAGCGGGACGTGCTGATCGCCATCTCCAAGGGCGGGGAGTCCGACGAGATCAACAACCTGTGCGCGCGTGCCCGCGAGCGCGGGGTCAAGGTGGTCGCCCTCACCAGCGAGCCGGAATCGCAGCTGGCGCGGCTGTCCGACCACGTCCAGGTCTTCGGGGTGGGTGACCAGGTGGACCCAGGCAACCTCATCGCGATGGGTTCGACCCTGATGCACGCGGTCTGGGGCGACTGCCTCGCCGTCGCGCTGATGCGGATGCGGGGGTACACCTGGTCCGAGGTCGTCTTCACCCACCCGCTCGGGGCCGTCGGCAAGCTCGAGGGGCTGCCGGACGCGATGGGCTCCCTGCCGGCCCCCCTGCCCGACTAGGATCCACCGATCATGCCCGTCGTCGCCGGAGTCGACAGCTCCACCCAGTCCTGCACGGTGGAACTCAGGGACGCAGACAGCGGCGTCCTGCTGGGAACCGGCCGGGCGCCGCACCCCCCGACCACGCCGCCGGTGAGCGAGCAGCACACCGCGGCCTGGTGGGACGCCTTCCGGCGGGCGCTGGCGCTCGCCTGCTCCGATGCCGGCCGCGACGCGTCGTGCATCAGCGCGATCAGCGTCGGCGCACAGTGCCACGGGCTGGTCGCGCTCGACGACGCCGACCGCGAGATCCGGGCGGTCAAGCTGTGGAACGACACCACCTCCGCCCCGGACGTGGAGCGCCTGCTCGCCGAACGGGCTCAGGAGTCGTGGGTCGAGGAGGTGCTGCTCCCGCTGAACCCGGCGCTGACGATCGCAAAGCTGGCCTGGGTGGCGCGCAACGAGCCGGAGAACCTGCTCCGCATCCGGCGGCTGATGGTGCCGCACGACTGGCTGACGTTCGCGCTCACCGGCGCGCACGTCACCGACCGGTCGGACGCGTCGGGCACCGGGTTCTACTCCGCCGACCAGGGCCGGTTCCGCGCCGACCTGCTCGCCACGCACGTCAGCGACGCGGTGGACTGGGAGTCGGCGTTCCCCACGGTGCTGGGCCCCGAGGCGCCGGCGGGACGGGTGCTGCCCGCCGTCGCCGCGGAGCTGGGGCTCGGTGGCTCGGTGGTCGTCGGGCCGGGCGGGGGTGACCAGCACCTGGCCGCCGTCGGGATGGGCCTGGCCAGGGGGGAGGTGGCGTTCAGCCTCGGCACCTCGGGCGTCGTCTTCACCCCCGCGGACCTGCCCGCGCGGCGGAGCTGGTCGGTCGACTACGTGTGCGACACGACCGGCGGGTACCTGCCGCTGGTCTGCACGCTGAACTGCACGAAGGTGACCGACCGGTTCGCCCACCTGCTCGGCACCGACCTGGACGGGCTCGACCAGCTCGCGCTCGCCGGTGGCCCCGGTGCGACGGTGCTGCTCGCCTACCTCGACGGGGAGCGGAGCCCGATGCGTCCGGGGTCGGCCGGTGTGCTGGCGGGGTTGCGCTCGGACACCTCGCGGGAGGACCTCGCGCGCGCGGCGTACGACGGCGTGGTGCAGGGGATGGTGCGCGGCATGCAGACGCTCCAGGAACTCGCCGGCGAGCCGATCACCGGGCGGGTCCTCGCCGTCGGCGGTGGCGCCCGCTCGCTGGCCTACCGCCAGTTCATCGCCGACCGCTGCGGCCAGGCGGTGACCACGGTGGACGCCCCCGAGGCGACCGCACGAGGGGCCTGCGTGCAGGCGTCCGCCGTCCTGCACGGGGCGAGCGTGGCGCAGGTGCGCGACCTGTGGCGGCCGGCGACGGTGAGCACCGTGGAGCCCCGGCCCGGGACGGACGCCGGGCTGGACGCGTCCTTCCTGGAGCTCTCCGGCGCCTTCGACCACTGGTACTTCGCCCGTCACTGAGCGGCGTCCTCCTGTCGCGGCGACGCCGCTGTGGCCCGGGCGACCATCCACGATCACAGGGGATGCAGGCGGACGGGCGGGAATGGGGCCAAGATGGTCCGCAGGACGCAGGTCGCAGGATGGGAGGACCCGATGACGGGGACGAGGTGGATCGGGCTGCCCGATCACCAGGGATGGTTGCGTGAGCAGCTGGCGGCCCAGCTCCGGTTCGCCCGGCGCTTCCCGCACCCCGACGGCGGCGCCCACTACCTGGGCGACGGCGGGGTGCCAGACCCCTCGCGGCCGGTCCACACCTGGATCACCTCGAGGATGCTCCACGTCTACTCCCTCGGCCACCTCGCCGGGCTGCCGGGGTGCCGCGACCTCGCCGCGGCCGCGCTGAAGGGCCTCACCGGGCCGCTGCACGACGACGCGCACGGCGGCTGGTACGCGAGCGTCGGGCCCCGTCCCGACGAGCGGGACGGCACCAAGGCCGGCTACGCCCACGCCTTCGTGGTGTTCTCCTCCGCCTCGGCGGCCGTGGCCGGCCTGCCGGGGGCGCGTGCGCTGCTGGACGAGGCCCTGGCCGTGCTCGACCGGCGGTTCTGGGAGGACGGCCCCGGGCTGCACCTGGACTCGGCGAGCGAGGACTGGGCGACGGTGTCCGGCTACCGCGGCGTCAACGCCAACATGCACTCGGTCGAGGCCCTCCTCGCCGCGGCCGACGCCACCGGCGACGTCCGCTGGCGTGAGCGGGCGGGCCGGATCACCGCGACCGTCCTCGGGTGGGCCGCCGGCAACCAGTGGCGGATTCCGGAGCACTTCGACCAGGAGTGGACGCCGCTGCTGGAGCACCATCGCGACCAGCCCGACCACCCGTTCGAGCCCTACGGCGCGACGGTCGGGCACGGCCTGGAGTGGGCGCGGCTCGCCCTGCACGTGCGGGCGGCGCTCGGCGAGGCCGCGCCGTCCGGCCTGCTGGAGGGGGCGAAGGAGCTGTTCGCCCGGGCCGTGGCCGACGGCTGGCACGCCGACGGTGCCGACGGGTTCGTCTACACCACAGACTGGGAGGGCCGTCCCGTGGTGACCCAGCGCATGCACTGGGTGGTCGCGGAGGCGATCTCCGCGGCGGCCGCGCTGGCCCGCGTGACCGGCGAGGACGCCTACGAGGACTGGTACCGGCGGTGCTGGGACTACGCGCAGCGCTACCTCATCGGCGCCGACGGCGCCTGGGTGCACGAGCTCGACGGCGAGAACCGGCCGGCCGGCACGGTGTGGCCCGGACGTCCGGACCTCTACCACTCGGTGCACGCCGTGCTCCTCCAGCGCCTTCCGCTGGCGCCCTCAGCCCCGGCAGCCCTGGCAGCGGGTCTGGTCGACTGACCCGTCCGCACGCGCCCTCGTAGGCAAGGGTGCGCATGGAGGTCCCCCGCTGCGGGGCGTTAGGTGGGAAGAGGGCCGGGGACGGTGCCCGGCACACCGGCGAGGACGGGGGCTCCCATGGCGACACCAGCGACGACGAGGACCACTCAGGGTCGGGGACGGCGCTTCGACAGCATCCTTGAGACGGTCGGCGACACCCCGGTGGTGCGGATCAACAACCTCGGCGTCGAGGGCGTCACGATCTATGTGAAGGCGGAGTACTTCAACCCGCTCGCCTCGGTCAAGGACCGCCTCGCGATCAACGTCATCGAGGACGCCGAGCGCCGCGGCACCCTGCAACCCGGGCAGACCGTGGTGGAGGCCACCAGCGGCAACACCGGCATCGGCCTGGCCATGGTGTGCGCGCAGAAGGGCTACCCGCTCGTGGTCACCATGGCCGACAGCTTCTCCGTCGAGCGGCGCCGGCTCATGCGCATGCTGGGCGCGAAGGTGGTGCTCACACCGCGGGCGGAGAAGGGGTTCGGCATGTACCGCAAGGCCGTCGAGCTCGCCGAGGCCCACAGCTGGTTCCTCGCCCACCAGTTCGAGACGGAGGCCAACGCCGACATCCACGAGGCGACGACCGGCCGCGAGATCGTCAACGACTTCGCCGGGTCGCGGCTGGACTACTTCGTCACCGGCTACGGCACCGGCGGCACGGTCACCGGCGTCGGCCGGGTGCTGCGCCGCGAGCGTCCGGAGGTGAGGATCGTGCTGTCGGAGCCGGCGAACGCCCAGCTCGTGGGCAGCGGCACCCCGCAGGCGCGCGACGCGGACGGCGCGCCCGCGTCCGGTCACCCCGCCTTCGAGCCGCACCCGATCCAGGGGTGGACCCCCGACTTCATCCCCAAGGTGCTCCAGGAGTCCCTCGACGAGCACTACGTCGACGAGCTGGTCCCGGTGGCAGGGGCGGACGGGATCCGCTGGGCGCGCGAGCTGGCGGCGCGGGAGGGGATCCTGACCGGCATCTCTGGCGGCTCGACCTTCGCGGTGGCGCGGCAGGTGGCCGAACGTGCGGAGCCGGGCGCGGTCGTGCTGTGCATGCTGCCCGACACCGGCGAGCGCTACCTCTCGACCCCGCTGTTCGAGGAGATCCCCGCCGACATGACCGAGGACGAGGTCGCGCTGTCGCTGTCGACCCCCGGCTACCAGCTGCCGCCGGCCTGAGCGCGGGGAGGACCGGATGCCGGCGATGAGCGGGGGCCGGGAGACCCTGGCCGACGGTGCGGACGCCCTCCCGGCGCTGCGCCGTTGGGAGGCGGCCGGCGCCGGGTGGGCGCTGCGGGCCGTCGCCGACGGGCGGGCTGTCGTCGACCTGCTCACCTGCGACGGCGGGGACGTCGTCGGCCGGCTGGCGTCCGACGACCCCGCGTTCCTCGACTACGTGTGCGCGGCCGCGCCCTCGGGCGGGTAGAGCACGCAGGCCACCTCGCTGGGGCCGGAGGCCCGCAGCAGCACCTCGTCGCTCGGCACGAATTCGAACACCAGGCCCTCCGCGGTCGCGGTCGTCGACGCCACGCCGCGCCACAGCGGCTCGGCGGAGTTCTCCGTCCGGATGCGGTCGAACATCGCCTCGACGTCGGCGACGGTGCCCCCGCGCGGCGTGACGACGGCGCGTCCCTCGCTGTGGTCGAGGTCGGCCAGGCCGCCCACCAGCGCGTGCTCGCGCTCGTACTGCGCCACCGGCACGCGCGTCCAGTGCTCCTCCACCAGCGCCTTCAGGTCGCGGGGCTCCCACCCGCAGGTCGCGGTGGCCAGCGGGCAGCGCGGGTGGAACGAGCACCCCCGCGGCGGGCGCGCCGCGTCCGGGATCTCGCCACGCGGCAGGTCGCGCGCGAAGGGCGTGTTCGGGTCCATGTCGGGGATCGCCCGCAGGAGCGCCTGCGTGTACGGGTGGCGGGGGTTGGCGAAGATCTCCTCGGTCGGCCCGATCTCGACGACCCGGCCCAGGTACATGATCGCCACCCGGTCGCAGAAGAACTTCGCCGTCGCGAGGTCGTGGGTGATGTAGACGTAGGTCAGGCCCAGCTGGTCCTTCAGGTCGAGCATCAGCTGGAGGATCTTCGCCCGCACGCTCATGTCGAGCATCGACACCGGCTCGTCCGCGATCAGCACCTCGGGGTCGAGGATGATCGCCCGCGCGATCACCGCGCGCTGCTTCTGGCCGCCGGACAGGTCCGAGGGGTACTTGCCGAGGAACTGCTCCGCCGGTGCGAGACCGACCCGCTCGAGCGCCGCCACCACCCGGGCCCGGAGGTCGGCACCCGAGGCCCGCTTGTGGATCACCAGCGGGTGCCCGACCGCCGTCTCGATGTCCATGGACGGGTTGAGCGCGGCGTGCGGGTCCTGGAAGACCATCTGGAGCCGGGTGCGCCGGTGTCGCAGCGCGGCACCCCGCAGGCCCGCGATGTCGGTGGTCGGCGAGCCGTCGCCGGGGTGGTGGCGGATGCTGCCGGTCGCGGGGACGAGGCCGAGCATGGCGCGACCGAGGGTTGTCTTGCCGCTGCCGGACTCGCCGACGAGGCCCAGCACCTCCCCGCGCTCGAGATCGAGGTTCACCCCGTCCACGGCCTTCACGGTGCCGGTGTCGCGGCCCAGCAGCCGGGCCAGCCCGCTGCCGCGCAGCGCGAAGTGGATCTTCAGGTCGTCGACCTGGAGGACGGGGTCGCCGGTGTCAGGCTTCGTCGGCAACGGACAGCTCCTCTCGCGCCAGCGGGGCCCGCTCGGACTCGGAGAGGCCGGCCGGGTTGGCGGCCCAGCAGGCCACGTCGTTCGTGCCCACCCCGACCGGGCGCCCGTCGCGGGACAGCATGGCCGGCTGGCGCAGCGGGCAGACCGTCATCGCGTCCGGGCAGCGGGGGTGGAAGTGGCACCCGGACGGCGGCGAGACGAGGTCCGGCGGGGCGCCGGGGATCGAGTGCAGCCCGTCCGTGGCCAGCGTGATCGTCGAGCGGAGCAGTTCGCGGGTGTAGGGGTGCCGGGGGTCGGCGAACACCGTCCGCGCGTCGCCGATCTCGACGATCTTGCCCGCGTACATCACCGCCACCCGGTCGCAGGCCTCTGCGATGATGCCGAGGTTGTGGGTGATCAGCAGCAGCGAGGTGTCGAAGTTCTCGCGGAGGTCGTGCAGCAGCTTGATGATCTGCGCCTCGACGAGCACGTCGAGCGCCGTCGTGGGCTCGTCGGCCACCACGAACGCCGGACGCAGCACCAGCGCGAGCGCGATCATCAGCCGCTGGCGCATGCCGCCGGAGAACTCGTGCGGGTAGGCCTTCCAGCGCGAGGGCGGGATGCCGATCAGCCGCAGCACGTCGAGCGAGCGGGTCTCGATCTCGGCCGGCGACATCTTCGGGTGGTGGGTGCGCAGGGTCTCGGTGAAGTGCTCGCTGATCCGCATCAGCGGGTTCAGGCGGGTGAGCGGCTCCTGGAAGATCATCGCCAGGTCCCGTCCCCGCCGGGTGAAGCGCTCCTTGGCCGACATCGCCAGCAGGTCCTCGCCCTGGAAGTCGAGGCGCCCGTCCATCCGCGCGCCCTCGGGCAGCAGCCCCAGCAGGCCGCGGCCGAGCGTGGACTTGCCGCAGCCGGACTCGCCGACGAGCCCGAGGATCTCGCCGCGTCCGACCGAGAAGGAGACGCCGTCCACCGCGCGCACCGGGCCGCGCGGGGTGCCGTACCAGATCCGCAGGCCGGTGGCGTCGATCACCGTCTCGCTCATGCGACCACCGCCTCGGCGTCGGGCGATGTCCTGGGCGGCAGGGTCACCGTGGCGAACCGGCGCTTGCGGAGGGTCGGGTTCACCGTCTCGTTCAATCCCTCGCCCACCAGGGTCAGGCCGGTGACCAGCAGGACGATCGCCAGGCCCGGGAACAGGCCGGTCCACCAGATTCCGGACGCGGCGTCGTCCAGTGCGCGGCTGAGGTCGAAGCCCCACTCCGCGGCGTCCTGCGGCTGGATGCCCAGGCCGAGGAAGCCGAGGGCGGCCAGCGTCGAGATGGCGTCCGCGGCGTTGAGGGTGCCGATCACCGGCACCGACTGGATCACGTTGCTGAACAGGTAGCGGCCCATGATCGTGCTGTTCGGCGCGCCGAGGGCCCGGGCTGCCTCCACGTAGGTGGCCTCGCGGGCGCTGACCGCCGTGTTGCGGACGACCCGGAAGTACTGCGGGATGTAGATCACCGTCAGCGACAGCGCCGCGGCCACCACCCCGCTGGGCAGCACGTTCTTCAGCAGGAACGAGAAGACGATCGCCAGCAGCAGGGACGGGAAGGCGTACAGCGCGTCCATGATCAGGACGAGGACGCGGTCGGTCCAGCCACCGACGTAGCCGGAGAGCAGTCCGAGCGGTACCCCGATCAGCGCGGAGAGCAGGACGGAGAGCAGCACGACCAGCAACGCGGTCTGGGCGCCCCAGATCACCCGGCTGAGCACGTCGTAGAACAGGTCGTTGGTGCCGAACGGGTGGCCGGGACCGGGCGGGGAGAGCTTGACGAACTTCACCCCGTCCACCGAGTTCTGGGCGAAGCCGTACGGAGCCAGCCACGGCGCGAAGACGGCGAGCACGACGAACAGCCCGACCAGCACCAGGCCGGAGACGAGCAGCCACCGGGCCAGCCCGGTGGTGGTGCGGAACGGGGCCAGGAGGGTCTTCACTCGGGGCCCCCGCGGAACTGTTCGGGCGAGCGGAGCGGAGGAGAAGAACTCCACGGGGTGTTCATGAGTACCTCACCCTCGGGTCGATCAGCGCGTTGATGATGTCCACGGCCAGGCTGATCAGCACCACGACCACGGCGAAGAAGGTGACCAGGCCCTGCACGCCGATGTAGTCGCGGGCCTCGATGTAGTGGACGAGCTGGGTGCCCAGCCCCGGCCAGTTGAAGGTGTTCTCGGTGAGCACCGCTCCGCCCAGCAGCATCGCGGCCTGCAGGCCGACGACGGTCACGACCGGCACGAGCGCGTTGCGGAACGCGTGCTCGCGCACCACCCGGCGCTCGGGGATGCCGCGCGCGCGGGCGGCCTCGACGTAGTCGGCCTGGAGCGTCTGCAGCAGGTTCACCCGGACCAGGCGGATGAACACCCCGCAGATCAGCAGCCCCAGCGTGAGGCAGGGGAGGATGTGGTGGACCAGGATGTCGCCGAGCGCGGCCATGTTGCCCTGGAGGGCCGCGTCCACCAGCAGGATGTGGGTGATCGGCTTGGTCGCCACCGTGAACTGGGTGCGCGGGTTCGCGATGCCGGAGGTCGGCAGCCCCAGCGGGCGGGCGATGAACATCTGCATCAGCAGGCCGACGAAGAAGATGGGGGCGGCGTAGGTGACCACGCCGAAGACGCGGATCACCACGTCGCGGATCGAGTCGCGCGCCCGTCCGGCGGCCAGGCCCAGCGGGATGCCGATGCCCAGCGCGATCAGGAACGCACCGATGGTGAGAGTGAGGGTGGCGCCGCCGTTGTCGCGGATGATCTCGAGGATCGGCCGGTTGTCGGAGATCGTCTGGCCGAAGTCGAGCCGGGCCACCTGCCACAGGTACTCGAAGTACTGCACGATCAGGGGCCGGTTGAGGCCCAGCGCGTCCTTGCGGGCCTCGATCACCGCGGGGTCGAGCTTGCCGCCGACGGCGGCGCTGACGGGGTCACCGGGTGCCACCCGCAGCAGCAGGAACACCATGGTGAGCAGCACCAGCATCATCGGGATGATGAGGCCGATGCGGGCGAGGATGTAGCGGGGAAGTGAACCGCGGGTCACGCGGGTCCCTTTCTGGAATCGGGCGTCGCCGCCCCGGACGCCCCCCCAGCGGGGAGCGGGCGTCCGGGGACGACGGACGGCGTGGGTCAGGCCTTCTTGCTGATCGACCAGAGGCGGAAGATGTAGGTCGGATCCAGGGTGTCCTTGACCCCGACCATCGTCTTGTTCGCCACGGCCACGTTCTTGCCGTTCCACGACGGGATCAGCGGCACGTCCTGGGCGGTGAGGTCCTGGAGCTGGCCGATGATCTGCTCGCGCTTGGCGGTGTCGGTCTCGCCCACCTCCTGCTCGACGAGCTTGTTCACCTCCGCGTTCGAGTAGTGGTTCTTGAAGAAGCCCCCGTCGACGATGAACGGCGACAGGTAGTTGTCGGCGTCCAGGAAGTCGGGGTACCAGCCGAGGATGAACAGGTCGTACGCGTTCTGCTTGTAGAGCGTCTGGTACTGCGTCCACTCGGCGTGGTCGGTCTTGGCGTCGAACAGGCCGGACGCGTTGAGCTGCTCGGCGAGCTGCGTCGCCTCGTCCACCGCGTTCGGGCCGTAGTGGGTGTCGGTGTAGCCGATGGTCAGCTTCACCGGGGTGGCGATGCCGGCGTCGGCGAGCACCTTCTTGGCCGCGTCGGCGTCGGGGGCAGCGCCGTAGACGTCCTTGAACGACTCCTTGTGGCCGGCGAAGCCGGCAGGGACGATCGAGTACGCCGGGGTGACGGTGCCGTCGTAGGAGTCCTTGGCGATCGCCTCACGGTCGATCAGGTACGCGGCGGCCTGGCGGACGGCCTTCTGCTTGCCCGCGTCGGTGGCGAGCTGCCACACCCAGTAGCGGAAGGACGAGCCCTCGCCCTGGATCACGTCGAGCGCGCCCTTGCTGGTCAGGTCCGCGTAGTCGGTCGGGGTGAGCTCGCGCCAGGCGACGTCCACCTCGTTGTTCTCGACGGCCTGGCGCAGCGGGCTGGCGTCCTTGTAGTACTTCACGTACACCTGCGCGGACTGCGCCTTGCGGTCACCGGTGTAGGCGGGGTTGGCCTTGAACACGGCCTGGTCGCCCTTGGTCCACGACTCGAGCATGAGCGGGCCGGAGCCGACCACCTGGTCGTCGGCCAGCAGCTTGTCGGCCGGGAAGACCTCTTCGTCCACGATGGACGCCGCGGCGGTCGTGAGCACCTTGATGAAGGTCAGGTCGGCCTTGTTCAGGTGGAACACCACGGTGGTCGCGTCCGGGGTCTCGATCGCCCCGTCGGCCAGCGCCGGAGCCTTCTCGTCACCGTTGGAGATGCTGCTGAGCAGCACGGAGGCGCCGTTCGGGTCGGCGATCTTGATGTTCCGCTCGAAGGAGAACTTGACGTCGGAGGAGGTCAGGTCGTGCCCGTTGGAGAACTTCAGCCCGGACTGGAGGGTGCAGGTGATCGTCTTGGCGTCGCCGTAGGTGCAGCTCGACGCGGCGTCCGGCGCCTCGGTGGAACCGTTCGCCGGAATCACCATCAGCTGCTGGAACAGCGAGTACTGGAGGTTCCAGGACGCGACGTCGTAGGCGCCGGCCGGGTCGAGGGCGGTGACGGTCTCGGTGGTGCCGAGGATCCAGTCCCCGCCGGCAGCGCCGCCACCGGCGCTGGCTGAGGTGGAGGCGCTCGGGGCCTGCCCCGAGCAGCCGGCCAGGGCGGCGGCCAGGAGGATCCCGGCGGCCGCGCGGGCGGTGCGCGAAGTGATGTTCATGCGTTCCCTCTTCGATTGGGCCATGCCCCGGGAATTCCCGGGGCAGAGGATTGAGACAATCTAGACCCCCGCTGGGGAAAAGGCTCTCAACATCCGAACATCGACTCTCGGCATTCGAGCCGATGAGCGTCGAATCGGCCATCCTGGGCCACCCGCGGGCCGTCCGTGGGCAAACGTGCAGGCCGACCGGGACGCCGTGGGCACCCGCGCGGTGCCGACCCGGCCGACGGGACGGCCATGAGTGAACGGGTCCCGCGGCCGTACGATGGGATGCCGATCCACCGTCCGCCCGGGAGGACGCCATGAGCCGGACGCAGCCGAGCGCCCCGCGGTCCGCGCCGCGCCGGGGACTGGCGACCGTGTCCGTGGGCGTCCTGGTGGCGTTGCTCGCCAACGCCTGGGCCCCTGCGGGGGGAGCCGCTGCGGCCGTCCCCACGGGGGGTGCCGTCGCGACCGCGCCCGTCCCGGCCCCGACGGCGACCCTGCTCACCTCACTGCCGTCCGCGCCGTCCACCGGTGCGCCGTCGCCGGCCGGGCCCGGCCCGTCCGCCGCCCCGCCCACCCCGCAGCCGCCGCCGGTCGACCCGCTCGCGGGGCTGGGGAAGAAGGAGCGCGCGGCGTTCCGGCGCTGCCTGTCCGTTGCCGTCGGGCCAGGGTCGGGCGGCCCGTGCGCCGCACTGCTGCAGAAGAAGCTGAAGCAGGTCCACCTCCACCCGTGGGCCGTCACCGGACGGATGACGGTCGCGGGCGTGAACGCCGTCCTGAACTACCAGCGCTCCCGCGGCCTGAAGCCGACCGGGGTGGCGACGCGCGCGACGTGGCTGGCGCTGGCCGCCAGGGCTCCGGCGCTGCCGGTGGAGCTGCCGAAGAAGTGCCTCACCAAGGGCATCGTGATCTGCGTCGACCAGGGCCACCGCCGGCTGTTCTGGATGCGGGACGGCAAGGTCGTGCGGACCGTGAAGGTGCGCCTCGGCGGCTACAACGCCCACCCCAAGACCGGCACGTGGCGGGTCTTCCCCACTGCGAACGGCACCTGGCGGGTCTACGACAAGCAGGTCGACCCGAAGTCGGAGAACTACGGTTCCGGGGCCATGCCCTACAGCGTGATGTTCTACCCGGACATGTACGTGCACTACTCGCCGGGCTTCCACAGCGTGGGCTACGCGGGGTCGAGCCACGGCTGCGTGAACGTGGGCTCGCTGTCGGACGCGATCTGGATCTTCCGACACACCCCGATCGGCACGCGGGTGCACATCTTCACCCCTCGCGCCTGAGCGGCGTCCCACGCTTGGCAGCGGGCGCGGAAATGGCAGGGTTGCGGCGGGGTCGCGCCGTCCGGTGGCGCCCCGACAAGGGAGGACGCCATGGCGCACCGCATCTTCAGCACCAGCTTCGCCGGGCTGTACCCGCTCTACGTGCAGAAGGCGGAACGCAAGAACCGGACCAGGGAAGAGGTGGACCAGGTGATCGCCTGGCTCACCGGCTACGACGCCGTCGGTCTGGAGCGCGTCATCGCCTCCCGGGTCGACGTGGAGACCTTCTTCGCCGAGGCGCCCGCGCTGAACCCCGACGCCGCACTGATCACCGGCGTCGTCTGCGGCGTGCGGGTGGAGGACATCGAGGATCCCCTCATGCAGAAGGTCCGCTACCTCGACAAGCTCGTCGACGAGCTCGCCCGCGGGCGGAAGATGTCGTCCATCCTGCGCTCCGGCGCTCCGGAGTAGCGCGTCCCCCGGCTCCCGGAGTCAGCGGACGGGGGCACTGTGCCGCGCGATCACCCGGTCGACGAAGGCGTTGTAGGCCCCGACGATGTCGGGGTCGGTGACCTCGAGGGCCAGCTCGTCGTTGACGCCCTTGCCCGGGGTGAAGGTGAGGGCCCGCCCGCTGAGGTTGTGGGTGCCGACGATCGCCTTCTCGATCGGCCGGCCGGAGGCGTCCCAGCCGGTGACGCTGGTGATCTTGGTGTGCAGGATCGTCCCCTGGGCCGAGCGCAGGTCGACACGTCCCCGTCCCGGACGGGTGAGCTCGGTGGTCACCGCCCGCTCCCAGCCGCGCATGTGCCCGACCACCCGTACGTCGCACCCCTGCGACACGAGCTCCCGCAGCCGCTGGGCGATCCAGATCCGCTCGGCCATGAACAGCAGGTGGGCGGCGCGTACGACCGTCCGGTCGTCCCCGTGGCGACAGGTCACGTCCCGCAGGAGCGCCTCCACCGGGTCGTTCGCGCTGCCCCCGGTAGGGAGCGGGAAGGTCCGCACCACGACGGTCGGCGTGGTGGCGGTGCGGCCGAGCTCGGCGCGATCGGTGACGCCCCGGCGCAGCATGGTGAACTGGGCCAGCAGGAACCGGTAGAGCTCCCGATCGCCCGTCGTGGTCAGCGACTCGTTCACCTGGTACGCCCCGTCGGCGTTCGTCATGTTGCCCGAGGACACCCACGAGACCCAGTTGTGCCCGTCGCTGTGCGAGGACAGCAGGAACTTCGAGTGCATCCGCACGCCGCCACGGCGCACGACCAGCCACGAGTCACCGGACGTGCGGGTGCCGAGCGCGGCGCGCAGCCGCCGCACCTCGCGCTTGCGAGAGATGACCTCGTTGATCACCACCTGCACGTGGACGCCGCGCTCGTGTGCCCGGGTGAGCGCCCGCGTGACCGGGGGATAGGTGAGGTTGAAGATCGTCAGGGTCAGGGTCTCCCCGGCAGGGGTGCCGTCGATGATCCGCAGCGCGGAGTCGACCACCGCGTGCACCTCGTCCTGGTCGTCCGACCACGGGTTGCCGAACACGACCGACTGGACCGGCGCCGCCGGCGTCGGGGTGGGGGTGGGTGAGGGGGACGGCGACGGGGGCGGCGTGGACGGGGCGGGCGAGGTCACCGACGGGGTCGGGGCCGGCGGCGTGCAGCCGGACAGCGCGATCAGCAGTGCGACGAGGATGGCCGTCGCGCGCCACACCGGGCCGGCGGCCGTGGAGCCGCGACTCACCGGGCGGTGCCGCCCTCGTCGCCGGCATCGCCGGCATCGGGGTCTCCGGCCGCGCGGCGCCGGAGGGCGTCCCGGTCGAGCACCTGCGGCGGTTCTGCCCCGGGCCCGTCGCCGTCGGCGTCGGGGGAGTTGTCCCACTTCGCCGGGTCGAGGGCGCGGTCGACGTTCAGCAGGGCGTCCCGGTCGAGCACCTGGGGGACGGACCGCCGGGGCGCGGCGCCGGACTCCGGCGGCAGCACCCACTCGTCCTCGACCGGCTCGGGACGCCGGCGGCGCAGCAGCCACCAGCCCAGTGCGCCGACGATCACGACGACGACCAGGACGGCGAGGATCGGGTCCATCTCATCCCTCCGGCGTTGGTGAGAGCCAACCTACGCCCTCCCGCCGGTCGCCGGGACGGGCTCGCGCAACCTCGTGCGGAGCCGCACGGGGAGGAAGCCCTCCACTGTGCAAGCGCCGCCCGGCGTGGCACGATCGCCAGAATGACCACCCGAGCCGGCACCGCATCGTCCGTCGTCCCCGCCGACAGCCACGACCTCATCCGGGTGCGTGGGGCGCGGGAGAACAACCTGCGCAACGTCAGTGTCGACCTGCCCAAGCGGAGGCTGACCGTCTTCACCGGCGTCTCCGGCTCGGGCAAGAGCTCGCTGGTGTTCGCCACGATTGCGGCCGAGTCGCAGCGCATGATCAATGAGACCTACTCCACCTTCGTGCAGAGCTTCATGCCCACCCTCGCCCGTCCCGACGTCGACGTGCTGGACGGCCTGACCACGGCGATCATCGTCGACCAGGAGCGGATGGGCGCGAACCCCCGCTCGACCGTGGGCACGGCCACCGACGCCAACGCCCTGCTGCGGATCGTCTTCAGCCGGCTCGGCACGCCCCACATCGGCTCGTCCCAGGCGTTCTCGTTCAACATCGCCAGCGTCACCGGCAAGGGGGCACTGAAGATCGAGCGCGGGGAGGGCCGCACCGTCGAGCGCCGCGAGTTCCGCGTGCAGGGCGGCATGTGCCCGCGGTGCGAGGGCATGGGCTCTGTGAGCGATTTCGACCTGTCCGCCCTGTTCGACCCGACCCGCTCGCTACGGGAGGGTGCGCTGACCATTCCCGGCTACAGCATGGACGGCTGGTACGGCCGGGTGTTCATGGGCAGCGGCTTCTTCGACCCGGACAAGCCGCTGGGGCAGTACACCGGCCGCGAGCTCGACGACCTGCTGCGCAAGGAGCCGACCAAGATCAAGGTCGACGGCATCAACATCACCTACGAGGGCCTGATCCCGCGGATCCAGAAGTCCATGCTGTCGAAGGACGTCGAGTCGATGCAGCCCCACATCCGGGCGTTCGTCGAGCGGGCGATCACCTTCACCACCTGCCCCGAGTGCGACGGCACCCGGCTGAACGAGGTGGCGCGGTCGTCGAAGATCGACGGCCTCAGCATTGCCGACGCGTGCGCGATGCAGATCAGCGACCTCGCCCGGTGGGTGAGGGGGCTGGACGCCCCGTCCGTCGCCCCGGTGCTGACGGCGCTGGGGGAGTCCCTGGACTCCTTCGTGCAGGTCGGGCTCGGCTACCTGTCGCTGGACCGCCCGGCGGGGACGCTGTCGGGTGGCGAGGCGCAGCGCACGAAGATGGTCAAGCACCTCGGCTCGTCGCTCACCGACGTCACCTACGTGTTCGACGAGCCGACGATCGGGATGCACCCGCACGACATCGCGCGCATGAACGAGCTGCTGTTCCAGCTGCGTGACAAGGGCAACACTGTGCTGGTCGTGGAGCACAAGCCGGAGGTGATCGCGATCGCCGACCACGTGGTCGACCTGGGCCCCGGGGCCGGGACGGCGGGCGGCGACGTGGTCTTCGAGGGGCCGGTGGACGCCCTCCGGGCCAGCGGCACCCTCACCGGTCGCCACCTCGACGACCGGGCGCGGCTGAAGGCGTCGGTGCGGAGCGCGTCCGGGATGCTGGAAGTGCGCGGGGCGTCCCTGCACAACCTGAAGGACGTCGACGTGGACATCCCGCTCGGCGTCCTGGTGGTGGTGACCGGCGTGGCGGGCTCGGGCAAGAGCTCGCTGATCCACGGCTCGGTGTCGAAGCGGGACGGGGTGGTCGCGGTCGACCAGACGGCGATCCGCGGCTCCCGGCGCAGCAACCCGGCCACCTACACCGGCCTGCTCGACCCGATCCGCAAGGCGTTCGCGAAGGCGAACGGGGTGAAGCCGGCACTGTTCAGCGCCAACTCCGAGGGCGCCTGCCCCAACTGCAACGGCGCCGGCGTGATCTACACCGACCTGGCGATGATGGCCGGGGTGATCACGCCCTGCGAGGTGTGCGAGGGCCGGCGGTTCGAAGCGTCCGTGCTGGAGTACCACCTCGGCGGCCGGGACATCAGCGAGGTTCTGGCGATGCCGGTGCAGGAGGCGGTGGACTTCTTCGGCGCGGGGACGGCGCGGGTACCGGCCGCCCACGCGATCCTCGCCCGGCTGGCCGACGTCGGCCTGGGCTACATCACCCTCGGGCAGCCGTTGACCACCCTGTCCGGCGGCGAGCGGCAGCGGCTCAAGCTGGCCGTGCAGATGGGGAACACCGGCGGTGTCTACGTGCTGGACGAGCCGACGGCGGGCCTGCACCTGGCCGACGTGGAACACCTGCTCGGGCTGCTGGACCGGCTCGTCGACTCCGGCCGGTCGGTGATCGTGATCGAGCACCACCAGGCCGTGATGGCCCACGCCGACTGGATCATCGATCTCGGCCCCGGTGCCGGCCACGACGGCGGACGGATCGTCTTCGAGGGCACCCCGGCGGACCTCGTGGCGTCCAGGTCGACCCTCACCGGCGAGCATCTGGCCGCCTACGTCGGCTGACGCGCCCCCTGCACCCCGACACCGAGGGCCAGCCTTCCACGCCGAGGGCCAGCCGTCAGCACCGAGGGCCAGCCTTCACGCCGAGGGCCAGCACCGGTGTGCTGGCCCTCGGCGACAAGGCTGGCCCTCGGCGGAGGGCGGGGGTGGTGCGGCGGCCGGTCAGGGGCGCAGCAGGACCTTGATGGCGCGGCGGGAGTCCATGGCGGCGTAGGCGTCGGCGACCTCCGAGAGGGGGAGCGCGAGGTCGAACACGCGGCCGGGGTTGATCCGGCGCGCGAGCACGAGGTCGAGCAGCTGCGGCAGGTAGGCGCGGACGTGCGCGGGACCACCCTTCACCCCGACGTTCCGCCAGAACAGGTCGGCGCTCGGTAGCTCGCCGTGGGGCAGGCCCACCACGCCGATGTCGCCGCCCGGGCGCACGCAGGCGATGGCCTGGAGCCGGGCCTGCTCGGTGCCGACGCACTCCAGGACGCAGTCGGCGCCGATCCCGTCGGTGAGCTCCCGGACGGCGGCGGCGCCGGCCTCGTCCCGCTCCTCGACGACGTGGGTGGCGCCGAACTCGGTGGCCAGGCGCTGGCGGTCGGCGTGACGGCTCATCGCGATCACCGTGCCCGCCCCCAGCTGGACGGCGGCGAGCACGGCGCAGAGGCCGACCGCACCGTCGCCGACGACCGCGACGCTCCGTCCCGGGCCGACGCCGGCCATCACCGCTGCGTGCCAGCCCGTGCACATCACGTCGGAGAGCGTCAGGATGCTCGGGATCAGGTCGTCGTCGGGCAGCTCGGGGGTGGAGACCAGGGTCCCGTCCGCGTTCGGCACCCGGATCAGCTCCGCCTGGCACCCGGCGTAGCCGCCGCCGTTCACGCAGTTGGCGTGGGCCCCCTTGCGGCACACCGGGCAGGTGTTGTCGGAGTGCAGGAAGCCGCCGACGACGAAGTCGCCGGGCTTCACCGAGGTCACCGCGTCGCCGACCGAGGCCACCACACCGCAGTACTCATGGCCGATCGGCGTGGGCCGCGGGACGGGAGCGAGGCCGCGGTAGCGCCACAGGTCCGACCCGCAGACGCAGGCGGCGACGGTGCGCACCACCGCGTCGGTCGGTTCGAGGAGGACGGGGTCGGGGCGCTCCTCGTAGCGGACGTCCCCTGCGGCATGGATCACGGCTCCGAACATGCGCCCACTCCACCACATCCCGGCCCCGACCGGGAGGGCCGGGCGCCCGCTTTCGTACGGACGCCCGTCCCGGCCCCTCCCGGCCCGCGTGCGGGGGGCCGGACGCCGGGTCTCCCCGTGGCCGGGCCGGGTGTCACAGCCCGTGGCGCGAGCGGCTCTCCTGCTCCTGGGCGCGGAACAGCCCGAACCGGGGCAGGAACTTGTCCCAGTCGATGCTGTGGGCGTCGATCTCCGGACCGTCGATGCAGGCGTGCCTGCGCACCAGCTTCCCGTCCTCGGTGACCGGAACCATGCAGGCGCCGCACATGCCCGTGGCGTCCACCATGATCGAGTTCAGGCTCGCCACGCAGTGCACGTCGTAGGGACGGGTGAGGTCGGAGACCGACCGCATCATCATCGGCGGCCCGATCGTCACCACCTCTGCGATGCGGCGGCCCGCCCCGTCGCGGGCGGCGTTGAGCAGTGCCTCCAGCGGCGTGGTGACGAACCCCTGGACGCCGACGGAGCCGTCGTTCGTGGCGTAGATCACCTCGAGCTGGTCGCCGAACTCGGCCTTGATGCGGCCGATCCGCTCCTCGGGGCCGTCCCAGAACATCAGGTCGGCGCTGCGGAAGCCGGAGATCAGCGTCACGTGGTTCCCCAGCCGCAGGTGCTCACGCATGATCGGGTACACCGGGGGCAGGCCGAGCCCGCCGGCGGTGAAGACCACGGTGGCGTCGTCGGGGTGGCGGCGCAGGTCGCTGGGACGCCCCAGGGGCCCGGCGACGCCGGCGAGCGCCTCGCCCGCCCGCATCGCGTTGATCTGGATCGTGCTGGTGCCCATGTTCTGCACCACGAGCGTGATCGTGCCCGCCTTGGCGTCCCAGTCGGCCAGGGTGAGCGGGATCAGCTCCCCGTCCGGCGAGGGCAGGACGCGGACGAACTGCCCGGCCTGCGCGGTGCGCGCCACCACCGGTGCGCGGACGGTGAACTCCTCGATGCCCACGCTCAGGTGCTGCTTGGCCACGATCACGGGGATCTCCCCGGCCAGCTCGGTGTAGGCCAGGGCGCGGGCCACCCGCGCGGTGACCTCCTCCGCCTCGAACCGGGCGAGGGTGCGGACGATCTCGCGCGCGGCCGACTGGCCGTCCCCGGCAGCCCGGATGGCGGTGGAACCGCCGCGCGCGGCGTCCCCGCCGGTGTAGACGCCGGCCAGCGAGGTCTCCTTCGAGCCGTCGCCGACCTGCTCGATCGTGCCCTGCGCCGAGACCGTCAGGCGGGGCTCGGAATCCTTGATGATCGGGTTCGCGGAGTTGCCCAGCGCCATGATCACCAGGTCGGCGGGCATCTCCGCGGTCCGGCCGGTGGCGATCGGACGGCGCCGCCCGGACGCGTCCGGCTCACCGAGGCCCATCACTTCGACGGTCGCCGTGGTGACGAACCCGGTCTCGTCTCCGCTGAACTCCACCGGTGAGCGCAGGACGGCGAGCTCGATGCCCTCCTCCAGCGCGTGCTCCAGTTCCTCCACGCGGGCGGGCATCTCCGCCCTCGTCCGCCGGTAGACGATCGTGACGAGGCCGCCGAGCCGGCGGGCGGTGCGCGCGGCGTCCATCGCCGTGTTGCCGCCGCCGATGATCAGCACCTGCTTGCCGGCCACCGCGGGCAGCGGCGTCTCGTGGTCGCCGCGGTGGCCCTGCATCAGGTTGACCCGGGTGAGGAATTCGTTCGCGCTCATCACGTTCAGCAGGTGCTCGCCGGGCACGTTCAGGAACCGCGGCAGCCCGGCGCCGCTGCCGACGAACACCCGGGCGAAACCGGCGTCGGCGAGCTGCTCCAGCGTCGCGGTCTTGCCCACCACGAAGTTGGTCACGAACCGGCCGCCGAGCAGCCGGATCTTCTCCACCACGTCGTCGATGAGCTGGTTCGGCAGCCGGAACTCCGGGATGCCGTAGCGCAGCACGCCGCCCAGTTCGTGGAACGCCTCGAACACGGTGACCGGGAAGCCCTCCGCGGCCAGGAGGTACGCGGTGATCAGCCCGGACGGTCCCGAGCCGACGATCGCGATCGGGGGACGCACGGCCGTCGCCCACGGGTCGCGGATGCCCGCGAAGCGGCGGGTGGTGGCCTGCGGGTCGGCCAGCTTCTCCCACTCGGGGAGGAACCACTCCAGCTGGCCGATGGTCATCGACTGCTTGTGGATGCACATGCCCTGGCACTGGAGCTCCTGCGGGCAGACCCGTCCCGTGACGTTGGGCAGCGGGTTGCACGACTCGAGCATCTCCAGCGCCTCGCGGAACCGGCCGGTGCCGATCAGCTCGAACATCTTCGGGATGTGGATCTGCACCGGGCAGCCGCCCTGGGGCTCCCGGTGCCCGGCCAGCAGGACGCCGAGCTCGCACGGCGCCTCGGCGCACTGCTTGTCGCGCAGCGCCTCCAGCCACACGAACAGCTCGACGTCACGACGGGTGAAGCCGAGGTCCATGTAGCCCAGGAACCCCTTGTTGACGAGCTCGAAGTCCTCGCTGCGCTCGCTCGGCTTGCGGATGTAGGGGCTGATCGCGTTGCCCGCCGGCCAGTTCTCGCTGAGGCCGGAGAACATCGGGTAGCGCCCGGACAGGTGCTCGTCGAGCGCCCGGACGAACATCCGCTTCTTGCCCAGCGGGAGCTGCCACAGGAAACGCATCAGCAGCCGGCTGGAGTCGTCGTCGCGGCTGAGCACCTCCCACAGCTGCCGGGTGAACTTCGCGCCGAGCTCCTCCTGGCGGAACTCCCACGCGACGGCCTCCATGCCGTCGGCGGTGAACAGCTCGCGGAACGCCCGCGGGTCGGCGACGAGCCGGCGCTCCAGCAGGCCCAGCTGGTTGCTGAACGACGGCCCGGTCACTGGATGATCTCCGCGTCGCAGGTGTTCTTGACCCGGGTGATCCGCGCGACGGTGTCCGCCGTCAGCTCCAGGCCCTCGAGGGCGTCCGGCCGCATCCTGCCGACGGTGCGCGAGGCCCCGTCCACCACGATGGTGGCCTTCTCGAACAGCGACGGCAGCTCCTGGTAGCAGGTGGCGCAGTCGTTGCACTTGGCCAGGTCGGCGGGGTCGAGCCAGATCGGACGGTCGCCGACGGCGGTGGCCGTCGCGGCCGGCTCTTCGGTGGCGGGCGCCGCCATCGGGGCCCCGAACAGGCCCAGGTGCAGCGCGCCGCCGGCCGGCGCCCCGCTCGCGGTGGCCAGGTCCGCCATCGCCTTGGCGATGGTGTCGAGGGCGTTCTCGCGGGAGGCGAGGGCGTCGCTGTACCGGGCCGTCCACTCACCGAGCTCCGAGCGGTGCTGCGCCGAGAGCAGGGCCTCGGACTGGCCGGCGAGGAACTGCAGCGTCCGCCAGTTCTGGCGACGGTCCTCGACGAGGGCGACGATCGTGGGCGAGCACGCCATCTTCACCAGCCGTCGCTTGCGGTCGGTGGTGTAGACGAAGGGCGTGCGGCCCGCCCGCTGGTGCACCGGCAGGTCGACGTACTCGGCGATGGGCACGGCGCCCGCCTCCTCGTAGTTGGCCAGCCAGCGGAACTGCTTGGCGAACCGCACCTCGCCGATGGCGAAGTCGGCCGGGGTCAGCGGCACGGTGAGCAGCTGGAGCCGCCCCCGGTCGTCGCGGTAGGTGAGGGTCGTCTCCGCCCACAGCCCCTCCGGCTCGGGGTTGCCGTCGAGGCTGAACCGCTCGGCGATGGTGTCGCCGCGCCGCGGGTCGTGGACGAACAACGGGTGCATCCGGCTCTCGACGGCGAGCCGCGACCGCGCGTTGGCGAGGTCCTCGGGCATGCCGTTCTCGGTGTCGCAGGGCGCGTAGGCGATCATCAGCGCCGCTCCCTCGTTGTACGCCAGCAGGTCGGCGGTGGCGCGCAGGTAGTGGCCGTGGAACGCCGTCGCGGTCGCGCAGGCGTACACCCCGGGGTGGAACGCGGCCAGCAGGCCGAGCTCCTTGCGGCGCTCCTGCTTGCCCGCGTGGGCGCTGCCGTGGCGGGCGAGGTCCGCGTCCTGGCCGGCGAAGCTCGCGGTGGACGCCTGGCCGCCGGTGTTGGAGTAGCCACCGGTGTCGAGCACGAGCGACTTGATCGGCGTGCCGCCGGCGAGCACCCGCGAGAGGGCGCCGAAGCCGATGTCGAACGCCGCGCCGTCGCCGCTGATGGTGAGCACCACCGGGATCAGCGACCGCTCGGCAGGGGTGAAGTCACGCCAGGACAACGTGGCCAGCTGGGCGTCGTGTAGTTCGCTGTCGTACGTACCGTCCAGCTCGAGCTGGGCGATCCGCAGCGCTCGGACCTCGCCGACCAGTTCGGACGCCAGGCCCTCGTACATGCCGACGGCCAGCGGCTGCGCGTCCTGGAACAGCCCGTTCACCCACGGGTCGAGGTACGGCGAGAACGGCACGGTCGAGGCGTACACGCTGGAGCACCCGGTGGAGTTCGCCATCACCGTCGACGACGGCCCGTCGCCGGTCGGCCCGGACTCGTAGAGGTAGAGCCGGCGCTCGAGCTCGGCCATCGTTGCGCCGACGCGCTCCCTGCGCGGGCCCTCCGGCAGCCGTTCGCGCAGGGTGCCGAGCCGGTCGAGGATCTCGTCCAGCTCGAGCAGGTGCGCCTGCCGCCGGTCCTCGCCGATGCGGTGGCTGAGGGAGTTGAGCAGGTGAATGGCGGTCACCTCGCCGCAGCCCCGGCACGCGCCGTGGCCGCCGGTCATCGAGTAGTAGTCGGAGCGGTTGAGCAGGATCCGCTTGATGTCGCCGCCCGGTGCGGTGGCGTCTGCGGTGAGGCGTGCCGGCGAGTCGGGCAGCTTCGTGAGCCGCTCGAACCGGGTCTCCAGCATCGACAGCAGCACGTCGTCCTGGTCGGCGGTCGACAGGGCGTCCGGCCCGCACACCTCGATGCACTGCAGGCACCCGGTGCACTTCCAGGGGTCGACGACCGCGGAGAACAGCACCCCGCTGCCCGGCTCCAGCTTCTCCGCCGCATCGAACAGCGGACGCGTCCGCGCCACCGGGAAGGCGGCAAGGGCGGCGAGCACGGCGCCGAGCTGGGCGGCCTTCTCCTCCGGCAGCACGGACGCGGCCTCGCGCGCGACGGCGGCCAGGTCGGTGGCCGCGGGCACCGCCCGGAACCCCGCGCGGACGCCGGCCGCCCAGTCCGGCACCAGCCCGTACCACGAGGCGCGGTCAGCCTCGGTGAGGTCGGTGGCGTCGATGGCGGCACCGAGCAGGTCGGAGATCTCGTGGCCGGTGTTGGGGATGGCGTTGTCCGGGCAGGCCAGCGCGCACTCCATGCACGCCGTGCAGGCGGACGCGTCGAAGACCGGCACCGTGCGCCGGAAGATGCCCTTGTTCTTGGCCGCACCCGTGCCCACGGGCATGAACAGGCCGGTGCCGGGCAGAACCGGGGCCTCGTCGATGGTGCCCTCCCGGAACGGTCGCGCCATCATCTCCTCGTAGTAGGCGGGGTCGAACAGCGCGCTGGTGCGCTCCCGGTCGACGGTCGGCGTCATCGCCGCCGACAGCGAGGCGCGGACGCCGGCCAGCACCGGGTCTGCCTCGACGGCGGCGAAGGCCGGGTCGTCGTACTCGACGACGAAGGCCTTCATGCCCTCGCGGACGACGGCCATGTTGGCCTCGATGACCGTCTCGCCCCGCCGGCCGAACTTCTTGGCCAGCTCTGCGCGCACCTCGGCCTCGACCGCTGCGGCGTCACGGGCCCCGGTGACGTGGCCCAGGATGGCGCCGATGAAGGCGATGCCCATCATGCGGGTCTCGAGCTCGGGGTTCGGCGCGTGGGCCCGGGCGATCGCGAAGGCGTCCACGACCAGGAAGCGGATCCGGCGCTCGCGGATCACCCTCCGGGCGAAGGCGGGCAGCGTCCGCCAGACCTCGAGCGGCTCGCGGTCGGACTGCATGATCAGGGTGCCGCCCTCGACGAGGCCCTTGAGCGGGTTGGTGTGGGAGAACACCTGGTGGTCGGGGGCCACCACGACCTCGACGTCCTCGAGCTCGGCGTTGGTGAGCAGGATCGGCTCGGGGGAGAGGGTGATGTAGTAGTTGGTCGCAGCCCCCGACTTCTCCGACCCGTACTTGGGCGCCGACTTCGAGTGCATGCCGAGCATCGACGACAGCACGTCGGTGAGCAGCTTGCCGGTGGCGACCGTGCCGTAGCCGCCCACCGAGTGGAAGCGGATGCGCAGGGCGCCGTCGGGGAGGATCGCCGGGTTCGGCCGGGTCTGGAGCGCCATCAGCTCGGTCTCGGGGTACGCCGCGCGCAGCCGTGACTGGATCGCCGCCACCGCGGGGGTGGGGTTCGCGGTGAAGAACTGCGAGCCGAGGTACACCAGCGGGGTCGGCTGCGCCGAGGCCATGTTCTCGAAGGCCGACACCAGGTAGCGCGGCTGGATGTCGTGGCCGCCGAGGCCGAAGATCGCGGTGGTCATCGCGGGCAGTGCCGCCATGCCCGGGACGCCCGGGTAGCGGGTGTCGTCGCCGGCCTCCGCGTTGGCGCGGGCCTTGAAGAGGGCCTGGGTGACCAGGCGGGTGAGCGCGGTGTCGTCGGACCGCTCCAGCACGGTGACGGCCCGCGCGTTGCCGAGCGCCGCGACGAGTTCGGCCTCCGGGAACGGCTGGAGGAGCTTGACCGACACCACGCCGACCTTGAGCCCCTGGGCGCGCAGGTGCGGCAGGACGGCGCGGACGTCGTCGGTGATCGAGCCGAGGCCGACCATCACGTAGTCGGCGTCCTCGCAGTCGTAGGCGATCACCGGGGCGTACTCGCGTCCGGTGAGGGCGGTGTACTCGGCCATCGCCTGGCGCGCCAGGGCGGGCACGGCGCTGGCGAAGTGGGTGCGGTGGTCGGCAGAGCCCGCCTGGAAGTCGGGCTGGTTCTGCACCGGCCCGGTGAGGCCCGGGTTGTGCGGGTCGACGAGGGCGGGGACGAGCTGGCGGGTGCCCGCCGGCCAGGCGTTGAGCCACTGGCGGCGCCATTGCGCCTGGAGCGGGGCGGGCACGTGGTCGAGGGTCTGCTCGACCAGCTCGCCGTCGTTGTCGGCCTCGACCCGCGGGCCGCGGGCGGACAGCCAGCCGCGCAGGGCGGCCAGGTCGTCGGCGTGGAAGTCGTCGGCGTGCCGGTCGAGGTAGCGCTGGAGCTGGAACACCCGGCCCTTGGCGCCGAAGAGCAGTTCCTGGGCGACGGTGGGGCACGGGATCCGTCCGGCAGGGTCGCCGAGGTAGGTGCGCAGCAGTTCGGGCTCGGGCAGCAGGGCCTCACCCATCACGTGGCTGGTGGCGAAGCCGTCCATGGCGTTGGCCACGGGGATCAGCGACAGCGAAGCGGTGCGGTAGGAGATGGCCGCGAGGTCGGCGGCCTCCTGGGCGTTGGAGCCGAACATGATGGTGTAGCCCGTCGGCAGGAGGGCGTACACGTCGTCGTGGCCGGCCATCACGTTGAGCGAGTGCTTGGTGACCACACGCGCGGCCACCTGCAGCACGAAGCCGCCGATCTTCTTGCCCACGGTCACATAGTGCGACTCCAGGCCGTACAGGATCCCCTGGCTGGAGGAGGCGTTCGAGATGAAGTTGCCGCCGACGAGAGCGGCCCCGAGGGCGCCGCTCTGGGCGGAGTGCTCACCCTCGGTCTCGACGAAGAAGGGGTGACGACCCCAGACGTTGAGCTGGCCGTCGGCGCGGGCGGCCTCGAAGATCTCGGAGATCTCGGTGGACGGGGTGATCGGGTAGCCGATCACCCCGCCGCAGACGTGCTTCATGACATAGGCGACGGCCCCGTTGCCGTTGATCACGTCGGGGACGCCGGGGAAGCGGACGGTATTCGCGGACATGCACACTCTTCCTTGAGTCGGGCTCGGCAGCGGGGCGCCCCTGATCCGTCAATGGGCAGGTGTGCCACCGCAACACGAGACACCATTCTCTCCCCAGAACAAACCCCCGGGGGCATGAACCGCGTTATTCGAAGACGGTGTCCCGGTCGCTGTCGGGGGCGTCGGTCGCCGCCACCAGGCCCTCGGCCCGACGGACGGACGCCCACGAGGCGAGGGCGATCACCGCGGCCAGCGCGGCGAAGGCCGTCACGGTGGCGAAGCCGACGGCGTAGCCGTGGCCGTCGATCAGGCCACCGGCGAGGCTCGACCCGGTCGCCGCCCCGATGCCAATGCCCGTGCCCATCCAGGCCAGCCCCTCGGTGAGCCGCTCGCGCAGCACCAGCCGTCCGATGAGGGTGTTGCCGTTGATCAGGGTCGGCGCGACGGTGAGCCCGACGAGTACGCCGACGCCGGTGAGCAGCAGCACGGAACTGGCGACGAACAGCCCGACGGTCGAGACGAACAGGGCGACGACGCCCACGACGAAGCGTCCGTGCAACGGCGAGTGCCAGTGGCGTGCCCCGTAGAACAGGCCCGCAGCTCCCGAAGCGGCCGAGAACACCGCCAGCACGATGCCCGAGGCCGACCGGACGCCCCAGTCGGTCGTGGCGGCGACGACGCTGACGTCGATGGCGCCGAAGACGCAGCCGATCAGCAGGTTCACGGCCACCACGGCCGCGACGCCGGGGGTGAGCAGGATGAACCGCCGCAGCGCCGCCGGCCGGGCCTCGCCGGGCTCGGGGGCGGGGGCGACCGGCGGCTCGGTACTGCGCTGGGAGTAGAACAGCCGGGCGCCGATCAGCGAGAGCACGACCGGCGCGACGAGGCCGGCGGCCGGGTGCACCCCCGTCGAGAGGGCGGTGGCCAGCACCGGACCGACGACGAACGTGAGCTCGTCCAGCGTCGACTCCAGCGAGAAGGCCGCGTGCAGCTGCGTGGGGTCGGAGGTGACGTGCGTCCAGCGGGCGCGGACGAGGGCGCCGGGAGAGCCGCCCGTCGCGCCGCTGACGATGGCGGGCGCGAACAGCGTCCACGCCGGCAGCTGGAGCACGGCGAGCACCACCAGCACGGTGAGCGTCGCCGCGGAGACCACGGTGGCGGGGTACATCACGCGGCGCTGGCCGTACCGGTCGACGAGGTTGGACAACACGGCGGTCCCCAGGGCCCAGGACACGGCGTTCGCCGCCACCAGCGCTCCGGCCAGCCCGTAGCTGCCGTAGAGGGAGGAGACCATCAGCACGATGCCCAGGCCCATCATCGCCCCGCCCGAACGGGCGAGGAGACCCGCGGCGCAGAACTTCAGCGCACCCGGGATGCTGAGGATCTCCCGGTACGCGCGCACCCGAGGAGTCTCGCACAGGATGGAAGCGATCCCAGAACGGGGACCGGTGCCGGCACCAGCCGGGGGAGGTGGCAGGGCCGGAGTCACAGGGGTCCAGGGTGACTCCGGCCTTTTCGGGTCGGCTGCCTCCCAATTCGGCACGCCGGCCAGTGCGCCACCGGTGTTCTGGCGGGAACCCCAAGCGAGGTCAGGCCGGGCGGAATCGGCCTTTCCGAACACGGTGGGGGAACGCGCGGTGCGGGACCGCGGCATCCTCCGCGGCGACCTTCTCACACCCGCGGGCGCGGCGCGCGCCGTGCGCGGGGAGTTGGTCAGCTGCTTGGTCAATCGATTGGTACACCGGCCGCTGAGGGGTGTCTGTGGGGCCCGCTCCTGCGGGCCAGGGGAGGCTGGTGGCGGCCGGCCTCCTGGCTGGGGGCAGTGAAGGCCGGGATCAGGGAGGGTGGTGATCCCGGCCTCAAGGGGCCCATGAGCGGGGGGTACTCATCCGACTGCTATGGGTCGTGCCGTCGCGTGCCGTCCTAGGGGGAGACGACCCGGGTGCGAGGGGTTGCACCCGGTGCGACCTATCACTGCGCTGGAACCAGGAGCGACCTGCTTCCGTGGAACAGCCTCGTACCCCCCCGGGGTCCCCGTCGAGAGGTGGCGAAGGTGTTGGTGCAGCGGATGGTGCACCAGGGCCCTCCCCTTTGGTCAGTCCTTTCACCCCCCGGCAGCTCGCGCCGCCGAAAGCGCCTGTGGACGCGGGTCAATCCGACTCGACGGCTCCGGCCTCCACCCGCTTGGCGATGCGTCCCAGCGCCACGTCGGTGACGTTGAGGAAGCAGGCGAGGTCCCGCCGGCTGATCCGCGCGATCAGGTCAGGGTGGTTGGCGAGGAGGTCCCGGTAGCGCTGCTCCGCGGAGTTGCGCAGGGCCGCGGCGTCGGCCTGGAGGCTGATCGCGTACAGCGTCGTCACGGCGTTGCTCATCCGCGACCAGGAGGGGTGCCGGCCGGCCAGGCGCTCGATGATCCGCACGTCGAACCGGTGGACGAGGGTCGGCTCGATCGCCACCATCGTGTGGATGGTCACCCCGGCCAGTGCCGCGCCCAACTCCTCCGCCCTGGGGTGCAGGTGCCGGGCGGCGACCAGCCTGACGCCCTCCGGCGCGAGCGCCGGCATCGAGGCGAAGATCTCGCCCTCCTCGGAGAAGAAGGGGATGATCGTGCGGCCGCGCGCGTTGGTCATCAGGGCCTTCAGCAGGCCCTCCTCGAGGTAGTACACGTACGGGTGGCGCTCGCCTGCGGAGAAGAGCACGTCGCCGGGGTCGAGGTGCACGCTGTGCATCGTCCGCGCGAACGCGTCCCACTCCGGCAGTTCCGAGGCGGCGTACGCCTCGAGCAGCAGTCGCAGGCTGCGCAGCGTGTGGCCGCTGGCGACGCTGGAACGGATCACCGCACCTCCCGACTCAGCGACAGGGTATGCGATCCCGGCCCGGTGGCGCAGGCTTTGCGCGTGCCCCGCTCAGGCGCGGACGTCGACCACGATCCGGCCGTGCGTGCGCCCGGCCAGCAGCCGGCCGGCGGCGTCGATCGCCCCGCCGAGCGGGACGGTCTCGGTGAGCGCGTCGAGCAGCGCGGGGTCGATGTCGCGGGCCAGGCGCGCCCAGGCTGCCTCCCGCGCCGGCAGGGACGCCGAGACCGAGTCCACCCCGGCGAGGGTGACCGCCCGCAGGATGAACGGCACGACGCTCGCCGGCAGGGAGGCCGAGCCCGCGAGGCCGCACGCTGTCACCGTCCCCCCGTAGCGGGTCTGGGACAGCACGTTCGCGAGCACCTCCCCGCCCACGGAGTCGACGGCCGCGGACCAGCGCTGCGACTGGAGCGGACGGCCGGGGCCCTCCAGCTCCGCGCGTGCCACCAGGCTGGTGGCCCCCAGCCCGCGGAGGTAGTCCCCGTAGCGGTCGCCCCGTCCGGTGAGCGCGGCCACGTGGTGCCCCGCCGTGGCCAGGAGCGCGATGGCGATCGAGCCGACGCCTCCGGTGGCGCCGGTGACGAGGACCGGCTGCTCGGGCGTGGTCGCCAGGCCCGCCTCCTCCAGGCGCAGGACGCAGAGCGCCGCGGTGTAGCCGGCCGTGCCCAGCGCCGCGGCGCGCGCGGGCGTGAGCCCCTCCGGCAGCCGGACGAGGTTCCCCGCCGCCACGCGGGCGACCTCTGCGAGCCCGCCGTCGACGGTCTCCGACAGCCCGGTTCCGTTGAGCACCACGGTGTCGCCCGCCGCCCACCGGACGTCCTCGGAGGCCCGCACGGTGCCCACGAGGTCGACGCCGGCGACCAGGGGCGTGCGGCGGACCACCCCGGGTCGTCCGGTGAGTGCGAGGGCGTCCTTGTAGTTGATCCCGGAGTAGGCGACGTCGACCAGCACCGGGCCGGCCTCGGGCCCCGGCTCGGGGAGTTCCTCCACCGAAGCGGTGTTCACCGGGTCTCCGGCGTCGGCGGATTCGGTGCGGCGGATCACGATCGCGCGGGGCATGGGGTCTCCTCCTCGGTGGTGCGGCCTCCCATCATGGCCGCTCGTGAGTCCCGGTACCCGATCCGTCCCCGTCCGGACGCCATCCCCACCGCGACGGGCCTGCGGCGCGTATCGTTCTCGCGTGAAGCGCTCCTGGTGGCTGCTGGTTCTGGCCCTCCTCGCCGGGCTGCTCGGCCCCGTCCCCTCTGCTGTGGCACTCGCCCCCCGGCCGCTGGCCGATCCCGCCGCCGCGGGCACGGTCCCGATCGTCGGCGCGAGCAACTTCCGGGACGTCGCCGGCGCCGGCCTGGCCCTGAAGGGCGGGGGACAGATGGCCACGGGCGTGGTCTACCGGTCCTCGAAGCTCTCCGGCCTGACCGCGGACGACGTCGCGGCGCTGGAGGCCGCCGGGGTCACCGCGATCCTCGACCTGCGCACTCCCCGCGTGGCGGCCGGATCGCCCGACGTCCCCGTGCCCGGGGCGGAGTACGTGCTCATGGACCTCTTCGCCGGCCGGTCGCTGAGCACGTCCGGGCTGCGCACCGCCGCGCAGGCGCGGGCCCACATGCGGGAGATGAACCGGCGGTTCGTCACGGTGGCGGCCCAGCGTCGCGCGCTGGCCCGCGTGCTGCGCGCGATCATCGCCGCCGACGGCCCGGTGGTCATCCACTGCACCCACGGCAAGGACCGCACCGGCTGGGTGTCGGCCATGCTCCAGGTCGTCGCGGGGGTGCCCACCGACACGATCGTCGAGCAGTACCTGCTCTCGAACACCTACCGGGCAGCCGAGATCCAGCGGAAGGTGGACGCCGCGCGCGCCGCGTCCGGCAGCCGGCGGGCCGGGGTGGTGAAGGAGCTCGAACGGCTCCGCGCCTCCTACCTCGAGGCCGGGCTGGCGACCGCCCGCCATCGCTACGGCTCGGTGCACCGTTACCTGACGCGCGGGGTGGGGCTCAGCGCGGACGAGCTCGCTGCGCTGCGGGCCAGGCTCGTCGTCGGCTGAGGACGCCCGCCCGGCGTGGGCCGGGGGCTCCCGAGCGGCTAGGCTGCGCGCGTGGAGGATCCGAAGCGGCAGGCATGGATGTACGTGGTCGTGGGACCCCTGGCGATCATCGCCGGGATCTACTTCCTGATGACGACCAGCGGGACGACCGGCGACTTCAGCCTGCTCGACTGGGCGATCATCGGCATGGGCGTCGTCGCGACCTACCGCGGCGTGAAGGGCTTCCTCGACATCCGGCGTGGTGACGCGCCGCCGGCGGAGCCGGGGGAGTCCACGACCTTCCGGCGCAAGCTGCCGCCGCCGGAGGGTCCCAAGGCCAAGGGCTGAGCCGGCGACTGAGCCTCAGCGCTGCGCGGCCTGGGCGGCGACGCCGGCCGACTGCCTGGTCGCACCCGGCTGGCCCTGGGGGATCGGCTCGACCACGACCGCCGTCCCGTAGGCGCACACCTCCGAGAAGGCCTGGCCGATCTCGCCGGTGTCGAAGCGCATCATCACGATGGCGTTCGCGCCGCGTGACACGGCGTCCTGCCACATCCGCTGCATGACCTGCTGCCGGCTCTCGTAGACGAGGCGGGTGTACTCGTCGACCTCTCCGCCACCGATGGCCCGGAAGCCGGCGATGATGTTCGCGCCGATGTTGGCACTGCGGACGGTCATCCCCATGACCTCCCCGAGCACGGCCTCGATCCGGTACCCCGGCACGTCGTTCGTGGTCACGATCAGCATGGCGCCGATCCTAGGGGGTCCGCAGCGGGCCTCAGGCGCGCTTGTACGCGTCGCGCAGGTTGTCCTCCGACTGCTGGCGGAACTGCACGAACATGCCCGCACCGGCGAGCACGACGAAGGCGACCGTCCACGCCGCGTGGATCGTCGGGTCGGTCTTCCAGCCCATCTGGCTGAACCAGTCCAGCCGCTGGCCCATCAGCGACTGGACGCCGTCCAGGATCGCGCCCGCCCCGACGACGGCGGTCAGGACGACGAGCAGCGCCTTGGGCAGGTTGAGCGTCCAGCCGACCATGACCAGTCCGGCCGCGACCACCAGGCCCATCCCGAACGTCATCCACGAGGGCATGGTGAAGGTGGTCGAGAGGAACTGCCCCAGCGCCCAGCCGACCGCCCCCATCGAGATGAGCACGCCGACGGTGTAGAAGGCGAAGGACAACCAGGCGAGGAGCAGGGCCATCCCGATCGCGTACGCCCACCACGGGACGGCGGCGAACACCTGGCCCTCGACCCTGGGCAGCAGCACGACGTAGAGCAGGCTCCCGGCGACGAACCCGACGAGCGCGCCCCAGACCGCGAGGACAACCCTGGCGGCGGAGTGCCCGATGAAACAGAAAACCAGGCCCAGGCCGATTTCGGCCACCCCCACCCAGACCTGGTCCAATGCCTGAACCATGTGGCGAGGGTACCGGCCGCCGGGCACAACGCGTACGGAATTCGCCATCCCGGGTCGCAGGGAGACGCGTCCCGGTGCGTCAAGTCGGCACGGCAGCGGCGAGACCCGCGGGACGGCGCGGGCCGGGCCGTCGAGAATAGGGGTATGGCCCACATCGAACACGCCGCCATCTACCTCCGCCTCGCCCAGCTCGGACTGCCCACGCCCACGGAGGTCCAGGACTCGGCGACGGCGAAGCTGGTCGCGCCGATCCTGGCCCGCCAGCGGGAGCTGAGCCGCCGGCTGGCCGACCGGTTGTGCGCCGCGGACGCCCGCATCCAGAACTGGCTGGACGACTACCTGGCCGACACCGGCCTGTCGCCGAAGCTGCCCCGGCGGACCTTCGTGCTGGACGAGCCCGGCCTGGCGCGCGCCCTGTCGCTGCCCTCGGACTCCGACGTCTACTCCTCGCCGCTGCTCACCAGCTACCGGCTGGCGAACGGCGTGCTGCACAACCCGGCCAACGACCGCCGCACGACCGCGGGCGTGTTCCACATCGCCGAGGGCGGGCTGCCCATCCCCGATGACAAGCTCGCGGTGCCGAAGGCGGTCTTCGCGCGCCTGCTCGACCTGGCCTTCCAGCCGCCCGAGGTCGACATGGTGCTGCCCTACACCGCCAACCAGGCGAGGCCGGCGGCGTGCTTCGTCTCGCTCCAGCTGCGTCCGCTCGTCGCCCCGGCCGTGCCCGGCTGGGTGCGCGAGAAGCGGATGGAGACCCGCTTCATCGTGCCGGGCGGCCTGGTGGCCAACCTCGACTTCGTCGAGGGCATCTTCGGCAACGGCGGCGACCCGTACCTGCCCGAGAACGACGCCTCGCTCGCGCCCGAGACCTGGACGGGCCACACCGGCGCGGTCATCCTCGCCCCGCACCTGACCCGGGTCACCAAGAAGTCCCTTGGCCTGCCGCACGTGAGCGAGGCGACCGCGCGCCAGCGCCGCGACGGCATGTGCTGGGAGCACGAGGACGAGTGCTACAACGGCGGCCAGGCGTTCAAGGCCTGCGCGCGCGACGAGCGGGGCGTCATCGTCACCGTGATCGCGGACAACTACTTCGGCTACTGCAAGAAGGAGGTGAAGACCCAGGTCAGCTACTCGGCCAACCTCTTCGGCAACGCGGAGGAGGAGCACGCCGGCGGCGCCCTGGTCTACCCCAGCTACAACCTCGGCCAGGAGTACACCGTCTCACCGGCGGGCGAGGGCTACAGCGTGCAGGCCGTCGTCGAGCGCGACCCGCAGCGGTTCGTGCCCCGGCCCGAGGGTCACGCCACCGACCTGGAGCAGCCGCACATCATCGTCGTGCCGGACGGCCCGACCTTCTCGCTGCGCACCCTCACCGTCGCCTGGACGAACCCCGACGGCTCGGCCGGCTCCATCCGCCTGCGCGCGGACAAGACCTACCTGACGCCGTCGGGATACCAGGTGCGGATGGTGCAGCAGGCGTCCGACCGCACCCAGTGGAGCTTGGTCGGCACGGTCGCGACGGCCACCCACTGCCACAAGCCGGCCACGGTGTCCGGCGGCGGCAAGTCGGAGATCTCGAAGGCGATCACCGACGCCTTCATCTTCGGCAACGCCTACTCCCCCGACTACGACGCCGACATGGACGCGGTCGCAGAGATCCTCGCCCGCGACTTCTCCGACCGGTTCGCCGACCCGGGCGAGCGCGGCCGCGACCAGCGCCCGATCCTGTCCGACGACCGCTCGATCGGCAGCGTGATCAAGCTGCTCACCCCGTCCGCCACCGAGTACACCGCGGAGTTCAACGCCTGGCTGGACTCGATCCCGCAGCACGTCAAGGAGCTCGTCTTCGTGGTGAAGCGCTTCTACCGTCCCGAATGGGGCGGCGACTGGCGCAGCCACTTCACCGTGGGCATCATCAACGGCCGCCGCGGCATCAACCTGCGCCTGGACGGCGAGAAGATCATGGTGAACATGCTCCGCGTCGGGTTCGACGCGGACGGCTCCTGGCGGCTGTTCGGCCTGCGCCACGACTTCAACCCGGCGGTGAAGGTGCAGACCGAGGACGACATCACCGCGTCGGTGGTGATCGGCGGCCACATGCTCGGGCTCGACGAGGACCGCTCCTACAAGCTGGTGGAGAACTGCGAGAACCTCCTCTTCCAGCGCCCCGACGACGCGATCCACCGCGGCTACGACAAGCAGGCGGAGGCCGACATCGCTGCCCGTGGCACGTTCCTGTCCAACTTCCAGCCGTTGACAAGGGACGACGCCCGCGAGATGCGCGACGACGCGGTGGCCTTCAGCCAGTTCACCGAGCCGATGCGCAGCCTCGTCAGCACCTTCGCCGACAGCCCGGACGGCCGCTCGCCGAACTACTTCGTGTGCTCGGCCAACCCGCGCCTGGTGGACGGCAAACCCAGCAAGAACCCGCGCTACCTGCAGAAGCGCCCCGACCGGACCAACGCGGCCGCGACGGCCGTGGCCGACCTGGCCGGGCACCTCGTCCGGCGGCTGCCCGCGGGCAGCCCGCTGCCGCTGCCGGTGGACGTCGTCGCCGCCGGCCGCCGGAACAACCCGCCGGACGGCCCCGTCCCGCCGTTGTGCTCGTACAACCCGCTGCACTACATGGAGCTGCCGGAGCTGTTCGCGGAGTTCATCTCCTCGATGACCGGCAAGTCGCCGTCCACGACGGGCGCCGGCTCGGAGGGTGCGATGACCAAGGGCCCGTTCAACGCGATGCCGGCCGTGCTCGACCTGAACGCCGCGCTGCTGTCGTTCGCCCTCACCGGGTACGACGGCTGGGTGTCGTGCGCCGGGTACGTCGGGCCGCACGTGCGCGTCGACCACGACATCTCGATGCTGGTGCCGGAGGTGTTCTCGCGGATGACCCCTGCCGAGCGCAGCGCCGCAGCACTGATCGCCGAGGGCGCCCTGGAGCGGATCGAGGACTTCGAGCACAACGGCACGCAGGTGCTGGCCAGCCGGCTGGGCTACCGGATGACGCAGGCGTTCTCGCGGAAGTACTTCGGCCGGATCTTCCTGCACCCGCACGCGGTGTTCACCGAGGAGATGCTGCGACCGGAGCTCCAGGACGCCGACATCTACGCCGAGTCCGTGGCCACGATCATCGCCACCCACGAGCGGGTGGCGCGGTCGTACTTCGACGACGGCACGGTGGACCTGGCGATCCCCCCGGTGCGGGCGCTGCTGGAGATCATGGCCCACGGTGCCTCCGCGGAGGGCTGGACGCTGCACTCGCCGGAGTTCCGGGCGCTGTTCGAGCGCGAGGCCATCCTCGCCTCCGACTGGTACGCCGCCCGCCTGGACGCCAAGCAGGCCGCCGCGGCCTCCCGCGCGCAGGCCGGCCTGGAGGCGCTGCAGAAGTTCATCACCACACCGGGGAACGAGGAGCCGTCCGTGCGCCTCGACGTGCCGAAGCGGATCGAGGCGGCCCAGGCCGAGTACGACAAGTTCAGCAGTGACGCCTACCGGGCGGGGATCGTCGGGACCGTCGGTCGCCAGCCCCTGTGACCGGCGACAATGGGCCGGTGACACGCTGGGAGACGCTGGACGGCAACGAGGCGGCGGCCAGGGTCGCGCACGCCCTGAGCGAGGTGCTCGCGATCTACCCGATCACGCCGTCCTCGGCGATGGGGGAGTCCGCGGACGCGTGGTCGGCCGCGGGCCGGCCCAACCTGTGGGGGACGGTGCCCGACGTCGTCGAGCTCCAGTCCGAGGCGGGAGCGGCCGGAGCCCTCCACGGCGCGGTCACCAAGGGGACGCTGGGTGCCACGTTCACCGCGTCCCAGGGCCTGCTGCTCATGCTGCCCAACATGTACAAGATCGCCGGGGAGCTCACCCCTGCGGTCATCCACGTCGCCGCGCGCACGTTGGCCACCCACGCGCTGAGCATCTTCGGCGACCACTCCGACGTGATGGCGGCACGCACGACCGGCTGGGCGATGCTGTGCGCGTCCAGCGTGCAGGAGGCCCACGACTTCGCCCTCGTCGCGCACGCGGCGACCCTGCGCACCCGCGTCCCCTTCCTGCACTTCTTCGACGGGTTCCGCACCAGCCACGAGGTGAACAGCGTCCAGGTGCTGGCCGAGGCCGACCTGCGCGCGCTGGTGCGCGAGGAGGACGTCCTGGCCCACCGGGCTCGCGGGCTCACCCCGGACGCCCCGATCATCCGCGGCGTCGCGGAGAACCCCGACACCTTCTTCCAGGCCGCGGAGGCGGCCAACCCCTTCCACGACGCCGTGCCGGCGGTGGTGGCGGAGGTGCTCGACGAGCTGGCCGCGCGCACCGGGCGCCGCTACGGGCTGGTCGACTACGCCGGTGCCCCGGACGCGGAGCGCGTGGTGGTGGTGATGGGCTCGGCCACCGGCTGCCTCGGCGAGACCGTCGACGAGCTCGTGCGCCGTGGGGAGAAGGTCGGGCTGGTCACCGTCCGGCTGTTCCGGCCGTTCCCGGTGGAGGCGTTCCTGGCCGCGCTGCCGCCGACCGTCCGCGCCATCGCGGTGCTCGACCGCATCAAGGAGGTGGGCGCCCCCGCCGAGCCGCTGCACGCGGACGTACTCGTCGCGCTGTCGCGCCGTCCGGGTCCCCGCGTGATCGGGGGCCGCTACGGCCTGTCGTCGAAGGAGTTCACCCCGCAGATGGCCAAGGCCGTCTTCGACGAACTGGCCGCCGCAGAGCCCCGTCCGCGGTTCACGGTCGGCATCGTCGACGACGTGACGCACCTCTCGCTCACGCCCGACCACGCGTTCCGGGTACCGGAGGACCACCTGTCCGCGGTGTTCTTCGGCCTCGGCTCGGACGGCACCGTGGGGGCAGCGAAGAACTCGGTGAAGATCATCGGCGAGCAACCGGACAACTTCGCCCAGGGGTACTTCGTCTACGACTCCCGCAAGTCCGGGGCGGTGACCGTCTCGCACCTGCGGTTCGGCCGGACGCCCGTCCGGGCCACCTACCTCGTCGACCGGGCGGACTTCGTCGCCGTCCACCAGTTCGACCTGCTGCGCACGATGAAGACCGTGGACGTGGCCCGGCCCGGCGCCACCCTGCTGCTGAACTCGCCCCACGGCGAGGACACCTGGGACCACCTGCCGGTCGAGGTCCAGGCCGAGATCGCGGAGAAGCGCCTGCGCACCTGGGTGATCGACGCCGAGGCGGTGGCGAAGGCGGCCGGCCTGGGCCGGCGGATCAACACGGTGATGCAACCCTGCTTCTTCTACCTCTCCGGGGTGCTGCCGGCCGACGAGGCCGTCGCCGCCATCAAGGAGTCGGTCGAGAAGACCTACGGGCGGAGGGGCCGCACGGTCGTGGAGCGCAACTTCGCCGCCGTGGACGCCGCGATCGCCGCGCTGCGCCCGCTGCCGGCCGCCCTGCGCCCCACCAGCACGGAGCACCGGTTGCCGCCGTTGCCCGAGGCCGCCGGGGACCTCGTCCGGCGCGTCACCGGCGCGATGCTGCACGGGCAGGGCGACCTGCTGCCGGTCAGCGCCCTTCCCGTGGACGGCGCGTGGCCGACGGGCACCGCGAAGTGGGAGAAGCGCGGGATCGCCGCCGAGCTGCCGGTGTGGGACCCGTCCCTGTGCATCGACTGCGGCAAGTGCGCCGTGGTGTGCCCGCACACCGCGATCCGGATCAAGCTGGCCGACCCCGTCGACCTGGCCGGCGCCCCCGAGGGCTTCCTGCACAAGGAGTACAAGGATCGCGCCCACCCGGGTCGGCGGCTCGTGGTGCAGGTGGCCCCGGACGACTGCACGGGGTGCGGGATCTGCTCCGACATCTGTCCGGCCCGCTCCAAGAGCGAGCACAAGCACAAGTCGCTCGACATGGCGCCGGCGCGCGACCACCGCGACGCCGAGCGGGGGAACTTCGCGTTCTTCCTCGGGCTGCCCGAGGCCGACCGCACCGAGGTGCGCGCCGACCAGGTCAAGGGGGTGGCGCAGCTCCAGCCGCTGTTCGAGTTCTCCCTGGCCTGTTCCGGTTGCGGAGAGACGCCCTACATCAAGACGCTCACCCAGCTGTTCGGCGACCGGATGATCATCGCCAACGCCACCGGGTGCTCCTCGATCTTCGGCGGGAACCTGCCGACCACCCCCTACACCACGAACGCGGACGGCCGGGGCCCCGCCTGGTCGAACTCCCTGTTCGAGGACAACGCCGAGTTCGGCCTCGGCATGCGCATCGCCCAGGACCTCCAGTCCGCGGAGGCCCGCCGGCTGCTCGGCGTCCTGCGTGCCCAGGTGGGCGCCGAGCTGGCGGACGCCCTGCTGGCCGCCGACCAGGCCGACGAGGCGGGCATCGCCGCCCAGCGCGAACGCGTCGCGCGCCTCAAGGCGGTGCTCGCCGGCCACGTCGCGACCGACGACGCGGCCCGCCGGCTGCTCTCGCTGGCCGACGAGCTCGTCGACAAGTCGGTGTGGATCATCGGCGGCGACGGCTGGGCCTACGACATCGGCTACGGCGGCCTCGACCACGTGCTCGGCAGCGGCCGCAACGTGAACATCCTCGTGCTCGACACCGAGGTCTACTCCAACACCGGCGGGCAGGCGTCCAAGGCCAGCCCGAGGGGCGCGACGGCGAAGTTCGCCACCGCGGGCAAGGGCACGGCCAAGAAGGACCTCGGCGTGCTCGCGCAGGCGTACGGCGACGTCTACGTCGCCCAGCTCGCGATCGGCGCCAACCAGCAGCAGGCCGTCCGGGCGATGCTGGAGGCGCAGGCCTGGCCCGGCCCGTCCCTGCTCATCGCCTACTCGACCTGCATCGCCCACGGCATCGACATGGCCACCTCGATGAGCCACCAGGCGGAGGCGGTCGCGAGCGGGTACTGGCCGCTGTACCGGTTCCGGCCGGGCGGGGACGGCCATCCCCTCCACCTGGACAGCCGCGCGCCGAGCATGCCGGTCCGCGATTTCATGCAGAGCGAGGCGAGATTCGCGATGCTGGCGAGGGCGAACCCGACACGCGCGGAGGAATTGGCACAACTCGCACAGGCGGACGCCGACGAACGCTGGCACTATTACTCGCAACTGGCGGGTATGGAACGTGGGTTGCCCGCCCCCAAGGAGGAACCATGAGGCCCGATCTCTCGACCAGCTACCTCGGGCTGCCGCTCTCGGGTCCCCTGATGGCCTCGGCATCGCCGATGACGGGCCGGCTGGACTCGCTGCTCGCGCTGGAGGCGGCCGGTGCGTCCGCGGTCGTGCTGCCCTCGCTGTTCGAGGAGGAGGTGCTGGCCGAGGAGAGCCAGCTCGCCGAACTGATGGACGCCGGCGAGGACTTCGCCGAGTTCTCCGGCAGCCCGTTGCCCGAGCTCGAGCAGCCCGACCTCGGTGCCGGTGCCCACGTCAACCTGGTGCGTCGCGCCAAGGAGCAGCTGCGGATCCCGGTGATCGCCAGCCTCAACGCCACCCGTCCCGGCTCCTGGCAGCGCTACGCCTCCCAGCTCGCCGACGCCGGGGCCGACGCGCTCGAGCTGAACCTGTACACGATGGCCGCCGACCCGTCGGTCGGCGCGGCCGACGTCGAGCTCGCGCACCTGGCCGCGATCGAGGCCGTCAAGATCGCCGTCGACATCCCGCTGGCGGTGAAGCTGTCGCCCTACTACTCGGCGATGTCGAAGTTCGCCGCCCTCGCGGTGGACGCCGGGGCGGACGGCCTCGTGCTGTTCAACCGGTTCTACGCCCCGGACCTCGACCTGGAGCGGTTGTCCCTGCTGGCCCGGGCCGACCTGTCCGAGCCGGACGACCAGCGGATCGCCCTGCGCTGGCTGGGCATCCTGCGCGGGCAGCTCCCCGAGGTGGGCCTGGCCTGCACCTCGGGCGTCCATTCCGGGTCTGAGATCATCAAGGCGCTGCTGGTGGGCGCCGACGTGGCCTGCACGGCGTCCGCGATCCTGCGGCGGGGGCCGGAGGCGGTCGCGGTCATGCTCGCCGAGGCCGAGCGCTGGATGACGGCCCACGAGTACACCGGGGTGGCCCAGCTGCGGGGCTCGATGAGCGCCGCCTCCGTCGAGGACTCCTCGGCCTACGAGCGCGCCCAGTACCAGGCGGTGCTCCACTCCGGCCGCTACGCCTGAGCCGAGCGGCTCAGCGGCGACGCCCGCGCCCGCGCTGCGGCCCGCCGCCGCGCCGCGGGGCCTTCGCGGGACGTTCCCTGCGCGGTTCCGGGGCCGGAGCGGGCCGGCTCGCCCGCTCCGCCGCGGTCCGTGAGCTGTTCGCCGTGCGTCCCCGGACGATGCCGACGAACTCCTGGACGAGCTCGTCGGGGGTGTCCACCCGCCAGGCCAGCACGACGGTCGTCGGCTCGGCGTCGGTGAGGGGCCGGAAGACGAGGTCGCTGCGGCTCTGCGAGCGGGCGATCGAGTGGGGCATCACGGCGACCCCGGCGCCCCAGGCGACCCGCTCGGTGGCGCTCGCCTCCGCGTCCCCGGTCACCAGCGTCTCCACGGACAGGTCCTCCAGCGACACCTCCTCCCGCTCGGCGAAGGGGTGGTCCTTCGGCGCGACGACCACCGCCACCTCGTCGTACAGGCGGATGACGTGCAGCCCGGCGCTGTCGAGCGGCAACCGGGCGAAGCACATGTCGACGCGCCCGTCGTCCAGGGCCGCGCGCTGGTCGGCCTCGGTGACCTCGGCGACCTCCAGCGGGACGCCGGGCAGGCGCTCGGCCCACGTGCGCCGCCACTTCGTCAGGGTGACGCCGGGCACGTGGCCCACCCTCAGTCCGGGACGGGCGGACGGGCCGGGGGATTCGCTGGTCACGGGGGAAGGCTAGTACGGGCCCGGTCCCTCGGCCCTCCAGGGACCCCTACCCACCACGGTGCCGCGGCGCGCTGGGTCGAAGCTGGTATCGACGCGGCGCACGTCGGGCGCGCACTGTGGGGTCATGAGCGAGACAGAGCGCACCCGGTACCTGATCGTCGGTGGCGGCCTGGCCGCCGCGCGGGCGGTGGAGGGCATCCGCGAGCAGGACGCGGACGGCGAGATCCTGCTGGTGACCGAGGAGGACCACCTGCCCTACGAGCGCCCGCCGCTGTCGAAGGACCTCCTCCTCGACACCGCCGGGGAGGGCGCGGCCTTCCCCCACGATCCGCAGTGGTACGCCGACCAGCGGGTCGACCTGGTGCTGGGCGACCCGGTGGCCGCCCTCGACGCTTCGGCGCGCACCGCCACGCTGGCCGGCGGCACCGTGCTGTCCTGGGACCGCGCGCTCCTGGCCACCGGCTCTGCGGTCCGGCGGCTGGACGTGCCCGGCGCTGACCTGCCCGGCGTCCACCACCTGCGCACGCTCGACGACGCCCTCGCCCTGCGGGAGCGCCTGCGCGACGGGGGCGACGTGGTGGTCGTCGGCGCGGGGTGGATCGGGCTGGAGGTCGCCGCGGCAGCCCGCGCCCACGGGTGCGCGGTGACCGTCGTGGAACCCCGGCCGGCGCCGCTGGAGGCCGTGATGGGCACCCACATCGGCGGCTGGTTCGCCCGGTGGCACGGCAGCCACGGGGTGGAGTTCCGCCTCGGCACGGGGGTGGCGTCGTTCGCCGGTGAGGACGCGGTCACCGGGGTGGTCACCTCGGCAGGGGAGACGCTGCCCGCGCGGGTCGTGGTGGTCGGCGTCGGCATCCGTCCGCGCACGGAGCTGGCAGAGGCCGCCGGTGCCGACGTCGACGACGGCGTCCTCACCGACGCCGCGCTGCGGACCAGCCTGGACGGGGTGTGGGCCGCCGGCGACGTTGCCCGCTGGCGCAGCAGCCTCCTCGGCGGGCCGGTGCGGGTCGAGCACTGGGCGAACGCGCACGACGGCGGGTTCGCCGCGGGCCGGTCGATGGCCGGCGCGAGGGTGGCCTACGACCCGGTGCCGTTCTTCTTCTCCGACCAGTACGAGGCCGGACTGGAGTACGCGGGCCACGTGCCGCGGGGCACGGACGCAGAGCTGGTGCTGCGGGGCGATGAGTCGGCTCCGGAGTTCATGGCGTTCTGGGTCGTGCCGGAGGGGTCCGGTGTCCGCGTGCTCGCCGGCCTGCACGTCAACGTCTGGGGCACGATGGACGCCGTCCAGCGGCTCATCCGCGCCCGGACGGTGGTCGCCGCCGACCGCCTCGCCGACCCGTCCGTCCCGCTGGACGACCTGGCCGGCTGATCCCCGGAGGGCTCAGCGGCGGGCGGTGCCCCACATCGTGCGGACGACCTGCCCGCCGACGCGGATGACCTGGTTCCAGAAGGTGGCCGAGCCGAGCACCTTCTCCACTCCGGACTTCGGGGCGCGCCGCGAGGACGTCGAACGCGGCGCGCGCTCGCGCTCCGCCTCGCGCTGGTCGGCGGCCTCCTCCCGGGCGCGCGCCTGTGCGTCGGCCTCGGCCTGCGCCCTGGCCGCGCCCGCCTCCAGCCGGCGGGCCAGCATCTCGTAGGCGGAGTCGCGGTTGATGTCCTGGCCGTACTTGGCCTGCATGGCCGAGGACGCCACGCCGTTGGCCAGCCAGTCCGACGGCATCGGCTCCATGGAGGCGCGCGGGGCGAGCATCCGCGTCCACGCCACCGGGGTCGGGGCGCCGTCGGGGTTCAGCACGGTGACGATCGCCTCGCCGATGCCGAGCGACTGGAGGGTCTCTGCCAGGTCGTACTGGCTGGTCGGGTAGGTCTCGACGGTGGCCTTCAGCGCCTTCGCGTCCTTGGGGGTGTGGGCACGCAGCTGGTGCTGCACCCGGGAGCCCAGCTGGGCGAGAACCTGGTCGGGAACGTCGGTCGGCGACTGCGTGACGAAGAAGATCCCGATCCCCTTGGAGCGGATGAGCCGGACGGTCTGCGCGATGGCGTCGAGGAAGGCCTTGGACGCGCCGTTGAACAGCAGGTGCGCCTCGTCGAAGAAGAACACCAGCTTCGGCTGGTCGAGGTCGCCGACCTCGGGCAGGTCGTGGAACAGGTCGGCCAGCAGCCACATCAGGAACGTGGAGAAGATCGCCGGACGGTCCTGGAGGTTCGGCAGCTCCAGCAGGGAGATCACGCCGTGGCCGTCGGCGGAGGTGCGCAGCAGGTCGCGGGTGTCGAACTCCGGCTCGCCGAAGAACTCGTCCGCGCCCTGGGTCTGGAGGGTCACCAGGCTGCGCAGGATCACGCCGGCCGTGGCGGCCGACAGCCCGCCGATCGCCTTCAGCTCCGCCTTGCCCTCGTCGCCGGTGAGGTACTGCAGCACCTGCCGGAGGTCGGCGAGGTCGAGCAGCGGGAGGCCGGCGGTGTCGGCGTAGTGGAACACCAGGCCGAGGCTGGACTCCTGGGTCTCGTTCAGGCCCAGCACCTTGCTCAGCAGGATCGGCCCGAACGACGACACGGTGGCCCGCAGCGGGATGCCGGTGCCCTGGCCGCCGAGCGCGTAGAACTCGGTCGGGCAGCCGACGGGCTGCCAGTCCTGGCCGATCTTCTGCGTGCGGGCCAGCAGCTTCTCGCTCGGCGTCCCCGGGATCGCGATGCCGGACAGGTCGCCCTTGATGTCGGCGGCGAACACCGCGACCCCGGCCGCGGAGATCTGCTCGGCCAGCAGCTGGAGCGTGCGGGTCTTCCCGGTGCCGGTGGCGCCGGCGACCAGGCCGTGCCGGTTCAGCATCGACAGTGACAGCCGCACCCGCACGTCGGTCTGCGGCGTCCCGTCGGCCATCAGCACGCCGAGGTCGATGGACGGGGTGTCGAAGGTGTAGCCGGTCTTGATCTTGGCGATGGCGTCGGACTGCGCGGTCATGCGCCCAAGACTGGCACAACCGGGGTACCCCCGCGCCAGAGTCGGACCGCTCCTGGCACTGGTAGCCTCTGATACCGACAGGGGAGCGCCGCGGGGCGCTGAGAGTGCGGGAGTCCGCAGACCCTCGAACCTGATCCGGCTAGCACCGGCGTAGGGAGTCGGGAATTCTCCCCGGGAGCCGTCCCGGGCCCTCCGAGAAGTTGGAGGAGACCAGCATGTCCATCCGGAAGCTCGTGGCCGCCGCGGCCACGGCCGTCCTGCTCGCCGGCTGCGCGGGCACCCCCGCGCCGTCGGGTACGCCGGCGTCAGGGACGCCGTCCGCCCCCACGGAGAGCGGCACCCTCACCGTCATCACCCACGACTCGTTCGCACTCGGGGAGAAGACCATCGCCGCTTTCAAGGCCGAGACCGGCTACGACGTCACCTTCGTCGCCCCCGGTGACGCCGGGACGGTGGTGAACCAGCTCATCCTCACCAAGGACGCGCCGCTGGGCGACGTCGTGTTCGGCATCGACAACACCTTCGCCGGACGTGCCATCGGCGCCGGCATCCTCAGCCCGTACACCTCGCCGGCGCTGCCCGAGGGTGCGGAAGCCTTCGCCGCGGACGACACCCACGCGCTGACGCCGGTCGACTACGGCGACGTCTGCGTGAACGCCGACACCCGCTGGTTCGCGGCCAAGGGTCTCGCCGTCCCCCGGACGCTCGACGACCTCGCGCGGCCCGAGTACTCCGGCCTGCTCGTGGTGGAGAACCCGGCGTCCTCCTCGCCCGGCCTGGCCTTCCTCGCCGCCACCGTCGGCGCGAAGGGCGACCCGGGCTACCTCGACTACTGGAAGGCCCTGAAGGCCAACGGCGTGAAGGTCGTGAAGGGCTGGACGGAGGCGTACACCGTCGAGTTCTCCGGTTCCTCGGGCAAGGGCGACCGGCCGCTGGTGGTCTCCTATGCCTCCTCCCCGGCCTACGAGCCCGCCACGGAGGCGCTGACCTCGACCTGCTTCCGCCAGGTCGAGTACGCCGGCGTCCTCGCCGGCGCGCAGAACGAGGTGGGGGCGCGGAAGTTCGTGGACTTCCTTCTGTCCGCCGCAGTGCAGGCGGAGATTCCCGAGTCGATGTACATGAGCCCGGTCGACCCCGACGTGGAGCTCCCCGCGGACTGGAAGGCCCACGCGGCCAGGGTGGACGCACCGATCCAGGTGCCGGTGGCCGAGCTCGGCGCGAAGCGCGAGCAGTGGATCAAGGAGTGGACGGCGGGCGTCATCGGGTGAGCGCGGCGGGCCCGGGGGGCGGCGTCCGGCAGCGGGTGCCACACGAGCGGACAGGACGACGGTGACCGCCGCCCTGCCCGTGCCGCGCGTCCGGGGCCCCCGGGCCGCGGGGGTGGGCGGCCACCCGTGGGTGTGGGTCGCCGCTGCGGTGCTGCCGGTGGTGTTCCTCGCGGTCTTCTTCGCCTGGCCGGTGGCCACTCTCGTCGCGCGCGGCTTCATCGTCGACGGACGGCCCAGCCTGGCCGGGGTCCAGGACGTGCTCGCCGCTCCCCGTACGTGGCGCATCGTCGGCCAGACCCTCGGCCAGGCTGTGGCCGGCTCGGCGGTCTCCGTCCTGCTGGGGCTGCCGGGGGCGTACCTGCTCTACCGTTGCCGCTTCCCCGGGCGCCGGGCACTGCGTGCGCTGGTCAGCGTCCCGTTCGTGCTGCCCACCGTGGTGGTCGGGGTGGCGTTCCAGTCGCTGCTGGCGCCGCGGGGACTGCTCGGCTTCCTCGGTCTCCAGGAGTCGTTCGTGGCGATCGTCGCGGCCCTGGTGTTCTTCAACTACTCGGTGGTGGTGCGCACGGTCGGCGCGCTGTGGGCACGGCTCGACCCCCGGGCCGAGGACGCCGCGCGCAGCCTGGGCGCGGGACGGCTACGGGTGCTGGCCACGGTGACGCTGCCGGCGCTGGCCCCGGCGATCGCATCGGCCGCCGCGCTGGTGTTCCTGTTCTGCGCGTCGGCGTTCGGGGTCGTCCTCGTCCTCGGCGGCAGCGGCTACGGGACGATCGAGACCGAGATCTGGTACCAGACCACGCAGCTGCTCGACCTGCCCGCCGCGGCCGCGCTGTCGATCCTGCAACTCGTCGTCGTCACCGCCTCGCTGATGGTCGCCGGCGCGACCAGGGCGCGCCAGGAACGCGCGCTGCGCCTGTCCGGCAACCCGGTCGACGCCCCCCTGCGGCGCGGGGACCTGCCGGCCGCAGCGGTCACCGCTGTGGTGGTGGCCGGACTGCTGCTCCTGCCGATGGGCTCGCTCGCCTGGCGCTCGCTGGTGACCGCGGACGGGATCGGGTTCGCCCACTACGTCGCGCTGGGAGGACGCACCGGCCAGCTCACGGTGAGCGCCTGGCAGGCCCTGCTGAACTCCGTGGTCACGGCCGTGGCCGCGACGGCGATCGCCGTCGTGCTCGGGCTGCTGGTGAGCTACGTGCTGTCCCGCCGGCCGTCCTCGCCACGGGGACGGCGGTTCCTGCGCGGGGTGGACGCGGTGTTCATGCTTCCTCTGGGGGTGTCGGCGGTGACCGTCGGGTTCGGCTTCCTGATCACGCTGAACCGGCCGCCGCTCGACCTGCGGTCGAGCTGGCTGCTGATCCCCGTCGCGCAGGCGATGGTGGCCCTGCCGCTGGTGGTGCGGACGCTGCTCCCCACGCTGCGGGCCATCGACCCGCGCCTGCACGAGGCGGCGGCGAGCCTGGGTGCCGCGCCCGCCCGGATCGTCGCCACGATCGACCTCCCGTTCGCGCTGCGGGGGCTCGGGCTGGCGGTCGGCTTCGCCTTCGCCACCAGCCTGGGCGAGTTCGGGGCCACCTCGTTCCTCGCCCGGCCGGACCGTCCCACGCTGCCGGTGGTGATCTTCCAGCTGATCGGACGCCCGGGCGCGGAGAACTTCGGCATGGCCCTGGCGGCGTCGGTCGTGCTCGCCGTGCTGACCGCCCTGGCCATGGGGCTTGCCGAGTGGATCCGACCCAGGGAGGTGAACCCGTGGTAGCCGGGCTCCAGGTCGCCGATGCTGTGGTGCGCTACGGACCCGTGACCGCCGTCGACCGGGTGAGCCTCGAGGTCGCTCCCGGCGAGGTCGTGGCGCTGCTCGGGGCGTCCGGGTCGGGGAAGTCGTCGCTCCTGCGGGCGGTGGCGGGCCTCGAGCCGCTCGCCGCGGGCGCCGTCCGCTGGGACGGCGAGGACCTCGCCGGCGTGCCGGTGCACCGCCGTGGCTTCGTGGTGATGTTCCAGGACGGCCAGTTGTTCCCGCACCTGTCGGTGGCCGCCAACGTCGGCTACGCCCTCGACGGGCGCCCGCGCGCGGAGCGTGACGCCCGGGTCGCGGACCTGCTCGACCTTGTCGGGTTGCCCGGCTACGGGCCGCGTCCGGTGACCGCGCTGTCGGGTGGCCAGGCCCAGCGGGTCGCCCTCGCGAGGTCGCTGGCCGCCGAGCCGCGCCTGCTGCTGCTGGACGAGCCCCTCTCCGCGCTCGACCGCGGTCTTCGCGAGCACCTCGGCGCGGTGCTGGACGAGACCCTGCGCGCCACCGGCATTCCCACGCTCTACGTCACCCACGACCAGGACGAGGCCTTCGCGATCGCCGACCGCGTCGCTGTGCTCTCCGGGGGACGCCTGCTCCAGGTTGCGGAGCCGTCCGTGCTGTGGCGGCACCCGGCTGGACGGGAGGTGGCCTCGTTCCTCGGCTACGGCCCGTTCCTCGACCCCGCGCAGGCGGCCTCTCTCGGGCTCCCCGGGGCGGACGGGGTCGTCGGGGTCGGGCCCGACGGGCTGGTGGCGGACCCGGCGGGGACGCCGTGCCCCGTCCTGGAGGTGCGCGCCCGCCGCGGGGGCGCCGAGGTGACCGTCGCGCTGCCGGACGGACAGGCCGCGCGGGTGCGGAGCCGGGAGCTCCCCGGGCACCACGAAGCGCCCCGGCAGCTGGCCGTGCGGCTCGACCCGGACGGCTGCGTGGTGCTTGCCGATCCGGTTTCGGTTTGACTGTCGGTACGCAACCAACACGAATTTTCGCCGACGTCACCAGCATCGGAGAATTCCTTGTCCGGCGAACCAACATCGGGCCCGTTGGGCATGATCACGCGCCATTGTGTAACGATCTCACCATCGCAGTTGTGGGAATGTGGGATCGCAGGTCCCACCACTGGAGGGCCGCCGGGCACCTCCGTGCGAATCGAGTGTGAAAGGCCTCGCCATCGCCCGTTTCGCGCCGCCAGGGCGGGCTCCCCATCCCGCGGGTATCCCACAGCCGGGGACCTGTTCGCGTGGGGATGCCACGCGTCCGCGGCAGCCCTCCGGAACACGGCGGCCGCGGATCCCAAATGGGGTGGAATGCCGATGTTGATAGCAACACGAAACGCCTGTTCGTGGTTGTTTTGTGACCTTTTCGCAAACACTTCTTTGAACGTTTTGGGTGCGCTAGATTCCGGCTCGGGAACTCCCACACATCCCTTCAATGAAGAAAGGCACCAGATGTTCCGCAAGATCGCAGCGGCCGTCGCCATTGCACTTCCGATCGTCCTCACCGCCTGTAGCTCCGGTGGCGCCGCCCCCGCCGCGAGCACCAGCGGCTCCGCCGCCTCCGGCGAGATCATCGTCGGCCTCATCACCAAGACCGAGACCAACCCCTTCTTCGTCAAGATGAAGGAGGGCGCTCAGGCCAAGGCCACCGAACTCGGCGCCAAGCTGCTCACCGGCGCCGGCGCCAAGGACGGTGACAACGAGGGCCAGGTCACGGCCATGGAGAACATGATCAACGCCGGGGCCAAGGGCATCCTGATCACCCCGTCCGACACCAAGGCCATCGTGCCGTCCATCCAGAAGGCCCGTGCGGCCGGCATCGTCGTGATCGCCCTCGACACCGCCACCGACCCGCAGGACGCGTCCGACGCCCTGTTCGCCACCGACAACTTCAAGGCCGGCGAGCTGATCGGCCAGTGGGCGGCCAAGGCGATGACCGGCAAGACCCCGGTGATCGCGACGCTCGACCTCGCCCCCGGCATCACCGTGGGCGCCCAGCGCCACAACGGCTTCCTGCAGGGCATGGGCCTGGTCTCCGGCATCGCCAGCACCTCCACCGACCTCGCCACCAGCAAGGAGGTCGTCTGCGCCCAGGACACCCACGGTGACCAGACCGAGGGCCAGACCGCCATGGAGAACTGCCTGAGCAAGAACGGCGACATCAACCTCGTCTACACCATCAACGAGCCCGCGGCCTTCGGCGCGTGGACCGCGCTGAAGAACGCCGGCAAGGACAAGGACGTGACCATCGTCTCCGTCGACGGCGGCTGCCAGGGCGTCCAGGGCGTGGTGGACGGCAAGATCGCGGCCACCTCGCAGCAGTACCCGCTGAAGATGGCCTCGATGGGCGTCGAGGCGATCGTGAAGTACGCCAAGGACGGCACCAAGCCCTCCGGCTACACCGACACCGGCGTGACCCTGATCACCGACAAGCCGCAGACCGGCGTCGACAGCAAGGACTCCGCGTTCGGCACCGCCAACTGCTGGGGCAACAAGTAATCCGCACCTCCCGGGCGGCGGCGACCGTGACGGTCGCCGCCGCCTGCACCAGAAAGGCAGTTGAACCATGAGCTCAGTGCAGAGCGCGGTCAAGACCGATCAGCGCCCGGCCCTCGTCAAGACCCTGCTCGCCTCGCCGATCCTCGGCCCGGTCGCAGCCCTGCTGATGGCCAGCATCTTCTTCGCGGTGATGAGCCCACGGTTCCTCACCGGCCCGAACTTCTCCCTCATCCTCCAGCAGGTGATGGTGGTCGGCGTCCTCGCGATCGGCCAGACCCTGGTGATCATCACCACCGGCATCGACCTGTCCAACGGCATGGTGATGGCGCTGTCCGGCGTCCTGATCGCCAGCTTCGCCGCGCAGAAGGGCCTCAACCCGTGGCTCGCGATCCTGATCGGCCTGGTGATCGCGATGGCGTTCGGCATGCTCAACGGTGGCCTGGTCACCGGGATCGGGCTCCCTGCGTTCATCGTGACGCTGGGCACCATGAACATCGCCTACGCGCTGACCCGGATCTACACGACCTCCACCATCACGAACCTGCCCAAGGAGCTCACCTTCCTCGGCGAGACCTTCAACGTCGCCGGCACGGCGATCGCCTACGGCACCGTCCTGATGATCATCCTGTACGCCATCACCTGGTTCGTGATGAAGTACACGGCCCCGGGCCGCTCGGTGTTCGCCGTCGGTGACAACATCGAGGCCGCCCGCCTGGCCGGCATCAACACCAAGCGCGTCCTGCTCGGCGTGTACACCTTCGCCGGGCTCGCCTACGGCATCGCCGCGCTGCTCCAGGTGGCCCGCACCGGCGTGGGCGACCCTCAGGCCGGCCAGACCTCGAACCTCGACAGCATCACCGCCGTCGTGCTCGGCGGGACCAGCCTCTTCGGTGGCCGCGGCAGCATCGTCGGCACCCTCATCGGCGCGCTGATCGTCGGTGTCTTCCGCAACGGGCTGCAGCTGATGGGCGTCGAGTCGACCTACCAGGTGCTGATCACGGGCATCCTGGTCATCGCCGCGGTGTCGGTGGACCAGCTGACCCACCGCAAGTGAGGGGGGCCCGATGACGACCGAGGCACCCGGGCGGGTGCTGCTGGAGATGAAGGGGATCGGCAAGAGCTTCCCCGGCGTGAAGGCGCTCGAGGGCGTGAACCTGACGATCCGCGAGGGCCAGGTGCACGCGCTGCTCGGCGAGAACGGCGCCGGCAAGTCGACGCTGATCAAGATCCTCTCCGGCGCCTACACCCGTGACGAGGGGGAGATCTTCTTCGACGGCGCGAAGGCCGACATCCGCACCCCCGCGGACGCCGAGCGCCTGGGCATCTCGACCATCTACCAGGAGTTCAACCTCACCCCGAACATGACGATCGCCGAGAACATCTTCCTCGGCCACCTCCCGGTCAAGGGCGGGCGGATCGACTGGGGGACGGTGCGGTCGCGGTCGCGCGAGCTGCTCGACAGCCTCGACGTCGACCTGCCCGTCGACACCCTGACGGGCCGGCTGTCGGTGGCCCAGCAGCAGATGGTGGAGATCGCGAAGGCGCTGAACCGGAACACGCGGATCCTGGTGATGGACGAGCCGTCCGCCGTGCTCAGCGAGCGGGACATCGAGAACCTGTTCGCGGTGGTCCGCCGGCTCCAGGCCGCGGGCATCGGGATCATCTACATCTCGCACCGGCTGAAGGAGATCTTCGAGCTGGCCGACGAGGTGACGGTGCTGAAGGACGGGCGCTACGTGGACACCAAGCAGGTGGCGGACGTGGGCATGGACGACCTGGTCAAGCTGATGATCGGCCGCGATCTCGAGGACGTCTACCCCAAGCGGGCGGTCCCCCCCGGCGAGGTCGTCCTCACGGTGTCGCACCTGGCGCAGAGCCACCTCGCGAAGGACGTGAGCTTCGACCTGCGGGCCGGGGAGATCATCGGCTTCGCGGGGATCACCGGGTCCGGCCGCACCGAGACCGCCCGCGTCCTGTTCGGTGCCGACCGGGCCACGGCAGGGACGATGACCCTGTTCGGCGCGCCGTACAGCCCCCGCTCGCCGCGCGACGCGATCAACCACGGCGTCGCCCTGGTGACCGAGGACCGCAAGCGGCAGGGCCTGCTGCTGAAGCTCCAGGTGTTCTTCAACACCACGATCTCGGGGCTCGACCGGCTCAGCCGGTTCGGCGTCCTCGACCTCAAGGGCGAGCAGGGCCTGGTGCGCACCTGGATCCAGAACCTGCGGATCAAGACGCCCACGCCGCAGTTCCTCGTGGTGAACATGTCCGGCGGCAACCAGCAGAAGGTCGTCCTCGCCCGCTGGCTGAGCCTCGGCATCAAGGTGTTCATCATGGACGAGCCGACGCGCGGCATCGACGTGGGCAGCAAGGCCGAGATCTACCAGATCATGGCCGATCTCGCCGACCAGGGCGTGGCGATCCTGATGATCTCCTCCGAGTTGCCCGAGGTTCTGGGTATGAGCGATCGGGTGATGGTCATGCGGGAGGGCCGCATCGTCAAGGAACTGAGCAGGGAGCAGGCGTCCGAGGAGGTCGTCATGCAGTACGCCGTCGGCCACGAGGAGGCGGCGGCCCGGTGACCCCGGCGTCGCTCCCGGCGGACCCGTCCGCGCTGGCCGCCCGGCTGAGGAGCCGGGCGGCCAACGGCGCGCGGGTGATCGTCGGCCTGTGCGGCGCGCCGGGGGCGGGCAAGTCCACCCTGGCCGCCCTGCTGGCCGCGGAGCTCGAGCGCGACGAGCCCGGCACGGCGGTGGTCGTGCCCATGGACGGCTTCCACCTGGCGGCCTCGGTGATCGCCGTCGACGACCGGGCGACCCGCCGGGGGGCGCCCGACACGTTCGACCCCGACGGCTTCGCGGCCCTGCTGTCCAGGCTCCGCGCGAACGTCGAGGAGGTGGTGTACGCCCCGGAGTACCGGCGCGAGATCGAGGACCCGGTGGCCGGGGCGATCGCGGTGCCCCGGGCGTGCCCGGTCGTGGTCACCGAGGGCAACTACCTGCTGCACCCCGACCCGGCCTGGCGCAGGGTGCGGGCGCACCTGGACGAGGTCTGGTTCCTCGAGGCGCCCGACGAGGAGCTCCGGGTCAGCAGGCTGATCGAGCGGCACGAGCACTTCGGGAAGACGCCCGAGCACGCCAGGGCGCACGTGTTCTCCTCCGACGAGCGGAACGCGGGACTGGTCGCGTCCCACCGTGACGCGGCCGACCTGGTGCTGCGCTGGCCGGCCTGGTGAGCCCTTCGGGGTGATCCGCGGTCAGGCGCCGGCCGACGCCACCGCCGCCAGCACCGACGCCTGCGCGTCGCCCGGGCTGGCCGGCAGGAGCGGGATGCCCATCGTGTTCATCACGCGCTGCATGCCCTCGCCCATGTGGTCGACCACGACCGCCTGCACGCCCTCCTCCTTCAGGAAGCGGACGATCCGGGCGTGGTGTGAGCCGTGGGTGCCCTCGTCGTGCGAGACGTCCCAGCCCACCTCGTGGACCTGCCAGGAACGCACGGCGCCGTCCTCGACGTCGGCGACACCCACCCAGTGGGCGCGGCCCCAGGCTGCGGCCGAACGGCCGTCCTCGGTGACGGGCGTGGCGATGATCACGGTGCTCCTCCAGTGGTCGGGACGCAGCCATCGTAGGCCCGCCCCGACCACGCCCGTGCGGGGCACCTTCCACCACCCGGACAGCAGTGTCAGAATGCGGCGATGGTGAGCCCACCCGCCCCCTCCGGGGCACGCCATGACGTCGGCGTCGAGGAGCTGTTCTTCTCCACGACCGACGCCAGGGGTGTCATCGAGCAGGCCAACTCGGTGTTCGTCCGTCTCTCGCGCCACCCGCGCGAGGCCCTCGTCGGCGCGCCCCACAACATCATCCGGCACCCGGTGATGCCCGGGGGCGCCTTCCTGATGATGTGGTCGACGCTCCAGGCCGGCGAGCCGTTCTGCGCCTACGTCGACAACCTCGCCGCGGACGGCAGCACCTACGGCGTCTTCGCCACCATCACCCCGCTGGGGGAGGGGTACCTCTCGGTGCGCGGGCGCCCCTTCCAGACGGCACTGCGCGACGCGGCCTTCGACCTCTACCGGCGCGTCCGGCCCGAGGAGCTCGGCGCGCGCGAGGCGGGCGGCAGCGCCCATGACGCCGCCGTCCTCGGGCTCGACCGGCTGGCGGGGCTGCTGGCCGAGGCCGGGTTCGCCTCCTACGAGGAGTTCGCGTGGGTGGCCCTTCCCGCGGAGGTCGAGGCCCGGCTGGCCCAGGCCGCCGGGATCCCCGAGCGGCCCGGCGCGCAGGGGCCGCTGGCCGGGATGCTGGCCGCCACGCGCACCATCGAGGCCGAACTGCACGGCTGGGCCGGGCGGCTCGGCGACCTCCAGGCGGTGGCCGACCGGCTGCTGGCCGCTGCACCCCGGCTGCGGGCCACCGTGCAGGCGAACCGCGAGGACGCCGACCGCATCCGCGAGGAGGACACCGGCGGGCAGTTCGCGTCGGCCGTGGTGTACCTGCGGCTGTGGGCCGGGATGGCGCCGGAGGTGTCGGTGCTCGTCACAGAACTGGTCGCGGAGCTCGAGCAGCTGCGGCGCAGCTGCGCCCGGACGCGCTTCCGGATCGCGCTGGCGGTGCTGCACAACCTGGCGCTGGGCCAGTTCGTCACCGAGCTGATCGACCAGGTACCAGGGTTCGACGAGGCGCGTCCCGCGGTCGCCGGGCTGCGGCGCGCCCTCGACGAGGGAATCGCCGAGACCAGGGAGCAGACCGCGCGGAACGCGGCCTTCGCCGCTGCGGCGGCCGACCGCATCGCCGCGCTGCGCGAGCTCCTCGACCTCCCCCAGGCGATGATCCGGCAGTGGCTCGCGACGGCCGACCACGGCTCGGCGTCCTTCGCCCGGACCGCGGAGACCGTGCAGGCGGGCCTCGACCGCACGGCGGCGGGCATGGAGCTGCTGGACGCGCTGTCGGTGGAGTGCCGGCGGATCGCCACGCCGCTGGAGGCCGCCGTCGTCGAGGCCCAGCTCGACCGGCTGAGGGCGTACTCGACGCTCGGCTGAGCCACGTCCAGCGGCCACGGACGCGCTCGCGCAGCGGTTAGTCTGGCCCCACCGCAGGTGGCGGGGGAGTCGGAGGACGTGGCGATGCTGGCGGTGTGCCCCAACCCGACCATCGACCGCCTGGTGGTGCTCGACGAGCTGCTGCCCGGCACGGTCGGACGTGCCCGCGAGAACCGCGCCTACCCTGCGGGCAAGTCGGTGTCCGCGGCCCGGGGCGGCCGGGCGAACGACGCGGCACCGGGCGTCCTCGCGCTGCTGCCGGTGGAGGGCTCCGCCTGGTACCTGGAGACGCTGCGGGGCGAGGGCGTCGAGGTCGCGGCCCACAGCTACCCGGGACGGGTGCGCGAGTCGGTCATCGTGATCGAGGACGACGGGCGGGTCACCGTGCTGAACGGGACCGGGGCGCCGGTCGACGCCGCCACCTGGGACGGTTTCGTGGAGGCGGCGGTGGCCCGCACGCGACCCGGGACGTGGGTGGTGTGCAGTGGCAGCTTCCCGCCCGGCGTGGCCCCGTCCGCCGTGGCGGACCTCGTCGCGGCGGTGACCGGCGCCGGCGGCCTGCTGGCGCTCGACACGGGCCCGGCGTGGATGCCGGCCGCGCTCTCTGGTGCCGCGCTGCCGGCCCTGGTCACCCCGAACCTGGCCGAGGCCGAGGCCATCCTGGCCGGTGACGCGGCCGTGGAGCACACCTGGGTGGGTGAGGACGCGCTGGAGCGGGCGGCGTCCGCGGCGCTGGCCCTCCGGTCCCGCGGGCTCGCGTCCGCGGTCGTGACGGCGGGCGCCGCCGGTCTCGCGTGGGCCTCCGGCGGGGAGTCCGGCACCCTTCCCGGGCTCGCCGTGGACGTACGCAACCCGATCGGAGCGGGCGACGCGTTCATGGGCGGTCTGGTCGCGCGGCTCGAACAGCGGCTGCCCTTCGCGGAGGCCGTCGCCTGGGGCATGGCGACCTCGTGCGCTGCGATCGAGCAGTGGTCCCCGGGTGGGGCGGACGCGGCCCGCGTCCGGCACCACCGTGCGCGGATCGGCTGACGCGCCGGCGGTCAGCGGCGGCGCCAGGCCTCGGTGTCCTCGGTCAGCCGCTCGACGTGCTCCGGCAGCGTGCCGGAGGCGAGGTCGGCCACCGTCGTCGCCTCCAGGACCTGGCGCAGGGCGGCGCGGGTGGCCACCCACACCCGGGTGAGGGCGCGGGCGGGCCCGGTGTACTCCACAGACTCCGGGGGCTGCCCGCGGACGGCGGCCAGCGGGCCGTCCACCGCCCGCACGACGTCGGCGAGGGTGATGTCGGCGGCCGGGCGGCCCAGCCGGAACCCGCCGGACGCCCCGCGCTGGGAGGTGAGGATGCCGTCGCGCGCCAGGTCGCGCAGGATGGACTCGAGGAACTTCCCCGGCAGGCCCTGCGCGGTCGCGAGGTCCTTGCGGGTCAGCGCGCGGTCGGGCTGGGCAGCGAACTCGGCCATCGCACGGATCGCGTAGTCCACGCGAGCCGTGACCTGCATCGCGCCTCCTAGAGCCTGACCGTCCCCAGCCCGCGCCGGCGGCGGACGACGTCGGACATCCGGCTGAACACCGCGTCGAAGACCATGCCGAGGACCAGGACCACGATCATGGTAGCTATCAGCGCGGGGGCGTTGGCGAACTCGCGGTAGAACTGGAGCTGCACCCCCAGGGACGGCTTGCTGGCGATGATCACCAGCAGCTCGCCCGCCATCAGCGACCGCCAGGCGAACGCCCAGCCCTGCTTGAGCCCGGCGACGTAGGTCGGCAGGGCGGACGGCAGCACGACGTGCCGGTACAGGTCGAACCCGCGGGCGCCGAGCACGGTCGCCGTCCGCAGCAGCGGGGGCGGGACGTCGTCGATGCCGGAGATCAGCCCGTTGGCGATCGAGGGCGCCGCGCCCAGCACCACCACGAACAGGATCGCGTTCTCCGACAGCCCGAACAGCAGGATGGCGAACGGGAACCACGCGATGGACGGCATGGTCTGCAGCCCGGTGAGCATCGACCCGATCGCCGTGCGCAGCACCCGGGAGCTCGACACGGCGATGCCAAGGACCGTGCCGATCACCAGGGAGACGCTGAAGCCGAGCAGGGCGCGGGTGACCGTGTTGCCCAGGGCCAGCCAGAACTTCGGCTCGCCGAGGAAGGCGAGGAGCTCCCCGCCCACGGTCGCCGGGGACGGCAGCACGTAGTCGGGCTTCCAGCCCGACAGGTGGGCGGCCTCCCACGCCACGACGGCGAGCACGGTGGCGAGCAGCCCCGGCCAGACCGCGCGCCACGCGCGGCCGGCCGACCACCGCGGAACGCCGGCACCCGCCGCGGACCCCTCCGCCGGACGGGACGCCGGCGCGGCGGTGGCCGACGCGCGATCGGTGAGCACCGTGGTCATGACGCCTCCCGGACGGTGTCGTAGGCGTCCATCACGTGGTGCAGCTCCCCGGACAGGTGCGCGACGGCGGCGTCCGACATCTCGCGGGGACGCGGCAGGCCGATCGGCACCTCCTCGACGATCCGTCCCGGCGAGGGCGACATCACGACCACCCGGTCGGCGAGGCGGGCGGCCTCGCGCACGTTGTGGGTGACGAAGACGATGGCGAGTCCGCGGGCGGCCCAGACCCGTTCGATCTCCTCGTGCAGGGCGTCCCTGGTGAGCGCGTCGAGGGCGCCGAACGGCTCGTCCATCAGCAGGATGCGGCAGTCCTGGGCCAGGGCGCGGGCCAGCGCCACGCGCTGCCGCATGCCGCCGGAGAGCTGGTGGGGGCGCTTGGCTGCCGCGTCGGGCAGCTGGACGATCTCGAGCAGCTCGGCCACGCGGCCGAGCCAGTCGGCCTTCGGCACCCCGGACAGCCGCAGCGCCAGCTCGATGTTCCCGCGGACGGTCAGCCACGGGAACAGGTTGGCGTCCTGGAACATCATCCCCACCCGGTTGCCGTGGGTGTCGATGGTGCCGGTGGTGGGGGCGGCCAGGCCGGCGATGAGCGAGAGCAGGGTGCTCTTGCCGCAGCCGGAGCGGCCCAGGAGGCAGACGAACTCGCCCTCGCCGACGGTGAGGCTGGTGCCGCTGAGGGCGAGGGTGGGCTCGTGGTGGTCGGCGTAGACCTTGCTCACGTCCGAGACGGTGAGGGCGGCGGGGACGGCGGTCACGGCACGCTCACCGCCTTCTCCTTGCGCTCGGCGAGCAGGCCGTTGAGGGTGTCGACGGCGTACAGCCCGGTGAGGTCGGGCTGCTCCAGCAGGCCGACGGCGCTGGCGTGGGCGGCGCCCTCGGCGAGGGTCGAGGCCAGCGGATCCGCCGTGAACACGACCTTGCCCCACGCCTCGTCGAGCACGGCGGCGTCCATGCCCTTCCCGGTCAGGGCCTCCAGCTGGTCGTTCACGACCTTCTTGGCGCCGTCGGGGTCGGCGGCGATGCCGTCCAGGGTGTCGAGCAGGCCGGTCAGGAAGGCCTTCACCTGGTCGGGGTGCTCGGTGAGGAACTGGGTGCGGACGACGACGTTGGTGACGACGAACTTCTTGTCCGGCCACAGCTCGGCCTCGTCCACGAGCACGTGGCCGCCGCCCTCGCGCACCAGCCGCGTCGCCCACGGCTCCGGCACCCACGCGCCGTCGATCTGGCCGGCGGAGAACGCCTGCAGCGCGGTCGCGTTCTCCTGCGGCAGGATGCTGACGTCGCCGCCGCCCTCGGTGTCGGTCGCGAACCCCTGCTCCTTCAGCCAGTAGCGCAGGGCCACGTCCTGGGTGTTGCCCAGCTGCGGGGTGGCGAGCCTGCGTCCCTTGAGCTGGGCGGGCGTGGTGATGTCCTTGCTCACCACGAGGGCTGCCCCGTTGGCCGCGGCGCCCGAGATCACGCGCAGCGCCTGGCCCTTCGACCGGGTGAACCCGGTGATGGTCGGGTTGGGCCCGATGAAGGTGATGTCGACCGAGCCGGCGTTCAGGGCCTCCAGGGCCGCCGGGCCGGCGTTGAAGGTGACGGTCTTGAGCTGGACGCCCTGGCCGAGGGCGGCGGCGTAGGTGCCCTTCTCGACCCCGACGAGGGCGGGGGCGTGGGTGAGGTTCGGGAAGTACCCGAGGGTCACGGTCAGCGGCGTTCCCGCGGCCGGGGTGCCGGCGCAGGCGCTCACTCCGAGGGAGCCGAGCAGGGCCAGGGCGACGGCGGCGGCCGCGGCGCGTCGGGGACGAGGGGGCATGTCGGATCCTCACCGGGGAGAAGGGGAATTGCCATTAATCCTACGTTAAAGATGGGAAAAGTGGTCAGGGCGGGTCCACGACCCGGGACGCGGGCGCCTCGACGCGGTCGGGGGCTGCGGGTAGCGTGACGGCATGGAGGCCACTGGCGAGCCGGTGGAGCTCGAGGTCGGTGACCGCGTGATCCGGCTGACGAGCCCCGACCGCGTCTACTTCCCCGCCCGGGGCTGGACGAAGCGCGACCTCGCGACCTACTACCTGTCCGTCGGCGACGGCATCGTCCGGGCGCTGCGGGAGCGGCCCTGCATGCTGCACCGGTTCCCGTCCGGGCTGGCGGGGGCGAAGGTGCACCAGAAGCGGCTGCCCGCCGGCGCCCCGCCGTGGATCGAGACCGTGCGGGTGTCGTTCCCGCGCTACGGGCGCACCGCGGACGAGCTGTGCGTGACCGAGCTCGCCTCCGTGCTGTGGGCGGTGCAGATGGCCACGGTGGAGTTCCACCCGTGGAACTCGCGCCGGGCCGACGTGGAGCGTCCCGACGAGTGGCGGATCGACCTCGACCCGATGCCGGATGCGGGGTTCGAGAGGGTCCGCCGGGCCGCGGGCGTCGCCCGGGAGGTGCTGGACGAGCTCGGCATCCTCGGGTTCCCCAAGACCTCCGGCGGCAGCGGGCTGCACATCTACGTGCGGATCGTGCCGGAGTGGTCCTTCGGGCAGGTGCGGCGGGCCGCGCTGGCCTTCGCCCGGGAGGTGGAGCGGCGGCTGCCCGACGACGTCACCACCACCTGGTGGCGCAAGGACCGCGACCCCCGCCACGTGTTCGTCGACTTCAACCAGAACGCCCGCGACCACACGATCGCCAGCGCGTGGTCGGTGCGCGGGGTGCCCGAGGGCACCGTGTCCACCCCGTTCGCCTGGGAGGAGCTGGACGCGATCACGCCCCGCGAGCTGACCCTGGCGACGGTGCCCGCGCGCTTCGCAGCGCAGGGCGACCCGCACGCGGCGATCGACGACGTCGCCCACCGCCTCGACACGCTGCTGGAGTGGGCGGACCGGGACGGCCTTCCCGAGTGACCCGCGCTTGGACGGGGGTGGACACTGGAGGCGGAATGGTATCTCGGCCAGGGTTCGCCAACCGTTGGCCGTGGCGGGGGTCCGGCCGGGCGGCCGGGCCCCCGTCGTCCGTCCGGCCCTCGTGGGCGGGCGCATAATGGCCGCGTGCTCGCCCTCGTCCTGACGTTCCCCTCCTTCGACCCCGTGGCCTTCCGCCTGGGCCCGCTCGCCGTGCACTGGTACGGGCTGATGTACCTGCTGGGGTTCGTCGTCGGCTACCTGCTGCTGCTCCGACGCCTGAAGCACCCTCCCTACGCCGGTATCACCGAGCCCGCGCCGTGGACGTCGACGGTGGTGGCCGACCTGATGACCTACGTCATCGCCGGCGTCATCCTGGGCGGACGGCTCGGCTACTGCCTGTTCTACCAACCGGCGTTCTACCTGACCCAGCCGCTGGAGATCCTCAAGGTCTGGGACGGGGGCATGAGCTTCCACGGCGGCGCGCTCGGCGTCGCCGCCGGCGTGTGGCTGTTCGCGCGCCGGCAGGGCCGTCCGTTCCTCCAGGTCAGCGACCTGCTGGTGGCGGTGGTCCCGGTCGGTCTGGCGTTCGGGCGGATCGGGAACTTCATCAACGGCGAGCTGTGGGGGCGGCCCGCCGACCCGTCCCTGCCCTGGGCGATGGTGTTCCCGCAGGTGGACGCGGTGCCGCGGCACCCCTCGCAGCTCTACGAGTTCGCGCTGGAGGGGGTGCTGCTGTTCGTGGTCGGATGGCTGTACGCCCGGCGCGGCCCGGATCGCGGCAAGTCGAGCGCCCTGTTCGTGTTCGGCTACGGCGTCCTCCGCTTCGTGGTGGAGTTCTCCCGCGAGCCGGACAGCTTCCTGGGCCTGCTGCCGCTGGGCCTCAGCATGGGCCAGTGGCTGTGCGTGCCGATGATCCTCGGCGGCGCCGCGCTGTGGGTGTGGTCGGACCGGCGGGCGAAGCGGGAGGCGGCCGCCGCGCTCGCCCCGGCCGTGGGGGAGCCCGTCGCCACGGAGGAGCCCGTCGCCACCGAGGAGGCGTGATGCCACTGGTCGCCGAGCCGCGCCGGCCCAACCCCGTCCTGAGGCTGGGCGTGGCGCTCGCCGAGCGGATCACCGGACGGCGGATGCTGCCGGCCCGGCTGCTCGCGTGGTACCCCAGGGCCGCGATCGGTTCCGGCATCCTCGAGGCGCTCGTCGCGCACGACGAGCCGTCCGCACGGTTGCTGAAGCTCGTGCGCGTCACCGCCTCGGTCACGGCGAACTGTGCCTTCTGCGTCGACATGAACAGCTTCGCCCACGACCGCGCGGGCCTCACCGACGCCGAGCTGGCCGCGATCACCGGGGGTGACGTCGGCGCCGTGGGTTCCTTCGACCCCCGCGAACGGCTGGCGATCGAATACGCCCGGCTGGTCTCCTCGACGCCGCTGCGCTTCCCGGAGGCGCTCCAGGCCGAGCTGCGCGCGGCGTTCAGCGAGCGGGAGCTGGTGATCCTGGCCACGACCGCTGCCCAGGTCAACTACTGGGCGCGGGTCATCCAGGCGCTCGGCATCCCGCCGGCCGGGTTCACGCAGGCGTGCCGCCTGCCGGACGCGTCCGCCTGAGGCGAGCCACGGCCAGCGGACGTCAGCGCGCGAGCGTCCGCAGCTTCTCCCGGAGGGTGGCAAGGCTGAAGCCGTCGACCACCGCCTCCACGTCGCGCAGGGCCGTGCCCGGCTCGAGCACCACGCCCTCCGGCGGGTCGATGAGGTCGATGATCGCCGCGACGGGTACGCCGAGGCCGTCCGCCGCCTGCTGGATGGTCATCCACCCCTTCACGTCGTCGGCGGTGAGGTCGGCCTGCACGACGGCCGTGCGGCCGCTGGTCGTCCAGCCGCCGGTCGCCTGGGCGATCCCGACCGATCCGAAGAGGATGACGACCGACGCCACCGGCGCCACCCAGACCGTCGCCCTCATGACTCCTCCCCTCCGGCCGTCCGGGGCGCTCGGCGCGCCGGTGGGGCCGCAGCGCCCGTCGCCGACAGCACGGGAACGCCCAGCAGCACCGGCGCCTCCACCTGGAGGGCACCACGCACCGGACAGGTGGTCACGCAGTCCATGCAGCCGACGCAGTCGGGGTGCACCAGCGGTGCGGCGGCGCTGGGCCGGAGACCGACCGGGCAGGCACGGTCGCACAGCGTGCAGTCGGTGCAGGCGGACGGCGAGCGCCTGATCCGCAGCAGGCTGAGCCGCCCCAGCACGCTCAGGACGCCTCCCAGCGGGCAGAGGTAGCGGCACCAGAACCTGTCCACCACCAGGGCGCCGGCCAGCACGACGGCCAGGACCGCCAGCCCGGCCCACAGCAGCGGGCTGTCGGATCCGAACAGCCAGTTCAGCCCGAACAGGGCCAGGTACGGGTCGTAGTCGGCGAACCACAGGCGGGCGGTGGTGTAGCTGAGGACGATCACCACGGCGAGCACGACGAAGCGGCCGTACCGGAGGATCCGGTCGGCCCGTTCCGGGATGGTGAGGCGTGGCAGGTGGAGCCGCCGGCGCAGCCAGGACAGTGCGTCCTGCACCGCGCCGAACGGACAGATCCAGCCGCAGAACGCGTTGCCTGCGAGCACGGTCGCGGCCAGCAGCGCGGCGCCCAGCACCAGGTTCGACGGGTGCGTGCGGCTCACCAGTGAGCCCGTCGTCACCCAGGTGAGCAGCGTCTCGACCGCGCCGAAGGGGCACAGGGCGTCCACGGAGGCGGCCCCCGCCTGCTCCTCCTCCAGCTGGTGGCGGACCGCGGCCACCACGATCAGGGCCGCCACGGCGAGCTGGACCAGGTGGCGGGCACGCTTCACGCGCAGGATCTGGCGGGTGCGTTGCTGGAAGCGGGTGAGCCGGCTGGTGCCGGCGGCGGCGTCGTTGCGGGGCACGGTGTCCTCCATGGGTCCGGGGTCACCCCAGAGCGTTCCGTGCGTCTGTGAAGCTCCGGTGAAGCCGGCGTGAGGATCGCGCGAGTCGTGCCGGCGCGTGCTCAGGCGCCCGTCGCCAGCGGCAGCCGGACGGTGAACGTTGCTCCCAGGCCGCGGCCGGGGGACGTGGCTGTGATCGCGCCACCGTGCGCCTCGACGATGCCGCGCGCGATGGTCAGCCCGATGCCAGAGCCGGTGTCGCCCGCGCCGGGCCGCCGTCCGGGCGCACGGTAGAACCGCTCGAACACGCGCTCCAGGTCGCCCGGGTCGAGGCCCACCCCGGTGTCGGCGACGGCGGTCACCGCGTCCGTGCCGGCGCGCGCGCACGTGATCGTGACGCGTCCGCCGGCGTCGGTGGCCCGCAGGGCGTTGCCGACGAGGTTCGTCACGACCTGCGCGATGTGGTCGGGGTCGACCTCGACCCGCAACGGCTCAGGGCCGGGGTCGATGCCGAGGGCAATGCCGGCGTCCACGGCCTGGGGACGCAGCCGCTCGCCGGCGGCCGCCACGACGTCGCGCAGGTCGAGCGCGACCGGAGACATCGGGATCCGCCCCTCCTCGGCCTTCGACAGCGCGGAGAGGTCGTCGCCGAGCCGCCGCAGGCGCCGCACCTCCTCGCTGACGTGCATCAGCCCGTCGGGCGTCGTGGGCAGGACGCCGTCGATCATGCCCTCGACGTAGCCGTCGATCACCGTGAGCGGCGTCCGCAGTTCGTGGGCCACCTCGCCGAGCAGCCGCACGCGCCGGGACTCGGTCTCGGACAGGGCGCTGCCGAGCGTGTTGACGTCGGAGGCCAGCTCGGCCAGCTCGGTCTCCCGCGGCAGCTCGATCGGCACGTCGTAGCGACCGCGGGCCATCTGCCGCGTGGCCCCCCGCATTGTGCGGAGTGGTCGGATCACCCGGGCGGCCAGGACGGCACCCAGCACGGCGGCGGCGACCACGCCCACCAGCGCTCCGATCAGCAGCGCCTGGTCGACGGCGATCGCGAACTGCTCCCGCAATGCCTGGTTCGCGCCGGGGCCACCGCCGCCGCCCATTCGGCCCGGGCCGGCGTTGGGGTTGCCGCGCAGGCTGGCGTCGAACAGGGCGGGCGCCAGCGCGCGGACGACGAGGTAGGTGGTCACCGCGCCGGCCAGGGCGACGAAGAGGTGCGAGAGCACCAGGCGGACGCTCAGCCGGTTCACCTCGACGCCTCCTGCCGGAGGAGGAACTTGTAGCCGACGCCGCGAGCGGTCCCGACCACGCGCGGGGCGTTGGCGTCGTCACCGAGGGCGCTCCGGATGCTGCGGACGTGCACGTCGACGATCCGCTCGTCGCCGTAGAAGTCGTAGCCCCAGACCTTCTCCAGGAGTTGGGGACGGGAGAACACCCGCCCGGGGGAGGTGGCGAGGGCCAGGAGCAGGTCGAAGTCGAGGGCGGACAGCTCGACCGGACCGTTCGCCGTCACCACCTCGCGGCGCTGCGGATCGATCGTCAGCCCGTCGAACCGCAGCACGGGGTCGGGCTCGACAGCGGGGGCCCCGTCCTCGTCGCGGCGGCGGCGCAGGACGGTCTTCACCCGCGCCACCACCTCGCGCGGGCTGAACGGCTTGGTGATGTAGTCGTCGGCGCCGACGCTGAGGCCGACCAGCTTGTCGACCTCTTCCGACCGTGCGGTGACCAGGATCACGTAGATCGAGGACGTCGCCCGCAGCTTCGCCAGCACGTCCAGCCCCGACAGGTCGGGCAGGCCGACGTCGAGCAGGACCAGGTCGAGGTCGCCCCCGGAGCGGGCCAGCGCCGCGAGCGCGTCCGCCCCGGTGCCGGCCTCGGCCACGTCGAAGCCGTCCGCCTCGAGGTAGGCGCGCAGCACCGTGCGGATCTGTGGCTCGTCGTCGACGACGAGGACGCGACGCGGCATCGGCTTCCTCCTGGCGGTCAGCTTAGGGTCCCTCGCGCAGTGAAGGGGTCAGGGGATCGGGCAGGTCGAGGGACGATCGGTCGCGGCCCGACGCTGGCCACCCGCGCGGCCGGGAGCCGACGCCGTGCCCGCGCCACCCCCGGGGGCGGTGGCGGACCCGGCTGCGCGGCCGTTCCGCATGCCCCGCCCGTCCCGGGCGCCGAGCGCGCGCCCGTCCTTCGCAGCGGTGAAGGCGGCGAGGTGGTTGCGGGAGCCGTTCAGCAGGGTGGTCAGCGCCGCCGTGACGTCCGCCGGCGGGTTCCCGGCGAGCGTGGCCTCCAGGTCGGCGATGTCGGTGGTCTCGATGGTGATGCCCACCTCGTACGCGCCGGCGAGCGACGCTGTGCCGGTGGCCACCAGAGAGGCGTAGAGCGCCTGGAAGTCGGGGTCGGCGTAGGAGCCGGCAGCGCGGCCGGCGGCAGGGTCGGCGATGCCGTAGCGCGACAGCAGCAGCCCGACGGTGTCGTAGTGGCGCTGTTCGCTCCGCGCGATGTTCACGAACGGCGCGGACTGGTCGTGGGCGGCCGCGAGGGCGGTGTACACGTCGCGGGCGAGCTTCTCCTCCTCGCGCAGGGAGGTGAGGCTCTCGGCCAGCGCGGCGTCGGCGCCCCCCGTCGCCGTCACCGCGGGAGGGGGGACGGGGGTGGGCGCGGCCTGAGCGACACCGGTCCAGCCGAGCAGGGCCAGTGCCGCCGCAGAGGCCGCCACCGCGGCCCGCCGAATCCAGGTGAGGGTCATGGGTACTCCTTGTCAGCGTCGTCCACCGTGATGGCACGACCGTAGGAGCGCCCGATGAAGCGGCGTGGGGGGTGCGCGTGAAGCTTGTGTGAAGCGGGACGGTCAGGCGAGGCACGCCGGCGGCAGCTCGAACCACAGCAGTTCGTCGAACTCCTGCGAGACGTGCGCGGTGTCGGGAGTGGGGTCTCCGGCCTCCGCGAACAGCCGGCGCGCCTCGTCGAGGTAGCCGGCCAGCGCCGACACCGGCGCGGTGTCGGTGTGGTGCGGGTACACCATGGTTCCGTCCCCGGCGTAGCCCACGTCGGTGAGCCGGAGCGGCGGCTCGCCGCGTCCCCGCTTGTGGCGCCACATGCCGGTGGCCGGCTCGAACCGGTAGTCGCCCAGCAGGCGCCACCCGTCCCTGGCCACCAGCCGGATCGCCTCGACGACGTAGTCGGCGACCTCGTCGTCGAGGAAGTAGTTGAAGTTCACGCGCACCCAGCCGGGCTTGATGCCCTCGCAGCCGGTGGCGATCTCCGCGTCGTAGCGGTGCGACCGGGCGAGGTCGATGCCGAGCAGCCGGTGGCCGTACGGGCCGGCGCAGGAGCAGCCGCCACGGGCCTGGATGCCGAACAGGTCGTTGAGCAGGGCCACCACGAAGTTGTGGTGCAGGTAGCGCCCGGCCGGCGTGCGGATGACGAACGACGCGATCGACAGCCGGGGCGCGGCCGGGTTCCCGAGGACCTCCACCGTCGGCTCGCTCCGCAGCACCCGCATGGCGCGTTCCGTGAGCGCCCGCTCGCGCTCCTCGATCACGTCGACGCCCACGGCGTCCTTCAGCTGGAAGACCAGTCCGGCGCGGATCGACTCGATGATCGCGGGGGTGCCGCCCTCCTCGCGGTGCACCGGGTCGGCGAGGTAGCGGTGCTCGGTCGCGTTCACGTAGGCCACGGTGCCGCCGCCGGGGGAGTCGGGCACGCGGTTGGCCAGCAGGTCGGAGCGGGCCACCAGCACCCCGGGGGTGCCGGGGCCGCCGATGAACTTGTGCGGGGAGATGAACACCGCGTCCAGGTAGGCCTCGGGACGGTCCTCGGGGGCGGACACGTCGATGCGGACGTAGGGCGCGCAGGCGGCGAAGTCCCAGAAGCTCAGCGCGCCGTGCGCGTGCAGCAGCTCGGCGATGCCGCGCACGTCGGAGGTGATGCCGGTGACGTTGGACGCCGCGGAGAACGAGCCGATCTTCAGCGGGCGGTCGGCGTGGCGCTCGAGCTCCGCGCGGAGGTGGCGACGGTCGATCTGTCCGTCGGCGTCCTCGTGGATGGTCACCACGTCGGCCACGGACTCCCGCCACGGGAGCTCGTTCGAATGGTGCTCGTAGGGGCCGATGAACACGACCGGGCGCTGCCCGGCAGGGATCGCGCCCGACAGCCCGAACCGGTCGTCCAGGGCGGACGGCAGCCGCAGCCCGAGGATGCCGATGAGCTTGTTGATGGCGGCCGTCGAGCCGGCCCCGGTGAAGATCACCGCGGTGTGCTCGTCCCCGCCCACGGCGTCGCGGATGATCCGGCGGGCGTCCTCGCGGAGCCGCGTGGTCTGCAGCCCGGTGCCGCTGGCCTCGGTGTGGGTGTTCGCGTACCGGGGGAGGACTTCGGTGCGGATGAAGTCCTCGATGAAGTCCAGGCTCCGTCCCGACGCCGTGTAGTCGGCGTAGGTGACGCGCCGGGGCCCGTAGGGGCCGGGCATCACCTGGTCGTCCCCGATCACCCCGCTGCGGATGCGCTCGACGAGGGCCTGGCCACGGGCCGTCGCCGGGAGCGCGCCGGGGTCGGTGGGGGACCCGACGGCGCTCATGCCTCATCCTCCCACCCGCGAAGGGCCGCCGCGGGCCGCGTGCCGTCGTCGGACCCCCCGCCGGTGCCGGCCAGGTCGGCCAGGCCGGCGAGCCCGCCCTCCCGGTACGCGATCCAGTCCGGCCCGGCACCGCTCTCCCGCCGTCGGGCGAGGTCGGCCGACCACTCCGCGCGCACCTGCTCGATGCTCGCCGCCGGGCCGGCGGCGCCGGCGAGCCGCCGCACCTGGCGCAGGGCGGCGAGGCGTCCCTCTGCGAACTTGGCCGACGGCACCGGCGTGCGGGACCGGCCGGCCTCGCACAGGCTCGGGCCGGTGGACGCCTGCTGGAGCTGCGCCAGCGCGTCCTCGACCAGTCGCTCCAGCGCGTCGGACGCCGCCGACCCCGGGGGCGCGGACCGCGCGCCGGGGGCAGGCCGGGGGAGCGGCTCGGAGGACATCACCCCGCCATCCTATATACCCCGGGGGGTATAGTGACAGCGAACCGTCAAGACCCTGGAGGAACGAGTGAGCGACACCGCCCCTGAAGTCACCGCCCGCCATGCGCTGCGCCTCGCCTCGGGCGGCGCGCAGGTGCTCGACGTCCGCGAACCCGACGAATGGCGAGCCGGCCACGCGCCGCAGGCCCGGCACCTGCCGCTGGGCCACCTCGCGCTGGAGGCGACGCCATGGCACGGCCGTCCGGTCGTGGTGCTGTGCCGCAGCGGGAGCCGGGCGGCCTCGGCCACCGGCCTGCTGCGTCGCCGCGGCGTCGAGGCGTTCGCGGTCAGCGGCGGCATGGGTGCCTGGCGGGACGCCGGCGGCCCGGTCGTCGCGGACGACGGGCGTCCCGGCGCGATCGTCTGAGCTCACCGGCTCCCGCCTCCCGCCGGGGAGGGCCGGGGCTCGGTCAGCGCGTGGCGAGCAGGTCCTTGACCTGGCCGGAGGTGGGGACGCGTCCGGACAGCAGGACCTGCTCGTCGACGACGAGCCCGGGGGTGCGCATGATGCCGTAGGCGGCGATGTCGGCGTAGTCGGTGACCTTCTCGAAGGTGGCCTCGAGGCCGAGTTCCTCGACGGCCTGGCGGGTGGCCTTCTCGAGGTTGACGCAGTTGGCGCAGCCGGAGCCGAGGATCTTGACGTGCATGGTCGTTCGCTTTCTAGAGGATGGCGTTGAACAGGTAGCCGACGGCGATGATGCCGAGGGCGGTGACACCGGCGAAGGTGGCGATCAGGCGGGGCTTGAGGACGCGGCGCAGCAGGATCATCTCGGGCAGGCTGAGCGCGACGGTGGCCATCATGAACGCCAGCAGGGTGCCCATCGGCATGCCCTTGGCGTACAGGGCGTCCACCAGCGGCAGGACGCCGGCGGCGTTGGAGTACAGCGGGACCCCGATCCCCACTGCGACGAGCACGGCGAACGGGTTGTCCGGCCCGGCCCAGCGGGCGAAGAAGTCCGCCGGCGCCCAGCCGTGGATGACCGCGCCGAGGCCGATGCCGACGAGCAGGTAGGGCCAGATCTTCCGCAGGATCGAGGCGACCTCCTCCCGTCCCATGGCGAGCCGGTCGTCCCACGTCAGCCCCGCGGTGGAGTCGACGACCTGGCCGCGAAGCCTGGTCTCGTAGACGAACCCTTCCACCTGGCCCTCCAGGCGCAGCCGGCCGATGACCATGCCGGCCACGATCGCGATGACCAGCCCGGCGCCGACGTAGAGCAGGGTGGGGCCGATCCCGAACAGGCCGAGCAGCAGGGCGATCGCGACCTCGTTGACCAGCGGGCTGGCGATCAGGAAACTCATCGTTACCCCGAGCGGTATGCCGGAGGCGACGAACCCGATGAAGGCGGGGACGGCGCTGCACGAGCAGAACGGCGTGACCACCCCCAGCGCCGCGGCCAGCACGTTGCCGACGCCCTCGCGCCGTCCGCCCAGCAGGGCCCGGGTGCGCTCGATGCTCATGAAGGAGCGCAGCACCGTGACCACGAAGATGATCCCGGCCAGCAGCAGGGTGATCTTGACGGTGTCGTAGCTGAAGAAGTGCAGCATCGACGGCCAGCCGGCGGTGATGTCGAGCGCGAGCGCCGTCCCGTAGAGCCAGGTCCAGGCCACCTCGTTCAGTGCGTAGGCCGCGACCCAGCCGGCGGTGGCTGCGCCCAGGAGGGCCCAGCGCCGGGTGGCGGTCCGGTGGGGGCCGGTCTGGGTGGTCACGGGCGGGTACCCGCCAGTGCCGGCTCGGGATCGACCGCGCAGCCGCACGCCCGGCTTCCGGGGACGGGGAGCGCGGCGTGCAGCCGGTCGAGCGCGTCGTCGGTGAGGCGGTAGTCGATCCAGCGTCCCCGCCGGGTCCCGACGACCAGGCCGGCTTCGCGCAGCACCTTCAGGTGGTAGCTGAGCAGGTTCGCGGGGATCTCCGGCTCGGTGCGGAACCGGCACACGCAGCGGCTCTCCTCCTGCGACAGCTGGGCGATCAGCTGCCAGCGGATCGGGTCGGCGACCGCGGAGAGAAGGGTCGTAGACACTTCAACCGGTCTTGAATCAAGCACGGTTGAAGTGTAGACCCGATCAGGCCGCGGGGAGCAACTCCGCCAGAAGTGCCTCCACCCGCCGGCGGATCTCGTCCCTGATCGGCCGGACGGACTCGATGCCCTGCCCCGCGGGATCGTCCAGCACCCAGTCCTCGTACCGCTTGCCCGGGTAGAACGGGCAGGTGTCACCGCACCCCATCGTGATCACGACGTCGGAGGTCTTCACCGCGTCGGTGGTCAGGATCTTCGGCTGCTCGGCGGCGATGTCGATGCCCTCCTCCGCCATCGCCTGGACCGCGACCGGATTGATCGACCCGGCCGGGGCGGATCCGGCGGACAGCACGTCCACCCGGCCGCCACCCAGGTGGCGCAGGTAGCCGGCGGCCATCTGGGAACGGCCCGCGTTGTGCACGCAGACGAACAGGACGGTCGGCTTCGGCATGTGGGTTCTCCTTCCGCCCCGCGCTTGACGGGAACGATCAGTCAGTTACTATTGACTCAATCGTCATGGAGGTGACTGTCGGATGTCAACCAGAGGACTCGAAGCCCGGGCACGGGCGTACGCGGCGCTGGGCGACCCGTCGCGGCTCGCGATCGTCGACCTCCTCGCGCACGACGACCTGGCCTCGGGTGACCTCGCCGCACGGCTCGACCTGCCCACCAACCTGCTCGCGCACCACTTGCGCGTGCTGGAGGAGGCCGGTCTGGTCGCCCGGCGACGGTCGGAGGGTGACGGGCGGCGGACCTACGTGCGGCGCACCAGGACCTGCGACGACCTCGTCGGGGTTCCCCACCTCGCCCGTCCGCGCCGCGTGGCCTTCGTGTGCTCGCAGAACTCGGCGCGCTCGCAACTGGCGGAGCACTACTGGCGCACGATCAGCGACGTACCGGCCGTCAGCGGGGGGACGCGGCCGGCTCCCCAGGTTCACCCGCGCGCGATCGCGGCCGGGCGTCGCCACGGTCTCGACCTCAGCGCGGCCAGGGCCAAGCTCGTCGCGGAGGTCCTGGACGGCTCCGAGCTGGTGGTCGCGGTGTGCGATCTCGCCTACGAGGAGTTCGTGGCCGCAGACCTCCACTGGTCGGTCCCCGATCCGGCGCGCTCGGGTGACATGGCGGCGTTCGAGGCCGCCTACCAGGACCTCACCAGTCGGGTGGATGGCCTGGCGGCGAGCATGGAAGCAGAACGGCCATGACGCTCCACCCGATGCCGGGTCACACCTGGGAGAGCCGCCACCCCGATGAGAGGGTGGCACTGAGGCAGGCGGCGGCGAGGCTGGCGGTGGACTTCGCCGGCGTCTACGGTGCCGAGACCATCGAGCGCTTCCTTGCCAGTTCGTTCGACCAGTTCGCCGATCGCGCCACTGTCACCAAGTTCCTGCCCCTGCTGGCCGAGAGATTCGCCCGCCAACGCCTGCACGCGCTCGCCCGCGTGGAGGGGCTGCACGACGACGGCAGGCCGGTGGTCCTCTTTCTCTGCACGCACAACGCGGGTCGCTCGCAGATGGCGCTCGGCTTCTTCCAGGCACTCGCCGGAGACGGCGCCGTGGCGTGGTCGGGGGGTTCGGAGCCGGGAATGCGGGTCAACCCGCTCGCCGTCACCGCCATGGCCGAGCGAGGCATCGACATCTCCGGGGAGTTCCCCAAGCCGTGGACGGATGAGACCGTCCGGGCGGCCGACGTCGTCGTCAGCATGGGGTGTGGGGACGCCTGCCCGGTCTTCCCCGGCAAGCGCTACGAGAACTGGGAGGTCGACGATCCCGCCGCCGAGGATCTCGACGGGGTGCGTCGCATCCGTGACGACGTCGAGCGGCGCGTCCGGCTGTTGGCGGCGTCGGTCGGGCTGTGAGCGTGCGTCGGCCGGGGTTCCCCTGACCGGCCCGGCGTGGGCGCGGCGGGGATCCCGTCCGAGGGGCGGGCCGGCGTCAACCGCGTGGCCCGCTCCCGGTGCGCCTCAGAGGGCGCGGATGTTGGTGGCCTGGAGGCCCTTCTGGCCGCGCTCGGTGTCGAATTCGACCTGCTGGCCCTCGTAGAGGTCGCGACGGCCGGAGCCGGCGATGGCGCTGAAGTGCGCGAAGACATCCGCGGAGCCGTCGGACGGGGCGATGAAGCCAAAGCCCTTGTCGGAGTTGAACCATTTGACAGTGCCAGTGGCCATGTCGTCTTTCCTTCGTGTTCTCGGGCCACGGATTGTGGCCCTGGTGACCACGCCGGAACTGCCGACGTGGGGCTGTGGGGGGACGTCCGCCCGACATGCGGGGGCGCGAGTCGCCGGACGCCGGAGGGCGTCGGGTACGCGGGGTGCAGCGGTGATGGACGTCGTTTCTGTTGCGGACGGGTGGCTGCCGGATCGGCAGGTGCGGGGCTGTTCGAGAGAAGTCAGCCATCGGTGTAGGAGACGAACCCGGTGGCGTGACGCCGTGGTGGCTGCTCGAACTGGACAGTGGGCACTCGAGGTGCGAAGACCCAGCCTACCAGCCCGCGAGGGGAGGCCGCGCATCGGGTGCTCGTGACGGGTCTGTGCTCGTTCGGGACGGGTGGGTCAGGCGTCGCTGGGGCCATCGTGCACCGGGGGCTTGCGGCCGGGCTATTCAGTGTTACTATCTACCGGTAGCTAGTGACAATGAGTAGTGGAGGGAACTGTGGGGCGGCAGATCACGGAGATGCTCAAGGGCACCCTGGAGGGCATCGTCCTCGCGATCCTGGCGCTGCGTCCCGCGTACGGCTACGAGATCACCGCCGGGCTGCGCGAGCGCGGCTTCGCCGACATCGCCGAGGGCACGGTCTACGCCGTCCTGGTGCGGATCGAGCAGAAGGGCCTGGTGGACGTGCAGAAGGTCCCGTCCGAGAAGGGCCCGCCGCGGAAGGTGTACTCGCTGAACGTGCGCGGCAAGGACGAACTCGAGGAGTTCTGGAGGACGTGGGGCTTCCTGTCGGAGCGGCTCGAACACCTACACCAAGGAGGCAAGTGAACATGGCTGCAAAGTGGATGGAACTCGTCACCGGTTCGCTGGAGGAGAAGCGGCAGTACCGGCAGGCCAAGGCTAGGATCAAGGCGCTCCCGGAGAACTACCGCACGGCCGCCGAAGCGATCGAGCGGTACCTCATGTACGCCGGCGGGATCGCGGCGGGCGACGTCCTGGTGCGCATGTACGACGACCTGGTCGGCCTGTTCGAGGAGAGCGCTGCGGACGGCGTCCCGATCCGCGGCATCGTCGGCGACGACCCGGTCGAGTTCGTCGAGGCGTTCGTCTCCAACTACTCCGACGGCTCGTGGATCAGCAAGGAACGCCGGCGGCTGAACGAGTCCATCCGGCGGGCGGCCGGCGAGTCGGCCTGACCCGGGACGGAGGCATCGACATGACAGCGACCCAGCTCCAGGCGCCGGCGATCCGTGTGCAGGGACTGAAGAAGTCCTACAAGGACCTGCGGGTGCTCAACGGCGTCGACTTCGACGTGGCGGGCGGCAGCATCTTCGCCCTGCTCGGCTCGAACGGCGCCGGCAAGACCACGGTGGTCAGGATCCTGTCCACCCTGATCACGTCGGACGGCGGCACCGCCGAGGTCTCCGGGCTCGACGTGGCGACCCGGCCCGGCGAGGTGCGCGAGGCGATCAGCCTCACCGGCCAGTTCGCGGCCGTCGACGAGATCCTCACCGGACGCGAGAACCTCGTCCTCGTGGCCCAGTTGCGCCACCTGCCGGAGCCCGGAGCCATCGCGGACGCCCTCCTGGCGCGTTTCGCGCTGACCGAGGCAGGCACGCGCAAGGTGTCGACCTACTCCGGCGGCATGCGTCGCCGCCTCGACATCGCAATGAGCCTGATCGGCAACCCGCCGGTCGTCTTCCTCGACGAGCCGACCACCGGACTCGACCCGCAGGGCCGGCTCGAGGTGTGGGCCGCGGTCCGCGAGCTCGCCTCGCAGGGGACGACCGTGCTGCTCACCACGCAGTACCTGGACGAGGCCGAGCAGCTCGCCGACCGCATCGCGATCCTGCACGACGGCCGCATCCTCGTGAACGGGACGCTCGCCGAACTCAAGAAGCTCCTCCCGCCCGCGACCGTGGAGTACGTGGAGAAGCAGCCCACCCTCGAAGACGTGTTCCTCTCCCTCGTCGGGAAGGGCGAGGACGCGGACGCCGCACGCAGCGCGGCGTCCGCCGCCACCCCCAAGGAGAAGTCATGACCGCCACTCATTTCGTCGGCGACACCGCCGTCCTCACCGGACGCTCGCTGCGCCACGTCTCCCGCAGCATGGACACGATCATCACCACCGCGGTCACGCCGATCGCCATGATGCTGCTGTTCGTGTACGTGCTCGGCGGCGCCATCAACTCCGGCTCGGACAACTACGTGACCTACCTGCTGCCCGGCATCCTGATCATCACGATCGCCTCGGGCATCTCCTACACCGCGTACCGCCTCTTCCTGGACATGCAGGGCGGCATCTTCGAGCGCTTCCACTCGATGCCCATCGCACGCTCGTCCGTGCTCTGGGCGCACGTGCTGACGTCCGTGGTCGCGAACCTGATCTCGATCGTCGTGGTCGTGCTGGTGGCGCTGCTGATGGGCTTCCGCTCCGGTGCCGGCGTGCTGGCGTGGCTGGGCGTGGCCGGCATCCTGGTGCTGTTCACCCTGGCCCTGACGTGGTTCGCGGTCATTCCCGGCCTCACCGCCACCTCCATCGACGGAGCCACCGCGTTCTCCTACCCGCTGATCTTCCTCCCGTTCATCAGCTCGGCGTTCGTGCCTACGGAGACCATGCCCGGGCCCGTGCGCTGGTTCGCTGAGAACCAGCCGGTGACGTCGATCGTCAACGCCGTGCGGGACCTCCTCGCGCAGCGGCCGGTCGGCACGGACCTGTGGCTGGCGCTGGCCTGGTGCGGCGGGATCCTCGTGCTCGCCTTCGTGCTCGCGATGGCCACCTATCGCCGGCGCCTGTCGGCGTAGCAGGACCGCTCACCGCGGGTTTCGACGCGCTCCACGGTCGCTCTCCCGTCCGCCACGCCCTCACCGCGGGTTTCGGGCCGCTGCAAGCCTCTCCAGGGCCCGGTTTGCGCGCCGAAACCCGCGGTCACCGGGAGTCGGCACCGGCGGGTCGACTGGTGCGCGCCGAAACCCGCGGTGACGCCGCGCAGTAGTGCGTAGCGCCGCCGCACCCCGGGCGCGGGGCGGGGAGGATGGGGGCATGCCCACGGTTCGCCGCTTCAACCACATCGGTATCACCGTCGCTGACCTGGAGGCCGCCACGGCGTTCTTCGTCGGCCTCGGTCTCGAGGTGGAGGGCCGCACCCCCGTCGAAGGGGAATTCATCGACACGGTGATCGGCATCCCCGGCTCACGGACGGAGATCGTGATGCTGCACGCCCCGGGCGGGGGCACCGGCGTCGAGTTGTCGAGGTTCGAGCGCCCGGACGCGCGTCCCGGCTCCCCGGCGGCCCCGGCCAACGAGCTCGGCCTGCGCAGTGTCGCGTTCGAGGTCGACGACCTCGCGGGCGCCGTCGACTGGGCCGCCGCCCAGGGCTACGGGCTGGTGGGCGGCATCGGCGAGTACGAAGGCGTGTGGCGGATGGCCTACGTCCGCGGGCCCGAGGGGATCATCGTCGCGCTGGCCGAGCGCATCGGCTGACCGCCTCCTCTAGCATTCACGCAGATACGTGGACCAGCGCGCCCGCGGTGCCACCGTGTGGCCGGCGGCGCGCTCGCGTGAGGGGGAGTGACCCATGGAGGGCTCCGGGCTGGCATCCACCTACGAGCGCGGCCGTCCCGAGGTGGACGAGGCCGCCGCCGGGCGCCTGCTCGCGCACCTCTTCGGGGTCGCGGGGACGCTCTCCGAGCTCGGCAGCCAGCAGGACCGCAACTACCTCGTCTCCGGCGGGGACGGACGCCACGTCCTCAAGATCTTCCACGCCGCGACGCCGCCGGGGCTGGTGGAGGACCAGCTCGCCGCCATGCGCCTCCTCGCCGGCGCCGGCATCCCCGCGCCGCAGCCGGTCCCCGGGCTGGACGGCGCCCACCGCCAGCACTGGACGGCCGCGGACGGCGCCGCGCACACCGTCGTCCTGCTCACCTTCGTCGAGGGGACGCAGCTGGTGGGCGTCCCCCGCCTGTCGCGACGGGTCGCCCGCGCGCTGGCGCGCCTGGCGGGTCGGGTCAGTGCGGCGCTCGGCGGCGTCAGCGGGGTGCACCCGCGCGACTCCCAGTGGGACCTGCGCGTGCCGTTGCAGGTCGTGCGTGAGCTGGCGGGCTCCGTGCCCGAGGACCGGCGTGGCGTGGTGCTGGACGTGGCCGAGGTCGCGTGGTCGGCCGTCGAGCGGGTCGCGGACGGGCTGCCCATCCAGGTGGTCCACGGGGACATCACCGACGACAACGTCGTCGCCGTCCCGGCGGCGGACGGCGTGCTCGAGCCGGTCGGGGTGATCGACTTCGGCGACCTGGCGACCAGCTGGCGGATCGGCGAGCTGGCCGTCCTCCTCGCCTCGATGCTGCACCACGAGTTCGCCGGGCTGGACGTCCTGGCCGACATGGTGGACGCCTTCGATGCCGAGACCGGCCTCACCGAGGCCGAGGTGCGGGCCGCCTGGCCGCTCGTCCAGCTGCGCTGCGCGGTGCTGGTGGTGTCCGGCTGGCAGCAGCTCGCGATCGACCCCGGCAACGACTACGCCGCCGAGCGCATGGACCACGAGTGGGCCTGCTTCGAGCGGGCACGGACGCTGCCCGTGCCGGTGATGACGAACCTGTTCCTGGCCCGGCGCACGCCGCCGGCGCCGGTGACGTGCCCGCAGCTGGTGGCTCCACGGGGCGCGACGCCGGAGGTCCTCCCCCTCGGGCCAGCATCGGAGGACCACGACGACGGCCGCTGGCTCGGCGAGCACGTGGAGGCGGACGTGCTGCGCGGCCGCACCGCGGGGACGGCGACCGTCCACGCGATCCCGCAGGGCGAGTACCGGCTGAGCCGGAGCCGCCCGGCCCTCGACGCCGCCGCGCAGGAGCCGTTCTCGCTGGTCGCGGAGTTCGTCTCCGGCCAGGCCTTCACCGTGGAGGCGACCGCGGTGCTCGAGGTGGCCGGTGCCCGGACCGACGGCGTCGACCTCCGCACCGGGGACGGGCGATTGCTCGTGCTCGGCGGCCTGGCGCCGGCGCCCGGCGTGGTGCCGGGCGACCGCCTGCACCGGGGCGAGGCGATCGGTACGGCCGTCGCCGACGCCGAGGGGGCGTGCCACCGCGTCCGCGTCCAGCTGGTCGAGGGGGACGCGGCGCTCCCGGCCTTCTGCCGTGCAGACCTCGCTCCCGGCTACGCGCCGCTGGTGGGCGGGACGAACAGTGCGATCGGGCTCCCGGAGCCCGATCCGGTGGCGCCGGAGGTTGCGAGCGCCGCCGAGCAGGCGCGCCGCAACCGGTTCCTCCCGGACAACACCGAGCGCTACTACGCAGAGCCGCCCACCATTGTGCGGGGCTGGGGCGCCTATCTGGTCGACACCGAGGCGAGGGCCTACCTCGACCTGGTGAACAACGTGGCCGCGGTCGGGCACTCCCACCCGGCGGTGCGCCGTGCGGTGAGCAGGAGCCTCGGTCTGCTGAACACGAACTCCCGGTTCCTCTACCGCTCGCTCGCCGACTTCTCCGAGCGCCTGCTCGCCACCACCGGCGACGGCGGCTACGACAGCGTCCTGCTGGTGAACAGCGGCACCGAGGCTGTCGACCTCGCGTTGCGGATCGCCCGGCTCGCCACGGGCCGCTCCCAGGTGATCGCCCACCGGGAGGGCTACCACGGGTGGTCGATGGCGGCGGACGCGATCACGACGTCCGCCCACGACAACCCGTCGGCACTGCACACCCGCCCGTCGTGGGTGAGCCTGGCCGAGGCGCCCAACCCCTACCGGGGACGCCACCGCGGGCCGGACGCCGGTCCGTCCTACCTCCGCGACGCCGGCCGGCTGGTCGACGGCCTGGTCGCCGGCGGGACGCCTCCGGCGGCGGTGGTGATGGAGAGCATCCTGGGCAACGCCGGCGGCGTGGTGCCGCCTCCCGGCTACTTCGCCGGCGTGATCGACCTCGTCCACCGGGCCGGCGGACTCGGCATCGCCGACGAGGTGCAGGTCGGTTACGGGCGCACGGGCACGAGCTTCTGGGCCTTCCAGGCAGAGGGGGCGCGTCCCGACATCATCGTGTGCGCCAAGGCCATGGGAAACGGCTTCCCGCTCGGGGCGGTGATCACCCGACGGGAGATCAGCTCGGTTCTCGGCAGGGAGGGGCTGTTCTTCTCCACGACGGGGGGCTCACCGGCCGCCTGCGCTGCGGGGCTCGCCGTGCTGGAGGTGATCGAGGGCGAGGGCCTGATGGCCCGGGCGCGGGAGGTCGGCTCCTACCTCGCGGGCCAGGTCGCCGAACTGGCGCGGCGGTACCCGCTCATCGGCGCCGTGCACGGCCGCGGCTTCTACCAGGGCGTCGAGCTCGTCAGCGACCCCGAACTGCTCACCCCGGCGGCCGCGGAGGCCGCGCTGCTGTGCGAGTCGCTGCTGACGCGCGGGGTGATCGACCAGGTCACCTCCGAGCGCCAGAACGTGCTGAAGGTGAAGCCCCCGATGACCCTGACGCTGGCGGACGTCGACCATTACGTCGCCGCGCTGGACGACGTGCTCTCCAGAGGCTGGACGTAGCCGCCCCCGGCCCGGCGGGCGGGGGAGGGGACGCGAACACGCGGTGCTGACCGGCCGACAGCGATCGCGGCCAGGACGAGGGCGATGCCCGCTGCCTGCTGCCAGGTGAGTTGCTCGCCGGCGGCCAGCGTCCCGAGCAGGACGCCGGTCACCGGGTTGAGCAGGCCGATCGTGCCCACCGTCCCGGCGGGCAGCTTCGCGAGACCGGCGAACCAGCACAGCGAGGCGAGGGCTGTGGCGATCAGCGACACGTAGGCGAAGGCCGCCAGCTCGACCGGGCCGACGGCGGGGGGTGCGCCCTCGAACACCACCGCAGCGACCAGCAGCATGAGGCCGCCGGCGACCGCCTGCCAGGCTGTCGACGCCAGCAGCGGGACGCCCTCGCCCCACTTCCGGCTGAGGACGGCCCCGACCGACGACATGACCAGTGCCGCGAGGGACGACAGGACGCCCCACGGGTTGGCGCTGCTGGTGCCCGCGCCCACGATCAGCAGGACGCCGAGGATCCCCCCGGCGGCGCCCAGCGCCATCCGCACGCCGGGCCGCTGGTCGAGGATCGCCCACCCGAAGCCGGCGAGCGCCAGCGGCGCGAGGGCCATGATCGAGGACGCGACCGAGCTCGGCAGCAGGATCGCGGAGACGTAGAGCAGGCCGAAGAAGCCGCCGAAGTTGAGGAACCCCAGCACGAGGGACCGCCACCACCAGGAGCCCCGGGGGAGGCTGCGGGCCAGCAGGAGCAGGACGATGCCCGCCGGCAGCGCCCGGATGGCCGACCCCCACAGGGGCGCGTCCGCGGGCAGGAACTGCCGGGTCACGAAGTAGGTGGAGCCCCACACGATCGGCGCGATGGCGGTGACGGCGACCCAGCGTCCATTAGCTTCCATGGAAGCAATAATGCCTTCCGTGGAAGGTATTATTCCCGCATGTCCGAGAACGACCACGTCGACCGCATCCAGGAGCAGTGGCGCCTCGAGCGTCCCGACCTCGACGTCAGTCCCGCCGGCGTGATCGGCCGGCTGCACCGGCTCGGCGACCGGTTGCGCGAGGAGGTCATCAAGACCTACCGCCGCTACGGCCTCGGCGAGGGCGAGTTCGACGTGCTGGCCGCGCTGCGTCGCCAGGGGGCGCCGTACGAGCTGGCGCCCGGGGAGCTCGCCCGGCACACCATGGTCACCACCGGGGCGATCACCAAGCGGATCGACCGGCTCGAGGAGTCCGGCCTGGTGGCGCGTCGCGGGAACGCCGCGGACGCGCGCGGACGGATCGTCGGGCTCACCGACGCCGGCCTGCGGGTGATCGACGAGGCCTTCACCGAGCACATGCGCAACGAGGCCCGCCTCGTCTCCGTCCTGAGCCCTGAGGAGCGCGCGCAGCTCGAGGGGCTGCTACGCGGGTGGCTGCTCAGGCTGGAGTGAGTCATCCCTGGCGTCTCAAGCTCGACCGTCCTCACCGTGCACCGTTGTGACCCGTCCTCGGTCAGGAACGAGCACGCTGGTTCGGAACGCAGTGGGGCGACCGGTCTGGGCTGGCGTTTCGCGGTGGGGGGCGAGGGGTGCTGGCGACGGGCTCCGCGGAACTGCAGGCGCACCAAACGCTGAAAGCCGCTCTCGCTGGGGATCTAGTCCCTAATGAGAGCGGCTTTCCGCTGGTCGGGGTGACAGGATTTGAACTGCCACCTCAGGCCCTTTCCGACACCCCTCCTGACTACCAGTTTCAGCGGTGCGACTAGGTGCGATGGTCTCCGCCTCTCAAACGCCAAGTAGGCGCAGACGGGCAGAAATGGGCTGTCGTTAGGGTGCGTTAGGATGCAGGTGAGATGCAAGGGCAAGGTGACAGGGTGACCAATCTTCGACTGGTGGACGGTGCCGCGAGCGCGCCCGCGCGCACCGGTTCGACCCCGCGCCCGTCCAGTCGGACGAGGTCAACCAGGCGCCGGCGGGCCTTCGGAAAGATCGCGAAGCAGCGGTCGGGTCGCTACCAGGCCAGCTATCTCGGCGAGAACGGGGAGCGCTATCTGGCTCCGGTCACGTTCGAGACCAAGGGCGACGCCGACGCGTGGCTGTCGATGCGCCGGGCCGAACTGGAGGAGCACCGCTGGCGTCCGCCCGACCCGCAGGCGGCCGAGACCCCGACACTGCGGGACTACTCCGAGATTTGGATCGAGCGCCGCCGCACCCGAGACGGCCAGCCGCTCAAGCCCCGGACGAAGGATCTCTATCGCATCCTGCTCGACAAGCAGATCCTCCCCACGCTGGGCGACATGCACCTGGCCGACATCACCGCCGACGACATCGACGACTGGTACGCGATGCTGCTGCCCGCTGCTCCGACCCGGCGGGCACACGCCTACTCGCTGCTGTCGACCATCATGCGCAGCGCAAGCACGGGCCGCCGTCCGCTGATTCCGGACTCCCCGTGCAAGGTGGAGCATCCCACCGTCCTTCACCGCACCTTCGAGCCGAAGCCGGCCACACCTCAGCAGATCGCCACCATCGT
>JAIUOT010000059.1 GCA_020161015.1 Actinomycetota bacterium | reverse complement strand
TCGGTGATCAAGCGCGCCTGACCCGCGAAGTATCACGGGAGTATCACGAGGGCGATTCTGCCCGAAACTACAACCGGCTCACCGTCTCCCACTAGGGGAAACGCTGAGCCGAGTGAGTGTCCGAGAGAGGACTTGAACCTCTATTCCGCGGGTCTACGAATCGCAGTAGTCGCCCTAGTGAAACCGCTTCTGACTACGTAAGATAGCGCGGGAGGCGGGTCATACCGAGTGCTCAGAAGTCGGCGGAAACGGGCTCTCGTGGGCCTCTATGTTGTGCATATGTTATGCAAGATCCCGGGCCGCGACAGCCCCGTTCGCGGCCGGGCAGCTTGGAGGTAGTCGAGATGACGCAGCGACGAAGAGGGTTCGGACGGGTGCGCCAGGAGCGGTCAGGCCGCTACAGCGCGGCCTACATCGGACCTGATCTGGTCCTCCACCGGGCGCCGGATACGTTCCCGGCGCGGATCGACGCCGAAGGTTGGCTTTCGGTGGAGCGGCGGTCGATCGACCTCGACCAGTGGCTGCCACCCGAGCAGCGCCAGCAGGTCCGCGTGAGGCCCGAGCCCGAGGCGCGGCGAGAGTCGGCAGGGCCGACTGTGGGGGAGTACGCGACAGCCTGGCTCGACGATCGCTGCGAGCGTGACCCGCACGACCCGCTGGCTCTGCGACCCTCCTCGGTGAAGGACTATCGGCTGCTGCTGGCCAACCACATCGATCCCGGGCTCGGACGCATTCCGCTGGCGGAGCTGAAGGCGTCCGACATCGAAGCCTGGTACCGCAAGCTGGGTGCCCGGCGCATCCCGCGGGCCCGGGCGAAGGCTTACAGCCTGCTGCGCACGATCCTGAACTCGGCGAAGAACGACCCGGACGTGCCGCTGACCGAGAACCCGGCACACATCAAGGGCGCCGGTCGGGTGCCGCGATCCACTCAGATCCATCCCGCAACACTCGAAGAACTGGCCACCATCACCGAGGCGATGCCTGAGGAGCTGAGGCTTGCCGTCCAATTCGGAGCCTGGTGCGCCCTGCGCTACGGCGAGGTGTTCGAACTGCGTCGCAAGGATCTGGATGCGAGCCTCGGCGTGGTGCACGTCCGTCGCGCCGTCGTGTGGACCAAGGGCCAGGTCACCAACGACCGTCCGAAGACGAACGCCGGCGTCCGGGACGTGACGATCCCGCCTCACCTGCTGCCGATGATGGTCAGCCACCTCGAGCGTTACGTCGAGAGCCGTCAGGACGCGTTGCTCTTCCACGACCGCAGCGGACGTAACCTCCGCCCGTCCGAGTTCCAGCCCGCTTGGCACGCCGCCCGAGCTGCCGCCGGGCGCGATGATCTGAAGTTCCACCACCTGCGCCATACGGGCGCAGTTCTGGCCGCGCAATCGGGAGCAACGCTGGCCGACCTGATGGGACGTTTGGGGCACACGACGCCGGCGATGGCGATGATCTACCAGCACACCGCGGCCGACCGTGACCGCCTCATCGCTGAGAGGCTCTCGCAGGTAGCGCTCGGCGGCAGGGCATCTCCACCCGCAACCACATCCGAACGGGCGGCGAAGAGCCGCAAGCCGCGGTCTGCAGAGTCGGAGCAGCACACTCTCACGGACGCCTGAAATCGACCGTGATCGACCCAGTGGGAGTCGCTTCTGGCTCCGCTCGTCTGAATTCCCAGGCCGGCGGCCACTCGCCGCGCCGAATCGGTGGTGACCGAAGTATCAGAAGTCGTAACGGGGCCGGTCATACCTGCGGCTACCCCAGTTTGAGCGGTAGTCGTAGTCGTCCTCGCGCGGGGCGTCACGTTCTTCCTGCCGCTTCTTCGCTCGGGCTTCGAAGTCGATCCTGCTGAGCCAGTCAAGAACCTGCCGTTCCGCGAACCGCTGCACCAGCCATGGGTGCAGGATGGTCACGGGCAGCGACCCGGAATACATGCACATCACCAGCATGAAGATCTTGATGGAGTCGTCGGGGAGCTCGAGGATCGGAAACACAAGGAAGACAATCGTGGTCACGACAGCGCCGAAAGCTAGTCCGGTGGCCCACGCCGGCCAGACCACCTTCGCCTTCTCAAGCATGCTGAGACGTCCGTACTGCGTCCCGACGGCTACAGTGCGGCCGCGCTCTTGCCGGACCATGGCGCGGAACGTGGCCTGCTCCGGGAAGGTCAGCAGTGTCTGATCAACGTCGGGCAACATTTCGACCAACCTTCCAGAACCCAGCCTCGACCATACTCCCACGTTCCTCGACGCTTCCCCCGAACGAACCACCACACTCGCCCCAACGACCCCAAGCCACAGCCTCACCAAACCACGTCACCAGTCACCCCTCACCCGTCCCATCGCAAGCAATCTCCAACTGCCACACACCTCTGGCATCATGCCCCCGGCGAGATATCGTTGTGACGATGAAGTTCTGCGAAAGTGGAGGGACCGACCGATGATTTCAGAGGCTCCGAAGCTGACGCCGAGCGCAGCGGGACACCGACGTCCAGGGCAGCAGGTTGTGTGCGGCTGGTGCGGGAAGTCCGTCCCGGTTCCGTCACGCGGGCGCGTCCCCAAGTGGTGCTCAGCGACGTGCCGGAACCGAGCCTGGCAGACCAATCACAATCCCGGTGAACGGCCGGTCCGGGTCGTTCAGCAACGCATTGAGGTGCCCGTTGGTGCCCCTCCCCACGACGTGGACGGGTGGGTCGAACTCCTCGAACAACTCACCGCAAGGCTCGCCCAGGGCCGCATCTACAAGCGCGACCTGCCCACGCTTGTGCCCGCGATCAATCACCTCCTCGAGGTGGCCGGTCGTCGACTGCGCGAGCGGTGACGGCGGGTGGCATGTCCGCCGAGCGCCAGCCGACAGCTGCTGTCGTGACTCTCTTGGCGGCGCCATTCGTCGTGGGACCGGCGCCAGCGCCTCGTCGGCGGGTCAGTTCGGGACTTGGTTCCCCGCACCCACCCGGGATACAGTTGATTCGAATATTGCGGTTGCTTCGTTTGGAGGTGTGATGAGTGCTCTACCCGTCTCGTTGGTCCCTGGGGCCGGTGATGTCGAGCTTGCCCGTGATGCAGTGCGCCTGGTCGACGAAGCCCTGACCGAGAACACAACGGACGGCCCGGTCACCCTCACCGTTGCCGGCGCAGCGGAGAACGTCGTCGTACCCAAGACGGTCGTGGGGCTCCTCAGTCGCATCCTGGCGAACCTCGCGAACGGCGAAGGTGTCGCGGTGATCCCTGTCGATCGCGAACTCAGCACGCAGAAGGCTGCCGACATGCTGAACGTGTCACGCCCGTTCCTGATCCGGCTGCTGGAGGAGGGCAGGATCGACTTCCGCCTGGTCGGTACCCACCGACGCGTGAAGACCGCCTCGCTCCTGCGCTACCTCAGCCAGGACGAGGCCGAGCGCCGCTCCGCTGCCGACGAGCTGTCGAGGATGACCAAGGAACTGGGCTTCGCCTGATGGCACTCGTCGCCCTGTACGACGCGAACGTCCTCTACCCGAACACGCTCCGCGACGTCCTGATCCGGGTTGCCATGGCCGGACTCGTCCG
>JAIUOT010000058.1 GCA_020161015.1 Actinomycetota bacterium | reverse complement strand
TGGTGACGATGCCGGCGGTGCCGCCGTACTCGTCGCGCACGATCACCAGGTGCTGGCGGGTCTGGCGCATCTCGGTGAGGGCCCTGAGGATCTTCACCGTCTGCGGCAGCGACGCCACCGGGCGCACCAGCTGGCTCACCGGGGCGTTGCGCTCGGCCGGGTCGAGGTCGGCGAGGTCGCGGATGTGCACGAAGCCGATCACGTCGTCCAGGTCCTCGCCGACCACGGGGTAGCGGCTGTGCGGCGCCTCCTGCACCTCCCGGAACGCCTTGTAGGCGGGCGTCGAGCCGTCGAGGAAGTCCACCTCTGTGCGCGGGATCATCGCCTCACGAAGGCTCACCTCGCCCGCGGCGAACACCTCGTCCACGATCTGGCGCTCCTCGTCGCCGAGGGTGAGCGAGCTGCCGACCATCGCCCGCAGCTCCTCGTCGGTGACCTCCTCCCGGGAGGCGTTGGGGTCGCCGCCGAGGATGCGCACGACCAGGTCGGTCGACTTGCCGAGGAACCAGATCACCGGGGTGGCGAGCCGGGCGATGGCGTTCACCAGCGGCGCGAGGGTGAGCGCGAAGGACTCGGCGCTCTGCATGGCCAGCCGCTTGGCGGTGAGCTCGCCGAGGACGATCGAGAAGTAGGAGATCGCGATCGTGATCAGCACGAGCGCCAGAGTCTGCGCCACCCCGTCCGGCACGCCCCAACCGACGAGGACGAGGCCGAAGCTGTCCGCGAGGGTCGCGCCGCCGAACGCCGCGGACAGGAAGCCGGCCAGCGTCACGCCGATCTGCACGGCGGAGAGGAAGCGGTTCGGGTCGGCGGTGAGGTGGGCGACGGTCTGGCCGCGCTTGCCGCGCGTGGCGAGCTGCTTGACCTGCGACTCCCGCAGCGAGACCAGGGCCATCTCGGCGGCTGCGAAGACGCCGCCGATGATGATGAACAGGAAGATCAGCAGGATGTCCCCGACGATCGGGCTCATGCGGGGCCCCCACAGGGTTGTTCAGAGGAGCGCAGCGGCAGAGAACTCCGTGGGGTGCGCATGCCACCCGTCGCAGGGTCAGGGTCGTCCACGCGGCGATTGTATCGAGTGGCCCCGGCCCCGCCCCTGCGCCGCGAGCGGCCGCGCGCCCCCGGGCCGGTGTAGCCTCCCGGCCATGGCGAGTACGGGGTTCCGGTTCGACCGGGGAAACCTGGGCAAGCTGCTCGCCCTCCCCCGCTACGTGCTGGGCGCGCTGCACGCCCGCTCGGTGCGACGCGATCCGGGGCTGTGGGTGGTCGGCAGCGCCTTCGGTCCCGCGGACGGCGCACTGGCTTTCCTGCGCGCGTCCGCCGCGCTGCCAGACCCGCCGCGGCTGGTCTGGCTGAGCCGCTCCCCCGAGGAGGCGGAGCGGGCCAGGGCCGCCGGCATCGACCGGGTGGTCGACAAGGACTCGCGGGAGGGCTACCAGCTGACCCTGCGCGCCGGCCTCGCCGCGGTGACCCACGGGTTCGGCGACGTCAACCGGTACGCGCTCTCCGGGGCGGTCATCGTCCAGCTGTGGCACGGGGCGCCGCTGAAGAAGCTGCACGCCGACTCCCCTGCCGTCACCAGCCTCGGCCCGCTGGGACGCGTCCCCGGGGTGCTGCGACTGATGCGCGCCGCCTACCGGCGCGGCACCCGCCGGATCTCGCTGCTGCCCACCTGCTCGGGATTCTTCGCCCCGTTCCTCGCCACGGCCTTCGACCTGACCAACGGGCAGGTGCAGGTGCTCGGGGAGCCCCGCGGCGACGTCCTGTTCACCGGGACGGAGGCGGAGCGGATCGCGGCCGCGCGCGCGGTGCTCGCCCCGCACCTGGGCGGGTTCACCGACAGCCGGGTGGTGCTCTACGCCCCCACCTGGCGCGACGGGGACCCCGACCCCGGCGTGCCGACCGAGCAGCAGTGGCTGCGGATCGAGGACCTGTGCGAGCGGCTCGACCTCGTGCTGCTCGTGCGCCCCCACCCGCTCGGCGTGGGCGAGTACAACCACGCCTCGCCCCGGGTGCGCCTGCTCACCGCGGAGCAGCAGCCGGAGTCGATGCCGCTGTTGTGGGGCCTGGACGCCCTGATCACCGACTACTCCTCGATGCTGGTCGACTTCGCGGTGACCGGCCGCCCGCTGCTGCTCCTCGCGCCCGACCTGGAGTCCTACCGGGCCTCCCGCGGGCTCTACGTGGACTACCCGTGGCTCGCCGGTGGCAGCTGGAGCACCGACTGGGACCAGGTGCTCGATCGCCTGGAGGCCGTCCTCACCGATCCGGGGGCCGCGGCGTCCGCGTCAGCCCACAGCCGGGACCTGGCGTCCACCTTCCACGAGTGGACCGACGGCGGCAGCGCCACGCGCGTCTCCCGCGCCGCCGCCGACCTCGTCCGCCGTCGCAGCCGCTGAGTCGCTCTCCGCGTGTCGCGTCCCGCGTATCGCGTCCTGCGTGTCGCGTCCCGCTTTGTCGCGTCACGCTGGTCGCGTCCTCACCCCTCTCCCCCCGCCGAGGGCCAGCCCTAACGCCGAGGGCCAGGACGCCGGTGCTGGCCCTCGACGAGATGGCTGGCCCTCGACGCGGACGGCTGGCCCTCGACTTCGGCGCTCGCCTCGACGCGGGGGCTCGCCTCGACGCGGGGGCTCGCCTTGAGCAGGCGGGCGGGCGTCAGCGGACGCGGGACCGATCGACGGTGGACTCGGCGCCGGCGAGCCAGCCGCGGATGAAGCCGGATCCCCAGCCCAGGTGCATGGTCGCCAGCACGACGACGTTGAGGAGCCGGTCGACCGGGCCGTCCCCGCCGAGGCGGGTGAGTCCGACGGCCGTCACGCCCGCCAGGTAGCCGAGCGACGGGACGTGGGCCAGTGCCCATCCGGCGCCGCGGGCGATCCCGAGGAGCTGCAACAGCGCGACGGCAAGGCTGATCGCCACCAGCACCGCCACGGCCGGCGGCGGCAGGTAACGCCAGGGCGTCGACTGGTGGCGGCGGACGAGGTGTCCCCGCCACACCCCGGTGGCGTACATCTGGCGGCGGAGCGCGTCCCAGCTTGCGCGTGGCCAGTAGGTCACCCGCAGCCGGGGGGTGAACAGGATCAGGTGGCCGGCGGCCCGGATGCGGTGGTTGAGCTCCCAGTCCTCCGCGCGGCGGAGGGTCTCGTCGTAGCCGCCGACCTCGTCGAGCACCTCGCGGCGGAAGACCCCGAGATAAGCCGAGTCGCACTCCGCCTCGTCCTCGCCGTGGTGCCACGAGCCACCGCCCAGGCCGAACGGGGAGTTGTACGCGCGGGCGACCGCGCGCTGGAAGCGTCCGCGTCCCCGGGCCTCCATCACGCCGCCCACGTTGGCGGCACCCGTCCGCTGGAGGATCTCCACGGCGGCCGCGGTGTAACCCGGCGGCAGTTCGGCGTGGGCGTCCACCCGGACGACGACCGGGTGCCGGCTCGCCGCAATGGCGAGGTTGAGGCCGATCGGGATGTCGTTGAGCGGGTTGGCGACCAACCGGACGCGGGGATCGGACGCGGCCAGCCGCTCGGCGACCTCGTCCGTGCCGTCGCTCGACGCACCGAGGGCGAGCACGAGTTCCTGTTCGCCGTCGTACGCCTGGGAGAGCACCGCGCCCACCGCTTCGGCCAGGTGGGCCGCCTCGTTCAGCACCGGCATCACGTAGGAGACCGCCGGGTGCTCGGGGAGGGGTGCGAGGACGGGGCGCGCCGTTGCTGCCGGGCCTGAAGTCACGCGGTCATTCTCGCAGATCCCCGACCGCTCCCCCGTCCCCCGCGCCTCGCCAGTGGCCGCCACCCACGCCGATCGAGGGCCGCCTCGACGGTCGAGGGCCGCGTCGACGGTCAAGGGCCAGCCTTGATGCCGAGTGCCAGCACCAGGGGACGAGCCCTCGACGACAAGGCTGGCCCTCACCGGAGAGTGGGCCGCCGCCACACGGGTTGGGCCAAGCGGCTCGAAGGGACGGGGTCAGCCGAGGCGGGCGGCGAGGTTCTCGTCGAGGGCGGCGAGGAACTCCTCGGTGGTGAGCCAGGCCTGGTCGGGGCCGACGAGGAGGGCGAGGTCCTTGGTCATCAACCCGGCCTCGACGGTCTCGACGCAGACCTGCTCGAGGGTCTCAGCGAAGGCGGTCACCTCTGGGGTGCCGTCCAGCTTGCCGCGGTGCTTCAGGCCGCCGGTCCAGGCGAAGATCGAGGCGATCGGGTTCGTGGAGGTCGGCTTGCCCTGCTGGTGCATCCGGTAGTGCCGGGTCACCGTGCCGTGCGCGGCCTCCGCCTCGACGGTCTTGCCGTCCGGGGTCATCAGCACCGACGTCATCAGGCCGAGCGAGCCGAAGCCCTGCGCCACGGTGTCGCTCTGCACGTCGCCGTCGTAGTTCTTGCACGCCCAGACGTAGCCGCCCTCCCACTTCATCGCGGACGCGACCATGTCGTCGATCAGCCGGTGCTCGTAGGTGAGGCCCTTCGCGTCGAACTCGGCCTTGAACTCGTTGGCGAACACGTCGGCGAAGATGTCCTTGAAGGCGCCGTCGTAGGCCTTGAGGATCGTGTTCTTCGTGGACAGGTACACCGGGTAGTTGCGCATCAGGCCGTAGCTGAAGGACGCCCGAGCGAAGTCCTCGATGGACTTGTTGAAGTTGTACATGCCCATCGCCACGCCCCCGTCGGGCCCGTAGTTGGCCACGACGTGCTGGATCGGCTCGGAGCCGTCCTCCGGGGTGAAGGTGATCGTCAGCTGGCCGGCGCCGGGCACCTTGAAGTTCGTGGCCTTGTACTGGTCGCCGTGGGCGTGACGGCCGATGACGATCGGCTTGGTCCAGCCCGGCACCAGCCGCGGGATGTTGGAGATGATGATCGGCTCGCGGAACACGACGCCGCCGAGGATGTTGCGGATCGTGCCGTTCGGCGAGACCCACATCTTCTTCAGTCCGAACTCCTCGACCCGGGCCTCGTCGGGGGTGATCGTCGCGCACTTCACGCCGACGCCCTCACGCTTGATCGCGTTCGCCGCGTCGATCGTCACCTGGTCGTCGGTGGCGTCCCGGTGCTCGATGCTCAGGTCGTAGTAGTCGAGGTTCACGTCGAGGTAGGGGTGGATCAGGCGGTCCTTGATGAACTGCCAGATGATCCGGGTCATCTCGTCCCCGTCCAGCTCCACGACCGTGCCGACGACCTTGATCTTCGCCATCCGAACAACCTCCTGCGTTGCGACGTTGCCGCAAAACATACCGTCCCTCCCGGGGGCGTCCCGCCGTCCGCCTCGCTACGCGTGGTTCAGCCCGCTGCCTGACCTCGCGTAGCGAAACGAACGTCACGTAGCGAAGCCACCGGGACGCGGCGAGCGGACGCCGACGCCGGGGCGGGGACGCGGGACGCTACCCTGTCAGCCGTGATCGACTCGACCCACTGGCTCCTCACCCTGTCGTGCCCGGACCGTCCCGGGATCGTGCACCAGGTGACCGGTGCGATCGTCGAGGCCCGGGGCAACATCACCGAGCTGCAGCAGTTCACCTCCACCGAGTCCGGCCGCTTCTTCATGCGGGTGCAGGTCCAGTCCGGCTTCGACCGCTCGCACTTCGAGCGCGACTTCACGGCGATCGCGGACTCCCTGGGCGCGGAATGGGTGCTCGACTACGTGGGACGCCGCCGGCGCACGCTCGTCCTCGCGTCCCGGGCGGGCCACTGCCTCAACGACCTGCTGTTCCGGACCCGCTCCGGGCACCTGCCGATCACCATCCCGCTGATCATCGCCAACCACCCCGACCTGGGCGACCTCGCCAAGTTCTACGGCGTCCCTTTCGAGGTGCACGCCGTGAACGCCGACACCAAGGCCGCCGTCGAGAAGCACATCCTCGACGTGGTGGCCGAGCACGACATCGAACTGGTGGTGCTGGCCCGCTACATGCAGATCCTCTCCCCGGAACTGTGCGAAGCGCTCGAGGGCCGCGCGATCAACATCCACCACTCGTTCCTGCCCGGCTTCAAGGGCGCGAACCCCTACCGGCAGGCGCACTCCCGGGGCGTGAAGCTGATCGGCGCGACCGCGCACTTCGTCACGTCCGACCTGGACGAGGGCCCGATCATCGAGCAGAACGTGCGACGCGTGGACCACACGATGGAGGTGCCGGAGCTCGTGGCCATGGGCCAGGAGCAGGAGAGCCGGACGCTCACCGAGGCCGTGAAGCTGTTCGCCGAGCACCGCGTCCTGCTGGACGGCGGCCGCACGGTCATCTTCAGCTGACCGCCGCCGCGACGAAGGCCACGGCAGTGGCCCGCCTCACTCGACGGGGTCGATCCTCTCGGCCGTGAGTTCGACGACCTCTCCGGTCGCCGGGTCCTCGAAGTGCCGGACGCCGATCAGCTCGGCCAGCTGCCAGCCGTCCTCGGGGGACCCGTCGACGACGATCACGCCGGTGTTGTCCAGATGAGCGCGTCCGAGGGCCTCGGCGAAGCCCGCCACGCGGGCCATCGACCACACGCGCAGGGCTGCGCCGTGGCTGACGACCATCACCACCTCGCGGCCCGCGTCGGCGATCCGGCCGATGGCGTCATCGAAGCGGGCGAAGAACTCGTGTGCGTTCTCCCCGCCGGGAATGCGGGCGTCCGGGTCGCCCTTGCCCCACGCGATCAGCGTGGTGATGTAGCGGGTCGCGTCGGCGGACAGCTCGTCGTCACCGGCCGAGATCTCACGCAGTCCGGGCAGCACCTCGAGCTCGAGCCCGCGCGCCGCGGCCACTGGCCGGGCGGTCTGCTGCGTGCGCACCAGGGTGGAGGCGAAGACCGCCTCGATCTCGTGGTGCGACAGGCGCTCTACCAGGGCCGCGGCCTGGGCCAGCCCGCCCTCGTCGAGGTCGGCGCCGGGCTCGGCGGTGTCCAGGAGGAAGTCGACGTTGGAGGCCGTGCGGCCGTGGCGGACGAGGATCAGGCGCATGTCGGCCAGACTAGCCCGGCCGCCGGCGCACCCCGTCCGCCGATCCCGCGACGGTCACTTGGCCCGGCATCGACGCGGCCACCCGGACTCGCGCCACAGCGAACCCCTGCGCCGCCCGCCCTGCCCTGCACGACCCGCCCACGAATGCGCCCGAACGTTGCGATGCACCGGCTACGGTGGGCGGCACCGGCGACCGCAGCGCCGGGACGCACCGTGGAGGACCATGAGGAACCGGATCGTCGCCCTGGCCCTGGCCGCGGCGTGGACGCTGGCCGGCTGCACGACGCCGGCTCCGACGCCCGCGCCCGGTGCCACGGTGGGGACGGGGACGGCGCCCGCGGGCACCACTGCCCCTGCTGCCACCGCCACGCCCACGACGTCTTCCCCGACGGCAGCCACAGGGTCGCCGTCACCCTCGGGTGGCGCCACCTCGCAGGGCCCGATCGTGCTCAGCGGCACCTCCATCGGCGGCCGGCAGCTCCGACGGGCCGGGGTGGCGGAGGTGAACCCGATGCTGGTCGCGAAGCTGGGCAGGGCCAAGGTGGCCGACCCCCAGCTGTGCGAGTCCGCGGACGATCGCAGCCAGCTGGCCGTCGTGGACCACTCCTGGCCCGGGCTCACCGTGCGCTACGGCAGCAGCGGCGGCGCAGCGGTGGTGGTGGGCTGGACGGTCGACCTCGCCCGGATCCCCGAAGGCGTGCGGCTGGCCGACGGTCTGGCCTGGCGTCCGGCCTTCGCCACCCTGGAGCGCCTGCCCGACGTGGAGACCGACACCGCGGACGGGCGGCGGACGGTGACGCTGACCCGCCGCCACCTGTCCTGGTCGGGACCGGCCGGCGCGACCCGTCCCGACACGCTCTCCGGCGGCGCGATCCTGGCCTGCGCCGAGGGGTGACGTCCCGGGACGACTACGGCACGAAGGACACGGCCTCGGTCGTCGCGGACGCGGTCGCCGTCCGGTAGCCGGGACGGCTGCCCGTGACCACCAGCTTCAGTCGTGCCCCGTTGTCGGCGGCGAGAAGGGTGTAGTCCGGCCCGGTGCCGATCTTCACCGACGCCCTGCCCGGGACGAGGCGGTACCACTGCAGCGCGAGGGTGGCCGCCGGTGCCCAGTCCGGGACGGTGGCACGCACGCTGTTGCCGTCGACGGCGAGCACCGGCGCGGCCACGTCGGCGAACCGCGCTGCCGCGACCGGTTTCGTCCTCGCCGACCCCCGGGTGGCGGGGTACGTGCCCTCCCGCTCGGCCGACACCACGACCTTCAGGCGGCGGCCCAGGTCGGTCGGCTGCACGCGGTAGGACGCGTAGGCCTCGCCCGCCCCCGTGCTGACCACCGCCGAGCCGGAGTACCACGTGTAGGTGAGGTCGGCGTCGGCGGGACGCAGGACCACGTCGGCGATCAGTTCCTGGTCGACGGCGGGCGTCGTGTCGGAGACGGCGACCTTGCTGAGTGCCACCGTGCCGAGGTGGGTCCGGGTGACCGCGATCGTGCCGCCCGGCACGGAGGTGCCGTCGACACCGGTGGCGGTGCCGCTGCCGTCCGCCGCCGCCACGACCAGCTGCCACCGGTAGTCTCCGGCGACCACGAACGCGCCGGTGTCGGACCGGCCGTCCCAGGTGACGCCGCGGACGGACCCGTCCGTGGTCGCGGCCGTGCGCAGCGTCCGGACCACCTCGCCCTGGGGGTCGCGGATCACGACCTGCCCCGCGTCGAGCGCCTTCGTGAGGTCGAACTGGGGCGCCCACGCGCAGTCCCACGCGTTGCAGCCCGCCGGGGCCACGACTCCGAGCACCCGCGGTGCGGACGTCCCTGCACCGGGGATCCGCCGCACCACGATCTCGTCGTCGTTGGCGTAGGCGAGGGTGTCGGAGCCGGCAGTCACGGTCGTGCCGCCGTCGGTGTCGGAGAGCCGGTAGGTCTCGCCGGTGACGTAGTCCCAGGCGCTCAGCCCGTCGCCGTCCTCCCGCACGGCGTAGCCGTCGCCGAGGCCGAGCAGCCGCGCGTCCTGGAGGTCTCCCCAGGTGCCGACGACCAGGTCGTACACCGCCGACCGCACGGTGGTCTCGCCGGTGCCGGGATCGGCGGAGGTGAAGCTCGCCGCGACGCGGTCGCCCCACAGGAACGCCGCCTGCACGTGGCTGGTGCGGGCGTCGACGCCGTCGGGGAGCGGGATCGGGCGGCGATAGGTGGCATCGAGCAGGTCGGTGACGACGAGGGTGGTCTCCCCGTCCCCGCTGCCGGTGCACATCGCGGAGCCCTGGAGGCAGTCGGTGCCGCCGAGCACGCGCGTGCCGAAGATCGCCCGCACGTACCCGGGAGTGCGCACGTAGCTGCCCATGGGGACGCCGGCGTAGCCGCTGAGGTCGAACCAGCCGGAGCCCCGGTCGAGCAGGGCGTACGGCCCGCTGAACCCGAGCAGGGCGTTCACCGCCAAGCCGCGGGAGACGGCGGTCGAGCGGTCGTAGAAGGCGACCCCCGAGGCGGTGGCCACCGCGGTCCGTCCGGCGGACGCGAGCGCGGCCTCCGCCCGGTCGGCGAGGCGCTTCTCCGCCCCGATGCCGTCCCCGAGCGGACGTTGCCAGACCGCGCCGCCGAGGCGGTCGTCCCAGCCGACCAGCCGGTTCACGCCCATGCTCAGCCCGACCACGGACGCCTTCGCGACCAGCGGGTCGAACCGCTTGACGAGCACCGGCCCGGGGGCGACCGCGTAGAACGGGTCGAGCCCTCCGGCCGCCACGCTCACCAGCGGCCGGCTCGGGTCGCCGACCGCGTCGTACTGGGTGTTGAGCACCTTCCCCTTCAGCGGGATGGACTTCAGCGTGCAGCCCCCGGACGCCGTGTCGCAGGCGTACCAGGCCTTGCGGTCCTGGAGCAGGAGCACCGTCCCCTGCTTCTGCACGATCACGGGAGCGTGCGAGGTGGGCACGCGCCGCAGAACGCGGCAGGAGTTCGCCCCGCGGGCGACGTCGCGAACGCAGCGCGACACGGCGGTACCGCTGCGGGTGACGTACTCGAGCCGCGTCCCGTCCAGCGCGCGCAGGTGGAGCAGGGCGCCGGTCACCCGGAACGCCGACGGGCCCGCCCCGCCGCCGAGGGCGAACGGGTCGATATCGGTGGCGGTGACCTTCGCGCCGCGCGTCCGGTGGATCACGGTGCGGTACCCGAAGTGGTGGTCGATCGACCAGCCGACCTCCTGCGAGGCCGACGCGGACGGGGTGGGGAGGTCCTGTGAGCCGACGGCGGCGGGAGGTCCGAACGACCCGCCCTCGAGGTGGCTGACCACGACCCGGTCGCCGTCGCGCAGCAGCGCGTCACGGTCGGACGTGGCGGCAACCGGCTGTGCGGCGGGGGCGAGCGCCAGGGGCGCGAGGCTCGCGGTGGTGCCCGTCCCGGTGGCCAGGTCGACGACGGTCACGCCCTCGTCCGTGGCCACCGCGGCGTGGCCATCCTCGACGAAGTCCGCTGTGCCGGCGAACCAGGGGTCCAGCCCGGGATCGACCTCGCGCCAGGACGCGCCGCCGTCGGTGGAGAGCCGGTAGGCGTGGTGCACCCAGGCCAGGACGGAATCACCGGAGGCGGCCACCACCTGGGTGGGCTGAGGGACCCGCGTCAGCGGGGTGCGCCACTCCGAAACCTCTTCGGCCTGCACGGACGCGGACGGCAGCAGGCTCACAACCAGCACGGACGCCGCCAGGGCGGCACCCGTTCGCCGGTACGCCGAAGACCGCATCGTCGCTCCCTTCTCGACCCCGCCAGGCCGGTCGGTGTGCTGCGACGAGCGGTTCCCCCAGTCAACAAGGCTACGGGGGAGGGTTTCGGTTGGGCAGTCCCCGGATGGGCTACCCGATCGAGACGGGGTTCGCGGTGACCCCGCTCACCGACCTGTCCTTGTAGCCGGGCGCCTTCGCGGTGACGACCACCTTCAGCAGGTGCCCGATGTCGGAGACCTTCGGCGTGTAGGTGTCGCCGGTACCGACCTTCGTGGACGTGTTGCGGGGTCCCAGCCGGTACCAGGTGTAGGCCGGCGTCGCCGGGCTCGGCACCCAGCCCGTGCCGCTGGCTGTCACGGGGACGCCCGCCACCGGGGTCTCGCGGCTGAACGCCACGGTCGCGGGCGTGAACGTGCCCTTGCCGACGGCCGAGGTCGACGCGGAGGTCTTGACGACCTCGGTGTAGATGTCGCCGATCGCGACCACCCGAACGCTGAGCTTCTTGCCCAGGTCGGCCGGGGTGACGACGTAGGTGGCGTCGTGCCCGACGACGGTGCTCCCGCGCCGCCACGTGTAGCCGAACACCGCATCCGGCGCGTGCGGCACCGCAACGATCCCCAGTTCCTGCCCCACGACGGGCGTCGTGTCGGTGATCTTCGGCGTCGCCAGGGGGTAGGGCATCGTGTCGTTCTCCACCGTGAGGTCCCCACCGATCGCGTCGCCGCTGATCGACGTCAGCGGGCCGGTCTGGTCGGTGGCGTCGACGTCCAGCTCCCAGGTGTAGGCAAGGTCGGGAGCAGAGGTGTCGGCGGGCCTGCCCTGGGTGTCATCGATCCCGTCCCAGGTGCCGGTGATGGTGCCGGTGGCCGAGGCCACGGTGGGACGCTCGGCGATCACCGTGCCGTTGAGGCGGATCCGGAGGGTGCCGGCGTCGAGGGCCTTCGTCGCCTCGACCGAGACCTTCCACGGGACGCGCCACCCGTCGTAGGCGCGGAAGCTGGCCGCGCCGGAGGCCGGACCGGCGCTCACCGCCAGCGCCCGGGCCTGGCCCAGTCCGCCGGCGGAGCCGCCGAGGGAGGTGACCCAGAGCTCGTCGTACTCGGTGGTGTAGGAGAGGAAGCCCGACGAGCTGATCGCCGGGCCGCCGATCGGGGCGAACGACGGCGACGTGCCACCGAACCGGAAGTCCCAGACCACGCCGTGACCGGTCTCGTCGACGGCCGCGACCACGTTGTCGCCCAGGACCGGCGCGTAGTAGTTCCTCGGCCCGTAGCTGACGTCTGGCTGGAGGACGCTAGAGACCACGACCCGGGGCGTGGTGGTGTCGGTGTCGAGGTCGTAGTCCTCGTAGCCCAGCATCAGCCAGTCCCCCCACAGCCCGGCGGCCACCAGGTCGCCGTACGCGGGCTCGAAGGGTCGCGGGTCCCCGACCGGGACGCCGGTGCCACCGGCCCAGTCACGCACGGTGACCGTCCCGGCGGCCTCGTCGAGCTGGGCGACGTAGCTGCCGAACTGCGCGATCGCCCCGATGATGCCGGTGGCGACGACCCGCGACTCGGTGCGCAGCGTCGCCGTGCCGTTCTTCTCCCTGATCAGGGCGTACGGGCCGCTCAGCGAGAGCAGGGCCGGCACGGCCTTGAACGTCGCCGTCCGGGTGCCACCGCGGTAGAACCACAGCCCGTCCTTGCCGTTGACCGCCACGCGGTCGCCGCTGGTGCGCACCTGCCTGCCCTTGGTGGTCAGCACCTTCTCGGTGCCGATCGTGCCGTCGGCCAGCGAGCGCATCCACGCCCGTTCGCTGCCCGCGTTGTCCGTGCCCACCAGCCAGCCGGCACCGAGGTCGAGGCTGCGCTCTGTGACGGCCTCGACGACGGCGGTCACCGTCCGGGTGGCCTTGCCCTTCGTGCTCACGGTGTAGAAGCCGGGCTTGGAGCCGCGGGCCGCCAGCATCGGGCGCAGCGTGGCGTCGCCGACGCCGCCGCCGGTGAACGCCGCCGTGGTCCCGCGGGGGATCCCGGTCACCGTGACCAGCTTGCCCGCCTGCCACAGGTAGGACGTCGAGCCGATCGTGAGGCCCAGAACGCCGCCGAAGGCGTGCACGGACGGACGCGTCTTCACCTTCGTCTTCATGGTCACGCAGGACGGCGTCGCCGTGGCCGTGGCCACCGTGCACGAGCGCAGGGTGGTGCCCGCGAGCGCGACGTAGCGCAGCGGCTGCCCGGCCGTCTGGTCCGCCCACAGCACCGTGGCCCCGGTGAGCCGCACGGAGTAGGCGTCCAGGCCCTCGACCAGCGGGATCACGTCCAGGTCCGTCGCGACGAGCTTGTTGGCGGCGGTCAGGTAGATCATCGGGGCGACCCAGGCGTCGTGGGAGATCCAGCCCTGGCCGAGGCCGCTGGTGTCCTCGAGGGCGCCGGTCGGGAGGCCGCCGTTCAGCGGCCAGTCGAGCGCCCGTGCGTCCCACGTGGCCAAATCCACTCCCCACGCCTCGACGTTCCCGTTCTCCCAGCCGGCGACCCGGACGGCGGTGGTGGCGTTGGCCGTCCACAGCCCCTCGCCCACCTCGACCGGGTTCACCAGGTTGTTCGCCGTGTCGAGCACCTCGACGGTGTCGCCGGCCAGCGCCACGAGCGTCCCGTGGTCGAGGTAAGTGACGTCCGCAGGGCGCAGCGAGCGGTCGAGGTCGGTGGTGTCCCAGCCGCCCCCCGGGGCACGGACGTGCGTCCCGCCCTCATCGCTCGCGGTCACCAGCACCCCGTCGACCAGCCCCATCAGGGCGGCCGGGACGGAGTGGGTCGTCAGCGGGACCTTCGTCGGGTCCTCGGCCCGGGCCGGCGCCGCGGAGACCGCGAGCCCGGCCACGGCGAGCGCAAACGCGCCCATCGCCGCGGCCACCCTGCGGCCGTGAGTTCGTGAATGCTGCCTGACTGCACGCTCCAGTGCCATGGCGTTGTCCCCCCGTGCCGTGCACACCCCCAGCGCACGGTCCTGGCGCGAAAGGTACCACCGCGGGGACGGCCCGCGCAGTCCTTCGCCCGGGGACGTCCCGCCCCTCGGGCGTCCGGCTCAGGCCTTCGCCACCGCGGAGGTGAGCTTCGAGGTACGGCTGGTGGTCGTGTAGCCGGCCTTCGTCCCGGTCACTTTCACCTTCAGCCGGTACTTCGCGTCTGTCGCCTTCACCTCGTAGGACGGCCCGCTGCCGGGCAGGACGTACGACTTGCCCGAGGACGACACCTTGTACCAGGTGTAGGAGAGCCCGACCGGGGCCGGCTCCCAGGTGCCGGGGAACGCGTTGACGGTGTCGCCGACCGTCGGGGTCCGGTCGTCGATGGCCGGGGTCGGCGTCTGGGTGAAGCTCGCCTTCACCACGGTGGAGGTCTTCGCGGACGTCTTCGCCGTCGGCTTCCAGCCTTCGAGCTGGCCGGTGACCTTCACGCTGAGCCGGGCGCCGACGTCGGTGGACGTCACCTTGTAGGTGGCCGTCACGGCCGCGTCGATGGCGGTCGTGCCCTTGCTGGTCGTGCGGTACCACTGGTAGCTCAGCGACGTGCCCCCCGGCGTCCAGGTGCCCGGCCGGGCGGTCAGCGTCCGGTCGACCTTCGCGGTGCCGGAGATCGTGGGGGTCGCGCCGGCGATCGTGCCGAGGTACTCGCGGATGACGTGGATCGTCCCGGCCACGCCGTTGGTCCCGTCCGCCTCCTCGCCGAGGTCGGACGCACCGTCCACGCCCACGACGTTGCCGCTGCCGTCGGTGGCCGCCGCGACCAGCTGCCACGTGTAGTCGCCGACCGGCACGTCCTCGCCGTCCTCGTCACGGCCGTCCCAGGCGACGCCACGGACGGAGCCGTCCGGTCCGGCCTCGGTGGCGAGGGTGCGGACGACCTCGCCGTCCGCGTCGGTGATGGTCAGCGTGCCGGCCTCGACGGCCTTGGTGGTGTCGAGTTCGAGCGGCCACGACCGGGCGGCCGTGATCAGGTTCAGGCTGGCCGGGGCGAAGGCCCCGAGCAGACGGGGGGCGGAGGTGGGAACCACGTCGAGGGTGCGCAGCACCAGCTCGGAAGAGGTGGAGTACGCCAGCCGTGCGGTGCCGTCGGTGACGACCTGGTCCCAGTCGGTGTCGGGGATCGTCTCGGCCTGGCCGGTGGCCGGGTTCCACACCTCGAGGCCCAGCACGTCCGAGCCGTCCTCCGCGGTGTCGGCGTACTTCACCACGACGAAGCCGTTGCCGTAGTCGACCGGCAGCCCGTAGCGGCTGTACACCTCGTCGGTGCGGTAGTTGATCGCCAGCGTCCAGGGCACGCCGCTGGAGTCGAAGGTGTACCCGAACGCCCAGTCGCCCCACAGGCCGCCCAGGCTGAACCCCTGCACGCGGTACGCGACCGGGACGTTCACCCGCACCGACGGGCCGCCGGCGAGGTCCACCACGTCGTAGCGGCCCAGCTTGGCGTTGGTGCGGACGAGGACGAGCGAGCCGAACAGGCCACGCAGGGTGGCGGTCTTGAGCACCTTCCCGTCCACCGACAGGGCCTGCTGGTACGACAGCGCGTAGGCCGGGAAGTAGGGGCCGCTGATCAGGCCCGGCAGCGACCCGTACGTGCCCGGGGACAGGCTGCGCACGTAGTCGCCGCGGTCATAGAGCCGCAGCTTGGTGCCGTCGTCGAGCAGCGTCCGCGCCCCGGAGGTGCCGACGTCGAGCCCGCGCGGGAACGGCGTCTGCTCCTCGCCGATCGCGGTGGCCGACACGCTGCGCTGCCAGGCCTGGTAGTCCTCCGTGGTCACGGTGGGGCGGTTGTCGAGGCCGGTGACCCGGTCGGGCGTGAGTTCGAGCACGCTCTCCACCACCGGCGTGCCCGGGAACCCGAAGCGCTTGCTGATGAACCCGTCGTCCGCGACCGACCCGACGAAGCCGGGGTCGCCGTCGGGCACCACGGCCACCGGACGCCCGGGGTCGCCGACCCAGGACAGCTCGGTCTCCTCCGTCGCCTGCACGGACACCGGCTCGGCCGCGCTCGTCGTGCCGGCCACGACCCAGGACGCCGTCCCGGCGTCGGAGGAGATGGACCACAGGGCCCAGTCCGGGCCGGCGGCCAGGTCGACGCCGACGTAGCGCTGGTCGCGCAGGCCGGCCACCTTGAGCATGCGGCACGACGGGACGTCCAGCCACGTCCCGAGGGCACGGAAGCACAGGCTCTGCGAGCCGGTGGACGTCGTCGCGGCCTGGGCGTACACGACCTGGTCGCCGCGGATGACGGCGGAGACGAGCCCGGGGACGGCAACCCGGCCCGGGCCGGCGCTGCCGTCGAGCGGGACGAGGTCGAGGTAGCCGGTCGCGGCCAGGCCGGACGCGGTGGACATCGTCTGGACCATCAGCGCGGACGTGCCCCCGCCGAGGGACACCGCCACGTCCTCCTCGGGCAGCTGCGGGGCGTAGGCCAGCGCCCGCTGTTCGCCGGTGGCCAGATCGAACGCCTGGTAGGCACCGGTGTCGTCGGCGAACACCGCCGTGCGGTCGTCGGCGGTCAGCAGGTCGGCCGCAGGCACGGTGACCGGGTCGGCGGTGGTGCCGGTGGCGAAGTCGTAGGTGTAGACGCTCGAGGTCGTCCCGTCCCCGTCACCGGGGACGACGCTGACGAGCCGGCCGTCCCGCGCGGTGGTGAGGCGGCCGTCGGTGAGCCCGCGGTCGTCCGGGGTGGTGAAGGTGGCGCCGTCGTCGGTGGTGGCGCGGTAGCGCGGCGTGGCTCCCTGACTGACGTCCAGCAGCACTCCCTCGCCGGAGGCGGCGACGACGACGGGCAGCGACGTGGTCTCCGGCAGGTCGACGCGGAGGTCCGTCCCGTCCTCGGCGGAGGCGGCGGGCGCCGGCACCAGCCCGGTGAGGGCGAGCGCGAGGACGCCGAGCGCAGCCGTCACCCGGGCGGCGTGCCGCCGCCCGCGCGTCCTGGCGTGGGGCGCTCGCGCCATTCCCGCTCCCGTCTGTCGTGGCCGCCTGGGCGGACACGGTCAACCTTCCGCGACGGTACCATCCCGCGCCCCGCCCGGTCGCGCGCCCGGCGGTTGCTCCCCCATTCCCCGCGCACGCGGGCGCACCCGCGCGGGCGCGCAGGCTCCCGCCCCGCACCGGCCGACTGCACCAATTCCCAGCGGCCGCGGCAGGGGCTGGAAGCGTGCTCCCGGACGCGTCGCCAACTGCTAGCGTCGGATGCGACTCGTACCCTGCATCACACTCATCGAGGAGCCCATCGTGAGCCAGACCCCCGTCAAGGTAGCTGTCACCGGCGCAGCCGGCCAGATCTGCTACAGCCTGCTGTTCCGCATCGCCAGCGGCGCGCTGCTCGGGCCCGACCAGCCCGTCGAGCTCCGCCTGCTCGAGATCACCCCGGCCCTGAAGGCGCTCGAGGGCGTCGTGATGGAGCTGGACGACTGCGCGTTCCCGCTGCTGAGCAAGGTCGAGATCGGCGACGACGCGGAGAAGGTCTTCGACGGCGTCAACCTCGCCATGCTCGTCGGCGCCCGTCCCCGCACCGCCGGCATGGAGCGGGCCGACCTGCTCAGCGCCAACGGCGCCATCTTCACCGCCCAGGGCAAGGCCCTGAACAAGGTCGCCGCCGACGACATCAAGGTGCTGATCACCGGCAACCCGGCGAACACCAACGCGCTGATCGCGATGAACAACGCCCCCGACATCCCCAACGACCGCTTCAACGCCCTCACCCGGCTCGACCACAACCGCGCGATCAGCCAGGTGGCCAAGAAGACCGGGGTCGCGGTGACCTCGGTGAAGCACATGACGATCTGGGGCAACCACTCCGCCAGCCAGTACCCCGACCTGTTCCACGCCGACGTCGACGGCCGGAACGCCGCCGAGCTGATCAACGATCAGGCCTGGCTCGAGAACGACTTCATCCCGACCGTGGCCAAGCGCGGCGCAGCGATCATCGCCGCCCGGGGCTCCTCCTCGGCCGCCTCCGCCGCGAACGCCACCGTCGAGCACATGCACGACTGGGTGCTCGGCACGCCCGAGGGCGACTGGGTCTCGATGTCGGTGCCGTCGGACGGCTCCTACGGCGTCCCCGAGGGCCTCATCTCCTCGTTCCCCTGCGTGGTCAAGAACGGCACGTACGAGATCGTCCAGGGCCTGGAGCTCAACGAGTTCAGCCGCGCGAAGATCGACGCCTCGGTCGCCGAGCTGGTCGACGAGCGCGACGCCGTGAAGGAACTCGGCCTGATCTGAGCCAGAACGCCCGTGGGCGCCGGCACCTCTCGGGGGTGCCGGCGCCCACGTCGTTTCTCCGGATCAGGCGACCACCGTCGGTGAGTAGGCGGTGTAGGCGGAGGCCGTGGTGTAGCCGGGCGCGCTGCCGACCACCTTCACCCGGATCTTCCTGCCCTTGTCCGCCGCGGTCAGCTCGTAGGACGTGGCGAGGGGGTCCAGGCCGGTGATCCGGGTGGTCCCGCGGTACCACTCGTAGGCGTAGGCGGGTTCGGGGCTCCAGTCACCGCGCACCAGGACCAGCGACTGGCCGACGGCGGCGGTCCCGGTCAGCTTCGGCGTGGGAATCGCGAACCGGCCGGCGGCCACCCTGGCGCTGTTCGTCGACATCACCGTGACGACGCTGCCCCGGCGGCTCGTGCCTGTGACCTCGACCGCGAGGGTCTTGCCGAGGTCGTCCGGGACGATCGTGTAGCGGGCAGCGGTCGCCCCGTCGATCGGGACGCCGGAGCGGAACCAGCGGTAGCCCATCGTGAGCAGCGGGGGCGTCCACGTGCCCGACGCGCTGACGGTGGCCCCCACCCGCGGCGTGCCGGCGACCTTCTGCGTACCGGCCTTCACCGGGGTGGTGAACAGGGTGACGGTGCCGGTGGGGGTGGCGTCGCCGGCGACGGTGGTGACCGCACCGGTGCCGTCGGCGGAGTCGGCGACGTAGCGCCAGGTGTAGATCCCGTCGGGGGCCACCTCGGCCAGGTCCGTCATCGCGTCCCAGGAGATGGCGCGCAGCGACCCGTCCGTGGAGGCCGGGGTGGTGATCGTCCGCACGACCGCGCCGGTGCCGTCCAGGATCTCGACCTTCCCCGCGTCGACGGCCTTGGTGAGGTCGAGGTCGAGGGTCCAGGTGGCGTTGACCTCGAACCGGGCCGGCGCCACGGAGCCGAGGACGCGGGCCTCGGTGTCGGCGACCAGCGCCACGTCGTGGTAGCTGGTCAGGTCGACGGTCAGCAGCCGGGTGCCCGTGGAGTAGACCAGGGTGGCGTCGCCGTCCACGGCCGGCGCCACGTCTGCGGCGGCGTCCAGGATCGGCTGGGAGCCATCCTGCGCTGCGTTGAAGTCGTCGGTGAGCGGCCAGGGGTGGTAGTACCCGGTGTTGGAGTTGAACAGGACGACGACACCGTCGCCCATCGCCACCGGCCAGGCGGACTGCGCCGACCCGATCAGGTCACCGAGGTGGTCCGGGGTGACCTGCCACGCCTCGACGAGCTGGGCCTCCCCGGCCGTCGAGGCCAGCACGAGGAAGTCACCGAACAACATCGCGGCACCGTAGGAGTAGTCCTCCGCGACCGGTGGGAGGTTGAACGAGACACCGGTGACCAGATCGCGCAGCGTGCCGCCGGTGCGGGCGGCGTTGAACTCCACCACCCGGCTGCCGAAGATCGCCGCGACGCGCGTGCCCACCGACGTCCCGCCCGGGAGCAGGACGGTCGACGCCGACCCCTTCTTCACCCAGGTGTAGGGCCCGCTGACGTCCTGCAGCGAGGAGACAGCCTTCGCGGTGCCGGTGAGAACGTCGCGGTCGTAGAAGCGCAGGCCGGAGGCGGTGTCGGCCACCATGCGTCCAGCGGAGGTCCTGAGCGCCCGGGTCGCCCCGGCGAGCAGGGTCTCGTCGCCGACCCCGGCCCCGTCGACCGGGCGGTACCAGCCCTGCGCCCGCTCGCGCCCGTCGAGGCCCGTCAGCCGGGTGGCCGACAAGTCGAGGCCGGACGGCGGCTTGGGCCCGGTCAGGTCGGCGTAGAGCAGCGAGAGGACACCGGCGGTGTCGACGGCGTAGGTGCTGGCGGCCAGATCGTTCCCCGACCGCACCAGCGGACGGGCCGGATCGCCCACCCCGGTGAACTCGTTGATCGTGGTGCCGGCGGGCGTCCGGACCTTGACCACCTTGCCGGCCTGGAACAGCAACGGCTTCCGCTTGACCGAGAGCCCGATCACCTCGCCGTAGCGGGCGGCACCGACAGCCGCGGTCGTGACCGACGACGACGTGGAGAGCAGCTTCCTGCACGAGGCCTTCGGCAGGGTCCGGGCGTCGGTGAGCAGGCGCGTGCAGTAGCTCACCGAGCTGCCCGAGTGCACGACGTACTCGATGGCGGGGGTGGACACGGAGTTCACCAGCACCCGGGTGAGGCCCAGGTACGGCACCCAGCCGCTGATCCGGAACGGGGCGGCACCGATGCCGCCGGCAACCGGGACCGGGTCGACGTCGAGGTAGCGGGAGTAGGTGCCGTCGCGGGAGGACGTGTAGCGGATCAGCCGCAGCAGGGCGTCGTCGCCGACCACCCAGGACTCTCCCGGGTAGATCGCGTTCGACGGGGGCCGGAGGGCATTGTCCAGCGAGAGCGGCGCCTCCTCGAGCGTCCCCAGGTCGACCAGGCGGAAGCCGGAGGCGTCCACCACGGCGTGGGTGGTGCTGACGCCGGACAGCCTCCCGGTCAGGGTCACCTGGCCGGCGTCCCCCGTGGCGAGGTTGAGCAGCCGGACGGTGTTGCCCTCACGCCAGGCGGCCGCCCCCCGCGCGACCACGTCGGCCGGACGGGTCGGGACGTCCTCGACGCCTTCGGTGGTCAGGCCGTTGTCGTGCGAGATGAGCGTCCGACCGGTGCCCGCCGCGACGTCCACGTCGCTGATCACCAGGTCGGTGCCGGAGGCTGCGAGGACCCGGGTGGGACGCGGACCGGTCGCTACCGGCACGCCGTCCTCCTCCGCGGCGGCCGGTGTCGCCAGCGGCACCATCGCTCCGGCGGCCAGGAGCAGGCCGACGCCCACGGCGACCCAGCGGCGTCCGAATCCCGAGCGGTTGGGCTGGCTCGCGAGCATCATTCCCCCACCGGCGAGCGCATCCCCATCGACCGCCGACAAGCGAAGGCTACCGCCCGCCGATCTCAGCGTGTAGGGAAAGGTCGGGGGCACTTGCACGGTCCGTGGCCACCCGACGCTCCCCGGGGTGGCAGGGCGCTCCTCGCCGAGGCCCTACCATGACGATCGAGCGAGGAGAGGACGACCGGTGGGAGTGCCAACCAGATCCGTGGTGGCGGTGTCGGTCCTGCTCACCCTCGGCGGATGCACGCAGCCCGGCACCCCCCTGCCGTCGTCCACGACCGTCACGCCGACGCTGTCATGGTCCACGCCGGCCGCCGACGCGAGCCCGAGCACGACCCGGCCGCGCCCGTCCGGCCAGGCACCGCGGCCGCCCAGCCGGTCCGTGACGGTCCTCCCCGATCGAGTGGGTGGGGTGGTGCTCGGCCGTACCTCCCCCGCCGAGGCGAGGGAGTCCCTCGCCACCGCGCTGGGCGCCCCCTCGAGCGCCCCGTCCTGCGAGGGCGCGGCGACCGTGCTGAGCTGGGGAGCGCTGCAGATCACCTTCGCCGGCCGGCCGGCCGTTGCCCGGCAGTGGCAGGTCGAGCCCGAGGCCGGCACCGCCGGCCTGAGGCTGCCACGGGGGACGGAGTGGCGCCCCGAGAGAGAGGCGCTCCTCGACCGGGCGGACGCGACGACGTCGACGTCCGGCGACGACCTCGTGGTCACCCTCGCCGACGGGTTCACCTACCGGTTGGGCAGCACCGACCAGCGCGCCCGCACGATCGGTGGGGGCACGCCGGCCTGCGGCTGACCCGGATCAGGCCGGGATCAGCACGCCTGCCGAGGTCGCGCTCGCCGACGTGAAGCCGCTGCGGACGGCGGTCACCTTCACCGTGATCGTCCTGCCGGCGTCGGCAGCCACCACCGTGTAGGTGCTGGCGGCCTGGCCGGTGATCGCGGTACCGGACCGGTACCAGGCGTAGGTGAACGAGGTCGGCGCCGGTGACCAGTCGCCGTGCACCGCGGTCAGCGTGGAGCCGACCGTCAGCTCGCCCTCGATCGTCGGCACCGGCTTCGTGGTGAACGTGCCCTTGGCCACGTCGCTGGACGCCGCCGAGGTCTTGGCCACCGAGGCGTACCCGTCCTTCGACCCGGTCACCTTCACCTTGATCGCCTTGCCGACGTCCGCGGACTGCACCTCGTAGGTCGCCTCGGTCGCACCCGGGATCGCGGTGGTGTCGCGGTACCACTGGTAGGCCGCCGTGGCATCGGACGGATTCCAGGACCCGATCGAGGTCGCGTCGGTGATCCTCAGCACCTGGCCCACCACCGGAGTCGTGTCATCCAGCTTCGGCGTGACCGCGATGATCCCCGGCTCGATCGCGCCGGTGAAGGCCGAGTAGCGGGAGACGCTGACGTAGCCGGAGCGCTTGTACGTGACCCGAACCCGGATCTGCTTGCCGAGGTCGGTCGCCGTCGTGCGGTACGTGGCCGCGGTCGCGCCACTGATGGTGCTCGTCCCGCGGTACCACTGGTAGGAGTAGCTCGCGGCCGGGTCGGAGGCGCCAGGAACGGCGGCCAGCGGCATGCCGACCTTGACCGAGCCGGTCACCGTCGGGTCCGCCACCGAGGTGAAGCTCGCCGTGGCCACCTTGCCGGTCAACGCCGAGTACACCCCCTTGGTGGTGTAGCCCGGCCTGGTGCCCGTGACCTTGAGCTTCAGCTTGTAGCCGACCTCGGCTCCGGTGGGGGTGAAGGTGGCCGACGTGGCGCCCTTGATCGCCGAGGACGTGCCCTTCGAGTTCACCTTGTACCACTGGAAGGACAGGGTGACCGGATCGGGCCCCCAGACCCCGGTGGTCGCCGTGATCGGGGTGTCGACCACCGCGGAGGTGGCGTCCAGGGTCGGCACCGGCGCCGGGGTGATGGTCGCCTTCGCCACCGTCGAGGTGGCAGCAGAGGTCTTCGACGCCGTCGCGTACCCCCGGCAGAACGACTCCGTCCCCGGGCAGCTGCCGGTGACCTTCACCTTGAGTGCCTGCCCGGCGTCGGCCGGCTGCACGGCGTAGGTCGGCGCGGTCGCCCCCGGGATCGCGGTCGTGCCGCGGTACCACTGGTAGGCCAGCTGCACGTTCGCCGGCGTCCAGGCACCCGGGGTCGCGGTCAGGGTCTGGGCGACCGTCGGGGTCGTGTCGGAGATCTTCGGCGTCGGGCCCGTCGCCGTGCCCAGGTTCGCCGCCTTCACCGTCACGATGCCGGTGACCGGCGAGGTGCCGTCGATCGCAACCAGCGCCGGGGACTCGTCGCTGACCACAGCGGTGCGCAGCGTCCAGGCGTAGTCACCGTCGGCCATCCACTCGCCGTCGCCGTTGCGGCCGTCCCAGCTCACGCCGCGGAGGGAGCCGTCGGTGGACGCCGGGACGGTGATCACCTTGTCGATCACCTTGTCCTCGCCGGTGCCGTGGCTGATCTCCAGCACGGACTCGGCCAGCGGCTTGGTGGCGTCGAAGTCCACCTTCCACGGTCCCGCGTTGGGGTTGAAGCTCGTGGACGGCGCAACCATGCCGAGGATGCGCGGCGCCGAAGCACCGGCACCCGGAACGGTGGTGACGATCAGCTCGTCGTCGTCGGCATAGACGAGGTGGTTGCCATCGTCGAGCGCCGCGATGTCACCTTCGATGTCGACCCGTTCGTCGGTGACGTAGTTCCACAACACGAGCTTCTCCGCGGTGCGGTCCCGGACGACAGCTACACCGTCGCCGAGCGAGATCACCAAGCCGTTCTCGTAGGAGCCGCCCCATTCGTTGTGCGCGACGTTGTAGACGCGGGTGTTGATCGCGTCGCCCAGCTCCATGTCGACGCTGACCCAATCGCCCCACATTCGAGTCTGGAACGGAGTCCACGTCCCCATGCCAGCGGTCAACTCGATGGGGCCGACCGAGAACTGCGGGTCTGCCACATCCAGAACACTGAAGTGGCTGGCGTCGACCTTGCTGACGTACCGGGTGCCGAAGATGCCGACCGGATTCGTGGCGGCAACGGCGCCCGAGGAGGTGCGGATGGAGCCCTTGCCAGCCACGTTCACCAACGCGTACGGGCCGCTGGCGTCGACGAGGGCGCCCGTGGTCGCGAACGACGACTTCTTGGCGCCGCGGTCGTAGAAGGTCAGCCCGGTCTCGCCCTTCACGACGGTGCGACCGGAAGTGAGCACCACGTTCGAGGTGTGGGCCCCGAAGACCGACTCAGGGCCGATCGCCTCGGCCGACAGCGAACGGCTCCAGGCGTTCAGTCGCTTGTCGACGCCGGCTACCCGGTCGGCTGCGAGGTCGAGGTAATCCGGCGAGATCGGGTCGCCGAAGTCGTCGAACAGCTTGGTGGACGCCCCGTCGGCGGCGACCTCCTGAATGCTCCCCGAGGAGGTGGCGGACACGCGCAACAGCGGCCGGTCCGGGTTGCCGATCCCCGTCCAGACGGCGGAGGAACCGACGTAGGACACGCGCGTCAGCTGGGAGTTCTCCCAGAGGTACTCGACGCCGTTGAGCTCCAGGCGGATCGCAGCACCGGACCGGTCGGCCATGACGCTGTGCGACGCACTACCCAGCGTGGCGACCAGAGCGCACGTCTCCCCGATCCCGTCGAGGGGGCGCGAGCAGACCGACACCGCCTTGTCGACCCGCTTCACGTACTCCACGCGATCGCCCACGATGCCGACGTAGGGGACGTAGCCCTTCACCCTGAAGATGTCCCCGCCCATCCCTCCGTCGAGGAGCAGCGGGTCGATGTCCGTGGCGACCTGCACGTTGTCGTAGATGTAGTTGGTCTGCAGGACAGCACCGTGTTCGCCCACGATGCCGTAGATCAGGGACTGGTCGTTGCTGTCGTAGCCCGACGGCCAGTCGTCGAACCAGTCGTCGAGGAGTTCGGTCACCTCGCCGGTGGCGAGGTCGATCGCCGAGTACCAGTAGCCATTGATGCCGTCGTCCCAGAGGCCGGTGAGGGCGACCGTTGCGCTGGCGCCGAACACCTCGCCCACCTCCTCCGGAACGGAGTACTCGACGTTCCGGTTGGTGGCCAGGTCGAACACGTCGACCAGCTGGCCGTAGTCAGTGAGCACCGCCTTGGTGGAGTGGACGGAGTCGAGCCAGAGGTCATCACGGTCCTCGAAGGCCGCCGGCTCCCAGGTCTTCCCACGGTCCGTGCTGAGCTGGGCCGACGTCGCGTAGGCGAGGAGGCTCTGTCCGGACGCCGCGAGAACGCCGGTCTTCACAGGGGACACGGCGAGGGGCGTGCGCAACACGTCCTCGGCAGCACGGGCGACCGTTGGCGCGAAGCCGGGGAAAGTCACCGCCAATGCCAGGACGACGCACATCCGACGCGACAACGACCGCTTCACTTCTACTCCTCGGCTGGGCCCGCGGGGGCGGGCCTGTGGGCAAACCGTCCGGACACTATCGGCCCGCACGCTCGCCCGTGGCAGAACCGGAAAGCCCGTACGCCCTCGTTCGGCCGTGGAAACGTACTTACGGTTACGTAGGCGCAGTTTAGGCTTGGGAGCGACCTCTCCAGCAGAAGCGATGTGATCCACATGCCACCCGTCGGACGCCCGGCCACCGCCGCCACCCAGACCGTTCGTGAGGCGCGCGACTTCCTGCTCGCCCACGCCACCGATTACCGCGGCGCGGTCGACGGCTTCCGCTGGCCGGAGCTGACCGAGTTCAACTTCGCCACCGAGTGGTTCGACGTGGTCGCCGGCGAGCACCCCGACCGTCCCGCGGTGACGATCGTCTCCGCGGACCTCACCGCCCGGTCGTGGACCTACGCCGACCTCTCCCGGCGCTCCGACCAGGTCGCCCGCTGGCTGCGCAGCCTCGGCGTGGGGGCCGGCGACCGGGTGATCGTGATGCTCAACAACACCATCGAGCTGTGGGAGCTGCTGCTGGCGCTGCTGAAGATCCGGGCCGTCGCGATCCCCACCTCGACCCTGCTGTCGTCGGCCGACCTCGGCTACCGCGTCGAGCACGGCGGCGCGTCCGTCGTGGTGGCGCCCACAGCGCTGAAGTCGCGCCTGGCCGGGCTGCCTCGCCAGGTGCTCCGCATCGGCGTCGGCGACGGCACCCCGTCCGGCTGGGTCTCGATGGCGGAGTCGGAGAAGGCGCCCACCGCGTACACGCCGAGCGCACCGACGAAGGCGTCCGACCTCAGCCTGCTGTACTTCACCTCCGGCACCACGTCACGCCCCAAGCTCGTGGCGCACACCCACGTCTCCTACCCCGTGGGCCACCTGTCGACGATGTGGTGGCTGGGCGTCCGTCCCGGAGACGTCCACCTGAACATCTCCTCCCCCGGCTGGGGCAAGCACGCCTGGAGCAACTTCTTCTCCCCCTTCCTCGCGCAGGCGACCGTGTTCGTCTTCAACTACGAGCGCTTCGACGCCGGCGCGCTGATGCGCGTGATGGACACCCACGACGTCACCACCTTCTGCGCCCCGCCGACCGTGTGGCGGATGCTCATCCAGGCCGACCTCACCCAGCTCGGCACGCCGCCGCGGGAACTCCTCGGCGCCGGCGAGCCGCTGAACCCTGAGGTGATCACGCAGGTCCGCCGCGCCTGGGGGGCGACGATCCGCGACGGCTTCGGCCAGACCGAGATGACCTGCTGCGTGGGCAACTCCCCCGGCCAGGTGGTCAAGGACGGCTCGATGGGACGCCCGATGCCCGGGTACCCGGTGGTCCTGCTCGACCCGGTGACCGGGGAGCAGCGGACGGACGAGGGCGAGATCTGCCTCGACCTGTCCCGGCCGATCCTCGGGCTGATGGCGGGGTACCACAACGACGCGGAGATGACCGCGGACGCCTGCCGCAACGGCTTCTACCACACCGGCGACATCGCCTCGGCCGATGACGAGGGCTACCTCACCTACGTCGGGCGGGCGGACGACGTGTTCAAGGCCTCCGACTACAAGATCTCCCCCTTCGAGCTGGAGTCCATCCTGCTGGAGCACCCCTACGTGACCGAGGTCGCGATCGTGCCCAGCCCCGACCCGCTGCGCGCCGCGGTCCCCAAGGCGTTCATCTGCCTGGTGCAGGACATCGCGGCCCGTCCGCAGGACGCGGCCGCGGAGATCTTCGCCCACGCCCGCGAGCGCCTGTCGGCCTACCAGCGGGTGCGGATCGTCGAGTTCGTCAACGAGCTGCCCAAGACCATCTCGGGCAAGATCCGCCGGGTCGAGCTGCGCGAGCGCGAGGCCCACCGGGTGGCCGGGGACGCGTCCGAGGGCCAGTTCCACGAGCGCGACTTCCGCTGACCCGCTCCGCCTCGCGGCTCACCGGCCGCTGACCGGCTCAGGGACGGGCAGCACGGCGGCGAGGCGGTCGGGGACGGCGAGCAGAACCCGGGCAGCGAGGACGCCGGCGAAGGCCGTGACGGCACCGAAGATCGCGAACGGGACGACCTCGAGGGTCCCCTCGACCATCCAGGCGGAGACCAGCATGGCGACGATCGCGCCGGCCATCGTCACCGCCTTCACGGTGAACAGCGCACCCAGCACGTAGCCGGCCCGGTGACGGCGCCACACGAGCACGGCGGTGGCGAGGGAGAGCGGCACCACCAGCCCCAGGTCGAGGGCCTGGACGGTGAGCGTCGGCGTGCCCAGCAGGTTGGCCCCGACCGGGTCCCCGGCGATCCCGGCGGCGATCCGGGGCACCCACATCACCACGAGCATCGCCGACATCACCGCGGCGAACACCGCGAGCGTCCGCCGCGGGAAGCCCGGGCGCACCGCCGCGGCCAGCGCCCGGGTGTCGAGCGTCCCGACGATCCAGGCGATGCCCAGGAGCGCGGCCGGGTAGAGCACCACGAACAGCGGGAAGAGCGGCCCGACCGCCCAGAACATCGCGTACATCAGGTACTGGTAGGCCAGGTAGCCGAACAGGCCGAGCGCTGCCAGGCGTGCGCGCAGCGACCCGCGGGCCACGAAGACGGCTGCCACCAGAAGGGCCGGGACGGCGAGGAACAGCGTCACCGCGTCCCAGCCGACGCCCTCGGCGACGACCCGGACGGCGTTGTGCGCGTAGACGCCGTCGATGGCGTAGCTGTACCGCTCGCCGAGGATGCTGGTCGCCTCTGCCGTCGCTCCGCTGCCCCGCTGGGTGATGCCGATCGCCGCGGCCGTTCCGGCGAGCAGGGCCACGAGGACGCTGTAGCCGGCCAGCAGCCGGACGTGCGCGGTGCTCACTTCTCCCCCTCGCTCCGCGGCGCAGCGCCGCTCCAGAACAGCTCGAACAGGTCGCCCACGGTCGCGTCCAGCACCTCCGGGTCCTCGACGGCACCGCCGAGCACCGTCCGGGTGATCACGAAGCTGGAGGTCAGGGCGAAGAAGGCCTCCGCGATGGTCCGGGCGGGGACGTCGTCCCGCAGCCGCCCGGCGGCCTGCGCCTCGGCGAGGTAGCCCGCCAGCCCGTCGAGGTTCGAGCTCGGGCCGTCCGCGAACACCTCCGCCACCTCGGCCACCGAGCCCGCCTCGAAGGCGAGGCGGGTCACCAGGGCGCCCTCGGCCAGGCCGTTCGCCACCTCCTGGCGGGCCAGTTCGCGCAGCGTGGCGCGCACGTCGGCGCCACCGAGGTCGCGCGCGACGTGTCCGGCCTGCGCCGCGGCCAGCCGTTCCCCGATCGCCCGCAGGATGCCCTGCTTGTTGCCGAACGCGCGGAACACCGTCACCTCGTTCACCCCGGCCGCGTCCGCGATCGCCCGGGTCGTCGTCGCCTGGTAGCCGCGCTCGGCGAACAGCCGGGACGCCGCGTCGAGCACCTTCGAGGCTGCTCCTGTCACCATCTCCACTCCTGTGTGCAAGTACTTACTTGCATGATAGCGACACGCGATCCTGAGCGCAAGACGACGACGGCCGGGCCACCCGGAGGTGACCCGGCCGGAGGCCAGGGGTCAGGCGCGGAGCGCGGCCGCCAATTCGTCGAAGACGGCCACGTAGTGGTCGATCGCCTCGTCGGTGTGGGTCACCGACAGCGTCCACTCCTCCTCGCGGCCGGGCGTCGCGAAGATGCCGCGGTTCATGTTCCACAGCCAGGTCAGCGTGGTCAGGTCGACGTCCTGGTTGGCCTTGAACGTCTCGTAGTCGCGCACCGGGGACGACGAGAAGGTCACGCAGCCCTTGGAGCCGATGCCGACCGCGTAGCCCGGCAGGTCGTAGCGGGCGATCACGTCGCGGGTGCCGGCGAGGATGCGGTCGTTGAGGCGGGCGAGGTGGGCATACGCCGCCGGCGTCAGCACCTCCTCCAGCGAGGCCCGCGCGGCCGCCATCGACAGCGGGTTCCCGTTGTAGGTGCCCACCTGGTAGACCGAGCCGTCCTCGACGACCGCCATCACCTCTGCCGTGCCGCCGATGGCACCGGACGGCAGCCCGCCGCCCAGCGCCTTGGCCAGCGTGACCAGGTCGGGGACGACGCCGAACCGCTCGGTGGCGCCGCCCGGCGCCACGCACAGGCCGGTCTTGACCTCGTCGAAGATCAGCACGATGCCGTAGCGGCGGGTGATCTCGCGGACGGCCTCGAGGTAGCCGGGGTCGGGCAGCACCACGCCCAGGTTCATCATGGCCGCCTCCATGATCACGCAGGCGGGCAGGCGCCCCTCGTCCGCGAGCCGCTGGATGCGCCGCTCCATGGCCGGGGCGTCGTTGAACGGCACGGCCACGGTCATGTCGACCACCGACTGCGGGATGCCGGCACCGTACGGCAGCGACGCCAGGTTCTCGCGGTCGCCGATGGTGTCGTAGGCGACGCCGATCGACACCATCACCGTGTCGTGGTGGCCGTGGTAGGAGCCGAAGATCTTCATCACCGTGTCCCGGCCCGTGTAGGCGCGGGCGATGCGGATGGCGTCCATCGTGGACTCCGAGCCGGAGTTGGTGAACCGCCACTGCGGCAGCCCCCAGCGCCGGGAGAGCTCCGCGGCCACGGCGATGCTGTCCGGCGTCGCGCAGCCGAAGTGGGTGCCCTGCGGGTAGCGGGCGGCGATGGCCGCGCCGATCGCCGGGTGGGCGTGGCCCTGCACCATCGAGCCGAAGCCGTTGTGGAAGTCGAAGTACTCGGTGCCGTCGATGTCCCAGATGCGCGGGCCCTCGCCGCGGTCGATGTAGATGGGCCACGGGTCGCGTCCCTGGTAGGACGACGCGACGCCGCCGGACAGGTGGGCGCGGGCGCGGGCGTAGAGGTCGCGGGAGGCGCTGGTGCGCTGGTCGAGGCGGGCCTGCTCGGCCTCGGTGAGCTCGGCGATGCGCGCGCGGTCGATGGGACGGGCTGTGGTGGGCGTGGTCATGGGATCCCCGAACCGGTCGGCCTGGCACCGGGTGTCGTGTGATCGGGGCCGCGACCGGCCTGGCGACGCGAGCCAGTCCGATCCTAGCGCCGGGCGCCCGGCGGCGGCAGCCGGTTCTGCCGGGCGCGAGGACCGCCGGACGTCAGCGGCTGGGCGGGACCCACCAGGCCAGCACGGTGATGCCGATGCCGATGCCGAGCAGCACGACGGCGTCCAGCGCACGGTTGCGCACCGCGAGCAGCCCGACCCGCCGCTGGGGCATCAGCCGCAGCAGCCCACCCGCGGTGATCGACAGGCCGATCAGGGTGCTGCCGGCACGCCAGTGGCTCATCGCCACGATCACCAGCCCGGCGGTGACGCCGGCGAGCACCGAGGCCAGCGGCCACTGCCCCAGCACCTGCTGGAAGAAGCTCTTGGGGGGACGCTCGTCCGCCGGCGCGGTCATCGGCCGAGCTCTTCTGCCCGGTCGACGACGTTCGACAACAGCATGGCCCGGGTCATCGGCCCCACCCCGCCGGGGTTCGGGGCCACCCAGGACGCCTTCGCCGCCACGTCGGGTGCGACGTCGCCGGTGAGCCTGCCGTCCACGCGGCTGACGCCGACGTCGAGCACCACGGCACCCTCGGCGATCATGTCGGCGGTCAGCATGTGCGGCACACCGGCCGCGGCCACGACGATGTCCGCCGCGCGCGTGTGGGCGGCGAGGTCACGGGTCCCCGTGTGGCACAGCGTGACCGTGCAGTTCTCGCTGCGGCGGGTGAGGATGAGCCCGAGGGGACGGCCGACGGTGACGCCGCGCCCGATCACGCACACCTCCGCGCCGGCCAGCGGCACACCGTGCCGCCGCAGCAGCTCCACGATGCCGCGCGGCGTGCACGGCAGCGGGCCCGGCTCGTTGAGCACCAGCCGGCCCAGGTTGATCGGGTGCAGGCCGTCGGCGTCCTTGGCGGGGTCGATCAGGGCGAGCATCGCGTTCTCGTCGAGGTGGCGCGGCAGCGGCAGCTGGACGATGTAGCCGGTGCACGCGGGGTCCTCGTTCAGCCCGGTGATGGCCTCGGCCACCTGCTCCGGGGTCGCGTCCACCGGGAGGTCCACCCGGATCGACTCGATGCCCACCTCCGCGCAGTCGCGGTGCTTCATGGCGACGTAGCTGCGGCTGCCCGGGTCGTCCCCGACGAGCACCGTCCCCAGCCCCGGACGGACGCCGCGCGCGGCGAGCGCCCGGACGCGGACGGCGAGCTCCCCCTTGATGGCATCGGCGACGGCCCTGCCGTCCAGGATCTGCGCGGTCATCGGGTCCTCAGTGGAAGAAGTGGCGGGTTCCGGTGAGGTACATGGTGACACCGGCGGCCTGGGCCGCGGCAATCGTGTCCGCGTCGCGCACCGACCCGCCCGGCTGAACGATGGCCTTCACCCCGGCCTCGATGAGGATCGCCGGCCCGTCGTTGAACGGGAAGAACGCGTCGGAGGCGGCCACGGAACCTGCCGCACGGTCACCGGCCCGTTCGACCGCCAGCCGGCACGAGTCCACCCGGTTGACCTGGCCCATGCCCACGCCGACCGAGGCGCCGCCGGAGGCGAGCAGGATCGCGTTGGACTTCACCGCGCGGCACGCCCGCCAGGCGAAGACGAGGTCGGCCAGGGTCGCGGCGTCCGCGGGCTCCCCGGAGACGAGCTGCCAGTTCTGCGGGTCGTCGCCGTCGGCGTCGATGCGGTCCGCCGCCTGCAGGAGCAGGCCTCCGCTGACCGGACGGAACTCGACGCCACCGCCGGGGTAGGGCCCCGCCTCGAGGACGCGCACGTTCTTCTTCGCCTGGAGCACCTCCAGGGCACCGTCCTCGTAGCCGGGCGCGATCACGACCTCGGTGAAGATCTCCGCGATCTGTCGTGCCGCCTCGACGCTGACCGGACGGTTGGCAGCGATGACTCCGCCGTAGGCCGACACCGGGTCGCAGGCGTGGGCCTTGCGGTGCGCCTCCGCGATGTCGGCACCGACCGCGATCCCGCACGGGTTGGCGTGCTTGATCACCGCGACGGCAGGTTCGGCGAAGTCGTAGGCCGCCCGGTACGCGGCATCGCCGTCGGTGTAGTTGTTGTAGCTCATCTCCTTGCCGTGCAGCTGGCGGGCGGTCGCCAGGCCGCCGGGGCCGTACCCGCTGCGGTACAGCGCGGCGCGCTGGTGGGAGTTCTCGCCGTAGCGCAGCGTGCCGAGCTTGTCCCAGGTGGCACCCACCCAGGCCGGGAACCCGTCGCCATCGGAGGAGTCGGTGAGCACGTTGCCCATCCAGGACGCGACCGCGACGTCGTAGGTGGCGGTGTGCACGAACGCCGCGGCGGCCAGCGCCTGCCGCTGGGCGAGGGTGAAGCCCCCGGCCGCCAGGGCGTCCACGAGCTGCGGGTACTGGGCGGGCGAGGTGATGATCGCCACGGACGGGTGGTTCTTCGCCGCGGCCCGCACCATCGACGGGCCGCCGATGTCGATCTGCTCGACGCACTCGTCGGGGCCGGCGCCGGAGGCCACGGTCTGCGTGAACGGGTACAGGTTCGACACCACCAGGTCGAACGGGGCGATGCCGAGCTCGTCCAGCTGCGCGCGGTGCGACGCCAGCCGCCGGTCGGCGAGCAGGCCGGCGTGGATGTGGGGGTGCAGGGTCTTGACGCGCCCGTCCAGGCACTCGGGGAAACCGGTCACCTGTTCCACCGGGGTCACCGCGAGCCCGGCGCCGGCCAGAGTGGCCGCGGTCGACCCGGTAGACACCATCTCGACACCGGCGTCGGCCAGCGCCCGGCCGAGCTCGACCAGCCCGGTCTTGTCGTACACGGACACCAGCGCGCGGCGGATCGGTAGCAGGTCGGTCATCTGTCCCCTCGGCTCAGTCGGTTCACGGTGTCGACCAGCAGGCGCCGCTCGACGGTCTTGATGCGTTCGTGCAGGACGTCCTCGTCGTCTCCGGGGAGGACGCGGACGGGTTCCTGGGCGAGGATCTCGCCGGAGTCGACGCCGGCGTCGACCTGGAACACCGTGCAGCCCGTCACGAGCACCCCGTGGGCGAGCGCGTCGCGCACGGCGTGGGTGCCCGGGAAGGCCGGGAGCAGCGCCGGGTGGGTGTTGATCATGTGCCCGCCGAACCGGGCGAGGAACGCCGCGCCCACCAGCTTCATGAAGCCTGCGCTCACCACCAGGTCGGGCTCGAAGGCTGCGACCAGCCGCGTGAGCTCCGCGTCCCAGGCGGCGCGGTCGGCGCCGGGGGCCAGCGGGTGGACGAAGGTGGGGACGCCTGCCGCCTCCGCGCGGGCCAGGGCAGGGGCACCCGCGCGGTCGGAGCCGACGCCGACCACGCGCGCGTCGAGGTCGCCCGACGCCGCGGCGTCGAGGAGTGCCTGCAGGAGGGTGCCGGAGCCCGAGACCAGGACCACCAGGCGCATCGGCATGGCCAGACCTTACCGAACGCGGATGTCCGGCCCGGCGTCGGTCGTCGTCCGCGGACGCGGCTCAGGCGGCGGCGCGGCGAGCCACCAGCCAGGCCCCCATGCCGCCTGCGCAGGCGCTCAGGAGCAGCAGCGGGACGCCGATCGCGAGCAGTTCCAGCAGGCGGGGCCCGAGCTCCGCCATGCGCAGGCTGCCCAGGCCGCCCCGGCTGGCGGCGGCCCAGGCCAGCGCGACGAGTCCCGTCCCGAGCCCGGCGAGGGCCGCGGCGAGCAGTCCACCGGCGGTCTCCTCGCGGCCGCGGCGCACCGCAACGACACCGGCGAGGACGCCGACGGCCACGCCCGCGGCGAGCCAGGCCAGCATCCAGGGATCGGCGGCACCCACCGGGGGGAGCGCCCCCAGCACCGGGAGCGACGGCAGCATGCCCAGCTGGGTCGTGGACAGCGAGACCAGTGACCCGCTGCCGACGGTGAAGCCGGCGCCCAGCAGCCAGGCCAGCACCCAGGCCAGCAGGTTGGGCAGGTACGCGAGCACGAGGACCGACCACACGAACACGCCGCCGGGGTCGAGGACGAGCGGGTCCTCCAGCGCCGCCACCCGCTGTTCGCCCAGCAGCACGGCGAGGGCGAGGGTCGCGCCGGCGATCGCGACCAGGCCCAGCGCGCCGGCCGCCGTTCCGCGCACGCCCCTGCGCAGCCAGTCCGGTCCGGCGGCCCAGGGACGCAGGCCCGCGGCGAGCGCGGCGCCGATCGCGCTGCCGCACGCGCTGACGACCAGGGCGCCGAGGGCGGGGCGCCACAGCTGGGCCGCGCCGGAGACGAGCGCTGCCAGCACCGCGGCGAAGAGCGTGTAGCCGGCGGCGACCTGGCCGACCGACCCCCACAACAGGCGGCGGCGCCGCCGGCCGTCCACCTCACCGGCGTGGGCGAGGCGCCCCTGCTGGTAGGCGAACCGGCCCGCCGAGACGCACAGCGCGCCGAAGCCGAGGGTGAGCCCGAGCGGAACCAGCGTGAGCTGGTCGGTGCCCACGACGAGGACGCCGCCGTGGGCCAGCAGCCAGACGCCCCCGGCGAAGCCGAGCACCGTGGACAGCGGGATCGCGATCGCGCTGAGCCAGGCGACCAGCAGGACGCCGGCCACCAGAAGCGAGCCGGCGAGCCCCGCGAGCAGGCCCCCGCCGAGCGCGGCGACGGGCCACGGCAGCAGCGGCGGGCCGTCCGGCGTGGTGGGCAGGCGGACCGTCCGGGCAGTGGAAACGGTGAGCCTCACCCGTCGGCGGTCCCTGGATCTGGGCATCGGCATGGTGCGTCCATGCTCACCCACACGCCCTGCGAAGGTCGTGGGGACACGCCCGCCGTCGCTACACTGGCCCGGTCATCAGGCGTCGACGGCAAGGTAGAGCAGTGGCAGACGAGGGTTCGCCCACGCCCCGCAGGGCGCTCGGCCCGCTCCCCGACGACGGCGACGACGCGCCGTCCGGTGGCCGCTTCGCCCGCGCGTTCTCCCCCGACGAGCCCTCTCCCCTGACCTCGACCGCCCGCCTGCGCCGGCTCGCCCTCACCCCGTCGAGCCCCGACAGCCCGGACGACCCGCTGGACGTGCCGGCGACCACCCCGGTACCGCCGCCGGCTCCCGTGCTGCCGCAGCCGGAATCGGCGCTCCCCGCCTCGGCCGGGCGGCGGTTCTCCGCGAGCGCTGAGCCGAGCGAGTTCACCTACGTGCCGCGCCGCTCCGCCGTGAGCGCCACGTCGCCGCTCTCCCCCATCGACGGGTTCCCTCCCCAGCCGCGGCCGACCGCTCCGCCGCCGGTGACGATCCCCGCGCCGGCCTCGGCGGCCTCCGCCAGTCGCAGCGCCCTGACCGCACCCGTCCCGGAGGCTCCTGCGAAGACCCCGACCCCGCCCCGGCCCGGCGGCGCGGAGGAGGGCCCGCGCTCCGTGGCCACCGCGCCACTGCCGTCGGACTGGGCGACCCCGGCGTCCTCCACCGCCTCTCTGGCCGCGCCCCCCGAGCCCACGCCCGAGCCGGACGACGCCCCGGCCGCAGCGCCTCCCCGCAAGAAGGGGCTCTTCGGACGCAAGCCGCGGCCGGCGCCGACCGGGGAGGACACCGCGCGCCTCGCCCCGGCCACGGCGGCCGTCGCCGCCGCCCCCGCAGCTCCCGCGGAGCCGACCCCCGGAAAGAGGCCGGCGACCGGCACCCCCGACGCCCCGGAACGCCCCACCCGGCCCGGCCGGGCAGCCGCCCCGCGGGACCGCAGCAGCCGGCCGGCCCTGATCATCATCGCCTCGGTCGCCGTCGTCGCCCTGCTCGTCGCCGCGGCGGTCTGGCTGCTCACCCTGCGCTCCGGCGCGTCCAGCGGCACGACGGCCAACCCGTCCACCGCCTCCGCCCTCGACCCGCTGCTCACCACGGCCGACCTCGGCACGCTGGCCGGCCAGACCTGGACGGAGTCCACCGGGACGACGGACAGCGTCCGCCCCACCTGCCTGCCGACGAACGCCGCCGGCCTCCCGAACGCCCTGCGCACCGCGTCCCGCAAGACCACCTCGGCCACCAACCCGGCCGCCTCGGTCGTGCAGGTGGTCGACACCTACGCCGACGTCGCCGCCGCAACGACCGCCTACGACCTGCGGCTCACCCAGGCCGGCACCTGCAAGGACGGCACGGCCTGGATCAGCGGAGCGAACGACGTCAGCGGCCTCGCCGACAGCGCCATGGCCGTCCGGCTCGTCGCCCACGAGACGCCCGACCAGTTCCACACGCTGCTGCTGAGCCGGACGGGACGCTCGGTGAGCCTGGTCGACATCACCACCACCGACGCCGCCGTTCCGGCCGACGACCTGGCCCGGGCGACCGCGACGGCGCTCAGCCGCCAGTGCGGCAACGAGCTCGGCACCTGCCCGAGCAGCATCACCACCGCCAACGTCCCGCCTCCGGCCGGCGAGCCGAAGGGCTGGCTGGTCGAGGCCGACCTGCCGCGCATCACCGCCGGCGCAGGACGCTGGGGGGCCACCGACCCGTCCACGACCCTCGTGATCCCGGGCAGCCAGTGCGAGGCGATGAACCTCGAGGCCGTGACCGGAACCGTCGCCCAGGGCCAGCGGACGCTGTTGCTCGCCGACGACACCGCCGCACCGAACGGCTTCGGCGTCGACATGGTGACCTACGCGTTCTCCAGCCCCGACGCCGCGACGAAGCTGGCCGCCAAGCTCACCAAGAACATCAACGGCTGCGCCGACCGGGCGCCGACCGCAACCGTGAAGGACGGCCCGTCGGTGAAGGGGAACGCGGACGCCGACTCCTCCGTCGCCGGCTCGACGTTCCTGATCAGCCAGAAGACCGAGACCACCACGGTGCTGTACCGCGTGGCCGTGCTCACGGTGGACGACGAGGTCGTCTACCTGCTCGGCAACCCCAGCTCCAGCTTCGACTTCACCGACAGCCAGTGGAAGGCCATCGCGCTGCGCGCCGGCCAGCGGGCCGCGCAGGGCTGATCCCTCCCCTCCACCGGTCCGGCTGGAACCCGCGCAGCGGTGCTCCCGCCGTCCCAGGACAGGGTGCTCAGGCCAGGCCGGCGACGATCTCGCGCATGAGGGACGCGGTCTCGCTCGGCGTCCGCCCCACGGCGACACCGGCGGCCTCCAGCGCCGCCTTCTTGGCCTTGGCCGTGCCGGCGGAGCCGGTGACGATCGCCCCCGCGTGGCCCATGGTCTTGCCGACCGGCGCGGTGAAGCCCGCGACGTAGCCGACGACCGGCTTGGTGATGTGGTCGGCGATGTAGGCGGCCGCGCGCTCCTCCGCGTCCCCGCCGATCTCACCGATGAGCACGATCGCCTCGGTCTCCGGGTCGGCCTCGAACGCCTCGAGCGCGTCAATGTGGGTGCTGCCGTTCACGGGGTCGCCGCCGATGCCGACGGCGGTGGAGAAGCCGATGTCGCGCAACTCGAACATCATCTGGTAGGTCAGCGTCCCCGACTTGGACACCAGGCCGATGCGCCCGGGGCCGGAGATGGTGGGCGGGATGATGCCCACGTTCGACTTCCCGGGGGAGATGAGGCCGGGGCAGTTCGGGCCGATCAGGCGCGTGTGGCCCGACTGGCGGGCGTACGCGACGAACTCCGCGGTGTCCCGCACCGGGACGCCCTCGGTGATCACGACGGTGAGGTCGAGCCCGGCGTCCACGGCGTCGACGACGGCCTGGCGGGTGTAGGCCGCCGGCACGAAGACGACCGACGTGGTCGCGCCCGTGGCTTCCCTGGCCTCGGCGACGGTGTCGAACACCGGCACCGGCGCCTCCTCGAAGGTCACCGACTGGCCGCCCTTGCCGGGGGTCACGCCGGCGACGACACGGGTGCCGGCACCGATCATCCGCTGCGTGTGCTTGCGTCCCTCCGAGCCGGTCATGCCCTGGACGATGACGGTGGAGCGCTGGTCCAACCAGATCGACATGTGCGGGGTCCTTACTCGGCCGCGGCGGCCAGCTCGGCGGCCCGGCGGGCCGCATCGTCCATGGTCTCCGACACCTGCACCAGCGGGTGGGCCGCCTCGGCCAGCATGTGTCGTCCGATCTCGACGGCGTTGCCGTCCAGCCTCACCACGATCGGCTTCGTGGCCCGCTCCCCCAGCATGCCGAGGGCGTCGATGATGCCCTTTGCCACCTCGGAGCAGGCGGTGATGCCCCCGAACACGTTGACGAACACCACCTTCACCTGCGGGTCGGACAGGATGATGTCGAGGCCGTTGGCCATCACCTGGGCGGACGCGCCGCCGCCGATGTCGAGGAAGTTGGCCGGGCGCGGCTGGCCGGGCAGGTCGGCGCCCGCGGCGGCGACCACGTCGAGGGTGCTCATCACCAGGCCCGCACCGTTGCCGATGATGCCCACCGAGCCGTCGAGCTTGACGTAATTGAGGTGCTTCTCCCGCGCCCGGATCTCCAGCGGGTCGTCGGAGGACTCGTCGGCGTAGGCCGTCCAGTCGGGGTGCCGGAAGGCGGAGTTGTCGTCGAGGGTCACCTTCGCGTCCAGCGCGACGATCCGGCCCTCCCCGGTCTTCACCAGCGGGTTCACCTCCACCAGCGTGGCGTCGTTCTCGCGGTACACCTCGCCGAGCAGCACGAGGACGCGGACCAGCTCATCGCGGTCGGACTCGCGGAACCCTGCGGCGTCTACGATCTCGCGGGCGACGGTCTCGTCCAGCCCGGCGAGCGGGTCGACCTCGACCCTCACCAGCGCGTCGGGACGCTCGCGCGCGAGCGTCTCGATGTCCATGCCCCCCTCGGTGGAGCACATCGCCAGGTAGTGGCGCGTGGAGCGGTCGAGCAGCAGGGAGAAGTAGTACTCCTCGGCGATGTCGGCACCCTCGGCCACCATCACCGTCTCGACGCGGTGGCCGTTGATGTCCAGCCCGAGGATCTCGGACGCGCGCTCGGCAGCCTCCTGCGGCGAGCGGGCGAGCTTCACGCCGCCGGCCTTGCCGCGCCCGCCGGTCTTCACCTGCGCCTTCACCACGACGACCGGGGTCCCCAGCTGCTCGGCGGCGGCGCGTGCCTCCTCGGGGGTGCGCGCCGTGATTCCTCCCAGCACCGGCACACCGTGCGCCTCGAACAGGTCCCGCGCCTGGTACTCGAACAGATCCACTCCGACTCCGTCCCTGGTTGATCGCCGCTCCGGCTGCCGTCCCGAGCCTAGTAGGCAGGGCCAGCACCGCGCACGCAGGGCGTCCAGCCCCCGCCGGAAGCGGCACGAAGAAGATCTCCTACCCAAATCCTGAACGATTCTGAGAAAGAGCCTAAGAAATGCTAAGCTCCTTCCTGCCCGGCCGGACCGGGCCCGAACGGTGTACTGGGGAACTCGACGGGGGACTGGTGAACGGACTTCGACTGCGGCCTGACAAGCCACGTCGCGCTCTCCCCCCGGCGCCCGCCGCTGCGAAGCCGGCCCAGGGAATCCGCCAGCTGATCAAGCGCGGTGCCACCGTCGTGGTCGTCTCGGGCATCGCGGTCGCCGGCTTCTCAGCCTTCACCGCCTCCTCCACGAACGCCACCGGCACCGCCTTCGCCGACCAGGGCCCCCTCGTCGTCTCGAGCATCCCGGCCCTCACGGTGGCCACCGCGGCCGAGGGCCCCTCGCTGGAGGACCTCGCGGCGAAGCGCTCCCAGCAGCTCGCGCAGAGCGGTGAGCAGGTCACCGACACCCAGGAGAGCGCGGCGGCCACCGCCCGAAGCTCCGAGCTGAGCGGCCAGGCGACCGTGATCTCCAAGGAGATCGACCGCCTCAAGACCCTGAGCAAGTTCCTGTGGCCCACGGCCGGCGGCGTGAGCTCGCCGTACGGGATGCGGCTGCACCCGATCCTGCACTACTACCGCCTGCACGACGGCGATGACATCGGCGGCAAGTGCGGCCAGCCGATCTACGCCGCCCAGTCCGGCACCGTCGTCAAGGCGGAGATGGGCTACAACGGTGGGTCCGGGAACAACGTCCGGATCGACCACGGGGACATCAACGGCCAGAATGTGGAGACCGCCTACCTCCACATGACCGACTACGTGGTCACGGTCGGCGAGAAGGTCGACAAGGGCCAGTTGATCGGGCACGTCGGTTCCACCGGCCTGTCGACCGCCTGCCACCTGCACTTCTCCGCCTACATCAACGGCCGCGGCACCGACCCGATGCAGTTCATCGGCTGGAACCCGGAGGCGAACCGGAAGGGCGACCCGTACACCGCGGCGCCCACCGAGGGCTGAGCCCTACAGCTTCTCCATCGGAGCGTGCTTGAGCGAGAGCCGCTTCACCCCTGAGGACCCGAAGTCCACGTCGGCCTTCGCGGCGTCCCCGACCCCGGACGTGGCGATGACCGTGCCCATCCCGAAGGTGGTGTGGAGCACCCGGTCGCCCACGTCGACGGACGGGACGGTCTTGATCCCCGGCCGCGCCCCGAAACCCACCGTCGACCGCCACGACTGCTGTGTCCTGGCCGCCGCGCTGGAGGCGTAGCCGGTCCGGGCCACGCCGAGGCGTCGCCAGTCGATCAGGTGCGCGGGGATCTCCTCGGTGAACCGGCTGGCCGGGTTGTACTGCGGCGCCCCCCACTGCGAGCGGACGGTGGCCCGCGTCAGGTAGAGCCGCTGGCGCGCGCGGGTGATGCCCACGTAGGCCAGCCGCCGCTCCTCCTCCAGCTCGTTGCGGTCGACCAGCGCCCGCTGGTGCGGGAAGATCCCGTCCTCGAAGCCGGTCAGGAACACCGTGTTGAACTCCAGGCCCTTCGCGGTGTGCAGGGTCATCAGCGTGACCACGCCCGCCGCGTCGGGGTCGTTGTCGGGGATCTGGTCGGAGTCGGCCACGAGGGCGATGCGCTCCAGGAACGCGGGCAGTGAATCGTCGGGCTCGGGAGCACCGGCCGCCAGCTCGCTCTCGTCCGCGGGCAGGTCGACGGCGTGCGCGGCCGCCACGAACTCACCGGCCACGCTGACGAGCTCGACCAGGTTCTCCAGCCGGCTCTCGTCCTGCGGGTCGGTGGAGTGGCTGAGCTCGTCGAGGTAGCCGGAGTCCTTCAGGATGCCGGCGAGGATCTCGTCCGCGGGCACGCCGTCGGCCACCTTCTGCCGGTAGCCGGCCAGCAGGGCCGCGAACCCCTCGATCTGGTTCAGCGATCGGGTGGCCAGGCCGTTCGCCTCGCGGGCCCGGTCGAGCGCCGCACCGAAGGAGAGCTGCTCGGACGCGGCGAACGCCTCGATCATCGCCTCCGCACGGTCGCCGATCCCCCGCTTCGGCACGTTCAGCACCCGGCGGACGGAGACGTCGTCGTCACGGTTCGCGATCGCACGGAGGTAGGCGATCGCGTCCCTGATCTCCCTGCGCTCGTAGAACCGCACGCCGCCGACCACGCGGTACGGCAGGCCGACCCGGATGAAGACCTCCTCGAACGCCCGCGACTGCGCGTTCGTCCGGTAGAACACCGCCACCTCACCCGGGCGGCTGGTGCCGGCGTCGGTGAGTCGGTCGATCTCGTCCGCAACGAACTGGGCCTCGTCGTGCTCGGTGTCGGCCACATAACCGACCAGCAGCTCGCCGTCGCCCGAGTCCGACCACAGCCGCTTCTCCGGGCGGTTCGGGTTCCGGGTGATCACCGCGTTCGCGGCGTTCAGGATGTTCTGGGTGGACCGGTAGTTCTGCTCGAGGACGATCGTGCGGGCACCCGGGAAGTCCGACTCGAAGTCGAGGATGTTGCGGATCGTCGCCCCGCGGAAGGCGTAGATGGACTGGTCGGAGTCGCCCACGACCATCAGTTCCGGCGGCTCGACCTCCGGCCCGTCCCCGTCGCCGGCCGCGGTCGGGTGCGTGCCGCAGAGCTCCCTCACCAGGGCGTACTGGGCGTGGTTGGTGTCCTGGTACTCGTCCACCAGCACGTGACGGAAACGACGGCGGTACTGCTCGCGGAGGTCGGGGAAGGCCTGCAGCAGGTGCACGGTGGTCATGATCAGGTCGTCGAAGTCGAGCGCGTTGGCCGCCTTCAGCCGCCGCTGGTACTCCGCGTACGCCTCGGCGTAGGTCTCCTCCGTGCTGCCCTCGGCCGCCCGGCTGCGCGCCGACTCGTGGTCGACGAGCTCGTTCTTGCAGGTCGACACCCAGTTGAGCACCGCGCGGACGGGGTAGCGCTTCGGGTCGAGGTCGAGATCGCGGAGCACCAGCGTCATCAGCCTCTTGGCGTCGGTGTCGTCGTAGATCGAGAACGTCCGGCTCAGCCCGAAGCGCGAGACGTCGCTGCGCAGGATCCGCACGCAGGCCGAGTGGAACGTGGAGACCCACATCAACTTGGCCCGGTTGCCCACCAGCTCCACCACGCGGTGCCGCATCTCCGCAGCGGCCTTGTTGGTGAACGTGATCGCCAGGATCGACCCGGGGTGCACCGAGCGCTGGCTCACCAGGTGGGCGATCCGGCGGGTCAGCACCCTGGTCTTGCCCGACCCGGCGCCGGCCACGACCAGCACGGGGCTCCCGGCGTGGACGACGGCCGCGCGCTGCGGCGGGTTCAGGTCGGCCAGCAGTTCCTCCTCCGACAGCCGCGGGCGCCGCGGCGCCGGTGCGGCGTCGTCGGGAGCGGCCGGCCCGGGGGCGGCGAAGAGGTCGGGGAACAGGGTGTCAGTCATGGCTGCACAAGCCTAAGCGCTGCCACCGACCTTGATCGCCATGGCTAGGGTGGCGGCATGACCTTCCTCCCGTTGCTGATCCTCGGGCTGATCGCGGCGGTCATCGCGAAGTCGATCATGGGCGTCGAGGGCGGCTGGCTCGCCACCACGCTGCTCGCGCTCGCGGGCACCATGGTCGGCGGCGGTATCGGGCTGGTGCTCAGCGGGAGCGGCGACCTGCCCTTCTTCTCCCTCAGTTCGTGGGCCTTCGCCGTGCTCGGCTCGGTCATCGTGCTGTGGATCTACGGCCGGGTCATCGCGCGCCGCTGACCACCTCGGGACGATTCAGGGTGCCACCCGATGGGACCGGCACCCGGCGGCCCCTACGGTGTCCCCATGGGTTTCATTGCATGGATTCTGATGGGCCTGATCGCGGGCGCCATCGCCAAGTCGATCATGAAGGAACGGGGCGGCTGGCTGTCCAGCCTGGTCACCGGTCTCATCGGTGGTGTCGTCGGCGGCTGGATCGGGAGCGCACTCTTCGACCGCGGCGTCACCGGCTTCTTCTCGCTGTGGTCCTGGCTGCTGGCCATCGGCGGCTCGGTCCTCGTCCTGTGGGTCTACTCCCTGATCACCAGGCGGAAGTAGCGCGAAAGGAGGGGACGGTTCCGGCGCGCCGGGGCCGTCCCCTCCTGCTGCCCGCGGCGCGGCAGGACGACTAGACGAGCTTGCGGTCGGTGGCCCACCGGGTGAGCTGGTGGCGGTTCGACAGCTGGAGCTTGCGCAGGACGCTGCTGACATGGGTCTCGACGGTCTTGATCGAGATGAACAGCTCCCGGGCCACCTCCTTGTAGGCGTAGCCGCGCGCGATCAGCCGCAGCACCTCGCGCTCGCGGACGCTGAGCCGGTCCAGGTCCTCGTCGATGCTCGCCACGTCGATCGCGCCGGAGAACGCGTCGAGCACGAACCCCGCCAGGCGCGGGGAGAAGACGGCGTCCCCGGTCGCCACCCTGCCGATGGCCTCGACGAGCTCGTCGGCCGAGATCGACTTGGTCACGTAGCCGCGGGCGCCCGCGCGGATCACGCCGATGACGTCCTCGGCAGCGTCCGACACCGACAGCGCGAGGAACTTCACGCCCGGCTCGAGCGCGCCGACCTGCTTGATGACCTCCATCCCGCCGCCGCCGGGGAGATGGACGTCGAGGAGCACCACGTCGGGGACGGCGGCGAGGATCGCCGCCACGGCCGTCGGCACGTCCTCGCCCTCGCCGACCAGCTGCACCCGCCCGCCGATGTCGTGCTTCACCCCGCTGCGGAACATCGCGTGGTCGTCCACCACCACCACCCGCCAGGCCGCGGGGGTGGCACGCTCGGTCTCGGTCTCGCTCATCGTGGCAACTCCAGTCTCACCTCGGTGCCCTCGCCGGGCGCCGTCCTGATTATCGCCCGTCCGCCCGCGCGCTTCACCCGCTCGACGATCGAGCCGCGCACGCCCATCCGGTCCTCCTCCACCGCGGCGAGGTCGAACCCGTTGCCGCGGTCACGCACGTACACCGACACCAGCTCGGGATCGACCTCCGCGTACACGTCGATCCGGTCGGCGCCGGAGTGCTTGGCCGCGTTCACCATCGCCTCGCGCGCCGCGCGCACCAGTGCGGTCACCTCCGGCGTCAACTCGCAGTCGCCGACGCTGACGAGCTCGACGTCCACGCCGTGCCGGTCCTCCACGTCGATGATCTCGCCGGACAGCGCCTCGGCGAGGGTTGCCGAGCCGAGGCTCTCCCCGTACAGCCACTGGCGCAGCTCGCGCTCCTGGCGACGCGCGAGGGCCGTCACCGCCTTCGGGTCTGACGCCTGCCGCTGGATCAGGGCCAGCGTCTGGAGCACCGAGTCGTGCAGGTGGGCCGCCATGTCGGCCCGCGCGTCGGCCACCAGCGCGTCGTCCCTCGCCCTCGCCAGGGCCCTTCGTACCCGCAGGAACCACGGCAGCGCCGCCAGCGCGAGCGCGGCGACCGCGAGCGCGAGGAGCAGCAGCATGCGCGGGAGCTCGCCGATCCCGTCCACCGTCGTCACCACCACCGTCACCGCAGCGGCCAGTGCGGCGAGCCCGAGGACCACCGCCACGACCGTCGTCCAGTGGACGAGGAGCGGGGCGATCACCCGCCGCCAGCCCGAGCCGCGGCGCAGCTCGCGGGTGGACGCGCGGTCGGCCTGCCACCAGATCATCCCCAGCCCGGCTGCGGCCAGGGCGCCCGCCAGCAGCGGCGCCGCCGGGAGCGCCCAGGCCGACGACTGGAGCAGCCAGAACAGGCCCCCACCCAGCAGCACGAGGGCACTGGCCACCCCGTAGTCCACCGGGGTCAGCGTGGCCGCGGCGCCCGGACGCAGGCCCGTGCGGGCCCCCGCCTCCAGGCCCGGCGCCGACCGCTGGCCCGCCTGCTGGGGCATGACGAGCCACAACGCGAGGTAGAGCGCGACGCCGGCGAGCCCGAGGGCCGCCGCGATGACGAAGATCACTCGCACCACCAGCACCGACCAGCCCAGGTGCTCGGCCAGTCCTGCGCACACCCCGCCGATCCAGGCCTCACCGAGGGGACGGGTCGACCGGGGCTGCACGGACGACTCCGCGGGGAGCGCCGGCGCGGCTGCCGCCACGTCGGGAGGGACCTGGACCGGGCCGGGCCGGTCTTCGCCTGCGCTCATGCCGAGCCGCGGACCACCAGTTCGCTGGACAGGATCACCGGCGAGTCGGGTCGCTGGCCGGCGAGGAGTCCGATGAGCATCTCGGCGGCCATTCTGGCCAGGTCGGAGGCGGGGTTGGTCATGGTGGTCAGGCCGGGGTTGGTCTGGAGGGCGGCGATGGAGTTGTCGAAGCCGACCACGCGGATGTCGTCGGGGACGCGCCGTCCGGCCTCGGTGAGCACCCGGATCGCACCGACGGCCATCAGGTCGTTGGCGACGAACAGGCCGTCGAAGTCGCGCCCCTGGGCGAGCAGCCGCTCGGCCGCCTGGGCGCCGCCGTTGGTGGAGAAGTCCCCGCCGGCCCGCAGCGAGGAGTCGAGCCCGGCCGCGCCCATGGCCAGCTCGTAGCCGCGGGCACGCTGCCGGGCGGCGGCCATGTCCATCGGGCCGGTGATCATCGCCAACCGGCGTGCGCCGCGGGCCAGCAGGTACTCGGTCGCGGTCCGGGCCGCGGTCTCCTGGTCGACGTCGACGTAGCTGAGACCGGGCGTCTCCGGGTCGCCGACGAACACCACCGGCTGGTTCGTGCGGGCCAGCGCCCGGGCCAGGCCGGGGCCGTGGTGGGACACGATGATCGCCCCGTCCACATGGCCCGACTCCAGGTAGCGCACCATCCGGGACGCGTTGTCGCCGGGCTGGGCCATGGCCAGCACCACCTGCACGTCGGAATCGGTGAACGCCTGCAGCGCACCGTGGTAGGCCTGCGGGAAGAACGGGTCGGTGAACACCCGCTCGTCGGCCTCCGGCACGATCACCGCGATCGCCCCGGTCCGCCGCGTGACCAGCGCCCTCGCCGCACGATTCGGGTGATACCCCAGCTGGGCGATCACCCGGTTCACCGTCTCCGAGGTCTTCTCCGCCACCAACTCGCCACCATTGACCACCCGGGACACCGTGGCCCGCGACACCCCGGCCACCCGCGCCACATCCTCAAGGGTCGGCGCCACGTGGCCCACCTTCAGCATCCTGCTCACCGATGCCTCCTTCACCTGAACCGCTCGGGCCCGTGGTCCTCACTGAAACCAGCCTGCACTGGCCCCGGGCAGCCGGTGGGGCTGCTCATCGAGCGAAGGATACCGAAGCGCCCCCACGGGCGGAGCGCCCTTTCGAACCTCCGCCCCCGGGCCGCCTGCCCAGGGCGGACGGCCCGTCCCCTCACCCCTTGACGGCGCCGGCCATGATGCCGGAGACGAGGTGGCGTCCGGCGACGGCGAACAGTGCCAGCAGCGGCAGGGTGGCGAGGACGACACCGGCCATGATCAGCGACATGTCCTTGAAGTAGGACGCCTGGAGGAGCTGGAGGGCCACTGGCAGGGTCGGGTTGGAGGATCCCAGCACGATGAACGGCCAGAAGAAGTTCGTCCAGCTGCCCACGAAAGTGAACAGGGCGAGCATCGCCGCCGCCGGGCGGGCTGCGGGCAGGGCGACGTGCCAGAACGTGCGGATCATCGAGCAGCCGTCCACGCGGGCGGCCTCGATCAGCTCGTACGGCAGCGCCTCGGACAGGTACTGGGTCATCCAGAACACCCCGAACGCGGTCACCATCGCCGGCACGATGACCGCGATCAGCTTCCCGGTCCAGCCCAGCTTCGACATCACGATGAACAGCGGGATGACACCGAGCTGGGTGGGCACGGCCATCGTCCCGATGACGAAGGCGAGCAGCCCGTTGCGGCCACGGAACCTCAGCTTGGCGAACGCGTAGCCGGCCAGGGTGGAGAAGAACACCACCGCGACCGCCGTGACCACACTGACGATCACGCTGTTGGCCATGGCCTGCCAGAACCCGATTCCGGCGGTCAGCACCCGGTTCACGTTCTCGAAGAAGTGACCCTGCGGAACCAGCGACGGGATCGGGTTGCGGGCGATGTCGCCGGCCGTCGACGTGGACAGCAGGAACGCGTAGTACAACGGCAGCGCGGAGATCAGCACGACCAGCGAGAGCAGCGTGTAGGTGACCCAGCCGGGACGGCGCAGGCCGCCCTCCATCCGGTCGCGACGACGCGCCGCGGCGCGGGCGGCACCCTTGCCGGCCAGCTGGTGGGTGGTGGCAACGGAGGTCATTTCACCAGCGCCTTTCGCATCGGGCGGACGTCACCGCTGGAGATCCGGCGCGTGATCGCGTAGTTGATCAGGGCGAACGCGACGATGATGAGGAACAGCAGCCAGGCGACCGCTGCGGATCGGCCGAGGTTGCGCTGGCTGTTCCAGCCCAGCTCGTAGAGGTACATGGTGACCGTCATCCACTCCCGGTCGGGCCCGCCGAGGCCGAAGTTGTCGTACATCCGCGGCTCGTCGAAGATCTGCAGGCCGCCGATCGTGGAGGTGATCACCACGAAGATGATCGTGGGACGCAGCATCGGCACGGTCACGTTGAGGAAGGTCTGCCACCGGCTGGCGCCGTCGACGATAGCCGCCTCGATCACATCCCGCGGGATCGCCTGCATCGCGGCCAGGAAGATCAAGGTGTTGTAGCCGGTCCAGCGGAAGTTCACCATCGTGGCGATCGCCACGTGTGACCACAACCGGTCCGAATGCCAACCGATCGGGTCCAGCCCGATGTTGGTCAACACGGCGTTGATCACGCCGGACTCGTCGGCGAACAACTGGCCGAACACCAGCGACACCGCCACCGGCGCCACCACGTAGGGGACCAGGACGCCCATCCGCCAGAAGGTCTTTGCGCGCAGGTTGGCGTCGAGCACGCTCGCGATCCCGATGGCCAAAATCATCTGCGGGACCGAGGAGAGCAGGAAGATGCTGAAGGTGTTCACCACCGCGTCCCAGAACCGCGGCTGGGCCAGCACGTACTGGAAGTTGCCGAACCCGATGAAACCCTGGTTGCCCGTGATCAGGCTCCACTTGTTGAGGGCGACCCAGCCGGTGTACAGCAGCGGGAACATGCCCACGAGGGCGAACAGGATGAAGAACGGTGCGATGTAGAGGTAGGGAGCGCTCTTGACGTCCCATCGGCCGAGTCGTTGACGCCAGGTCATCGTTGACACCTTTCGCGGGGGTCAGGCGGTGGGGTGGGGTGCACAGGTGCACCCCACCCCACCGTCGGAGTTGGTGCTCGACCGGTCAGCCGAGGGCTTCGAACTCCTTGATGGCCTGCGCCCACGAGTCGGTCGCGGACTGCTTCTTGGTCACGTCGACCCGGTTGATGGCGTCGGAGACGACCTGACGAACCGCGAAGTACTGCGGGCCCTTGAACGGCACCACGGTGACGGCCTTGGCGCGGTCGGCCAGGATCTGCCCGGTCGGCGCGTCGTTGAAGAACGCGTTCTTCACACCCAGCAGGTCAGGGCTGCTCAGCGCCTCGACCTGGCTCGGGAAGGTGCCCTTGGCCTTGAACGCCTTGATCTGCTGCTCCGGAGCGGTCAGCCACGCAGCCAGCTCACGAGCCGCAGCCTGGTTCGCGCCCTGCGCCGGGACGGTCAGGTAGGAGCCACCCCAGTTGCCGCCGCCACCGGGGAAGGTGTTGGCGATGTCCCAACCCTCCACACCCTTGGCGTTGCCCTCGATCACACCCAGCATCCAGCCCGGGCACAGCATGGTCGCGAACTTGCCCTTCTGGAAGGCGTTCACCCAGTCCGGCTGCCACTGCTGCAGGTTCGCGGACAGCTTGTCATCGACCGACGCCTTCAGGATCGAGGTGTACATGTCCTTGACCGGCTGGTTCTCCCCCAGCGGGATCAGCACCTCTTCGGTGTCGGAGGAGGAGAAGGCGTTCGGCAGCTGGTTGATCTGGCCCTGCATGATCGCGTCGGCCGAGTCGAACCAGGCCACGCCGCCGGACTTGGCGACGAACTGCTTGCCCAGGTTGAAGTAGTCCTCCCAGGTGGTGCCCAGGGCCTTGGCGACCTCTTCGCGGTCGGTCGGCAGGCCGGCCTTCTTGAACAGGTCCGAGCGGTAGCACACCGCCTCCGGGCCGATGTCGGTGCCGAAAGCCACCAGCTTGCCGTCGGTGGTGGTGGCCGCCTTGGTCTTCCAGTCCAGCCAACGCCCGGCCACGTCATCACCACTCAGATCCATCAGCTTGTCGGCGGTCTGCATCACATCCGGCATCCAGTCGACCTCGATCGCCTCGATGTCGCTCAGGCCCGAACCCGCAGCGAGCTTGCTGAAGTAGTTCTCACGGGCCTCGTTCGAGGTCGCGGCCTTCTTCGGGACGATCGTCACATTCGGGTGATCCTTCATGTACTCCGCGTACAGGTCGTCGTAGCCGAACTCGTTGAACGTCGCGACGGTCAGGCTGACCTTCTGGTCACTGGGCGCCGCCGACGTGGCCGACGGGGCAGGGGCGGCGGAGGTGCAACCGGCGAGCAACAGGGCGAAACCTGCAGCCGTGGCGGCCCCCCGAATCAGGGATGAGCGCATTGGACTCCTTCGTCTGCGGCGGGATGGACCCGCGGTAATGCCATCAACTGGGACCCCACGCCCGCAAAGAAATGAGAGCGCTCTGAGGGATCTCCGCAAGTCAATACTGCAAACGCTCTCACCGTCAAGCGACGTTTCCGGATCGTTATCAAACAGAACGTTTCGTGCACGCGGTCACCGCGTCCCGCGCAACCCCGGGCGAGGATGCGGGGAGGCTTCAGGGTCATCCCCCATGGTCGGCGCGGCCCTGGTTGCGTTGAATGGAGACGTGCCAGAGAACCTGCCCGTGATCAGCCGTCCCCGTGACGGCGCGATGCTGGGCGGCGTGTGCGCGGGCCTCGCCCGCCGCTGGCAACTCGACCCCAACCTCCTGCGCATCGCGCTGGTCGTGCTGAGCGTGTTCGGCGGGCTCGGCCTCGTCGCGTACGGCTCCGGCCTCCTGCTGATGCCGCGCGACGGGCAGGCGGAGATGCCGGTGCGGCGGATCCTCCCGTTCACCCGGAACTGGTCGACCGGTGCGGTCGTCGCCGCCACCATCGCGACGGCGGTCGTGGTGCTGGCGATCGGCGGCTTCAACGGCATCGGCCTCGGCCCTGTCGTGGTGATCTTCCTCGTCTGGTTCTTCGGGTTCCGCGGACGCGGCTCGCGGGTCCCCGCTCCTCCGCCCGAGCCCACGCCGTTCGAGCGCGCGGCGGAGAACTGGCGCGTGCGGCTCGTCGAGCAGCAGACGCCGGGGTACGAGTCGACGGCGCTCGCCGCGCCGCAGACGCAGCGGTGGGAGCAGCCCTACACCGACCCGGCTTCCGACCTCGCCGTCCGCGACGACGACCTCCCTGCGCCGGTGCCCGTCCCGCGGATGCGACGCAGCTGGCGGCTGTGGTGGCTCGCGCTGGTTCTGGTCGGGGGCGCGGTGCTGGCGGTCACCCTCCTCGGGCTCGCCGGGTTCCCCGCCACCCCTCTCGCCTACGCCTCCGCCGTCCTGGCGGGCCTGGGGCTCACCCTGCTCGCGTCCACCCGCCCGGGGCGCCCTCCCCTCCTGCTGCCGGCCACGATCGTTGCGGCCGTGGCCACCGCGAACCTCCTGGTCGCCTCCCACGGGCTGCAGCCGCCGTCGGTCGGCGAGCAGGTGCACCGGTTCGCCTCGGGTGCCCAGATGCCGAGGCAACTCGACCTCACGGCCGGCGACCTGACCGTCGACCTGACCGGCCTCGCGCTGGCCGGGGACCAGTCGCTGGACGTCCACGTCGGCGCAGGACAGCTCACCCTCCAGGTGCCCAGTGATGTCACGGTGGTCGTCGACTGGACGGTCAAGGCCGGCGAGGCGCACACCACGGACGGGACGCGGACCGAGAGCCGTGACGGGCTCGACCTCTCCGGGGCCACCACCTACGCGGCGGCGGACCCTGACGCACCCGTCCTGCACGTCAGGGCCAGCGTCGACCTCGGCGAACTGGACGTGACGCGATGAGCCGCGACCGCGCCGCCTTCGCCTTCGGGCTGCTGGCCCTCGTTCTGGCGGGCCTGGGCCTGTGGTCCGCCTACGGACGGGTCGACTGGCAGCTGGCCGGAATGCTCGCCCCCGTCGTGATGGTCGTCGCGGGGATCGGCATCCTCGTCCTCTCCCGACGGCCCCACTGATCACCCACAAGAGATTTCACGAAAGGAAACAACCACCATGAAGCAACCCCTCACCCGCTCCTCGAGCGACAAGTTCATCGCCGGCGTCTGCGGCGGCGTGGCCCGCTCGCTGGGCATCGACTCCGGCCTGGTCCGGATCCTCACGGTCGTGCTGTCGCTGTTCTTCGGCGTCGTGATCGCGATCTACGTCGCCCTCTGGCTCGTCCTGCCCCTGGAGGAGGGCGGCCCGACCGGCTTCGACGAGCTGAAGAAGATGTTCGGCGGCAACTCCGGCAACACCAACAGCGGGAACAGCGACTTCCGCTGACCCACACCAGCACGAGCGGTGAGGGCGGTGACACCACCGTCCCTCACCGCTCGTGTGCTGTCCGGTGAGCCCTACTCCCACTCGATGGTGCCCGGGGGCTTGCTGGTGACGTCCAGCACCACCCGGTTCACCTCGGGGACCTCGTTCGTGATGCGGGTGCTGATCCGCTCGAGCAGGTCGTAGGGCAGGCGGCTCCAGTCGGCGGTCATCGCGTCCTCGCTGGAGACCGGGCGCAGCACGATCGGGTGCCCGTAGGTGCGCCCGTCGCCCTGGACGCCGACGGAGCGGACGTCGGCCAGAAGCACGACGGGGAACTGCCAGATCGCGCCGTCGAGCCCGGCGGCGGTGGTCTCGGCCCGCACGATCGCGTCGGCGGCCCGCAGGATGCGCAGCCGCTCCGCGTCCACGGCCCCCACGATGCGGATGCCCAGGCCGGGCCCGGGGAACGGGTGCCGGCCAACGATGTGCTCGGGGAGGCCCAGCTGGCGACCGACCTCGCGCACCTCGTCCTTGAACAGGGTGCGCAGCGGCTCGATGAGCCGGAACTGGAGGTCGTCGGGAAGGCCGCCCACGTTGTGGTGGCTCTTGATGTTGGCCGCGCCCTCGCCGCCCCCGGACTCGACCACGTCGGGGTAGAGGGTGCCCTGCACGAGGTAGTCGATCGGCCCTTCGGCGTTGACCCGGCGCGCCGCGTCCTCGAAGGTCCGGATGAACTCCCGCCCGATGATCTTGCGCTTGGCCTCCGGGTCGCTCACCCCGGCGAGCGCGCCCAGGAACCGTTCCTGCTCGTTCGCGACGACGAGGTGCACCCCGGTGGAGGCGACGAAGTCCTGCTCCACGCGCTCGGCCTCGCCCTCACGCAGCAGGCCGTGGTCGACGAACACGCACGTGAGCTGGTCGCCGATCGCCCGCTGGACGATCGCCGCCGCCACCGCGGAGTCGACGCCGCCGGACAGGGCGCAGAGCACGCGCGCATCCCCGACCTCGGCCCGGACGCGGGCGACCTGCTCGTCGGCGATGTTGGCCGACGTCCAGGTGGGACGGCAGCCGGCGAGGTCGTAGAGGAAGTGCTCCAGCACGCGCTGGCCGTGCTCGGAGTGCAGCACCTCCGGGTGCCACTGGACGCCCGCCAGGCGGCGGTCCGCGTCCTCGAAGGCGGCGACGGTCGCGCGCGGTGAGCGGGCGGTGACGGTGAAGCCAGCCGGGGCGGCGGTGACCTCGTCGCCGTGGGACATCCAGGAGGTGAGCTCGGACGGCAGGCCCTCCAGCAGTCGTCCCGGGGCGAGCACCTCGACGCGGGTGCGGCCGTACTCGCGCTGGCCGGTACGGGCGACGGTCCCGCCGAGCGCCTGCGCCATCGCCATGAAGCCGTAGCAGATGCCGAAGACCGGCACGCCGGCAGCGAGCAGGGACGCGTCCAGCTGCGGGGCGCCGGGCTCGTACACCGAACTGGGCCCGCCGGAGAGGATGACCGCCTTCGGCCCGCGGGCCAGCACCTCCGCGACCGGCATCGTGTGCGGGACGATCTCGGAGTAGACCCTCGCCTCACGGACCCGCCGGGCGATGAGTTGGGCGTACTGGGCGCCGTAGTCGACGACCAGCACCAGATCGTGATCTGCGCTCATGGCGGGAAGTCTAGGGCCGCGGCACCGGGGCGCCGGACGCCTGCCCGCTCTCGGATGGCAAGACACGGTTGACCGTTCAACGGACGCGCCGCTACCCTCCAGCCATGACCTCGACGAGCCCCGCAACCATGTGTTGCTGTTGTGCGCCGTCGATGGCCTGTTGTCGAATGCGCTGACCAGCCGCGCCCGAAACACCGACGACACCACCATCGGATCCCCACGCGGGACCCCTCACCCATGCCCTCGGGCGGCCACGAAGGCCGTCCAGCAAACGCAGCACAACCAGGAGCGACATGTCCTACCATCCCGACACCCTGAGCGTCCACGCCGGACAGGAGGAGGCCGACCCGGCCACCAACGCCCGCGCGGTGCCGATCTACCAGACCACCTCGTACGTGTTCGACGACACCGAGCACGCCGCCGACCTGTTCGCCCTGCGGGTGCCGGGCAACATCTACACCCGGATCATGAACCCGACCCAGAGCGTGTTCGAGACCCGGCTCACCGCGCTCGAGGGGGGCGTCGGAGCCCTGGCCACCGCCTCCGGCGCCGCGGCCATCACCTACGCGGTGCTGAACCTGACCTACGCCGGTGACAACATCGTCGCGCTGTCGACGCTCTACGGCGGCACCTACGCGCTGTTCGCCCACACCCTGCCCCAGTACGGGGTGACCGTGCGCTTCGTCGACCCGAACAAGCCCGGGGACCTCGCGGCGGCGGTCGACGACCGGACCCGCCTGGTGTTCGGCGAGACGATCGGCAACCCGGCCATCAACGTGATCGACCTCGACGCCTGGAGCGAGGCCGCGCACGCCCTCGGGCTGCCGTTCATCGTGGACGCCACCGTCACCACCCCGATCCTGGCGAAGGTGTTCGAGCACGGCGTCGACGTCGCCGTCCACTCCGCGACCAAGTACATCGGCGGCCACGGGACGTCGGTCGGCGGCATCATCGTCGACTCGGGGAACTTCGACTGGGCCGCCCACGCCGACCGCTTCCCCGGCCTCACCGCGCCGGACCCGGCCTACCACGGCGTGGTGTGGACCGACGCCGCCGGCCCGGCCGCCTACATCATCCGGGCGCGCACCGTGCTGCTGCGCAACACCGGCGCGGCGGTCTCCCCGTTCAACTCCTGGCTGTTCCTCCAGGGGCTGGAGACCCTCCACCTCCGCCTCGAGCGCCACTCGGCCAACGCCCTCGCCGTGGCGACCTACCTCGAGGGCCACGAGAAGGTGGCCTGGGTGAACTACCCGGGCCTCGACTCCTCCCCGTACAAGGCCGTGGCCGACCGGGTCTTCACCGGGCGCGGCTACGGCGGCATCCTGGCCTTCGGGCTGAAGGCCGGACGCGAGGCCGGCTCGACCTTCATCGAGTCGCTGGAGCTGTTCTCGCACCTGGCGAACATCGGGGACGCGAAGTCGCTCGCGATCCACAACGCGACGACGACCCACTCCCAGCTGACCGAGGACGAACTGGTCGCGGCCGGCGTGGCCCCGGAGATGGTGCGCCTCAGCCTCGGCATCGAGCACGTCGACGACCTGATCGCCGACCTCGACCAGGCGCTGGCCCGGATCTGACCGACAACAACCGACGACACGACAAAGAAAAGGCGGACTGACGACCATGGCGTACTTCGAGGACGCGACCCGGCTCATCGGGCGCACCCCGCTGGTGAAGATCAACCGGCTCTACGGCGACAGCACCGCGCTGGTGCTGGCGAAGCTGGAGTTCTACAACCCCGCGAACTCGGTGAAGGACCGCATCGGCGTGGCGATCATCGACGCCGCCGAGGCGTCCGGTGAACTCCAGCCGGGCGGCACGATCGTGGAGGGCACCTCGGGCAACACCGGGATCGCGCTCGCGTTCGTGGGCGCGGCGCGCGGCTACAAGGTCATCCTGACGATGCCCGAGACGATGTCGAAGGAGCGGCGGGAGCTGCTGCGGGCCTTCGGCGCGGAGCTGGTGCTCACCCCGGGCCCGGAGGGCATGAAGGGCGCGGTCGCCCGCGCGGAGCAGATCGCGGCAGAGACCCCCGGAGCGGTGCTGGCCCGCCAGTTCGCCAACCCGGCCAACCCCGACATCCACCGGCGCACCACGGCGGAGGAGATCTGGGCCGACACCGACGGCACCGTCGACTACGTGGTGGCCGGCGTCGGCACCGGCGGCACGATCACCGGTGTGGGCCAGGTGCTGAAGGAGCGCAAGCCGGAGGTCCGGATCGTCGCCGTCGAACCGGCCGAGTCCCCGCTGCTGTCCGGCGGCCAGCCCGGCCCGCACAAGATCCAGGGCATCGGGGCGAACTTCGTGCCCGACATCCTCGACCGGTCGGTGATCGACGAGGTGCTGCCGCAGTCCAGCGAGACCGCGGTGGAGTGGGCCCGCAGGGCCGCCCGTGAGGAGGGCCTGCTGGTCGGCATCTCCTCCGGTGCTGCGCTCGCCGCGGCCGGCGAGCTCGCCGCCAGGGAGGAGAACGCGGGCAAGACCATCGTGGTCGTCGTCCCATCCTTCGGAGAGAGGTACTTGTCCACCGTGCTGTACGCGGATCTACTGGACTAGTGCACCTGACCCTGCCCCGACGCGCGTGGGCGCGCATCCAGGAGGACCTCGACACCGCGATGCGGGAGGACCCGGCCGCCACCTCGAAGGTGCTGGTCGCGCTGACCTACCCCGGGATCCACGCGGTGTGGATCCACCGGTTGTGCCACCGGCTGTGGACGACCACCCCGGCGCTGCGCCCCCTGGCCCGACTGCTCTCGCAGTGGTCCAGGGGGCTCACCGGCATCGAGATCCACCCGGGCGCGGTCATCGGGCGACGCTTCTTCATCGACCACGGGATGGGCGTCGTGATCGGCGAGACCGCGCAGATCGGCGACGACGTGCTGATGTACCACCAGGTCACCCTCGGCGGGCGCAGCCGGGGCAGGTTCAAGCGCCACCCGACGATCGGCAACAACGTGCTGCTGGGAGCCGGCGCCAAGATCATCGGGCCGATCACGATCGGCGACGGCACCAAGATCGGCGCCAACGCCCTCGTGGTGAAGGACGTGCCGCCGAACTCCGTGGTGACCGGCATTCCCGCGAACACGACCCCGGGCGACGTCATCGCCTGAGCGGTCCTAGAGTGCTGCCATGAGCCCACTCTCCTACGACCCGAAGACCACGGTCGGCGGCGCCGCCGCCACCTTGACCATGGCAGGGCTGGCGATCGGGCTCATCGCCGGGCTGGTGGAACCGCTCTACGCGATCATCGCCGGCGTGGCCGGCATCGTGGTGGCCGGAGCGTTCTGGTTCATCCCTGCGACGTCGTGGCAACCGCGGACGATCGCGCGCCTGGGGCTCGGGCTCGTCGTCGGCGCCGCGCTGTCCTACGCGCTGGCGAGGCTCGGGTTGCTGCCGCAGGGCGTGCTCGGCCCCCGCTAGGCTGAACGCGTGCAGAGCGACCCCGAACTCGAGCGGCTCCGCGGCTCCATCGACAACCTCGACGCGGCGATCATCTGCCTGCTCGCCGAGCGGTTCAAGATCACCCAGCGGGTCGGCCTCCTCAAGCGCGAGCGCGGGCTGGCGGCCGCCGACCCCGAGCGCGAGGTGCAGCAGATCGCCCGGCTGCGCGAACTGGCGCACGGCGCCAACCTCGACCCGGAATTCGCCGAGAAGTGGCTGAACTTCGTGGTCGCGGAAGTGGTCCGCCACCACGAGGCGATCGCGGCCGAGTAGCAGGCGTTCCTCACCGGCCGGCGCCGGTCACCAGCCAGGCGTCGCCGCGGACGCGGTGGCGGAGGAAGCCCCAGCGGATCGCCATGAACGCCATGAACACGACCCACAGCACGCCCACGGCGAGCGGGTCGCCGAGCGACTCCAGGCGTGCCGTGCCTGCGTGCACCAGCAGCACCAGCGGCAGGTAGAGCGCGAACGTCGCCGCCATCGCCCCGGCCAGCCAGCGACCGTCGCCGGCGCCGATGAGCACCCCGTCCACCACGAACACCAGGCCGGAGAGCCAGCCGGTCGCCCCGACGACCAGCAGCGCGACGCCGAGGGCGTCCCGGACGGCGGGGTCGGTGGTGAACAGCACCGGCAGCACCCGGTGCAGGGACGCCAGGAGCACGCCGAGCACCAGGCCCGACCACCCACCCCAGCGCACCATGGTGGCCGTCGCCGACCGGGCGCCGGCCACGTCGCCGGCTCCCAGGGCCTTGCCGGTGAGCGCCTGGGCGGCGATCGCGAGCGCGTCGAGCGCGAACGCCTGGAACGTCCAGATCGTGCTCGCCACCTGGTGCGCGGCCAGCGGGACGTCCCCCAGGCCCGCGGCCACCCAGGTGGTGACGAGCAGGATGGCGCGCAGCGCCACCGTCCGTACCAGGAGCGGCACGCCGGTGACCGCGGCCCGCAGCACGCGGCCGGGCTCGGGCCGCAGCGGCGCCCGCAGGCCCACGGCGCGACGCACCACGACCACCACGAGCCCGGCGGCCATGGCGGTCTGGGCGGCCACCGTCCCCCAGGCCGAGCCGGCGATCCCCCAACCGAGGCCGAGGACGAACCACAGGTTGAGCACCACGTTGCCGCCGAACCCCCCGATGGAGGCGACCAGCGGCGTCCGGGTGTCCTGGAGACCGCGCAGCGCACCGGTGGCGGCCAGCGCGACGAGCATCCCGGGAACGCCCGCCGACGAGATGCGCAGGTAGGTGACCGCGTGCGCGAGCACGTCGGCCGACGCCCCGAACACCGCGCACAGCGGCTCGGCGGCGAGCGCGACGCCGGCAGCGGTCGGGACGCCCAGGAGGAGCGCCAGCCACACCCCGTCCAGCCCGGAGGCGAGAGCCGCCCGCTGGTGCCCCGCACCGACCTGCCGCGCGACGATCGAGGTGGTGCCGTAGGCGAGGAACACGAACAGCCCCGCGGCGGTGACCAGGATCGCGCCGGCCACGCCGAGGCCGGCCAGCTGCGGCGTGCCGAGGTGGCCGACGATGGCGGTGTCGGCCAGCAGGAACAGCGGCTCGGCGACCAGCGCCAGGAAGGCGGGCACGGCGAGCGCGAGGATCTGGCGCGCCTGCCGATCTCCCTTGTCCACGCGCCCACGGTAGGGCGTGGACGGCAGCGCGGGTCCGGGCCACCGGCGGGCGGACGGGGCACCCGCCCTACACTGGTGGCGCGTCCCATCCCTCGCGCAGGAGCCACCATGACCGTCCGACCGGCCGCGGCCCTGCGCTCACGCGGGGTCTGGCTCGGCGTCGTGGGGTCGCTCCTGGTCGCGTGGGGCAGTTGCCATCCCGAGTTCGCCTTCGCCCCGGACGGCTGGCCGTCGGATGCCGTCAACGCCGTCGGGCTGGCCGCGCCGCTGCCGTGGAACCGGGTCGTGCTCATCGCCGGGACCGTGCTCCTCACCTGGGCGTGGTGGCACGTCCGCCCGACCCGCGACCGGGCGCCGGTCCACGCCGGCACCACTCTCGCGCTGTGGTCGCTGCCCCTGCTCCTCGTGCCGCCCGTGCTCAGCCCGGACGCGGTCCTCTACGCCGACCTCGGCTGGACGCTCTCCACCGGCGCCAACCCCTACGACGTCGGCCTGGCCACCTCGGGCGGCCCGTTCGCGCACCAGGTGGACCCGCTGTGGGCGGGCAGCGGCGTCGCGTACCCCCCGCTGACGCTGCGGCTCAACCAGCTCGTGGTGGCCGCCACCGGCGCGCACCCGTACTGGTCGGTGGTGGCCATGCGGGTGCCGGCCCTGCTGGCGGTGGCGGCGATGCTCTTCCTTGTGCCCCGGATCGCGTCCCTGCTCGGGATGCCCCGACGCAGCGCGGTGTGGCTGGGCGTCCTGAACCCCCTGCTCGTGCTGCACTTCATCGGTGCGGCGCACAACGACGCCCCGATGGTGGCCACCACCCTCGCGGCGATCTGGGTGGTGCTCCGCCGCCCGGGCCCGTGGACGGCGTTCCTCGCCGGGCCGGTGCTCGTCGGGGTGGCCATGGCGTTCAAGCAGCAGGGTGGCCTGGCCGTGGTCGCCGTCGCCGGGCTGCCGGTCGCCGCGGCGCTCGCGGCCCTGCCGCTGGGGCGCCGGCTGTGGCTGCTCGGACGGCGCACGGTCCTCGCCACCCTCGTCGCCCTCGCGTCCTTCGCCGCCGTGAGCCTCGCCTCCGGCCTGGGCTTCGGCTGGGTGGAGTGGCTCGACCTGATGGGGCTGGCGAACACCCCCGCGCCGCTGGCACTGCTGGCCAAGGGCGGCGCGCTGCTGTGGTCGTCCGCCGGGGGCTCCTACACCGGCTACCTGATCCTCGCCGGCCGGGTGGGGACGCTGGTGCTGCTGGCCGTGCTCGCCTGGATCGGCGTCCGCTTCGCCGACCGTCCGCTCAGCCTCGTGGCCTGGGGGTCGCTGGTGATCGCCGTCCTCGGCCAGGCGCTGCACCCGTGGTACCTGCCGTGGAGCCTCGCCCTGCTCGGCCTCGTCCCGCTCACCCGGCGGCAACGGTGGTGGGTCTTCGGCTTCGCCATCACCTTCGGCGTGTGGAACGCCATCCAGACGGCGATCTGGCACGGCCTGAACTGATCCCGGCGGAGGGTTGGCCGGCAGTGGCAGGATCGGACGCATGCGGGTAGCGATCGGCGGCAGCACCGGACTGATCGGCACCGCCCTGGGGCGGGCGCTGGTGCGGGACGGCCATGAGGTGGTGCGCCTGGTGCGCGGCCGGGTGACCTCCTCCGACCAGCGGCACTGGGATCCCGACGCGGGCCGGATCGCCGGCCCGGGCCTTGAGGACGTCGACGCCGTGGTGAACTTCGCCGGTGCGCCCATCGCCGGCGCCCGGTGGACGCGGGAACGCAAGGCGGAGATCCTGCGCTCGCGCGTGACGTCCACCCTCACGATCGTCACCAGCCTCACCCCCGAGGGACGCTGCCAGCGCCTGCTGAACGGCTCCGCGATCGGCTACTACGGCAACACCGGCACAGAGATCGTCGACGAGACCATGCCGGCCGGCCGCGGGTTCCTCGCCGAGGTGGTCAGCGACTGGGAGGCCGCGGCCGCCCACTCCCCCGTCCCCACCGCCGTGCTGCGCACCGGGCAGGTGCTGTCCCACGACGGCGGCTTCCTTGGCCTCCAGCGCCCGCTGTTCGCCCTCGGGCTGGGCGGGCGCATCGGCAACGGGCGGCAGTTCCTTTCCTGGATCAGCCTCACCGACCACGTCCGCGCCACCCGGTTCCTGCTCGGCTCCGACCTCACCGGCCCGGTGAACCTCACCTCGCCGAACCCGGTGAGCAACCTCGAGTTCACCAGGGCCTACGGCCGGCTCCTGCGCCGGCCGACGCCGCTGCCCGTCCCGCTGACCGCGGTGTCACTGCTGTTCGGTCGCGAGTTCGTGAACGAGGCCCTGCTGGCCAGCCAGCGGGCGCACCCGGCCCGCCTGCTGGCCGCCGGCTTCACCTTCGAGCACCCCCGGCTGGCCCAGGCGCTGTCCGCTCTGGGGTGAGCCGGGGCACCGGCCCGCCGCCCGCACCCGCGGTCTGGTCCCGGCCGGGAGCCTCCCCCTCCGGCGATACACTGACCACTCTGTCCCACCCGGACCCTGCCGCCCGCCGGTCCGCCGAAAGATAGGTGCCCTGTGTCGAGTCCGCTCTCCCCGTCCGGCGTCCCGGAGCCCTTCGCCGCCCTTGGTCTCACCTTCGACGACGTGCTCCTCCAGCCCAACGAGAGCGACGTGATCCCCTCCGCGGCGGACACGACCACCTGGGTGAGCAAGCGCATCCAGTTGCGCATCCCGCTGCTGAGTTCCGCGATGGACACCGTCACCGAGTCGCGGATGGCGATCGCCATGGCCCGCGAGGGCGGCATGGGCATCCTGCACCGCAACATGTCCGCCGAGGACCAGGCCGGCCAGGTCGACCGGGTGAAGCGCTCCGAGGCCGGCATGATCGACCAGCCGATCACCACAACGCTGGACGCCACCATCGGCGAGGTGGACGAGATGTGCGGCCAGTTCCGCATCTCCGGCGTCCCCGTCGTCGACTCCGACATGAAGCTGCTGGGCATCGTGACGAACCGCGACATGCGGTTCGAGGACGACCCGAACCGGCCCGTCGGCGAGGTGATGACCGCGATGCCGCTGGTCACCGGCTGGCCCGGGATCCGGTCGGACGAGGCCCTGCGCCTGCTGGCGAAGCACAAGATCGAGAAGCTGCCGCTGGTCGACCCGGACGGACGGCTGCGCGGCCTGATCACCCTGAAGGACTTCGTGAAGTCCGACAAGTACCCGCTGGCCAGCAAGGATCCGCAGGGCCGGCTCCGCGTGGGTGCCGGGATCGGCTTCTTCGGCGACGCCTGGGAGCGCGCGATGATGCTGGTCGACGCCGGCGTGGACGCGATCGTCGTCGACACCGCCCACGGCCACTCCCGCGGCGTGCTGGAGATGATCGCCCGGCTGAAGTCCGAGCCGGCGGCGGCCGAGGTCGACATCATCGGCGGCAACGTCGCCACCTACGCCGGAGCCAAGGCCCTGGTCGAGGCCGGTGCGGACGGCGTGAAGGTGGGCGTGGGTCCCGGCTCGATCTGCACGACCCGCGTGGTCGCCGGCGTCGGCGTCCCCCAGGTCACCGCCATCTGGGACGCCGCCCAGGCGTGCCGTCCGGCCGGAGTGCCCGTGATCGGCGACGGCGGCCTCCAGTACTCCGGCGACATCGCGAAGGCCCTCGTGGCGGGCGCGAACGCGGTCATGCTGGGCTCGTTGCTGGCCGGCTGCGAGGAGAGCCCCGGCGAGCTGGTCTTCATCAACGGCAAGCAGTACAAGTCGTACCGCGGCATGGGGTCGCTGGGGGCCATGGCCGCCCGCGGCCGCACGACGTCCTACTCGCGCGACCGCTACTTCCAGAGCGACGTCAGCAGCGACGACAAGCTCATCCCCGAGGGCATCGAGGGCCAGGTGGCGTTCCGCGGGCCGCTGTCCGCGGTGGCCTACCAGCTGATCGGCGGCCTGCGGCAGTCGATGTTCTACACCGGCGCCACCACGATCGACGAGCTCCAGGCGAAGGGACGCTTCGTCCGCATCACCTCTGCCGGCCTCCGCGAGTCGCACCCCCACGACATCCAGATGACGATCGAGGCACCCAACTACTCCTCCAAGTCCTGAGCAAGGGAGCTCACCACCATGATCGAGATCGGCCGCTCCAAGCGCGCCCTGCCCGTGTACGGGTTCGACGACATCGCCATCGTGCCCACGCGGCGCACCCGTGGCATCGAGGAGGTGAACCTCGCCTGGAAGATCGACGCGCTCACCTTCGACTTCCCGATCGTCGCCGCGCCGATGGACTCCGTGATGTCCCCGGCCACCGCGATCGCGATGGGCCGGCTGGGCGGCCTCGGCGTGCTGAACCTCGAAGGGCTGTGGACGCGCTACGCGGACCCGGAGCCCCTGCTGGAGCAGCTCGCCTCGATCGACGACCCGGTCGCGGCCACGCGGCGCATGCAGGAGGTGTACGCCGATCCGATCAAGGCCGAGCTGATCACCGAGCGCATGCACCAGATCCGCGAGGCCGGGGTGCCGGTGGCCGGCTCCCTCTCGCCGCAGACCTGCGCGGAGTTCGCCGGCGTCGTGGAGAAGGCGGGCGTGGACTTCTTCGTGATCCGCGGCACGACCGTGTCGGCCGAGCACGTCTCCGCGGTCGCCGAGCCGTTGAACCTGAAGAAGTTCATCTACGAGCTCGACGTGCCGGTGATCGTCGGCGGCTGCGCCACCTACCAGTCCTCGCTGCACCTGATGCGCACCGGCGCGGCCGGCGTGCTCGTCGGCTTCGGCGGCGGTGCGACCAAGCGCACCCGCAACGTGCTGGGCGTCGAGGTGCCGATGGCCTCGGCACTGGCGGACGTGGCCGAGGCGCGGCGCGACTACCTGGACGAGTCCGGCGGCCGGTACGTGCACGTGATCGCCGACGGCGCGCTCGGCCGTTCCGGCGACATCGCCAAGGCGATCGCCTGCGGGGCGGACGCGGTGATGGTCGGCTCCCCGCTGGCGCGGGCCACCGAGGCCCCCGGCCACGGCTACCACTGGGGCCCCGAGGCCTGGCACGCCACGCTCCCGCGCGGCGAGCGGGTCAAGTTCGGCGCCATCGGGACGCTGGAGGAGATCCTCCTCGGGCCGTCCCACATCGCCGACGGCACGATGAACCTCGTCGGCGCCCTGCGCCGCGCCCTGGCGACCACCGGGTACTCCGACGTGAAGGAGTTCCAGCGGGTCGAGGTCGTCGTCCACTCCTGAGGAAGCCCGGGTGAACCCGCTCGAACTCTGCCTCGCGGCCGTCGCCGCGGTGCTGGCGTCCGTCGCCGTGGGCCTCACGCTGGCCCACCGCCGTTCCCGCCGGGAGCTGTCCCAGGCGCGCGCGGCGCGCGTCCGTGCCCTGCACGCCCAGCAGCACGCCGCCGAACTGGCGGTCTCGGCCGAGCGCATCCGGATCGTCCGCGAGATGCACGACGTCCTCGCCCACTCGCTGGCGATCATGATCGCCCAGGCCGACGGCGGCAGCTACGTCGTCGCGGACGACGCGGCGTCACGCCGCGCGTTCCTCACCATCGCAGAGACCGGACGCGCCGCCCTGGCCGACACCCGCCGCATCCTCGGCATGCTCCGCGGCGGCTCCGGCCCGGAACTGTCGCCGGTGCCGGACCAGGCACCGCTGGACGAGCTCGTCGAGCAGGCGCGGCAGGCCGGGCTCCAGGTGTCGCTGATCAGGGTGGGCGAGCCGAGCGCGCTGCCGTCCGGCTCCCGGCTGGCGCTGTACCGCGTGTGCCAGGAGGCGCTGACCAACGTGATGAAGCACGCCGGCGACGGTGCGCAGGTGATCGTGGCCGTCAGCTGGACCGACGACGAGGTCACCCTCACCGTGACCGACCGCGGCGGCCGGGGCGCCACGCCTCCGGAGCCGGGCACCGAGGAGCCGCTGGACGGCCTCGGCCTCGGCCTCATCGGCATGCGCGAGCGGGTCGAGCTCGTCGGCGGCACGCTGGAGGCCGGACCCGGCGAGGACGGCTTCCGGGTGCGGGCCCGGATCCCCCTGGTGGCCGTCCCCGAGGAGGTGGCGATCGATGCCTGAGCCGATCCGCGTCGTCCTGGTCGACGACCAGCAGCTCGTCCGGGCCGGGCTGGCCATGGTGATCGACGCCCAGCCGGACATGACGGTGGCCGGCCAGGCCGGCAGCGGCGCCGAGGCGATCGCGCTGGTCGCGGCCACGCCGTGCGACATCGTGCTGATGGACGTGCGGATGCCCGGCATGGACGGGCTGGAGGCGACGCGGCGGATCCTCGAGGCCGCGGACGCCGGCGGCGCCGCGTCCCCGCCCCGGCTGGTGATGCTGACCACCTACGACCTCGACGAGTACCTGCTGTCGGCGATCACGGCGGGGGCCTCCGGGTTCCTGCTGAAGAACGCGCCGCCGGCCGACCTGCTGGCCGCCATCCGGACCGTCCACACCGGCGACGCGGTGATCGCGCCGTCGGCCACCCGACGCCTGCTCGCCCACGTCGCCGCCAACCCGTCCGCGCCGGGGCCGGACCCGGTGGACCCGCGCCTGGCCACGCTGACCGACCGCGAGCGGGAGGTGCTCGAACTGATCGCCCGCGGCCTGTCGAACGCGGAGATCTCCTCCACCCTCTACCTGTCCGAGACGACCGTGAAGACCCACGTCCGGCGGGTGCTGGCCAAGCTCGGCGTCCGCGACCGGGTGCAGGCCGTGGTGGTCGCCTACGAGTCGGGCCTGGCCCGCGGAGGAGCCTAGGCCACCCGGGTCCCGCTGGGCAGCGTGCCGTACGGCACGGAGAGCCGGCGTACCGCGACCCAGAAGAACACCGCCCCGAGGAGCACGTTCGCACCGAGCCCCCACGGCCAGATCGGGTTCTCCACGTTGACCGGCTGCACCTGCACCGGGGACACGTTCACCAGCGTCCCTCCGGAGGTGTAGACGCGCGGGGTGCCGCCGCTGTCCCACTCGACGGTGTAGCCGGGCAGCGAGTCGTACAGCGGGGTGCAACGGTCCCGTTCGAGGGCGGGCGGGATCGCCATCCGGCGCACGCCCCACCGCAGCAGGGCCAGCGGGTCGGAGTTCAGCTGCCGGTAGTCGGACAGGTTCGCCGCGCTGCCCGGGGGCAGCGGGGCAGCGTCCGCGACCACGACGAACGGGTTCGCGGCGAGGATCCACCAGATCTGGTCGAGGTGGCTCACCGACTCGGTGTCGTTGTACCAGGTGCACTTGGTCACCGGGGGTGGCGGCTCGTCCCCGCCCTCGGGGTGCTCCTGCCAGTACCGCTCGACCTCGAGCTGGTAGGCGGCGTCGTCGGCCGGATTGAGGCCCCACACCCGCACCGGCTCGGGCCGCGTCACCAGCAGCGCGAGCATGCCGACCACGATCACCGTGATCGCGGTGAGCACCACCACGCTGAAGTAGGTGAGGAACGTCGACCCGGCCGGTCGTGACACCAGCGCCGACCAGCCCAGGCCGATCGCGCAGACCACGGCGACCTCGGCGAAGACGACGGCGAAGGTGACCAGCACCTGCCAGAACGAGATGTTGCCCAGCAGCATCGACCAGGCGATGAACGGCAGCGCCACGACCAGAAAGACCGCGGCCGCCAGCCAGGCGGCGACGAGCTTGCCGGTGGCCAGTTCGAGCGCGCTCAGCCGCGTGGCCTGGAGGGTGGCCAGCGTGCCGGCGCTGCGGTCGCCGTTGATGGACGTGGCGGTGAACGCCGGCGCGATCAGCAGGCCCATGCCGAGCACGAAGTAGGTGATCATGCCGAAGGCCATCGCCCCGGCGGAGTAGTCGCTCGCTCCCCCACCGCGCACCTGGTCGGTCGCCGCGACGATCAGCCAGGAGATGAGGCCGATCACGACGAACCAGCCCACGAGCGCCCAGATCCAGCGCCGCGACCGCACGCGTTGCTTCAGTTCGAGCTCGACGACGGTGCGCAGCCCGTTCCAGCTCAGGGTCCAGCCGGTCATATCCGCTCCTCGTCCAGCGACAGGTAGGTCTCCTCGAGGCGTCCGGACACCGGGCTCACCGTGTGCAGCGGGACGTCGGCGGCGACGGCCGCACGGATCAGCTCGCGCGCCGACTCGTACCCACCGAGCTGGACGACCACGTCGCCGCCGGCCTGCCCCGACCAGGGGATGCCGGCGTTGTCCAGGAACGTCCGCAGCCCGACCGGGTCGAGGGCGTCCAGGCGCCAGCCGCGCTTCACCGGCTCGGCAGCGGGTCCCGCGGTGTCGACCGTCCGTCCTCGGGAGACGAAGACCGCGTGGTCGTACACCTCCTCCAGCTCGGAGAGCACGTGCGAGGAGACCAGGACGGTCTTGCCGTCGGCGGCCAGCCCGCGCAGCAGGTCCCTCAGCTCGATCCGCGAGCGGGGATCGAGGCCCGAGGCCGGCTCGTCCAGCAGCAGCACCTCCGGGTCGTGCACGAGTGCCCTGGCCAGCCCCAGCCGCTGCTTCTGGCCACGGCTGAGCACGCGGGCCGGGCGCTCGGCGAACTCCGACAGGTGCACCCTGGCGAGAATGGCCGCCACGCGGTCGCCACTGGTTCTCCGGTCGATGCCGTAGGCGTGGGCGAAGGTGCGCAGGATCTCGGTGCAGGTCAGCGCGTCCCAGGTGCCGAAGACGTCGGGCATCCAGCCGATCCGTGCCCGGGCGTCCAGGTTGTTCGTGGTGAGGTCGTAGCCCGCGACGTTGGCCCGTCCGGCGTCGGCACGCAGCAGCCCGGCGAGCAGCAGGAGGAGCGTCGTCTTCCCCGAGCCGTTGGGGCCGATCAGTGCCGTCACCGCACCGGCGGGGGCGGTGAAAGTCATCCCGTCCACCGCCTTCACCGCGCCGAACGCGCGCTTCAGCCCGATGGCCTCGATCCCCGGCACCGGGGGTTCGCCGGGGGACGCCGGGGGTCCGGCGACGGCGGGAGGGGTGTCGCTCATGGTGCCACGGTAGGGCCCGCGGCCCCGGCGGCACGTCATCCTCCGCGGCGGATCGGATCCTCCTTGCGGACGATTCTCGCTAAGGTCGGCGCATGCGGATCCTGCGCGCGCTCACCTACGACATCGTGCTGGTGTTCGTGTTCACCGCCATCGGGCGGTTGAGCCACGGTGAGGACCTCTCGCAGCTGGGGGCGACGGCGTGGCCGTTCGTGATGGCCACCACGGTCGGCTCGCTCGTGGCGAGCTGGCGACGTGGCGCGTGGTGGGTGCAGGGGATCACCGTGTGGCTGATCACCACGATCGGCGGGGTGGTGCTCCGCCTCGTCAGCGGCGGAACGGCCGAGCCCACCTTCGTGCTGGTGACCGCGGCCGTCCTCGCGCTGTTCCTGATCGGCTGGCGCGCCCTGCTGCGTGCCGTGCTGTAGCGGTCCGCCGTCCGGCGTCAGCCTGCCGTCGGCGGGGTGACCGGCACCGGCCCGAACGCCGCGTACCAGGCCGCCCGGACGGTGGCAGAGGCCGCGGTCTGGCGGACGATGTCCCCGCCACTTCCGCCGAACAGCCGGTCGAGGTTCGCGCCGCCCTCGATCAGGTCCCGGCCCGACTCGCCGAAGATCCGGTCGCGCCCGGCACCGCCGACGAGGTGGTCGTTGCCGGAGCCGCCGAAGAGCTTGTCGCGTCCCCCGCCGCCCCGGATCACGTCACGCCCGGAGCCGCCGAAGACGCGGTCGGAGCCGGCACCGGTGGTGACGACGTCGTCGCCCGCCCCCGCGCAGATCAGGTCGTTGCCACCCATGCCGGTGATGGTGTCGTTGCCGCCGAGGCCGACGATCACGTCCCGTGCGGGCGTGCCGGTGAGGGTGTCGGCGCCGTCGGTGCCGACGATCGTCGCGACGATGCCGTCGCACCGGTACACCGGGGTGGGCGCGGGCGTCTCGTCCGCGGAGGCCGCCGGGCTGTTCACCAGCACCAGGCCGAGGCCGGCGCCGAGCGAGGCCAGGGTGGCCAGCCCGGTACGGAGGGTCCTGTTCATGTCGTGCTCCTTTTCGTGGGGGACCTGCGCTGCCATCGTCGCAACGGCCCGGCGGCCCCGGCCAGCGATCCGCCGGCCTCGGCAGCAAACCGCCAGTCGCCTCCAGCAAACGTCCAGCTTCCTCGCGGTGGGAGGGTGCAGGGCCTCCACCGTCCGGGTGCACGAAGGCCCCCACCCGATCGGGTGGGGGCCTTCGGGTGTCAGCTCAGTGGCTGTGACCGTGGTCGTCGTCCTCCTCGGCCGGCTTCTCGACCACCGAAGTCTCGGTGGTGAGCAGCAGGGACGCGATCGACGCGGCGTTCGCCAGCGCGGAGCGGGTCACCTTGACCGGGTCGATGACGCCCTGGGCGACGAGGTCGCCGTACTCGCCGGTCGCCGCGTTGTAGCCGCTGCCCGGCTCCATCTCGGCCACCTTGTGCACGATCACCAGGCCCGGCTCGCCGCCGTTCTCTGCGATCCACCGCAGCGGCTCGCCGACCGCCTTGGCGACGATCGAGACGCCGGCCTTCTCGTCACCGGTCAGCCCGAGGCCGTCGGCCAGCACGCGCGAGGCGTGGACGAGGGCGGAGCCGCCACCGGCGACGATGCCCTCCTCGATGGCCGCGCGGGTCGCGGAGACCGCGTCCTCGATGCGGTGCTTGGTCTCCTTGAGCTCCACCTCGGTGGCGGCGCCGACCTTGATCACGCAGACGCCGCCGGCCAGCTTGGCCACCCGCTCCTGGAGCTTCTCGCGGTCCCAGTCGGAGTCGGTGCGCTCGATCTCGGCGCGCAGCTGCGCGACGCGACCGGTGACCTCCGCCGCGTGCCCGGCACCCTCGACGATCGTGGTGTTGTCCTTCGTCACCACGATGCGACGGGCGCGGCCGAGCACGTCCAGGCCGACCTGGTCGAGCTTGAGCCCGACCTCGGGAGCCACGACCTTGCCGCCGGTGAGGATCGCGATGTCCTCGAGCATGGCCTTGCGACGGTCACCGAAGGCCGGGGCCTTGACCGCGACCGAGGTGAAGGTGCCCTTGATCTTGTTGACCACGAGGGTGGACAGCGCCTCGCCGTCCACGTCCTCGGCAACGATGAACAGGGTGCCCCCGGCGCCGATGACCTTCTCCAGCACGGGGAGCAGGTCGTTCATCGAGGAGATCTTGCCCTGGTTGATCAGGATGTAGGGATCCTCGAGGACGGCCTCCATGCGCTCCGGATCGCTCACGAAGTACGGGGAGAGGTAGCCCTTGTCGAACTGCATGCCCTCGGTGAACTCGAGCTCGGTGCCGAAGGTGTTCGACTCGTCGACGGTGATCACGCCGTCCTTGCCGACCTTGTCGAACGCGTCGGCGATCAGGGCGCCGATCTGCTCGTCACGGGCGGAGATGGTGGCGACGTGGGCCATGTCGTCGGTGGTCTCGACATCGCGGGCGAGCCGGCGAAGCTCGTCCTCGACCGCCACGACGGCGGCGTCGATCCCGCGCTTGAGCGCGATCGGGTTGGCGCCGGACGCGACCGCCCGCAGGCCTTCGTGGACGAGCGCCTGAGCGAGGACGGTGGCGGTGGTGGTGCCGTCACCGGCCACGTCGTTGGTCTTGGTGGCGACCTCCTTGGCGAGCTGCGCGCCGAGGTTCTCGAACGGGTCGGAGAGCTCGACCTCCTTCGCGACGGTCACGCCGTCGTTGGTG
>JAIUOT010000057.1 GCA_020161015.1 Actinomycetota bacterium | reverse complement strand
GCCCTTCGCTACCAACACCGACCGCGCCAACGCGCTTGCCCCATGGCTCAACGCCTACAACACTGAACGCCGTCACACCGCACTCGGAGGCCAATCCCCGATCAGCCGACTGTCACCAACCTGATGGCCGAGTACAGCTAGGGCTGGCTCTCGATCGCGAGGGGCAGGCGACGCTCGAGGTAGGTGAGCACCGGGGTCGTGCCGGCATTGAGCCGGACGGTGGCGAGGTTGTCGCCGCGGGTGAGGCCGCGGTTGACCAGGACGATCGGCAGGCCGAGCCGGGCGGCGTGGCGGACGAACCGCAGCCCCGACATCACCGCCAGCGACGTGCCGGCGACCAGCAGCGCGCCCGCGTCCTCGACCAGCTCGAACCCGGCGCGCACGCGCGCGGGCGGCACGGACTCGCCGAAGAACACGATGTCGGGCTTGAGGATCCCGCCGCACGCCGGGCAGTCGGCCACGCGGAAGCCCGCGGTCGAGGCGAGCACGACGTCGGCGTCCGGGGCCACCTCGATGTCGCCGAGCTCGTGGACGCTCTCCAGGAACCCCGGGTTCAGCTCCTGGAGGCGGGCGTCGAGCTCGCCCCGGCTGCACGTCCAGCCGCAGGAGAGGCACCGCACCAGCTGGTAGTGGCCGTGCAGGTCGACCACGTGCCGCGACCCGGCGCGCTGGTGCAGCCGGTCGACGTTCTGCGTGATCACGCCTGTCACCACCCCGGTGCGCTCGAGTCGGGCCAGGGCGAAGTGGCCGTCGTTGGGCTCGGTGGCGTGCATGTGGTGCCAGCCGAGGTGGTTCCGCGCCCAGTAGTGCCGCCGGAAGTCGGCGCTGGACACGAACTGGTCGTAGGTCATCGGGTTCCGCGGACGCGCGTCCGGGCCCCGGTAGTCCGGAAGGCCCGAGTCGGTGGAGAAGCCGGCCCCGGTGAGCACCGCGACCCGTCGCCCGGCGAGCGCATCGACGGCGGCGTCCAGGTCGGCCTGCCCGGCCGGCGGACGGGTGTCGGGTTCTCCGGGCATCCAGCCGATGCCACCTCGGGGGACGCTCAGGGCTCGGTGACCTCCGCCGCCGCGCGGCGGCGGTGCAGCCAGGCCTCGATCACCATCGGCACGACCGAGACCAGGACGATCACCACGAGGACGGCGTCGATGTTGGCCTTGATGAACTCGATCCGCCCGAGGAAGAAGCCGAGCAGCGTCACACCCGCGGCCCAGATGACCGCCCCGATGCCCGTCCAGGTGATGAAGGTGCGGAAGCTCATGCCCGCCGCCCCCGCGACCATGGTCACGAAGGTCCGCACGAACGGGACGAAGCGTCCCAGGACGAGGGCCTTGGAGCCGTACCGCTCGAAGAACAGGTGCGTCTGCGTCAGGTGCCTGGCGGAGAAGATCCTGCCGATCACCCCCGGCCTCGGCTTGAACAGCCAGGGCGAGATCGTCTTGCCGACCCAGTAGCCCACGACGTTGCCCAGGACGGCGGCGGTCACCAGCACCAGGATCGAGATGGCGAGCACGGCCGGCTTGTCGAGGTTGCCGAAGTGGATGATCTCGGCGTCGTTGGCGATGAACATGCCCACCGCGAACAGGAGGGAGTCGCCGGGGAGGACCGGGAAGATGGCGCACTCGATGAAGACGATGAACGCCGCACCCCACAGCGCCCAGTTGCCCAGGGAGGTCAGCAGGTACTCGGGATCCAACCAGTCGGGCAGCAGCAGCGGCACGAGGGTCAGCGGGAGCAAGGGGTTCACGATCACTCAGAGTACCGTGGCCGCCATGACGGGCCTGAGCGAGGACGAGCTGGCAGCGGTGAGCAGCCCGGGCGTCGGGCCCCATCCCCTGCCCTGGCCGGACGACCCCCGGCTGGACCCGGAGCTGCTCGCAGAAGGCGACCGGCGCAATGTCGTGGACGCCTACCGCTACCTCAGCGTCGAGGCGATCGTGGCCGACCTGGACACCCGCAGGGCACCGCTCCACGTGGCCATCCAGAACTGGGAACACGACTTCAACATCGGCTCGATCGTGCGCACGGCCAACGCCTTCAACGTGGCCGGCGTGCACATCATCGGACGGCGTCGCTGGAACCGTCGGGGGGCCATGGTCACCGACCGCTACCTGCACGTGCACCACCACCGTGACGAGGCCTCCCTGCTCGACTGGCTCGCCGCGCACGGCGTGACGCCGGTCGGGGTCGACAACATCCCCGGCTCCGTCCCGCTCGAGGGGACGGCGCTGCCCCGCGACTGCTGCCTCGTCTTCGGCTCCGAGGGCCCCGGCCTCACTCCCGAGCTCGCGGCCGGCTGCGCGCGCGTGGTCGCGATCACCCAGTACGGGTCCACCCGCTCCCTGAACGCCGGTGCCGCCGCGGCGATCGCGATGTACCACTGGTCGCTGCAGTGGCCGACCGCCCCCGGGACGGGGCGGCCGGACGCCTAAGCTGGTCCCGATGAGCGACGAGTACGGCGTCTACTACCGCGCGGGCGTGGCCGAGCGCGAGATGGCCCGCGCCCGCAGCCTGCTGCTGTGGCGCATCGGCTCGCTGGGCCTGAGCGTCGCGATCACCGCCGGCGTGTGGTGGGCCTGGCCCGGCGAGTTCGGGCAGTGGGCGCCCTGGATCCTGGGGACGTCGCTGGCGATCGGCCTGGTGACGGTCGTGGTGGGCGTGGTCCGGCTCGTCCGGGTGCGCGCGGATGCCGAGGCCGCCCGCTCCGGCCTGGCGATCGGGCTCAACCGGGACGGCATGCTGGTCGGCCAGCACTGGCTGCCGTGGCCCGAGGTGGGTGCGGTCGTGCTCCGTCCGGGCGCCCTCGGTGCCTCCACGGCCCTGGTCGCCACCGGCCGCGACAGCGCCACGGTCCGGGTGCCGCTCGACTACACCGACACGATGCCGGCCACCCTCGACACCGCCGTCCGCGTGCTCTCCTCCGGCCGGGCCTGGCTCGACCTGTCCCGGCTCGACTGACGCCGGGGCGGCCGTCCGTGCCGTCCAATCTCCAGCCCGGTTCGGCAGGGCGAGCCGACATTTGAGAGACTGGGACCGTTCTGCCTGGCGGCCGCGATGTCGCGGGCGCAGTCACTGAGAGAGGCCAATCGCATGCCCATTGCAAGTCCGGAGAAGTACGCCGAGATGCTCGATGCCGCCAAGGCGGGCAAGTACGCCTACCCGGCGATCAACATCACCTCGTCCCAGACGCTCAACGCCGCGCTGGCCGGCTTCGCCGAGGCCGGGTCCGACGGCATCATCCAGGTCAGCATCGGTGGCGCCGAGTACGCCTCCGGCCCGACGATCAAGGACCGGGTCGCCGGTGCGGTCGCGCTCGCCGAGTACGCCCACGTCGTCGCCAAGAACTACCCGATCAACGTGGTCGTGCACACCGACCACGCCCAGGTCGACAAGATCGAGACCTGGGTCAAGCCGCTGATCGCGATCTCGCAGGAGCGCGTCGACCGCGGCCTCGAGCCCCTCTTCCAGTCGCACATGTGGGACGGCTCCGCGGTGCCGATGGAGCAGAACCTGGCCCTGGCCGACGAGCTGCTCGCCCTCACCAGCAAGGCCCGTCAGATCCTCGAGATCGAGGTCGGCGTCGTCGGTGGCGAGGAGGACGGCGTCAAGGCCGAGATCAACGAGAAGCTCTACACCACGGTCGAGGACGGCCTGCGCGCCATCGAGGTGCTCGGCCTGGGCGAGAAGGGCCGGTACATGACCGCCCTGACCTTCGGCAACGTGCACGGCGTGTACAAGCCGGGCGCGGTCAAGCTGCGTCCCGAGGTGCTCAAGGAGATCCAGGACGCCGTCGGCGCGAAGTACGGCAAGGAGAAGCCGTTCGACCTGGTCTTCCACGGTGGCTCCGGCTCCACCCCGCAGGAGATCTCGGACGCCGTCGACTACGGCGTGGTGAAGATGAACATCGACACCGACACCCAGTACGCCTTCACCCGTCCTGTCGTCGACTGGATGCTGAAGAACTACGAGGGCGTCCTCAAGATCGACGGCGAGGTCGGCAACAAGAAGCAGTACGACCCCCGCGCGTGGGGCAAGGCCGCAGAGGCCGGGCTGTCCGCCCGCGTCGTCGAGGCCTGCACCTACCTGCGCAGCGTCGGCAAGACCATCGGCTGAGACCGGCCGACGACCGACGGCCCGGGACGCTCGTCCCGGGCCGTCGGCGCGTCTCAGGCCTCGGGAACGCCCGTCCTGAGGGCCGGGACGCCGGGCTGCCGCCCGTTCCCCTGCCCGCCTGCGCACGTGTGCGGACATTCCCTGATCTCCGTAGCCAGTGGCCGTTATCATCGGCGCATGTTTCCCCGCGGCGAGCGCCGAACCGGCGTGCTCGCCGAGTGGAATGACGAGCGTGGCTTCGGTTTCGTCGAGGCCGGTGGTCGTCGCACCTTCGTGCACATCTCCGCCTTCGACGCCGCCGCCGGACGGCCGCAGTCCGGCGACTTCGTCGAGTTCGCGATGGGGGCGGACGCCGACGGGCGTCCCTGCGCCGTCGCGGCCACCCGCGTCTACCCGCTGCAGAGCGCGCCGGCCCCCGTCCGGCACCGGCCGTCGAGCCACCGCCGGGGCGACATCGAGTGGGTGGCGATCGGGATCGTCGTCGCCTTCGCCGCCTACGTCGCGCTGGCGATCCACGCCCTCGGCGTCACGCCGTGGGTCGCGGTCTTCTACTCCGCGATCAGCCTGGTGACCTTCGCGGTCTACGTCGCGGACAAGCGCGCAGCGCTGCACGGCGAGTGGCGCACCAGCGAGCGCACGCTGCAGCTGGCGTCACTGGCGGGCGGCTGGCCCGGGGCGGTGCTCGCCCAGCAGTTCGTCCGCCACAAGAACCGCAAGCCGAGCTTCCAGCTCACCTTCTGGTTCGCCGCGTCGGCGAACGTCGTGGTCTTCGTCGTGGTGACGATGGGCTGGCCCCGCCTGCTCGGCTGAGCCGAACCGCTAAGGTGTGGACGCAAGAGCCCGCTCGGCATTGCCGCGGGCTTTCCTGACGAAAAGGGGCAGGCCATGCCGGGAATCGTGGTCGTCGGCGCGCAATGGGGCGACGAGGGCAAGGGCAAGGCCACCGACCAGCTCGGTGACCGCGTCGACTACACCGTCCGTTACTCCGGCGGGAACAACGCCGGGCACACCCTGGTGGTGAACGGCGAGAAGTACGCGCTGCACCTGCTCCCCTCCGGCATCCTCAGCCCGACCAGCACCCCCGTGATCGCCAACGGCGTCGTCGTCGACCTCGACGTGCTGTTCGAGGAGATGGACGGGCTGAACGCGCGCGGGGTGGACACCTCGAAGCTGCTCATCTCCGCCAACGCGCACATCATCGCGCCCTACCACAAGGTGCTCGACAAGGTCACCGAGCGGTTCCTCGGCAACCGCCGCATCGGCACCACCGGCCGTGGCATCGGCCCGGCCTACTCGGACAAGATCAACCGCCTCGGCATCCGCATGCAGGACCTCTTCGACGCGTCGATCCTGTGCCAGAAGGTGGAGGCCGCGCTGGAGCAGAAGAACCACCTGCTGGTGAAGGTGTACAACCGTCGCGCGATCGACCCCGCAGAGGTCGCCGAGGAGCTGCTGGCGCACGCGGAGCGCGTCCGCCCGATGGTGACCGACGTCGTCCGCGTCCTGAACGACGCCCTCGACGCCGGCAAGGTGGTGCTGTTCGAGGGCGCCCAGGCCCACCACCTGGACGTCGACCACGGCACCTACCCCTACGTCACCTCTTCGAACCCGATCGCCGCGGGCGCGTGCACCGGCGCGGGCGTCGGCCCCACCCGGATCGACCGCACGATCGGGATCATGAAGGCCTACACCACCCGCGTCGGCGAGGGCCCGTTCCCCACCGAGCTGCTGGACGCGGACGGCGAGAAGCTGCGGACCGACGGTGCCGAGTTCGGCACCACCACCGGACGCAACCGCCGCTGCGGCTGGTTCGACGCGCTGGTGGTCGAGGCAGCGGTGACCGCGAACGCGTTCACCGACATGTTCCTGACCAAGCTCGACATCCTCACCGGGTGGGAGAAGATCCCCGTCTGCGTGGCCTACGAGGTGAACGGCGAGCGCACCACGACGCTGCCGATGACCCAGACCGACTTCCACCACGCCGTGCCGGTCTACGAGTACCTGGACGGCTGGAGCGAGGACATCTCCGGCTGCCGGAGTTTCGAGGAGTTCCCGGCCAACACCCAGGCCTACGTCCGCCGGCTCGAGGAGCTCGTGCGCTGCCGGATCTCCGGCATCGGCGTCGGCCCCTCGCGCGAGCAGGTGGTCATGCTGCACGACCTCCTCTGAGGGCGTGGCGGCGTCCGCCGCCGCCGGCGCGACCGGGGACGGACGCCCCGTCCTGCCCCCGGCACCCCCTCGATAGGATCACGCCGTGACTCAGACGGTGTTGGTGGTCGGATCCGGTGGACGCGAGCACGCCCTGGCGTGGGCGCTGGCGCGCGACCCGCAGGTGCGCGTCCACATCGCGCCCGGCAACCCGGGGACCGCTGCGGTCGGCACCAACCACCCGGTCGACGCGCTGGACGGCGAGGCCGTGGCGGCCCTGGCCGTGGCGCTGGGCGCCGACCTCGTCGTGGTCGGGCCGGAGGCGCCGCTGGTGGCCGGGGTGGCCGACGACGTCCGGGCGAAGGGCATCCCGGTGTTCGGGCCGTCCGCCGCCGCCGCCCGGCTGGAGGGCAGCAAGGCCTTCGCCAAGGAGATCATGGAGGCGACCGGTGTCCCGACCGCGGACGCACGGCTGTGCCTCGACATGGGTGAGGTCGTGGCGGCGCTCGACGAGTTCGGCCCGCCGTACGTGGTCAAGGACGACGGGCTGGCCGCGGGCAAGGGCGTCATCGTCACCACCGACCGGGACGCGGCCATCCGCCACGCCGCCGGGTGCCGCGCGGTGATCGTCGAGGAGTACCTCGACGGGCCGGAGGTGAGCCTCTTCGCGCTCAGCGACGGCACCCACGTGCTGCCGTTCGAGCCGGCCCAGGACTTCAAGCGGGTGGGCGACGGCGACGCCGGTCCCAACACCGGCGGCATGGGCGCCTACACCCCGTTGCCGTGGGCGCCGCCCGGGCTGACCGACGAGGTGGTGCGGACGGTGATCCAGCCGACCGTCGACGAGCTGCGTCGCCGCGGCACCCCGTTCGTCGGCCTCGTGTACGCCGGGCTGGCCCTCACCTCCCGCGGCCTGCGGGTCGTCGAGTTCAACTGCCGCTTCGGCGACCCGGAGACGCAGCCGCTGCTCACCCGCCTCGAGACGCCGCTGTTCGAGGTGCTGCACGCCGCCGCCACCGGCGGTCTCGGCGGGCACGCCCCGCTGGCGTGGGGCAGCGGCGCAGCGGTCGGCGTCGTCGTCGCCGCGCACGGCTACCCCGACTCGCCGCGCAGGGGTGACCCGATCACCGGCGCCGACCAGGACGGGGTCTTCCACGCCGGCACAGCCCTGGACGCGGACGGGCGCCTGGTGAGCGCCGGCGGTCGCGTCCTCACCGTTGTCGGCACCGGCGACACCCTCGCTGCCGCCCGGGACGCCGCGTACGCCACCGTCGCCCGGATCGGGCTCCCCGGCGGGTTCTCCCGCTCCGACATCGCCCTCCAGGCCGCCAACGCAGAGGTGAACGCATGATTCCCGACGTCCTCGCCACCCGGTACGCCTCGGCGGCGATGCGGGAGATCTGGTCGCCCGAGGCCAAGATCGTGGCCGAGCGCAGGCTGTGGCTGGCGGTGCTGCGCGCCCAGGCCGACCTCGGCGTGGACTTCGGCGGCGACGACGCGGACGCGGTGATCGCCGACTACTCCCGGGTGCTCGACCAGGTCGACCTGGCCTCCATCGACGCCCGCGAGCGGGTCACCCGGCACGACGTGAAGGCCCGCATCGAGGAGTTCAACGCCCTCGCCGGCCACGAGCACGTGCACAAGGGCATGACCAGCCGCGACCTCACCGAGAACATCGAGCAGCGCCAGCTGCTGTCGTCGCTGGAGCTGGTGCGTGAGCGCATTGTCACCGTCCTGGTGAACCTCGCGCGCCTCGCCGTGCAGTACCGCGACCTGCCGATGGCCGGGCGCTCGCACAACGTCGCGGCCCAGACGACCGCCCTCGGCAAGCGGTTCGCCGCCGCCGCAGACGAGCTGCTCGTGGCCTTCGACCGGGTCGACGAGCTCATTCGCCGCTACCCCGCGCGCGGGATCAAGGGCCCGATGGGCACGGCGCAGGACATGCTCGACCTGCTCGGCGGGGACGCGGACCGGCTGCGCCAGCTGGAGGAGCGGGTCGCCGACCACCTCGGCTTCGGCGGCGTGTTCACCGCGACCGGCCAGGTGTACCCGCGCTCGCTCGACTACGACGCGCTCACCGCCCTCGTCCAGGTGGCGGCGGCGCCGTCGAGCCTCGCGACCACGATCCGGCTGATGGCCGGCCAGGAGCTGGTGACCGAGGGCTTCGCCGAAGGGCAGGTCGGCTCGTCTGCGATGCCGCACAAGATGAACACCCGCTCCTGCGAACGGGTGAACGGCCTCATGGTGGTGCTGCGCGGCTACGCGTCCATGGCCTCTGAGCTGGCCGGCAACCAGTGGAACGAGGGCGACGTCTCCTGCTCGGTGGTGCGCCGGGTCGCCCTGCCGGACGCGTGCTACGCGCTCGACGGACTGTTCGAGACGTTCCTCACCGTGCTCGCCGAGTTCGGCGCCTTCCCGGCCGTGGTCGAGGCCGAGCTCCAGCGCTACCTCCCGTTCCTGACCACCACGAAGGTGCTGATGGCCGCCGTCCGGGCGGGAGTCGGACGCGAGGCCGCGCACGAGGCGATCAAGGAGCACGCCGTCGCCGTGGCCCTGGCGATGCGGGCGGGCGCGGCCACCAACGACCTCTACGACCGGCTCGCCGCAGACCCGCGCCTCGGGCTGAGCCGCGAGCAGCTCGCCGCGGTCGTCGTCGACCCGCTGGAGCTCACCGGCTCGGCGCGCGACCAGGTGGACGCGATCGCCGCCCGGGTCGCCGAACTGGCCGAGCGCTTCCCCGCGGGCGCCGCGTACACGCCAGGCTCGGTGCTGTAGCCGCCGGTCGCCCCTGACCAACCGTCGGTCGGCACCGGGTCGCGCGAATCCGCCTCCGGCAGGGCTGGGCCTGGCTAGGTTGGGGTCAACCTTCTCCCGCTGGAGGCAACGGTGCCGCCCACTGCCCGGTACGTCGCCGGCTCGATCGCGCTCGGCTACCTCGGCGTCCCCGTGCTCGTCGCCGTCCCGTCCGCGTTCCTCACCGCCTCCATCGAGTCGACGGCCTGGCAGCTGGCCGCCGCCGCCATGGTCGGCATGGTCGTCGCCTTCGGGCTGGGAGCGCTGCGCGGTCGCAGCCCCCGCCGCCCCGGGCGCTGGGTGCCCGCCCTGCTGCCGGTGGTGGCTTCGCCGGCCGCCCTGCTGCTGCTCTGGGTGGTGGCCTACGGCGTCACGGGCACGCTGGCGGCGACCGTCGACGTGTTCTTCGTGCCCGCCCTCGCCTACCTGCCGCTGGTGCTCAGCATCCTGTTCGGGGGCGCCCCGCTCGTCATCCCCGTGACGCTCGTCGCGGTGCTCGCCGGGACGGTCGCAGGGTTCCTGGTGGGTGCCCGGGGGGAACCGCGTCCGACCGGTCGCCAGTCGCTTGCCGTGATCCTGGTGGCCTGCCTTGCGCTGGTGGCGACGGCGAGCGCGCAGGTCGGGCAGCAGGTGGCCACCGCGATCCTGCTCACGGGTGAGGCCTCCATGTCCGACGAGGTCAACCTGTGGCAGTACCAGCCGTTCGTCACCGGGAACCGGCTCGCGGTACCGGACCGGCCGCCGAGCCTGAGAATCAGCGCTGATTACCCCAGGCTGGACGGTGCGACAGCCCTCTACCCGCTCTACGCCGCGATCGGCCAGGCCACCTACCAGTTGCCGGACGCCGCCGCGCACGAGAACGACAGGATCGACTTCGCCGACCGGTACCTCGCCTGCTCCACGACGTCGGTCGCTTACGACCGCCTGATCGGCGGCGAGGTGGACGCGATCTTCGTCGCCCAACCGTCGAAGGGCCAGCTCGCCAAGGCTGGTGAGGCGGGCGTCGAACTCTCGCTGACCCCGATCGGCAGGGAGGCGTTCGTCTTCTTCGTGAACCGCGACAACCCCGTCGAGAACCTCACTCTCGACCAGGTGCGCGACATCTACAGCCGGAGGATCACGAACTGGAAGCAGGTGGGCGGACGCGACGAGCCGATCGTCGCCTTCCAGCGTCCCGAGGACTCGGGCAGCCAGACCGCGATGCTGGCGATGGTGATGAAGGACCGCGCCATGGCCGACCCCCTCAAGGAGGAGGTCGCGACCGGCATGGGCGGGATCGTGAGCGAGGTCGCCGGGTACCGCAACCTCACCGGTGCGATCGGCTACTCGTTCCGCTGGTACGCCACCGTCATGAACGCCAACCCGGGCATCAGGCTCGTCGCGATCGACGGCGTGCCGCCCACGCTCGACTCCATCCGCGATGGCAGCTACCCGCTGACCGGAGGCATCAACATCGTCACGACCCGTCCGCCCGGCCCGCCGTTGCGCGCGCTCATCGACTGGACTCTCTCGGCCGAGGGACAGGCCCTGCTGGAGAAGACCGGCTACGTCGGGCGGTGACAGCGCGGGCCGCCGCCCTCATCTGGCGCGGACGGCGACGCCTCAGGACGGGTTCGCCTCCACCAGGGCGTAGCGCGGGGCGTGCGGGCGCAGCACGTGGTGCCAGCCGGTGAACACGCCGGCCAGGGGCGAGCCCGCGCCGGGCTCGAGGGCGCGTCGCGCGGACGGGCGGTCCGCAGTGGGGGCGGAAAGGACGAGGGGTGCCTCGGTAGTGACCATCGGACGACTCCGTTACTGGGGGGGTGAGTACGGCGGATTCGGGAATCCGGTGAGGAATTCCCCGGGGGTGTTCGATCCGTTATCGGTTCGTCGGGCATAACTGTGACACAACGCGGCAGGGCGCGAGGAGAATTCCGGTGAACATTCCTCGCACCCGGTGACCGGCGTGTGAATCGATTCTCCGCGGGGCGGCGATCCTCACCGGTGGTGAGTTTCCCCGGTGGTCTGCTCAGTCCACCCAGACCCTCGCGTTGCGGAACATCCGCATCCAGGGGCTGGCGCCCTCCGGGCCGTCCGGCGCCCAGGAGAGCTGGGCGTTGCGGGCCACCCGTTCGGGGTGGGGCATCATCGCGGTGAAGCGGCCGTCGGTCGTGGTCACGGCCGTCAACCCCTCCGGTGAGCCGTTCGGGTTGGTCGGGTAGGTCTCGGCGGGGTTGCCGAAGCCGTCCACGAACCGGGCCGCGCGCCGCACCGTCGCGAGGTCTCCCCGTGCCCCGAAGTCGGCCAGGCCCTCGCCGTGCGCGACGGCGATCGGGAGCCGGCTGCCGGCCATCCCGGTGAAGAACACCGACGGCGACTCCAGCACCTCCACCTGCGCCAGGCGGGCCTCGTACTGCTCGGACCGGTTCCGGGTGAACAGGGGCCAGGCCTCCGCCCCCGGGATCAGGTCGGCGAGGGAGGCGAACATCTGGCACCCGTTGCAGATGCCGAGGCCGAAGGTGTCGGTCCGGGCGAAGAAGGCGCCGAACGCCTCGGTCAGCCGCGGGTTGAACAGCACCGTCCGCGCCCAGCCCTCGCCGGCGCCGAGGGTGTCGCCGTAGGAGAAGCCGCCGGCGGCCACCAGGCCGGTCGCGTCCGCGAGGTCGAACCGGCCCGCCAGCAGGTCGGTCATGTGGACGTCGAAGGCGTCGAAACCGGCCATCGCGAACGCGTGCGCGGTCTCCACGTGGCTGTTCACGCCCTGCTCACGCAGGACGGCGACCTTCGGCCGGGCGCCGACCGACAGGTACGGCGCTGCGATGTCGTGGGCCGGGTCGAAGGTGGGCGCGACGATCAGGCCGGGCACGTCCGCTCCGAACGCCGCGTGCTCCTCGTCCGCGCACTCCGGGTTGTCACGCAGGGCACAGATGCGCCACGACACCTCGTCCCAGGCCTGCGCGAGGTCGCGCAGGTCCTCGTCGAGGAACGGCTCCCCGGCCACGCTCACCCGCACCCGCCGGTCCTGCGAGGTCTGGCCGACGAGGCGGGACAGGCCGCCCAGCCCGTGCCCGGACAGCACGGCGAAGACCCGGTCGACGGCGTCGTCGGCCACGCCGAGAACCACCCCGAGCTCCTCGCTGAACAGCGCGGCGACGCCCGGCACGTCCAGGTCGATGCCGGTCGCGCCCGCGAAGGCCAGCTCGCAGGCGGTGGCCCACAGGCCCCCGTCGGAGCGGTCGTGGTAGGCGGTGACGAGGCCCTCTGCCCGGAGCTGCCCCAGCGCTGCGGCCAACGCGACCAGCCGCGCCGGGTCGTCGAGGTCGGGCACCACGTCGCCGAACTGGCCGGTGACCTGGGCCAGCATGGAGCCGCCGAGCCGGTCGCGCCCGGCGCCGAGGTCGACCAGCACCAGGGAGGAGTCGGGCAGCAGCTGCGGCGTCCAGGTGCCCGCGACGCTGCGCAGCGACGCGAACGCCGACACCACCAGCGACACCGGCGAGGTGACCTGGCGGGGCCGGCCGGACTCGTCGGTCCAGCGGGTGCGCATCGACAGCGAGTCCTTGCCGACCGGGACGGAGATGCCCAGCGCCGGGCACAGCTCCATCGCCACGGCCCGCACCGTGTCGTAGAGGGCTGCGTCCTCGCCCTCCTCGCCGCAGGCGGCCATCCAGTTGGCCGACAGCTTCACCCCGGCCAGCTCCACCGGAGCGGCGAACAGGTTGGTGAGGGCCTCGCCCACGGCCATCCGCCCGGACGCCGGGGCGTCGACGGCCGCCAGCGGCATGCGCTCGCCCGAGGACATCGCCTGGCCGGCGAGCCCGGTGTGGTCGGACAGGGTCACGGCGACGTCGGCCACGGGCACCTGCCACGGCCCCACCATCTGGTCGCGGTGGTTGAGCCCGCCGACGGTGCGGTCGGCGATCGTCACGAGGAACCGCTTGGAGGCCACCGAGGGGTGGCGGAGAACCGCGTAGGCGGCGTCCCGCAGGTCGACGCCGTCCAGGTCGAGGGGCGGCGCACTGCGCGGGACACGGGTCGCGTCGCGGGTCATGCGCGGCGGCTTGCCGAGCAGCACCTCCATCGGCATGTCGATCGGCCGGTCGTCGCCCTCTGCGTCCTGCGGGCCGGGGGCGAGCACCAGCTGGCCGCCCTCACGGGCGACGCCCACGACCGCGTAGGGGCAGCGCTCCCGGTCGCACAACGCGGCGAACCGCTCCAGCGACCCCGGCGCGACGGCCAGGACGTAGCGCTCCTGGCTCTCGTTGCACCAGACCTCCTTCGGCGCCAGGCCCGACTCCTCCAGCGGCACGGCGGACAGGTCGAACCGGGCGCCGAGCCCGGCGCCGTCCACGAGTTCGGGGAACGCGTTGGACAGCCCGCCGGCGCCGACGTCATGGATCGACAGGATCGGGTTGTCGGCGCCCAGGCTCACGCAGTGGTTGATGACCTCCTGCGCGCGGCGCTGGATCTCGGGGTTGCCTCGCTGGACGGAGTCGAAGTCGAGCTCGGCGGCGTTCGCGCCGGAGGCCATCGAGGACGCGGCCCCGCCGCCCATGCCGATGCGCATGCCGGGCCCGCCGATCTGGATCAGCAGCGTGCCCGCCGGGTAGGTGATCTTCTCGGTCTGGGACGCGCTGATCGACCCCAGGCCCCCCGCGCTCATGATCGGCTTGTGGTAGCCGCGGCGGACGCCGTCCACCGTCTGCTCGAAGACGCGGAAGAAGCCGCCCAGGCCGGGCCGGCCGAACTCGTTGTTGAAGGCCGCGGCGCCGAGCGGCCCCGCCGTCATGATCTCCAGCGGGGTGGCGATGTGGGCGGGCGCGCCGTACGGGTCGCGCTCCCACGGCTCGTCCGTGCCCGGCAGGTGGAGGTTCGACACGGCGAAGCCGGTGAGGCCCGCCTTGGGACGGGACCCGCGCCCGGTGGCACCCTCGTCCCGGATCTCGCCGCCGGAGCCGGTGGCCGCGCCGGGGAACGGGCTGATGGCCGTCGGGTGGTTGTGGGTCTCCACCTTCATCAGCACGTGCACGTCGTCCTCGCGCGCGACGTACCGGCTGGGGCCGTCGGCACCCTCGGGCGCCCAGACGGTGATCCGCCCGCCCTCCATGATCGAGGCGTTGTCCTTGTAGGCCACCACGGTGCCCTGCCCGCAGACGGCCTCTGTGTAGCGGATCATCGAGAACAGCGACCGCTCCTGCGGGACGCCGTCGAGCAGGAAGTCGGCGTTGAAGATCTTGTGCCGGCAGTGCTCGGAGTTCGCCTGGGCGAACATCATCAACTCGACGTCGGTCGGGTTGCGGCGTAGTTCAGTGAAGGACGCCACCAGGTAGTTGATCTCGTCGTCGCTGAGGGCGAGGCCGAAGGCGGTGTTGGCCTCCTCGATGGCCACCCGGCCGCGCCCGGTGACGTCGACATGCGCCATCGGCTCGGCTTCGCGCTCGTCGAAGAGGGCGGCCGAGGACTCGACCGACGCGAACGCCGACTCGGTCATCCGGTCGTGCAGCAGCGCGGCGCAGGCGGTGCGGTCGGCGTCGGACAGCGGGGCGTCCGCCGCAAGCGTGTACTCGACCACCCGCTCCACGCGGTGGATGGCCACGCCGCAGTTGTGTGTGATGTCGGTGGCCTTCGACGCCCAGGGCGAGACCGTGCCCAGCCGCGGAGCGACGACCACGACGGCCGTCGCTGCGGCAGAAGCGGGCTCCCCGGCCGGCGGCCCGTAGGTGAGCAGGCGGCGCAGCGTGTCGGTGGTGTCGGCGTCCAGCGCATGCGCAGAGGCCACCCAGTGCACGTGCCGGGCGCTGACGGCGGTGAGCCCGGGCACCGCCTCTCGCAGGCGGCGGACGAGCGCCGCGGCGCGGAACGGCGAGAGCGCGTTGCCGCCCCCGAAGCTGGTCAGCACGAACGCGTGCGAGGGGGGCATGGGACCTCCGGAACGGCTGGACGGACGGCGGGTACAGGCTAACGTCCCGCGGGGCCGACCGGTTCCCGGCCTCGGCCGGCGAGAACGCCCCGGACCCGTCGTCGCCTCCGGCCCCTGCGCCGTTAGGCTGGCCGTCGTGCTCGACGCCCCGATCCACACCGGCAAGGTCCGGCGCCTCTACGCCTGGCCAGGCGACCGCATCCTGATGGTGGCCACCGACGCCATCTCGGCCTTCGACCACGTGCTCCCCACGCCGATTCCCGACAAGGGCGCCGTCCTCACCCAGCTGTCGCTGTGGTGGTTCGCCCAGCTGGCCGACCTGATCCCCAACCACGTGGTCTCGACCGACGTCCCGCCCGAGGTGGCCGGACGGGCGATCGTCGTGGAGAAGCTCGACATGGTGCCCGTGGAGTGCGTGGCCCGCGGCTACCTCACGGGCTCGGGCTGGGCGGAGTACGTCGCGGCCCGGTCCGTGTGCGGCGTCCCCCTGCCCGAGGGCCTTCTGGACGGCTCGCGGCTGCCCGAGCCCATCTTCACCCCGGCGATCAAGGCGCCGATGGGGGAGCACGACGAGAACGTGGGCTTCGACACGATCGTTGCCCTGCACGGGGCCGACCTCGCCGGACGCCTGCGCGAGGCCACCCTGGCGATCTACGCCCGGGCCGCGGAACTGGCCGCAGGGCGGGGGATCATCCTCGCCGACACCAAGTTCGAGTTCGGGCTGCGCCCCGACGGAACCCTGGTGCTTGCCGACGAGGTCCTCACCCCCGACTCCTCACGGTTCTGGGACGCTGCGGCCTGGCAGCCGGGCCGCAGCCTGCCCAGCTTCGACAAGCAGTACGTGCGCGACTGGCTGGCCAACGACTCCGGCTGGGACCGTGTCTCGCCGCCGCCGGACCTGCCGGACGAGGTCGTCGCGGCCACGCGGGAGCGATACCTCGAGGCCTACCGGAGACTGACCGGCCACGAATTCGGGGACGGCTTCACAACCACTTCCTGACGCACTATCCTGAGCGCAAGCTGAGAGGCTCTCAGCGATCTCCCCCGGGATTGCTGAGAGTTTCCCTGTTCCCCCCGAACAAGGAAGTCCGCCAATGACGTTCTCCCGCGCCCGTCTCGTCCGGGCCCTGGTCGCAGCCTTCGCCGCGACACTCGTCAGTGCGCCGGCGTGGGTGCCTGCCCCCGCCGCCGCCGTCGACACCCCCACCGCCGCGACCGCGGACGCCGCGCTCCGCGTGGGCACCTTCAACGTCCGCTGCGCCAACTGCTCGAAGAACCCGGTCAACAGCAGGGAGAAGAGCTGGAGCGTCCGCGGCCCGGTCGTCGCCCAGTCGATCGTCGACGAGCGCCTCGACGTGATCGGCCTCCAGGAGGCCTCGCCGGGCCTGCTCAGCGGCACGAAGATCGCCCAGTTCGAGAACCTGCTCGACCTGGTGAACGAGCGCGGCGGCTCCTACGACGTCACCAACGACGCCCGCTACAACTGCACGCGGACCTCGAGCACCTTCAGCAGCTGTGGCGGTTACCTCAACCGCGGCGCGTCCCAGGACGCGCGCATCTTCTACAACACCCAGCGCCTCTCCCTGGAGGACAACGGCTCGCTGCGCCTGGACGGCCGCTCGATCGGCAACGGCAGCGCCCGCTACATGGCCTGGGCGCAGTTCAGCGACAAGGTGACCGGGAAGCAGTTCATCTTCGCCACCGCCCACTTCGAGCCCGGCGTGAGCAAGAGCAAGACCTCCGTGCGCGTGAAGCAGGTGAAGAAGGCGATCGCAGAACTCAACCGGGTCAACGACGGACTGCCGATCATCTGGGGCAGTGACCTCGCCAGCAGCAAGCTGACCCACGTCGGCAACAAGGCCTACGACGCCTTCCGGGCCGCCGGCTTCACCGATCCGCTGGGCAACACCTACAAGTCGAAGGTCATCCCCACCAGCGCCGATCTGACGCCCTCGACGGCGGTGAACGAGGAGTACTTCACCCTCAACAACTTCGCGAGCGGCCCGAAGGACTACGTCAGCCGTGGCTACAAGCTCGGCGCCCACCTCGACTACATCCTCGTCAAGGGCAACGTGCGGACCACGGCGTGGAAGGAAGTCATGAACCTCGACTCCGGCGGCAAGTTCGCGGGGGTCATCCCGTCCGACCACAACATGGTGGTCGCCTCGGTCGCCCTGGCCTGATCTCCTGGTCTCCGGCCCGGTCCGCTGCGGTGGGCCGGGCCGAGCCGTGCCCGGCTAGGGGAGTTCCGCCCGGGCGACCAGGGCCGCCAGCGGGCTGTCCTCGCCGAGGTTGGCCAGCAGGGACGCGCCGTGCAGGGCGTTGCCGAGCGGCTCGGTGAGCGTCAGCGACGGCCACTGCATGCGCAGGTAGCTGGTGAAGCGGTCGCGGACGTGGCGCGAGCGCAGCACCTGGCCCAGCGCGCACACCTGCGGCGGCTCGTGGCCCATCAGCCCCACCCGGCGCAGCCCGGCCAGCACCGACTCGCTGAGCTCCGCCGCCGCGGCGTCCATGATCCCGGCCGCCACCGGGTCGGTGTCGGCGGCCTCGTCCACCACCCGGGCGAAGTCGGCGATGCGGCTCACCCTGCGATGGTCGGACTGGAGCTCGACGTACGCCGTGGACAGGTCGGGGAACAGCTCCGCCAGGCGCGCGGTCAGCCGGGTCATCCGCCCCCGGCCGTCGTAGCCGCGCATCGCGGCGTCCATGCCCGCACGCCCGATCCAGAACGCGCTGCCGGCGTCGCCGAGCAGGTGGCCCCAGCCGTCCACCCGTGCCACGGACCTCCGGCCGACGGCGAGCGCGACCACGCCGGTGCCGGCCGCGACCACGGCACCGGGGGAGTCCCCGAGCGCACCCAGGTAGCTGGTGGTGGAGTCGTGGGCGACCGCGACCTCGGTGATGCCGGCCGGCGCCACCAGCCCGAGGAGCTCTGCGGCCTCCGGCGCCACCAGGCCGGAACTGCCCACGCCGAGCACGGTCGGCGTCAGCCGGTGCTCGGTGAGGAACGCGATCGCCGCCTCCGCCACCTGGGGCATCAGCGGGCGGTCGGTGAGGATGCCGGGGGCGTCGCCCTCGAGGCGCTCCAGGCCGTGCTCCCACCGCAACCGGATCCCGCTCTGGCCGGCGTCCAGCGCCAACATTCCGCCCACGTCGGCAGCCTAATCCGCGATCGCGCCCCGGATCCGGGGAACGTACGGACTCACCCCGACAGGGTGGCCGGGCACCAGCCGCGCAGCCCGTTGAGGAAGGCGAGCCCCTCTGCCTTGTCCAGGTCGGCGACGACCAGCCGGGCCTCGCGCAGTTGTCCGGACGCGAGCAGTTCGGCGCGCAGCGTCCCCGGGAGCAGGCCCGACGACTCCGGCGGTGTCACCCACCCGCCGTCGAGGAGCACCGCGAGGTTGCCCAGCGTGCACTCGGTCAGCTCGCCGCGGGAGTTGTGGCACACGACGTCGTCGACGCCCGGCCCGGCCGCCCGGCGCAGCCGGTCGTAGTGCGCACGGTGGGTGGTCTTGTGCCGGATCACCGGGCCCAGCAGCCCGTCGGCGTCCAGCGCTTCCGGGGCCAGCGCGAGGCGCACCGGGCGGCCCGCCTCCGGTGCCGGCGCCACCTCGACCGCCGGCGGGCCGTCCCCGGCGACCAGCCGGACGCGGTGCCGTCCCGCGGGATGGGCGTACGCGGTGCGGTCCAGCAGGTCCTCCACCGCCGGGGCAGCCAGCGGCAGCCCGTGCGCGGCGCAGGTGGCGGCCAGCCGCGCGAGGTGGGCGCCCCGGCGGGCGAACTTGCCGTCAACCAGCAGCATCGTCTCCAGGCCGCGCAGCGGGACGCCGCCGAGGAAGGCGGCCTTGGCGTGCCACTCGACCACCTCCGCCGCGGGCAGGGAGTCGGCGACGACGCCGCTGCCGATGCCGCAGGTGAGCACCCCGTCCCGGGCGGTGACCGTCCGGATCGGCACGTTGAACACCGCGTCACCGCCGGGCCGGATGAGCCCGAGCGCGCCGCAGTACCAGCCCCTCGGGGCGTCCTCGAGGTCGGCGATCACGCCCATCGCGGCGAGCTTCGGCGCGCCGGTCACCGACCCGCAGGGGAACAGTGCGGCGAAGACCTCCGCCAGCCGGGTGCCGGGCGGCGTGCGTCCGCTCACCGTGGAGGTGAGCTGCCAGACCGTCGGCAGCCGGTGCACCTCGAACAGCCGGTCCACGTTCACGGTCCCGGGGAGGCAGACCCGCCCGAGGTCGTTGCGGAGCAGGTCGACGATCATGAGGTTCTCGGCCCGCTCCTTGGGCGTCGCGAGCACGTCCGGCCCGGCGGACGCGGGCGCGGTGCCCTTCATCGGCTCGGTCACCACCCGCTCGCCGCGGCGCGCGAAGAAGAGCTCCGGCGACACGCTGGCCACCCCGGCGGCAGCCGAGTAGACGGCGTAGCCGCCCGGCTGGGCCGCGGCCAGCCCGCGGAAGAGCTCCCACAGGTCGGCTCCGGGGGCGACCGCCCGCCACCGTGAGGTGAGGTTCACCTGGTAGCAGTCGCCCGCGGCGATGTGCCCGACGACCCGCGTGACCCCGTCCTCCGGGCCCAGCCCGTTCGCCAGCGTCCGGTCGGGTCGCCAGTCGAGCGCGGGCAGTCCGGCCGGGTCCTCCGGCCAGGGGCCGGGCGGGTCGGCGTAGACCTCGAAGTGCGCGGCGGGGGTGTCGTCGCGCCGCGCGTGCTGGGCCGCGTCCCACGCCCCGGCGGCACCGTAGGACAACCCGCCGAGCACCCACGCGCCGGCCAGCGCCGCGGCCTCGGCCGCCTCGACGATGGCTGGCACCTCCGCGGGGGAGTCCGCCCGGAGCACCCGGGGACGCCCCAGGAACACCCCGCGCAGCCGTTCCTGCCTCCCCGGCGGATCGGCGGGCAGGTCGAACGCCGCGCTGACCGCTCGGCTCAACGGACCTGCCGTCCCCGGAAGTGGTCCATCGTGTGGTTGATGCCGAACAGGTCGACCAGCGCGTCGAAGGCCCGCCCGGGCAGCACGCGCAGGGCCGGGACCACGCGCACCAGCGGCGGGAGGATCAGCTGGCGGCGGTCGCGGGCGATGGCGTCGAGCACCTTCGTCGCCACCTCCGCCTCCTTCAGGATCGGCAGGAGCAGCGGGAACCTCGTCCGCACCCCGGCGAACATGCCGGTGTCGATGTAGTAGGGCGCCACCAGCACCGTGTGGACGCCGCTGCCGCGCAGCTCCGCCCGCAACGACTCGGTGAAGCCGACCGCAGCCCACTTGCTGGCCGCGTAGTCGGTCTGCCGGGCGACGCCCACCAGGCCGGCGGCGCTGGCGATGGTGACGAGGCTGCCGCGTCCACGGGCGACCATGCCCGGGAGGAAGGCGCGGGTGGTCCAGTACATCGCCAGGGTGTTCACCTCGAAGGTGCGCCGGATCCCCTCCTCGGTCGCCTCCAGCAGGGGCTTCCCGGTGACCACGCCGGCGCAGTTCACCAGCACGTCCACGTCCCCGGCGTCCGCGGCGGCGGCGGCCACCGCGGCTGCGTCCGTCACGTCCACACGGGCGCTGGTCGCCCCGGCCCCCGCCTGTCGTGCGGTCTCGGCCACGGCCTCACCGTCGAGGTCCCACGCGACGACGCGGGCACCGCGGCCCGCAGCCTGCAGGGCGAGCCGGCGGCCCAGGCCGCTGCCCGCACCCGTGACGAGCACCCTCGCACCATCGAGCTCCACGGCTCACCCCCACCGGTTCAGCAGGCTGATGGCCCGCGTCATGACGTCCGCGTACCCCTTGTTGCCCATCCCGCGCGGCGGCGCGATCGGGTGCAGCCGCTGCACGGCCACCGTCTGCGGCTCCGTGTACTTCAGCAGGCCGTGGCTGCCGTGCCGGCGTCCCATGCCCGACTCGCCCATCCCGCCCATGGACGCGGCGTGGGAGCCCCAGGCCGCGGCGTAGCCCTCGTTGACGTTCACCGTGCCCACGCGCAGGCGGGCAGCGACGACCTCGCCCCGTCCGGCGGACCAGACGCTGGCGTTGAGCCCGTAGCGGGAGTCGTTGGCGCGCTCGACGGCCTCGTCCTCCGACGCCACCCGGTACAGCGAGAGCACGGGGCCGAAGGTCTCCTCCCGGCACAGCGCCATCTCCTCGGTGACCCCGGACAGCACGGTCGGCTCGTAGAAGAACGGGCCGAGGTCGGGCCGCGGCCGACCGCCGGCGAGCACGAACGCGCCCTTCGCGACGGCGTCCTCGACGTGCCGGGAGACCGCGGCGAGCTGCCCCGCGGAGGCCAGCGAGCCGACGTCGACGTTCCAGTCCAGGCCGGCGCCCAGGCGCAGCGAGGCGACCTGGGCGAGGAGCTCCTCGACGAAGCGGTCGTAGACCTCGCCCACCACGTAGGCCCGCTCGATGCCCACGCACACCTGGCCGGTGTTGGCGAAGGCCGCGCGGACCGTCCCTGCCGCGGCGGCCCGCAGGTTCGCGTCGGCGAGCACCAGCAGCGGGTTCTTGCCGCCCAGTTCCCCGGAGAAGCCGATCAGCCGTTCGGCGCACGCGGCGGCCAGCCGGCGTCCGGTGGCGGTGGAGCCGGTGAACATCACGTAGTCGACCTCAGCGACCAGCGCCGGCCCGAGCACCGACCCCGACCCCGGCAGCACCTGGAAGAGGTTTTCCGGCAGGCCGGCGAGGGCGAGCAGCTCCGCGAGCAGCCGCGCGGTGAACGGCGTCTGCGAGTCGGGCTTGAGCACCACGGCGTTGCCGGCCAGCAGCGCCTGGGCCGCGTCGGAGGCGGGCAGGTTGAACGGGTAGTTCCAGGGGTTGATGATGCCCACCACGCCGACCGGGCGGTGGTACTCCCGGGTGCAGGTGAGCAGCGGGATGGCTCCGGCCCTGCGGGACGGCCGCAGCAGCCCGGGGGCCTGGGACGCGAACACGCGCACCGCGCGGGCCGCGTCCAGGAACTCCTCGAGGGCGCTGATCCGGGCCTTGCCGGTCTCCTCCTGGATGGTGTCGAGGATCCGGTCGCGGTGGGCGAGGATCAGCCGGGCCAGCTCGCGGAACACCGCGGCGCGCCGGGTGACGGGGACCTTCGCCCAGGCGCGCTGCGCGACCCTGGCCCGGGCGACGGCGGGAGCGACCGCGTCCGGCGGGGTCGCGGGCAGGACGCCGTAGACGGTGTCATCGAAGGGACGGCGAACGACCAGGTGCTCGGGGGCCACGGGCATCAGGGTACGCGGACGCGACGCGCGCGCGGCCCCCTCGTGCAGGTCGCGCCCCGCGGGTCCCCGGGCGTACCCCGATCGGCCCCCGGCTTCCCCCGCGCGAGCCTGTGCAGCCACCCCACCCACGCCTAGGGTGAGCAGCATGGAACCGAGCAGCAACACTCCTGCCGACGAGCGCGAGCCGATCGAGACCGAGCCCGCCGTCGAGCCCACGACCCCCGCCGATACCGACCCCGAGCCGGTGGACGCAGAACTGGTCGATCCCGAGCCGGTCGCTCAGCCCGTCGCCGAGCCGATGGACGCCGAGCCGGTGGGCGCCGAGCCGGTGGACGCCGAGCGTGTCGATCCCGCGCCGGTCGCGGAGCCCATGGCCGAGCCGGTCGAGGACGCCGTCCCCGCCGAGCCCGGCCCCCTCGCCCTCGACGACGTCGAGCCCGAGGCCCCGGTCGCTCCGGACCTCGGTGCGCTGGAGACCGAGGCTCGCCAGCCCGGCCAGGCCACCAACCTCGACCTGCCGAGCCTCGAGCTCCCGCACCCGGCGCCCGAGCCGGCACCCCCCGCACCCCCGGTGGCGCCCGCGGCGCCCTTCGGCGGCGACTACGCCCAGAACCTCGCGCAGTCGGCCTACGGCCAGCCCACGCCCCAGCCGTCGCCGGCTCCGCAGGCCGTCCCGCAGCCGCAGGCGCCGTACGCGGAGTCCCCGTACGCCGTGCCCCCGGCGCAGCAGTACGCCCAGCCGGCCTTCGGGCAGGACCCCTACGCGCAGGCCGGCTACCAGCCCGGCTACGCCCAGCCCGGGCAGATGGTGCCCGCCGCCTCGATCTCGCCGGCGGAGGAGAACACCTGGGCCACGGCCGCGCACTGGTCGTCCCTCGTCGCCGGCCTGGTGAGCCTGCCGTTCCTCGGCCCGCTGCTGGTGATGCTGGTGCAGGGCCCGAAGAGCGCGCGGGTGCGCGCGAACGCGGTGGAGTCGCTGAACTTCGACATCACCATGTCGATCGCCATGATCGTCAGCATCGTGCTGATGGTGGTCATCGTCGGCTTCATCCTCGCTCCGCTGGTCGGCCTGCTGTGGCTGATCTTCAAGATCGTCGCGGCCGTCCAGACCACGAGCGGGCAGGACTACCGCTACCCGTTCAACATCCGCATCGTGAAGTGAACCCCGTCCGGGGTCGTCGGCCACGGCCGGTAGACTCGGGCCGTGCAGAGCCCGGGTGACGACTGGACCGACGACCCCGGACCCAGGGACGCCTGTGGCGTCTTCGGCGTGTGGGCGCCCGGCGAAGAGGTGGCCAAGCTCACCTACTTCGGCCTCTACGCCCTCCAGCACCGCGGGCAGGAGTCTGCCGGCATGGCGGTCAGCAACGGCGAGCGCATCATGGTCTTCAAGGACATGGGCCTGGTCTCGCAGGTGTTCGACGAGCCCACGCTGAACTCCCTCAACGGGTTCCTCGCCGTCGGCCACTGCCGCTACTCCACCACCGGCGCCAGCACCTGGGACAACGCCCAGCCGACCTTCCGCGGGACCCGCGACTTCAGCCTCGCGCTCGCGCACAACGGCAACCTCACCAACACCGACGAGCTCGAGGCCTGGCTGGGCCAGAGCGTCGAGCCGTCCCAGGTGCCGCGCAAGAACCGCATGGACTCCACCTCCGACACCGCGCTGGTCACCGCGCTGATGACGGCCCACGCGGAGAACGGCCTGAAGGAGGCGGCGCTCGAGGTGCTGCCCCGACTCCAGGGCGCCTTCTGCCTGGTCTTCGCCACCGAGCACACGCTGTTCGCCGCGCGCGACGCCCAGGGCATCCACCCGCTCGTGCTCGGTCGGCTGGCGTCGGGCTGGGTGGTCGCGAGCGAGACCGCAGCGCTCGACATCATCGGGGCGTCGCTGATCCGCGAGGTCGAGCCGGGCGAGTTGATCTGGATCGACGAGTCGGGGCTGAACAGCACGCGCTTCGCGCAGGCCGACCCGAAGGGGTGCCTGTTCGAGTACGTCTACCTCGCTCGTCCCGACACCCTCATCTCCGGCCGCCGGGTGCACGCGGTGCGCGTCGAGATCGGCCGGACGCTGGCCATGGAGGCCCCGGCAGACGCCGACCTGGTGATCCCCACCCCCGAGTCGGGGACGCCGTCGGCCATCGGGTTCGCGGAGGCGTCCGGCATCCCCTACGGCCTGGGCCTGGTGAAGAACTCCTATGTCGGGCGGACGTTCATCCAGCCGTCCCAGACCATCCGCCAGCTCGGCATCCGGCTGAAGCTGAACCCGATCCGCGACGTCATCGAGGGCAAGCGGCTGGTGGTGGTGGACGACTCGATCGTCCGCGGCAACACCCAGCGCGCGCTGGTGAAGATGCTCCGCGAGGCCGGCGCGGCCGAGGTGCACGTGCGCATCTCGTCCCCGCCCGTGCAGTGGCCGTGCTTCTACGGCATCGACTTCGCCACGCGCGCCGAGCTGATCGCGCCCGGTCTCAGCGTGGACGAGATCTGCCGCTCGATCGGCGCCGATTCCCTCGGCTACATCAGCCTGGAGGGTCTCACCGCGTCCACCGGCATCTCCGGGCGCAAGCTGTGCCGCGCCTGCTTCGAGGGCACCTATCCGGTGCCGATCCCCGCCGACCGTGCCCGCCAGATGGGATTGGAGCAGAAGCTTGGCTGCTGAGCAGAGCGCCTACGCCGCCGCCGGTGTCGACATCGTCGCCGGCGACCGGGCCGTGGAACTGATGAAGGCCTCCGTCGCGGCCAGCCACCGGCCGGAGGTGCTGGGCGGCCTCGGCGGCTTCGCCGGCTTCTTCGACGCCTCGGCACTCGCGCGCTACCGGCGTCCGGTGCTGGCCACCTCCACGGACGGGGTCGGCACCAAGGTGGCGATCGCCCAGGCGATGGGCGTCTACGACACGATCGGCTGGGACCTCGTCGGCATGCTCGTCGACGACCTGGTGGTCACCGGCGCCGAGCCGCTGTTCGTCACCGACTACATCGCGTGCGGGAAGGTCTTCCCCGAGCGCATCGCGGCGATCGTGGGTGGGATCGCTGCGGCGTGCACCGCCGCGGGCGCCGCGCTGCTGGGGGGCGAGACCGCGGAGCATCCCGGCCTGCTCGCGCCCGAGGAGTTCGACATCGCCGGCGCCACCACCGGCGTCGTGGAGTACGACCGGATCCTCGGGGCCGACCGGGTGCGTCCCGGCGACGCCGTGCTGGCGCTGGCGTCCTCTGGGCTGCACTCCAACGGGTACTCCCTCGTGCGGCACGTGATCGCCTCCGCCGGCTGGGAGCTGGACAGGGACGTGCCGGAGCTGGGCCGCACGCTGGGCGAGGAGCTGCTCACCCCGACCCGGGTGTACGCCAAAGACCTGCTGGCGATCATCGACGCGGTCGAGGTGCACTCGATCAGCCACATCACCGGCGGCGGCCTGGCCAACAACCTCGTGCGGGTGCTGCCCGACGGCGTCGTCGCCGACCTCGACCGTGCGTCGTGGACGCCGCCGGCGGTCTTCGGCCTCGTGCAGGACCTCGGACGCATCTCGCAGCCGGACGTGGAGGCGACCCTGAACCAGGGCGTCGGCATGGCCCTGGTGCTCCCGGAGGCCTCGGTCGCCACAGCGAGCCTGCTCGCCGGGCAGGCGGGCATCGCGTCCTGGGTGCTCGGCGGGATCCGTCCCGAACCCGGGGCGCCCGCCCGCGTGGAACTGCACGGAGAGCACCCTCTCCGGGGCTGAGCGTCGTCTTTGCGGCCGTGCGCTGATTGGGTACCCTTGGCCTCACGAAGACACTTGATTGATTCTTGAAGCGGCTCGACCGCTGCGAAGGGGGCTGACCTCATGGGGCGCGGCCGTGCGAAGGCGAAGCAGACCAAGGTCGCTCGCGATCTGAAGTACCGTTCCTACTCCACCGACTTCAGTTCGCTCGAGCGCGAACTTCGTGGAGACGGCCTCGAGCCCGGGTTCCAGCCCGAGGACGAGGTCGAGGACGACCAGTACAGCGACTTGGCCGGTCGCTACGACGACGGTGACGACACCGACGACGCCCAGGATTACCGCCGCATAAGTTGAGCGGCACCCCCACGCACCACTGACAACCCTGGCCCGCGGGTCAGGATTGTGGCGTGCGTGCGGCCAGGGCGGCCATGGTCGCGAGCAGCGCGCCGGTGACAGCGACGGCGAGGGCCGGGGAGGCGAGCGGCGCCAGGGCCGTCTCCGCCACCGCCCCCGCCACGGGGGAGAGGGCGGGGGACAGCCCGTCCACCAGCGCACGGACGACGGCCGTCGTCGCCCACCACGTGGCGACGATACCGACGGCGACCGCCGCCCCGACGGTGATCAGCGCGCGACGCCGGGCTGGCCAGACCGCCACGGCGCCGATCGCCGCGAGCAACGCCAGGACCCCGAGCCAGGCGGCGCCGATACCGATCACCCGGTAGGCCGCCTGGAGCGCGGGCAGCAGGGCCGGGTCGACCCGCAACAGCGTGTAGCCGCCGGTGACCTCCGGCAGGCGGTCCAGGAACGGGACGCCGGCCTCGGTCAACCGCTGGGTGACGGCGTCCACGAACGGGGCGAAGCGCAGCTGCACCTCACCGTCCACCACCTGGAGCCGCCCGGGGTCGCCGGAGAGCAGCGCGCGCAGTTCGGAGTGCGCGAGGCGCAGGCTGGCCGTCCAGGCCGTCTCGAACGCGTCGCTGCCCGCGGCCTGCCCGACGGCGCGCTGGACGAGCGCACTGGCGAGCCGGTTGTCCTCCAGCCCGAGCTGCCGGTTGATCGCGTCGGTGAGGGACGCGGTTAGGGCCTCCTGCACGCGTGGGTCGCGGACAAGGGGGCCGTAGGCGGCCACGAAGGCCTCGGTGTCGTCGACCTGGTGGTGCGCCCAGTCGGCCACGACGGCCGCGGGTGCGAGCACGCCGGCCAGCACCGCGAGCACCACCCCCAGGACCGCGCGCCACCATCGCGGAGGACGGCCGGCGCTCTCGGATCGGGACATCGTGCCTCCACCTTCTCTGGTCAGGGCCGGTCCGGCCCGCTGCATGGTGGTAACAGCGTCCTCTGCCGACGGGCGCGACGCACCCCCGTGGAGCCATTTTCCGTTCGCGACTTTCGGGCCCGGATTTCCTTGTCACCTGTTCGGGTGACAGTGCCATTCACTGCTGTCTGAATTCGCAATTCGTGGGTAACAATTCCGGTCGGGCAGCGGTAGCCTCAGCACGAGATCTCGCCATTCGCTCCCGCCAGTGCACGGCACCGGCACGGAGCACCACATGGACGCGGAGCGCGATGAGGCTGAGCCGGGAGAGCAGGGGGCAGGGGGGCCGCCCCCGTTCCTGGCTGCGCCCGGTCTCGCTGGCCGTCTCCTACGCCCTCGTCGCGGGACTCCTCCTCTCTGCTCCCGTCGCGCAGGCGGCCGAGCCCGCAGCCCGGCCCGCCGGCACGGCGCCGGCCGCGGGCACGGGGTCGACGCCTTCCCCCGAGACCGGGACGACCGTCCGCCTCAGGGACGCCGCCGCACCGCAGCAGCCGCTCACCCGTGCGCGTGCGGCCGCCGTGATCAAGAAGCTCCTCGCCGAGCAGCACCTGGCCGCGAGCCGGGCGGCCGCCGCCCAGCAGCGCATTGCCCTGCTGAAGAGGGCGAAGGCGATCGCCGCAGCCCGCGCGCGGGCGAACCGCCAGCTCCAGAAGGCGCTCGAGGCCCTGTCGAAGGCACTGTCCACCAGCCAGTGCGTGGCCGTCGGTGGGGCGACCGGCGGGGCCGCGTCCATCTCGTGCCCGCTGGCCTCCGACGGCAGCGGCGGCACGGGCGGCACCGGCTCGGGAGAGACGTCCGGGGACGGGACCCAGGATCCCCCCGCGACCGGTGAACCGCTGCGCAGCGCGGTCGGGCCGTCCGGCGACGTACGCATTTTGTCCACCCCGGAGCTGCGGGCGACCCTGCCGCGCGTGCTCGCCGAGTGGCGCGCCGCCGGTGCCGACACGGCCGGAGTCACCGCGCGGGTGGCGGACCTCCCCGACGGCTACCTCGGGCTGGCCGAGGGGCGCCGGGTGACCATCGACCGGGACGCCTCGGGCTGGGGCTGGGACCGGATGGACCTGACGACCGTCCTTCGCCACGAGGTCGGCCACGCCGTCGGGCTGGGCCACAGCCGCCACGGCGTGATGGCCCCGGAACTGCTGCCCGGCCAACGCAGGCACGTGCCCGCGGCGCTGCCGCCCACGGACGCGCCGGCCCGGGGCGCACAGGCATTGATCACGCCGCTGGAGGAGACCGCGGGCGCCGCGGCGGACGCGCCGGCAACGGACGAGCCCTCGGCCCCCGCCGCGGAGGAGCCGGCACCGGCGCCCACGATCGCGGACGAACCGGCGCCCGCCACGCCGGACGGACCTGCCACCGACGCGCCCGCCACCGCCGGTGCCGGCGACGGCGCCACGGACGAGCCGGCAGCCGCCGTCCCCGCCCGCTGGCAGATCGACGGCGCGAGCGCCGTCCTGTACCCGGGCACCGCCTCCGGCAAGGGCAGGGTCTGGTTCGATCCGGAGGCCGGCCAGTGGGTCTTCACCCGCGGTGACACCTCCGTCCGGGTCTCGGGCGACGGCATCACCCACGTCCGCGTGGCCGGTGGCCAGGCTTCGATCAGCATCGACCTGAGTGGCCTGCGCAGCAGTCTCGAGGTGGACGTCGAGGGCCAGGACGAGGTGGGCGTCGACGGCTCGGGCGACCTCTCGCTCACCGGGGACGACCACCAGCTCCTGATCCGCAGCCTGCTCGCGCTGCTCCGGGTCGTGGCCCCGTCGTACCGGTTCTCCGTGACGGCGAGCGGGTCGACGGTGACCTTCAGCGGACGCGTCGAGCTCGCCACCGGCGCCGACCTCAGCGTGGTCGCCGAGAGCATCCTCGCCGACAGCGCCACCATCGACACCCGCGGCAGCGACGGTGCCGGGGACATCACGCTCGGCGCCGTGGCCGCGGGCGACACGGCCCACGCGCTGCTCGTCCTGAAGGACACCGAGGTCTTCGGCGGCGACGTCGACCTGTCCGCCTCCGCCTCCGGGCGCTCGGACGCCGGCGCCGTCGTGCAGGTCACGGGCTCGACGATCGGGGCGACCGGCTCGGTGGCGATCAGCACGCGCGCGGACCTGAGGGCCGTCCTCGGTGACGCGACGGCGGCAGCGGCCCTCGCCGCGACGTCGGTGCAGGGCACGTCCGTCTCTGCGGGCCAGCAGCTGGCCGTGACCGCCGCGACCACGACGAACCTCTCCGCCGACGTCGGCACCGCACTGGTCGCGGGACTGACCCGGGTGACGAGCGTCTCGGTGTCCGATGCAGACCTGGCCGCAGCGGGCGTCCGGCTGGCCGCCACGGCCGGTGGGACGCTGTCCTTCGCTGCCGGCACCGACCTGGCCGCCGGGTTGTCCAGCACCACCTCCGCCGGTCTGTCCGGCACCGTCCACATCGCCGCCGGCTCGGCAACGCAGGTCGACGCGTCCACGACCGACCGGCTGCGGCTGGCCGCGGCCGGAGACGCCGTCGTCCACGTCGTGCTGACCACCACGAGCGGTATCGATGACGGCGCACTGGTGAGCGTCGACAGCGGCCTCGCCGTGAGCGCGAGCGCCGGCCACCAGCTCGAGGTCACCGCCGGCGGCCTCGGTGTCGCGGTCAGTTCCGCGCGGACCGCGGCCGGCGTCGGCGAGGCGGCCGACCTTCGCGGGGCGGACTCGCTCGTCCTCGCCGCCACCAGCACCGATGCCACCTCGGTCACCGCCGGGGGGCCGGCACTGGTCTCCTCGCTCGCCGACACCGGTGCCCGGCTGTCCGCCGGGCCGGCCCTCACCGTCGGGGACCTCACGATCACCGCCACCCAGGACGCCACGGCGATCGCCAGCGGCCAGGGCACGGCCCTCGTCGCGGCCGACCACACCACGACCGCCGCCATCGGACGCTCCCTCCTGCTCACCGGCGCACTGGACGCCACCGCCACCGGGACCTCCCGCACGACCGCCCACGCGCTCGCCGGGCGGTGGACGCCGGTGGCCTCGGACGCGCTGGCCGGCCTGGGCGGGCTGCCCTTCACCGCTGTCGCCCTGCCGGTGCGGCTGTCGGGCCAGGCGGGTGTCGGCTCGTCCGCGCTGGCCGTCGTCGACCTTCCCGCGGGGCTCCTGGCCGAGGTGGCGGGCGGCGCGCGGCTGCAGGCTCTCGTCGGCGGTGCCTCCGCCGCGACGGTCGGCGGCGGCGCCGGCCTGCCTGACCCGGGGGTGGCCGTCAACGACGCGGGGTTCTCCGCCGTGGTCGGTGCGTCGTCGCCCGTCCTCGCCGGCGGCCCCCTGGTGATCCACGCCGGACGCGGCCCACCGGCGATCGAGACGCGTACCGACGCCACCGTCACCGCAGACCTCACCCGCTTCAGCACCACCCTCCCGACCGGCCGTCCCGCCGGCGCCGTCCTCGTCCTCGCCGCCCTCGGCGGAACCCTCACCGCCCCCGGCGCCACCCTCAGCTTCGCCCCCGGATCGCTCCGCGCAGACGCATGGGTGAGCATGACCCCCCGCGCCGCGACGATCAGCGGCCTCCACCTCGGCTCCCCGGTCTACGACCTGCACGCCCGGGACGCCCGCACCGGCGCGGTGATCAGCACCTTCGCCATCGCACCCCGGCTGTCCATCCAGGTCGCGGCCGCCGACGCCGGTGCCGTCATCTACTACGTCGCCGCAGACGGGACGCTCCAGCAGCAGGCCACCACCTGGGACCCGGCCACCGGGACCCTCACCGCCGACCTCCCGCACTTCTCGGCCTACACCACCGGCAGCCCGCTGCAGGGCGTGGTCGCGTGGATCGTCGGGAAACTCAACGGAACGCTCAGCGACACCACCCTCGCGCTCGCCCCCGGGGTCACCCTCAGCGGCCTCGCGGTGACCGCGACCTTCGACCCGGCCGGGGCCACCTGGAGCGGCAGCGCGAGCGTGACCGGCACGATCGCCGTCGACCTCGCCAGCGGCGGGTGGCGGGTGTCCGGAAGCACGACGCTCTCCGCCACCTACACGGTCACGGGCGAGCCCGACTCGGGCACCCTCACCCTCACCGTGACGAACCTGACGCTCAGCGTCGCCCAGGGCGGGGAGGTGGCGACGCTGTCGATCGCCTCGGCCTCGCTCAGCCAGACCGGGCGCGACCTCGTGCTGACCGCGGCGGGCGTCACCGCGACGGTGGCGGGCGGCCTGGTCTCGATCGCCGGCGACCTGGTCCTCACCAGCCGCGCGGCCACGGGCCAGGTGGAGTTCTCCCTCACCGGCGCCGTGACCTTCGGCTCGGCGGGCGCGGGGCTCGCGCTGACCGGCGCAGAGCTCACCTACGGCGCCGGCGGCCTGGTCGTCGGCGGCACCCTCGCCGCGAGCATCGCCGGCCAGTCGATCACCGCGACCGTGCGGGCGGCGGCGAGCGCCGACAGCCTCGAGCTGGCGGTGTCGGGTCTCGCGCTGGACCTCGGCGAGGGCACCGCGCAGCGCCTGGAGGTCACCGGCGGCGAGGGCAGCCTGACGATCACCGACGCCGGCTACGAGGGCACGATCACCGCGACGGCGGTCGCCACCGGGCTGCTGTCGGCCACGGTGGGCCTCCGCCTCGACCTGGCACGCTCGGCCACGAGCAGCACCGTTCGAGCGCTGCTGGCGCTCACCGCAGGAGACATCTTCCTCGGTGCGGACGGACGCGGCGTCCGGCTGTCGGGTGCGGCGGTCGCGCTGCTCGTCGAGGCCGACGGGACCGGCGTCCGCTACGCCCTGGACGCCTCCGGCTCGCTCGCGCTGGAGGGTTTCGCCGGAGTCACCGCCGCCGGCACCGTCCGCGCCCGGGTGAACAGCTTCGCCACGGCGATCGAGGAGACCGCCCCCGTCGTGGGCGGCACCGGTGACCGCCTGCTGTCGTTCACGGCCTCAGAGGTCGCGGACGCCGGGAACGCCTTCGTCCAGGTCACCGCGACCGGCGCCACGCTGGTGATCGGCGGCCAGGCGCTCACCGCAGACCTCGCCATCACCCAGTCCGCGGACGGGCTGACCGTGGCGGCGACCGCGCTGCGCCTGACGCTCGGCGGCGCGGGTTCCGGCATCGCCTTCACCGGGGCGGGCGACCTCGCCCTCACCAGCACCGGAGCGTCGGGCAGCATCGCCGGCACGCTCGTCGTCACCGCCCCCGGCCTGGCCGCGTCCGGCGACTTCAGCCTCGACCTGGCCTCCGACGCGTCCGGCCAGTCGCTGGCGATCACCGGCACCACCGTGACGGTGACGCTGGCCACCGTGGAGCTCGAGGTCGCATCGTTCCGCCTGTCGGCCACCACCACCGGCGGCGTCACCACCGTCGAGCTGGGCGTCACCGGCGGGTCGTTCCGCATCGCCGCCGGCGCCGCCACGCTGCTCGCGGTGGACGGCATCACCGGCGCGCTGGCGGTGAACAGTGCCGGGGTCTCCGGTTCGCTGTCCGGCACGGTGAGCTCCGACCTGGACGCCCTCCAGTTCAGCTCCGACGTCTCTGTCGAGGTCAACACCTCCGGTGTCGCCGTCGGCGGCCTCCCGGCCGGGCCGTGGCTGCGCGTGGTCGCCTCTGGCGCGCGGCTGACGATCGGCGGGCAGACGGTCACCGCGACGCTGGCGGTCAGCCGGGGCGTCGACGGCACCGGCGCCACCGTGGCCACCATCGCGGTGAGCGACGCGGCGTTCTCCCTCGGCGGAGGAGTGCTCACGCTGGCCAACGGCAGTGGCGAGTTCGTGGTCACCGCCGCGGGCCTCACCGGCACCGTCGCCGGCGACCTGGCGCTGGCCGTCACTGACGTCACCCTGTCCGGCTCGCTCGCCGCGTCCTTCGACACGGCCGCCGGCACCTTCTCCGTCGCGGGCACCGGCGTCACGCTCGCCGTCCTCGGCCAGACGATCAGCGGCGACCTCAGCGTCACCGCGGCCGACGACCTCGAGTTCGTCCTCGCCAACGGCATCGTCGAACTCGCGGGCGGGGCCGTCCGGCTGACCGGCGCGGCGGCCACCCTGACGGTCTCCGCCGCCGGCCTGACCGGGGCCGTCAGCGGCAGCGTCGCGCTGAGCGTCCCCGGGGTGAGCCTCAGCGGAGACATCGGAGCGGAACTCGACACCGCGGCCGGCAGGGTCAGGGTCGGCGGCAGCACGCTCGAACTGACCGTCGCCGGCGTCGTGATCCGGGCCGGCGAGGCCTGGTTCTCCCGCACCGCGGACGGCATCGAGCTCACCGTCGCCGACGGCGGCTTCTCCTTCGCCGCCGATCCGTCGGCCACCGATCCCGCGCTGGAGGTCTCCGAGCTCGACGCCACCCTGATCGTGGCCGCCGACGGCGTCCGCGGGACCCTGTCGGCGCGGGCGACGTTCGCGCTCGCCGACCTCGTCAGCGGAACCTTCGACGTGGCCGTGGCCATCGACACCGCCACCGGCGCCTTCCGCGTCACCCTGATCGTCCCCGCCGACCAGCCGCTCTCGGTGGCGTCCCTGGGCCGGATCAGCGGCGCGCTCTCCTTCTCCCGGGCCACGGTGGACGGCGGCGTGCAGACGGTGATCGCCGTCAGCGGGCTCACCGCCTGGATCGGCACCGCGACGGAGGCCGCCCTCACCAACGGGTCCGGCCTGCTGGTGATCAGCGACGGCGGCGTCGCCGGCTACCTGTCCGGCACCGCGGCCGCGTCCGCCGGTGGGGCGTCGATCTCCGGCAGCGCGCTGCTCCAGGTCAACACGACCGGCGGTGACGTCGAGGCGAGCGTCGAACTCGACGGACGCACGCTCAGCGTGGCGGTGCCGGCGAACTCGTTCAGCCTCAGCATCTCCGACGCCACGCTCACGATCGGCGACTTCGTGACGATCGAGGGCAACGTCAGCTTCTCCGACGGCACGATCACCGTCGGCGGGGCGAGCGTCGCCGCCCAGGTGTTCGCGGGCACGGGCCTGATGGTGTTCCTCGGACGGGGGCCGGCCAAGCTCGCCAGCGGAGCGGTGAACCCGCTCGCGGTCGGCGTCCTGCTCAGCGACGCGCGGGTCGGCCTCATCTCCTACAACGGCGGCTACGCCCTCGTCGCCTCCGGCACCGTCAGCATCGTCGGAGTGTCCGGGCTCACCCTCGCCGGCACCACGGCGGTGCGGGTCAACACCACCGGCGCGGTCATCGACGAGACCCTCGTCATCCCCGGCAGCACCGACGCCGGCGTCGACGTCGCGTTCGACGCCACGACGACGGTCACCGAGTTCACCGTGAGCGGGGCGACTCTCGCCTTCGGCGGCGTGGCGCTGACCGGCACGATCGACTTCGGCCGCACGGGCGGAGACGTCACCGTCACGCTGGCGGACGCGGGCATCGACCTGGGTTCCGCCGTCACGGTCAGCGCCGTCAGCGGCTCGCTCACTCTCACCGCCGCCGGCCTGTTCGGCAGCATCCAGGCCACCATCGACGTCCCCGCCCTCGGCCTCGACGGCACCACCGTGACGGTGGAGGCCGACACGCGTGCCGGCGCGACCACACCGCTGCGGGTGGTCGCCGACGACCTCAGCCTGACCATCGCGGGCCAGCAGCTGACCGCCGACGTGCTCGTGCAGCGCGGGACGGACGGCGACGGCGCGGCCGTGACGATCCTCGGCCTCGCCGACGTGGGCCTGTCGATCGGCGGCCCCGGGTACGGCGTGGCGCTGGTCGGCGGCACGGGCCTGCTGGTGGTCTCCGGCAGCGGGCTCGCCGGCACCATCTCGGGCGCGATCACCCTCGACCTCGGCGCCGACGCGGGGTTCAGCGGGACGCTCTCGGTCGCGGTCAACACCACGGCGGCGGAGGTCTCGGCGTCGGTGACGTTCGCCGGCCACACCGTCGACCTCTCCCTCGCGGCCGGCCCGTACCTGCGGGTCGAGGGCACCGGCATCACGCTGACGGTGTTCGGCCAGTCCTTCTCCGGCAACATCGCCGTCGAGAAGGCCACCACAACAGCCACCTCGCCCAGCACCGTGCTGCGGGTGGCCCTGAGCCAGGTGACGGTCAGCTTCGGGGGGTTGCTGACCGTCACCGGCGGGACCGCGCTGCTGGTCTCCGGCACGGACGGGCTGGCCGGCCGGATCGCCGGCACGGTCGCGCTCTCCGTCCCGCAGGTGAGCCTGTCGGGCAGCCTGGAGGTCGTGCTCAACACCGGCACGGCCGAGCTGTTGACGAGCTTCCGGATCGGTGACGGCGAGCCCATCGAGCTCGCCGCGCCGCCCGGCGACTACCTCGCCGTGGTGGGCGAGGACATCACCCTGGAGGTGGCTGGCCAGCGGCTGGCCACCGACCTGGCCATCGTCCGCGACACAGCGGCCGGCACGCTCACCCTGCGCCTGCGCAACACCAGCCTCGCGCTGGGCGGGACGGCCGACGCGCCGGTCCTCACCGCGCGCCAGGTGACCGGCACGACCGCGGAGGTCGTGCTCTCCGCGGCCGGTCTCGTCCTGTCACTGGACGTGTCGCTCGCCCTCGCCGCGGGCGGGGTGTCCGTCACCGGTGACGTGTCGATCGACCTCGACACCACCGGTGCCTCACCGATCGCCGTCGCGCTCGCCGGCCACGCGCGGGTGGCCGTCCTCGGACAGGAGCTCGAGGCGGACGTCGCCTTCGAACAGGCGACGACCGCCGACGGTGCCGGCGTGGTCCGCGTCGGGCTCGCGAACGGCTCCCTGGCCCTGGGCGGTTTCGGCGCGGACCAGATCTCGGGGCTGCTGGTCCTCACCGGCTCCGGTGTGGCCGGCACGCTGTCGGCCACCCTCCAGGTCGCGTCGGCGCCGTTCAGTGTGACCGGGACGATCCGGCTGGCCGTCAACACCACCGGCGTCGCGGTCGCAGAGGAGCTCGTCGTGGGCGGCGGACGGGTGTCGCTCGACCTGCCCGCGGGCCCGTACCTGCGGGTCGAGGGCGTCGGCGTCACCGTCGTCGTGGCCGGCCAGAGCCTGCGCGGCAACCTCCTGCTCGAGAACGCGACGACCGACGACGGCGGCAGCGTGGTGCGCCTGGCCCTCACCTCCGTGCAGCTCTCCCTGGGCGACGGCACCCGCACCCTGCTGACGCTGACCGACGGCACGGCGCTCTTCGTCCTCCCCGGCACCGGGATCGCCGGGCGCGTGAGCGGCACCGTCGCACTGGTCGGCGTCCCCGGGCTCACGCTGGCGGGCACCCTCGGCCTGGAGCTGAACAGCACCGGCGGCACCGTCACCGAGTCGTTCACCGTCGCCGGAGTCACCACCACCCTGAACATCGGTGCGGACGTCCCGCTGCGGATCTCGGGCACGGGCGTGACCCTCGCGGTCAGCGGCGCGGTCGAGCTGGTGGCCGACGTCACGATCACGAAGGCGACCGGCTCGCTGTCGATCGACGTCCGCAACGGCCGCATCGCGTTCGGCGCGGGACCCCTGGTGCTGGCCGGCGGGATCACCGGCACCCTGACCACCACGGCGGCCGGCAGCGTCGGCACCCTGACCGTGACCACCCTCCAGGTGAACACCGGAGGGCTGACGGTGACCGGCTCGGTCGCGGTCGCCTTCAACAGCGGCACGACCACCTCCGGCGGGATCGCCCCGGGTGTCGCCGTCCGTGTCACCGGCGCCTCGATCACGCTCGCCGCCCCCGCATTCAGCCTCGGCGCCGCCAGCCTCGACGTCCGCTACGACGCCGTGACCGGTGAGGTGGCGCTGGCGGCCACCACGGTCACCTTCACCCTCGGCTCCGCCGTCACCGTGACCGCGGACAACCACTGGTCCGGCGCACTGGTGGTCACCACCGCCGGCGTCGCCGCGAGCTTCAGCGGCTCGCTGGACGGCGTCTTCCACCTCCCCGGCGTGACGCTGTCCGGAGCGGTCGCGCTCCAGCTCAACACGACGCCCGCCGACGTCGCGCGACCGGAACTCGGCATCGACGTCGCCGCCGGACCCTTCGTCGCGGTGACCGTCGTCGACGGCGCCCTCGGCATCGGAGGGGCGGGCGGCTTCACGCTGCGCGGCAGCTTCGCCGTCAGCCGCAGCACCCAGGGGGCGACCACCTCGACGGTGGTCGCGTTCACGGGCGTCAGCGTCTCCCTCACCCCGACCGGCGGCACGGACGGCCACTCGGTGACCGAGGGCGAGGGCGTCTTCCTCGTCACGGCGGCCGGCGTCGCGGGCTACTTCGCCGGCGCGGTGTCGGTGTCGGCGAGCAGCGCGTTCAGCGCGGGCGCCCGGGTCTCCGTCCGCTTCAACAACACCACCGGCGCGGTCGACCAGGTCGTGGCCGTGGGCACCGCGACGCTCCAGCTCACCTTCAGCGACACCGAGGTCGCCAGCGCGGGCTCGCCGTTCGTCGTGGTGACCGTCTCCGGCGGCATCCGGATCGGCGACAACGTCGAGATCTACGGCGACCTGACCTTCGGCGCCGGCGTGCTGACGATCACCTCTGCGCGGGTCTTCGTCGGCAAGGGCCCGGGCTACCTCGACGACGCGGGCACCGAACCCAACCCGCTCGCCCAGGGCGTGTACATCGCGGTCACCGCGGGCCAGGCGATCAAGGCCGGCACCGGGCACGCCTTCGCCGTGACCGGCACGATCACCCTCGCCGGCTTCTCCGGGGTGACGCTCACCGGCACGGTGGACGTGCGGCTCAACAACACCGGCTCGCCGCAGACCCTGCTGGGGGAGTCGGTCGCCAACGGCACGGTCAGCGTGGTGGGCGACGACCTGGCGATCGGCGTGGGCGGGCAACTGCTCACCGGCACGGTCGCCGTGGCCACCTCCCCGTCCGGCCTGACGATCAGCTTCGGCACCAGCGCCCGCGCGGGCGGCGACCCGCTGACCCTCAGCCTGGGCAACGGCGTCGCGGTCGTCACCGTGGCAGCGGGCCAGATCAGCCTGACCCCGGCCGGCACGGCGTTGTCGCTGACCGGCGACATCACCTTCGCCGGCGGCGCAGCCATCGACCTCGCCGGTGCGGTGAGCCTGCAGCTGAACACGTCCGCGGCGGCGAAGGTCGTCGACGGTGTCGAGCTCGCCGCACGCTCGGTGCGCGTCCAGGTCGGCACGACCGCAACCCCGGCCCGCCTCACCGTCGCCGGGCAGCAGCTCGGCGGTGTCTTCGTATTCTCCCAGGTGACCGGCCAGGTCAGCCCGCAGGCCCCCGCCGGCACGCAGCCGCCGGTCACCGTCCAGGTCGTCGCCACCCGGGTCACGCTGGTGCTGGGCACCACGGACGCGGGCGGCGCGCTCACCGCCGGCGTCAGCCTCACCGACGGCACCGCGTACTTCGCGGTCACCGCGGCAGGCGTCGCCGGCCGGGTCGGCGGCACCGTCCGGCTGGTCGTCCCCGGGGACGCGGTCGGCTTCACCGGCACCTTCGCCGTCGCCGTGAACTCCACCGGCGCGAAGGTGACCCAGGAGGTCTCCCTCGACGACCAGACGCTCAGCCTCTCGCTGCCGGCGGGACCGTACCTGCGGGTGGAGGGCACCGGCGTCGCCCTGGTGATCGCGGGCCAGCGGCTCTCCGGCGACATCAGCTTCGAGAAGTCGGGCACGACGACCACCGTCACCGTCGCCAACCTCCAGGCGGGCTTCGGCGACGGCACCACCGACGTCGTCCGCCTCACCAACGGCACGGGCTCCCTGGTGCTGGACGCCACCGGGCTGGCCGGCTCGGTGTCGGGAACCGTCAGCCTCGCCGTCCCCGGCCTCGACCTGTCCGGCGACCTCGCCCTCGCCGTGGACACGAGCCCCGCCCCCGGCGAGCCCAGCCTGTCGCTCAGCGCCGACGACGTCACCCTCACCGTGGGCGGCTTCGCCCTGGTGGGGAGCGTGGGCGTGGTCCAGGCCACCACCGCCGCCGGACGCACCACCAGGATCACCCTCTCCGTCGAGGTCGACCTCGGCGACCCGATCGGGCCGCTGAACCTGGACGGGGACCTCACCCTCACGCCGACGGGCCTGCGCGGGACGGTCGCGCTGACGCGGACCAGCATCGATCTCGGCTCCGGCTTCACCCTCGACGCGGACGAGCTGCGCTTCGAGGTGGACACCGCTGCGGGAACGGTCGGCTTCACCGGCACCGGCATGGCGATCGGCCTGGGTGGGCCGGTGCTGTCCGGGTCGTTCCTGGTCAGCCGCGCCACCACGAGCCTCGGGGCAGCCCGGACGGTGATCGCGGTCAGCGGGGCGGCCTTCGCCCTCTCGGCCACCGACACCCCGATCCTGGACGGGGTCACCGGCCTGTTCGTCGTCACCACCGCCGGCCTCGCCGGCAGCCTGGCCGGCCGGATCGACCTCGGCGGCCTGCTGCCGGACTCCGTCGCGGTCTCGGGCACCTTCGCCCTGCTGGTGAACCGCTCCGACCAGCCGGTGCGCGAGTCGGTGACGGTGGGCGGCACCACCGTCGCGCTCGACGTGAAGGCCGGGCCGTACCTGCGGGTCGCCGGCACCGGGATCGCGCTCACGATCGCCGGACAGACCCTGCGCGGCTCGGTCTCGGTGGAGCAGGACGGCACCACGACCCGCGTCGTGCTCGCCGACGCCTCCCTGCGCCTGGGCGACGGCACCACCGACCTGGTCGTCCTCAGCGAGGGCAGCGGCAGCTTCGTCCTCACCGGTGGAGCCACCCCGGCGATGACCGGCTCGCTCAGCGTCACGGTCGCGCTGAACGTGCCGTCGGTGAGCCTGGGCGGCACGGTGCGACTGGAGATCGACACCGCGGCGAACAGCCTGCGCATCGGCGGCACCGACGTCCAGCTCTCGGTCGCGGGGCAGACCCTGTCGGGCACCTTGTGGATCACCCAGTCCGGCCCGGCCGGCGCGCGCGTCACCACGATCAGCGCCAGCGGGGTGCGCCTCTTCCTCGGCGACGCCGGGTCCGCGTCCACGACGGACGACGACCGCGGGCTGCAGCTCACCGACGGCCACGGCAGCCTGCTGCTCACCCGCGCGGGCCTCGCCACCCAGCTGGCCGGGACCGTCGAGCTGGTCGGCCTGGACGACACCGGGCTCGTCCTCGGTGCGACCGACGTCGCCCTCGCGGTGAACACCACGACCTCCCCGGTGAAGGACGCCGGCCTGGGCCTCGACCTCCCCGCCGGGCGCTTCCTGCGCGTCGAGCTGGGCAGCACCGCGCACCCGGTGAGCGTGAGCATCGCCGGCCAGCAGTTCGGCGGCGCGTTCTCGTTCGAGCAGGTCGCCACCGCCGGCGCAGACCGCCGGCTGGGCACAGCGGACGACGGCAGCAGCCTCAAGATCGCGGCCACCGGCGTCACCCTCTTCCTGGGTGCGGACGGCGGCACCACCGATGACACCACCGACGACATCGGCGTCCGGGTCAGCGGCGGCACGGCACTGATCCTGGTCACCGCGGACGGCCTGGCCGGCTCGGTCTCCGCCACGGCCACGATCAGCCTCGGCGCGGGCATCGCGCCCATCAGCGCGGGCGTCGCGGTCTCGATCAACCGGATGGCGCGCACGACGGGCGGCGTCACCACGCCGCTGGCGGTCGACGAGCTGTTCGTCGTCGGCGGCAGCACCACCCGGCTTCGCCTCGAGGCCGGCGACTTCGTCAGCGTCGCGGTCACGGGCGTGTCGATCGACCTGGGCGGCCAGCGGTTCGCCACCGACCTCAGCGTCGACCGCCGCGCGCAGCTCGACGACGACGGCAACCTGCCGGCGACCCGCAGCTACCTCACCACGGTCGGGTTCGCCAACCTCTCGCTCCGGCTGGGCAGCGACGGTCGCGACGTCGTGGTCGTCAGCAACGGCTCCGGCACCCTCCAGATCGTCCCGGCGTCCGCCGGTCAGCCGGGCGGCATCGCCGGACGCATCACCGCGACGGTCGCGATCGACATCCCCGGCGTCACGTTCTCGGGCACCTTCGAGGTCTCGCTCAACACCCTGACCCGCGCCTACGACCTCGACGGCACGACCCTGGCCGCGTCGTCGGTCGCGGTGAGCGGCACCGGGCTGGTCGTGGGCATCGCCGGGCAGCGCCTGACCGGCGACGTAGGCTTCGCCCGCAGCGGCACGGAGCTGACGCTCGTGGTCAGCAACGCGAGCCTCACCCTCGGCGACGGCGCCACGACGTTCGCCACCGTGACGGTGAGCACCGGCGCGCTCCTGATCACCCGCGGCGGGATCGCCGGCTCGCTGGTGGCCGGGATCACGCTCTCGCCGACGCTGTCGAAGGACCTCAGCCTGGACGCCACCGTCGTGCTCCAGGTGAACACCACCGCCGCCGCGGTCTCGCGCACCATCACGATCGGTGCGGTCACGGCGTCGCTGGTCGTCCCGAAGAACACCCTGCGCGTGCAGGTGGGCCTGCTGGACGACCCGGCCGCGATCACCCTGTTCGGCCAGAGCCTGTCCGGCGTCGTGCTCTTCGAGCAGACCCGGACCGCGGCCGGGGTCAAGGTGGTCCGGATGGGCTTCAGCGACGTCAGCCTGTTCCTCGGCGACGCCGGCGACCCGGGCACCACCGACGACGACACCGGCCTCCGGCTCACCGGCGGCGGCGGCGTCCTGCTGATGCTGCCCACCGGTTTCGCCGGCGAGCTCACCGGGACGATCGCCCTGGTGAACCTGCCGGTGGGGGTCAGGACCGACCTCACGCTCCAGGTGAACACGCTGGGCGTCGCGGTCACCCAGACCGTCTCCTTCACCGGCGCGGACGGGACGCCCGCGGGCACCCGCACCCTCGTGCTCCGCAAGGGCCCCTACCTGCGGATCGCCGCCAGCAACATCGACATCACGATCGGCAGCCTCGCCCTGCACGGCGACATCGCGTTCGACCGGTTCGGGTCGGGCACCGCGACCGTCACCCGGATCGCCATGGCGAACATCAGCATCGGCGCCGGCGCGGTCTCCGGAGGGCCGGGCGTCACCGGGGCCAGCGGCGCGCTGATCGTCTTCGGCGCTGGCGCGGTCACGGTCCCCGCCGTCGGCACCACCCCGGCCGTGCGGACGGCGACCGGCGGCGTGGCCGGCATGCTGACCGGCACGGTCGCGGTGGCCGGAGACGGCTTCGCGCTCGACGCGTCGGCCGGCTTCACCGTGAACACCACGGGCGTCGCGGTCGACCAGAGCATCGAGGTGGGCACACAGACCCTCGACGTCGCCCTGGCGGCGAGCCCGACCTTCGCCTTCATCGTCTCCGACGTGTCGTTCAGCTTCGGCGACATCCTGGAACTGCGGGCCGGCCAGTTCTCGATCGGCGCCGACGGCACCTTCGCCGGCACCGGGCTGGAACTGTTCGTCGGCAAGGGCCCCTCGAAGCTCGCCGATGGCAGCGACAACCCCGACGCGATCGGCGTGCTGGTCCGCAACGCCAGCCTCGCGTTCGTCAAGGACGCCACCGGCTTCGCCCTGGTCGCCTCCGGCACCTTCGCCCTGTTCGGACTCGACGGCCTCACCGTCTCCGGCACGGTCGCCTTCTCGGTCAACACCAGCACCGCGGCGCTCACCCCGCCCGTCCTGCCCGGCTCGGGGACGCCCGCCGCCGCGATCCCGGCCGGCACCTTCTCGTTCCGGGCCACCAACCTGGCCATCTCGGTGGCCGGGGTCTTCCAGATCGCCGGCAACCTGGCGCTGACCCGCCAGCCCAACGGCGACCTGGACGTGGCGATCACGCCGGCGTCCATCGTGGTGAAGATCGGCGACACCCGCGTCGCGAGCCTGCTCGGCTACGGCGCCTTCAGCATCTCGCGGGCGACCGGCTTCCGGCTCACCACCTTCAAGATGGTCAGCTTCGAGCTGTTCCCGAACACCGACGTGCTCACCGGCGCCGTGACCGCACCGACGCTCTTCCCGACCGCCGACCTCGCCGGCCCGCTGAAGAACCAGGTGCTGTCGACGGCGCCGACGACGATCAGGATCGCGGTCAACGACGTCAACGGTGTGGGCATCAACCCGCAGACGATCCTGGACGCTGCGCCGGAGTTCCAGGTGCTCGTGAACGGCACGGTCTCGACCACCGTCTCGATCGGCACGCCGAAGCTCGTCGGGAACGTCTGGGAGTACGCGGTCTCCGGCCTCCCGGCCAACGGGCTGGTCACCGTCCGCTTCATCTCCGGCTCGTTCGGCGACAACAACGGCGCGCTCACCATGGGCGAGGACGAGTCGTTCGTCCTGTTCACCGCCACGCCGACCCAAACCGCCCCCGGCCCGATCGCGGCCATCGCGTCGCCGGCCAACGGCGGCACGATCACCGTCGGGCAGCTGAACGCCCAGCGCTACCTCGACGTCACCTACACCAGCCTCGACGGTGCGGCGATCGACAAGACCGGCCTCGCCACGGCGCCGTTCGTGCTGTCGGGCAGCGGCGTCGCGGACGCGCAGTTCGCCGGAGCCCTGCTGATGTCCGGACGCGACGCGAGCGCCACCTCCGTGACGTACCGGTACTTCCTGACCGACAAGAACACGGCCAACCAGGTCGGGCTGTTCACCACGGGCACCGTGCTGCTGACCTTCGCCGCCAACGGGTTCGCCTCCACCGACGGCAACCGCAACTTCGCCCAGACCCAGTCGTTCACGATCGACCCGTCCGCGCCGGGGGAGAAGGTGGCCAGCGGAGCCCTCTCGCTCGGGCCGCTGACGCTGCAGGACCCGAGCATCGGGCTGGGCGACTTCGGGTTCGCCGACGGCATGGTCGTGATCACCATCACGCTCACGGTGAACCGCGCCAGCCTCGCGTTCGGCCGCACCGGCGCGACCAACGGCGCCGCCCCCACGAGCGCGCAGACCTCCAGCGGCGTCAGCGTCGACCTGATCGGGCTGAGCGGCAGCTTCGGCCTCGCGGTGGACGTCTTCGGCCTGCTCAGCGGCAACGTCCGGGTCGAGCCGACCGGCGCCTGGTCGATCGGTGTCGCCTCGCTGGCCGCGGAGATCCCGAACGTCGCACAGCTGAGCGCCACCGGCGTCCAGGTGAAGTACGACCCGGACGCGGCGGTCGGCCAGCAGCTGGTCGTGATCAACACCGCCACGCTCACCCTGCCGCGGTTCGGCATCACCGGGAACCTGCGGCCCTACAACCCGACGGCGAAGTCCAACATCCCCGCCAACAACGACGAGGTGCTGGCCGCCGGGCTCGTCCCCGGCCTGGTGATCCGCGACAACGGCTTCACCCTCGGCACAGCGGAGCTGGTGTTCCGCTCCCCGTCCTCGACCCTGCCGGCGCCCGCGGACGGGAACGGCCTGACCTCCACCTCCGGCGCGTCGAAGCTGAGCTTCGGCGGCATCCTCGAGCTGGACGACATCCGGGTCGGCGTGTCCGGGCTGAGCGTCACGATCACCGACGGCAAGGCGGACGCCGACTTCACCGGCCAGATCTACCTGGCCTCCGGCGGCGCGGCGCTGTTCCCGGGCAAGACCTTCTCCGCCACCCTCACCGACCGCAAGACCGCCGACGACAAGCGGGCCGACGGCACCGCGGACGACGAGGCCTTCCGGATCGCCGTCACCTTCACCCGCGGCAAGGTGGACGCCTTCCAGATGAGCGTCGACACGCTCTCGGTGGTGATCGGCAGCTACGTCACGCTGAGCGCCCGCGACTTCCGCCTCGACACCGGCGCGGCCGGCACCGACGCGCTGATGGTGAGCTTCGGCTCGGTCGGTGCCACGGTCAGCATCGGCTCGCTGGTCCTCGGTGGAGAGGGACGCAACTTCGCCTTCACCGGTAACGGCGGCTTCCGGGCGCTCACCGGCTTCGGCATCTTCCTTTCGGTGGGCTCCGCCACCGGCGACTCGTTCAAGTGGCCGAGCTGGCTTCCGATCCGCATCAACGCGCTCGGCATCCAGTGGGACGACATCGAGAACGCCCCCGGCGACTTCGTGATCACGCTGTCCGCCTCGGTCACCGGCCTCCAGGGTCTGGCCGGCCTCCAGTTCTCCGGCACGGTCGAGGGCGTGAAGATCCAGCCGTCCCTGCTGGCGGAGGGCAGGTTCCCGATCATCGCGATCGAGTCCTTCGGCGTCACCGTCGCCGGCGACCTTTTCGGCGGCCAGATCAGCGCCGGCCTGGTCGGCGGCATCCTGCGCCTGGACTCCTCCTACAACATCATCGGCACCTTCGACACGACCACCCCGGTGGCCCAGCGGGTGTTCTACCTCGGCCTCCAGGGCGGCTTCTCGATCGCCGGACTGGCCGGGTTCACGATCCGGCTGGGCCTCAGCGAGCTCGGCCCGCTGTCGGTGTTCCTGAGCGTCGAGGTGCCCGGCGGCATCCTGCTCGAGCCGAACTCCGGCCTCAGCATCAACGACTTCGCCGCCGGGGTGGAGTTCTTCAAGTCCCTGCCCTCGCTGGACGACCCGTTCGCGCTGCGCTCCACGGTCGCCGGACTGCCGACCCAGGAGACCGCGGAGACCTGGCTGACCTCCCTGAAGTCGCAGGTGGCCGCCCAGGCGAAGGCGATCGCGGCCAACCCGTCCATGGGCGGCTTCCTCGCGGCCTTCACCGCGCCGATGGTGATCACCGGCTCGGCCAAGATCTACTCGATCTACACCTCGGAGCAGCTGTTCAACGGCCAGGTGATCCTCAAGATCTCCACCGACGGCAAGGTGCTGATCATCGGCAAGCTGAACTTCCTCGCCGACCAGCTCTCGCTCTCCGGGCGCCTGTACGTCGACCTGTCCAAGGTCGCCCAGGGCAACGCCACGGTGCTGTTCCTCGCCGACATCCCCGACCAGGTCCGCCTGCTGACCCTGTACGGCAAGCTGAAGATGGGCTTCCGGAACTCCTCCGGCAACGAGGTCACCTTCGACGTGTTCGACGCGGCCGACCCGACGGCCACCACCGGCCAGCCGGGCGTCGACCTGGGCGGCCCGGGCAGCAACGGCGGCACGGTGGACGTGGACAAGGCCTCCACCTGGGTCGACGTGGTGTTCACCGCCCCGTCCGGCGCAGCCCTCGACCTGGCCGACATCCTGGACACCGGCCAGGAGTTCACCCTGATGCTCAACGGCACCCCACTGACGCTCGCCAGCGGCACGCCGGTGCCCATCGTCGCGGTGACCACCGCGACCGGGATCGTGTTCGCACCGTTGCTGGTCAGCGGCGGCGTGGCGTCCTACACCTACGACGACGACGGGGACGCGGCCACGGCCGCCGTGACCGTCCAAGTGCTGAAGCAGGCCGACCTCGCGAGCGGGCAGGACCTGCTCACCGCGGCGACCGCAGCCCTGGGCGTCACCCGGTTCCGCTACAGCCTGGCCAGCGGCACGCTCGGGCTGGGCGAGTACACGCTCGCCTTCGCCGCCGGCGCGGTGAAGAACGCCGACGTCACCGCCAACGGCACGACCACCACCGGCGCCGGCAGCGCTGCGACGACGCTCTCGTTCACCGTCGCCGGCCCGACCGCTGTGATCACCGACCCGGCCTCCGGGGCGTCCATCGACATCCACGTGATCAACGGCCGCGACCCGCGCACCTGGATCGACGTGGTCTTCACCGCCCCCGACGGGCGCACCATCGACCTCGCCTCCCTGCTGGACGCCGCCGCGGAGTTCACCCTCTCCGGCGCGGGCCTGGGCACCGCGGCCCTCGACGCCACCCGCGCGCCGCTGCTGGTGTCCGGCACGGGCAGCAGCTACACGATCCGTTACTGGATCACCGGCTCGTTCGGCAGCGGCACCGTCGCCGTCACCCCGCTGGCGGGCTCCTGGTCGTTCGCGACCACCGCGCCGGTCACGCTCGGCACCGTCACGATCACGATCACGGCCGCAGGCAAGGCCGTGCTGTCGCTGACCGTGGCCGACGGTGTCGACCTGGCCTCGCTGCTGGACGCGGCGTCCTACCTCGACGTCGACACGACCACCGAGGGACTCCAGCTGTACGTGGACACCGCCAACAACGTGTCGGTGACCCTCGATCCCACGCGCAGCATCGTCCGGACCGCTGACGGCGTGGCGATCCCGGTCACGGTGGCCGGCACCGGGGCGCTCAGCGTCACGGTGACCGGCGCGACCGGGCAGGTGTCGGAGGTCCTCGCCGACGACGCGTACGCCGGGCACGCCGCCCCGGTCGCGCTGGCGATCAGCGCCAGCAGCTACCTCGACATCACCTTCACCGGGCACGCCGGCTGGACCCTGGACCCGTCCCGGATCACCTCGGACAAGGTCACGTTGTCGGACGCCGGCGCCACAGCGGTGACCGTCTCCGGCCAGGCGCCGATCCTGGTGTCCGGCACCACCTACCGGTTCCTGCTCGACGGCGCGTTCACCGTCGGCGCGGTGGTCGTCACGGTCTCGCTGGCGATGTTCACCCCCGAGGCCGGCCGGGCGCCACCGGCGGACGCCCGCTACGGCTTCACCGTCGTCGGCGCCACCGCGGACTCCGCGGACTCAGGCCAGACGGTCGGCCGCGACGTCATCAACCTCCGCAAGTACATCGAGATCACCTTCCGCGGGTCGTACGGCTACGACATCGACCCGGCCACGATCGGCGGCGGCGAGGTCATCCTCCGCGACGCGTCGGGCGCAGAGATCGCCCTCGGCAGCCCCGTCCGGGTCGGCACAACCAACACCTGGCGGTACTCCTTCAGCGGCACCCTCGCCGTGGGGCGGTACACCATCACCTTCGTCTCCGGCAGCTTCGCCGACACCTCCGGCACCCGCAACGTCGGGGAGACCGAGACCTTCACCGTCGCGAGCCCGACCGCCACCGTGACCGGCCCCTACACCGGCCAGGTCGTCGACGTCGTGGTGTTCAACAACCGGGGTTACGTCGACATCACCTTCGCCGACATCAACGGGTACGCGGTCGATCCCGCGACGATCACCGACGCGGCCGCAGAGTTCACCTTCACCAGCGGCACGGTCACCCTGATCGGCACCCCGGTGCTCGTCAGCGGTTCGACCTTCCGGTACTTCTTCGGCTTCACCGGCTCGATGCCGGCAGCCTCCGGCATCGGCTTCGTCGCCGGCAGCTGGGCCAGCACGACCGGCCAGGCCGCCACGGCGGGCGCAGCGACCGCTGCCACGCCCGTCCAGGCCGTGTGGTTCGACGTCACCTACAGCGGCGTCGGCGGCCTCACCCTCGCCACCCTGCTCACCCGGACGCTGTCGCTGAGCGGTGCGGGAGCCTCGTCGCTCGTCGCGGCCGGCGCGATCGCCGTCGACGGCGACACCGTCCGCTACTTCTACACCGGCAGCCTGGTCGCCGGTGCGGTGGACGTCGGCCTCGCCGCCGGCTGGACGGACGCCGCGGGCAACGCCGGCGCCGCCGCCGCGGGCCACTTCACCCTGATCGAGCAGGGGAAGTCGTTCTTCATCGAGCTCTCCGGCGGCATCCTGCTGCAGGCCCTGGGCCTGATGGACGACCCGCTGCTCGACCTGCACGCGCAGGTCACCCTCGAGATCGACGTGGCGCGCAAGGTGTTCATCCTGACCTTCTCCGGCGCGATGTCGATCTACGGGCTGGGCACGGTGGGCGCCACCGCCGGACGGTTCATCCTCGACCTGGGCGACCCCAGCACCTCCGTCCCGCAGTTCTGGGGCGTGGCGACGGTCAACACCGACTTCTCGGCCCTGGAGCCCTACGGACTGTCGCTGTACGGCGCGGGCACGCTCCAGATCAACCTCACCGGCCAGACCCGCACCGAGACGCTCACTCTCGAGGGCCTGGGCGCCAACGGCGGGCCGCTCACCAAGACCTACGCGCTGAACCCGTACAGCTTCGGGCTCGAGCTGGCCGCGAAGGTCGAGGTCAAGATCCCCACCACCAGCACGGTGCTGTTCCGGGTGCAGGGCGGGGTGTACCTGTCGGTCTCGATGTCCGAGCACCCGCAGATGGACCTCTACCTCACCGGCGAGTTCACCTACGGCACCGGCGCGTACGCGATCACCTACGGCTCGGTGACCGGCGTCCTGTTCGTGCGCACCGACCCCGGCCACATCGGCGTGGCCGGCAGCATCACGGTCGGCGCCGGGGTCTCGGTCGGCCTGCCGACCTTCGAGGACATCTTCGAGGTGACCGGCTCGGTGTCGCTGATGTTCAACACCACGCGCGAGACCCTGAGCCTGGACGTCCCGGTGGCGCTGCGTCCGCTGCTCAAGCCCGGCGACCCGACCACCCTCACCATCTACGCCAGCGCGCCCGGGCTGGACGGCAAGCCAGTGGCGGGCGCCACCCCGGAGTTCTACGTCAAGGCGACGGTGAAGGCGACCATCGCCATCACGAGGGTCATCCGGCTGGACGGCTACCTGGGCATCACGGCGGCCGGCTCCGGCCTCGACGCACGCCTGGAGGTCATCGGTGCCGTCGGCGGGACGATCCCGTTCCTCGGCGCCGTCACCGGCCTGGTGAACCTCAACGCCTACGTCGGGCCCGGCAACACCGGCTTCGTCGGCCGCATCGAGCTGCTCGTCGGCACGAGCTCTGTGCCGGGCGTGAAGTTCAACGGCGCGTTCCTGCTCAGCGTGAACACCTTCGCCGACGAGCGCGAGGTCGAGATCTTCGCCGTCGACCACGACGCGTCCGGCGGCTTCACCGGCTTCACCCTCGACGGCGACGGCAACATGGTGCCCGAGACGGTCACCGTCCCCTCCGGGGTCGCACTGACGATGACCGGCGACCTGGTGCTGCTGAACGTGCTCACGATCCACGGCAGCGTGGAGTTCGCGGTCTCGACCACGGAGCTGTCCCTCCACGTCGTCGGTGACCTGGCACTGGCCGGCATCGGGACCATCGGCGTGGACGCCGGCCTCACGGCGAACGCCAAGGGGCTGGTGGCCTCGTTCGAACTCGTCCTCGACGCGGGGCTGGGCTTCGGCTCCGGCATCGGGCTGACCCTTTCCGGCGCCGTCCTGGTGCAGGTGAACACCACCGGGGCGCTGGCGACGCTCCCCGGCGGCACCACCGTCGCGCCCGGCTTCCTGCTGCGCATCACCGGCACCGTCACCTTCATCGGCCTGGCCAGCGCGAGCGGCAGCGTCGAGATCGCGATCACGCCCGCGGGCTTCCAGCTCGCCTTCGCCGTGCACTTCGACATCGCCGGGCTCGCGTTCGACGCCGCCGGCGCGGCGACCGTGCAGAGCGCGGGCTTCGCCATGCGCCTCGCCGTGTCGGTGAAGGCCGGCGGCGACTCCGGGGTCTTCTCGATCGAGGGCAGCGGCTACCTCAGCCTGAACACCGCCGGCGTCGCACTGCTCGGGATCCGTGCCCACTCGTTCAGCCTCAGCCTCAGCGGCAAGGTGTCGATCCTGTCGATCATCGACGTCAGCACCACCTTCTCGATCGAGGTCGTGGGCAGCAAGTGGGAGCTGCGCGCCACCGCGAGCATGAAGCTGTTCGGGCTGGTCGGGATGAGCGGTTCCATCTGGCTGAACTCGGCCGGCAGCTTCGACGTGTCGCTGTCGGGCTACCTCCAGATCGGGTCGAGCAGCTTCGGCATCCGCGGCGACTTCAGCTTCCGCATCGCCTCGGTCTCCCGCGACAACGGCACCTACTACTTCACCCTCGGGCTGTCCGCGGACGTCTCGGTGCGCGCGTTCGGCTTCACGATCGCCGGCGCCGGCATCTCCGCCTGGTTCTCCCTCGACACCGCCACCGCGGGCCAGAACGGGCGGGTGAAGGTCGAGCTGAGCATCGAGGTCCGGATCAAGTTCCTGTTCTGGACGTTCCGCAAGACCGCCAGCTTCACCCTCGGCTACCTGCAGTTCCCGCAGCCCACCTACCTCGCCGGCGGGGCGGGCGAGACCGAGTCCGACCACACGTGGTCCGGCGGCACGCTCTACCTGAACGTCGGCGACCGGGCGAGCCTGCGCAACATCGGCGAGACCGACACCGCCGAGTCGTACGTGGTCGAGCAGGTCGGCGGCACCGCGGACGACGCGACCATCAAGGTGACCGCGTTCGGGCGCAGCAACACCTACACCGGCGTGACGAGCATCGTCGGGAACCTCGGCGCGGGCGACGACTCCGTGGTCGTCGGCGACTCTGTGCTGGTACCGGTCGAGCTCGACGGCGGCACCGGCGGGGACGTGATCACGGTGTCCGGCAGCGGGACGGCCACCGTCCGCGGCGGTGGGGACGACGACGTCCTGACCGCCTCCGGCACCGGCGGGGGCACGCTGCGCGGCGGCGACGGCAACGACGTCCTGTCCCACGAGGGACGCGGCGCCGTCCAGCTCTACGGCGAGGCCGGCAACGACCACCTGCTCGGCAACGGCTACACCGCGCGGCTGGACGGCGGCAGCGGCGACGACGCCCTGGAGGCCGTCCTCAACGGCGCCGCCACCACCGTGATCGACGGCGGGACGGGCGCCGACAGCCTGCTGCTCACCCTGACCGGCGGCAGCGACACCCTCGTCGTCGGTGCCAGCGGCACCTCGGTGAGCTACACCTCCGGCGCGACCTCCCGGACGTCGTCCGCGGTCGAGGGCATCGTCATCGACGCGGGCAGCGGTTCCGACAGCGTGACCGTGCAGGACCTGGACGGCACCGGGGTCACCGCGCTGGCCGTCCAGTTCGGCGCGGGCGGGTCCGACCGCCTGGTCGTGCAGGGCTCGGGCGCCGCGGACTCCTTCACCGTGGCCACCGCCACCTGGGACGACGGCAACCCCGACACCGCCGACAGCACCCAGCTGCGCATCACCCGGGTCTCCCACTACAGCGTGTGGGCCGTCGGTGCCGTGCGCGCGGAGGGCGACGCCGTGACCGTCCAGGGGCTCGGCGGCAACGACACGATCACCGCCTCCGGCATGGCCGACGACCGCGCGTCGCTGTTCCTCTCCGGCGGAGAGGGCGACGACGTGATCGTCGGATCGCCGTACGCCGACGCCATCGACTCCGGCCTCGGCGACGACACGATCACCGGTGGCGCGGGCCGCGACACCTTCGCCGACGCGGGGGGCACGGACACCCTGGTGGAGACCTTCGACGCCGACATGGGCCTGTACGACAACCTGTTCGTCGTCGGCACGGTGAGCGGCACCGACTTCGCCGGCGACGTCACGGTCGAGGACCTGGGCGGCCTCTTCGAACGGGCCGTCCTCACCGGCGGCGCGGGGGCCAACCGCTTCCTCGTGGGCGACGCGGACGGCGTGCTGGTGGCCGGCACCACCCGCACGGTGCTGGCCTGGACCGGCGCCGTCACCATCGCCCCGGCCGGGGGCGACGACAGCGTCCGCGTCGAGCTGCGCGGGGCGGCCGGCGCTTCGATCGCCGTCGAGGCCTCCGCCGGCACCGACACCCTGAGCGTGTTCGGCACCAGCCTCCGCGAGGACGTCGTCGTGACCCTCGGGCAGGTCCTGGCCCGCACCGGGGCCGACGCCTGGGTGACGATCACCCACGGCGCGGACGAGGTGTCGATCGACACCGGCAACGGCAGCGACCGGGTCGCCGTCCGCGGCATCGCGGTGCCCCACACCGTCGCCACCGGGTCGGGCGACGACCTCGTGCTGGTCGGCAGCGGCGCGGCGAGCGGCGACTGGACGATCGGCAGCGGCACCCTGAACGGCATCGGCGCCCTGCTCACCCTCGACCTCGGCACGACCGGTGACCAGGCCGGCCTCGACACGCTGGTCACCTCGGACGCGGCGGACGGCGCGGACAACACCGGCACGCTGACCGCCACGGCGATCACCGGGCTCGGCATGACCGGTGGGATCGCCTACGCGGGTGTCGAGGCGCTGACCCTGCAGCTCGGTTCCGGCGACGACCTGCTGGCGGTCCTCGGCACGCACGGCGGCACCACCCTCGTGGACGCCGGTGCCGGCGACGACACCGTCCGGCTCTCCTCGACCGGCGGCGCCGCGGGCAGCGTGCTGACCGGCATCGACGGCGAGGTCACCCTCGCCGGAGGGGCGGGCACCGACAGCGTCGTGCTGGACGCGAGCGGGTCGCTCGCCGACCTGGCCGGTGTCGTCCGCGCCACGACCGTCACCGGCTTCGGCATGCCCGGCACCGTCACCTACGGCACCGCTGAGGCCCTGTCGGTGCTGCTGGGCAGCGGCGACGACACCGTCCTGGTGGCGTCGACCAGCGTCGCGACCCTGGTCGACGGCGGGGCCGGCGACGATGCCTTCACCGTCAACGAGACCCCGGACACCCCGGCGACGCCGAACGCGCTGGCCGGCCGCCTGCACCTCGAGGGCGGGCTCGGCGCGGACACCACCACCGTCCACCTGTGGGGCAACGGCACGTCCCGGATCGACGTCACGGACGCGGACCTCGCGCACGTGCTGACGATCAACGGCACCGGCCTCGCCGACGTCCTGCTGCTCCGGGCCACCGCGGCGCTGGGGCTCGTGGCCTCCCTGACCGCGGCGGTGGCCGGTGCCTGGACGGCCGCGGAGTGGGTCACCTACGCCGCCGACATCACCGGCGTCGCCCTGAACACCCTGGGCGGGGACGACGTGGTCGCCTTCGACAGCACGGCCGCGCGCGTGACCGCCGACCTCGGCGCAGGCAACGACCTCACGCGCATCGGCCAGGTGTTCACCGACTACGTGGCGAACGTGGAGTTCGGGGCGGGCGCCACCTTCGAGTCGACCCGCGGCTGGCTCTCCGACGGCGTCCACCGGGCAGCGACGATCAACGGCAACGACGGCAACGACATCTTCGAGGTCTACCGCAACCAGGCGGCGATTTCGCTCAACGGCAACGACGGCGACGACATCTTCGTGGTCCGCACCTTCGTGGACAAGGACTCCCTCGCCGCGATCAACACCGGCGCCGGCTCCGACCAGATCACCTACTCGCTGAACTCGCCGGTCGACATCGACGGCGGCGGCGGCAAGGACCTGGTCGTCATCGTCGGCGACGAGTCGAACAACCTGTTCGTGATCACCGCGGACGGCATCTGGGGCAGCGGGATCCAGGTCAGCTACGCCAACATCGAGAAGCTGGTCGTCTACGGCATGCAGGGCGACGACCGCATCTACGTGCTGTCGACCTCCGCCGAGGTCGCGGTGTCGGTGTTCGGCGGCCTGGGCAGCGACCGCATCCAGGTCGGCGGCAGCGCGCCGGACGTGACCGTCCGGGCCGCGGACGGGACCACCACCACGGTGTCCTTCGCCACCACCACCCTCGCCGCCGTCCAGGGCGCCCTGGTGGTCGCCGGCGGCAACGACCCGGACCCCGACTACGACATCGAGATCGACACCTACCTGCCCGTGCTGCTGCCCGGCGAGTCGTCCGGGCACCCGCACCCGGTGACCGCCACCACCGGTGCGGCGATCGAGACCGGCCAGGTGGACTCGGTGGTGTTCGACGACCGCGCGCGGACGGCCGGGGCCTCCGGGACGCTGGACGGCGACTCCCTCACCGGGTTCGGGATGCTCGACTCCGGCGTCACCTACCTCGACGCGGAGGCCGTCCAGCTGCTGCTGGGCAGCGGCGCCGACACCCTGACGGTCGAGTCGACCCACTCCGGCACCACGGAGGTCGACGCCGGAGACGGCGACGACCGCGTGGTCGTCCGCACGATCGACGGCCACACCCGGATCGCCGGCGCCGCGGGCGACGACACGATCGTGGTCGGCAGCGCGGACGGGCTGCTCGACCTGCTCGCGGCCACGCTCCTGCTGGACGGCGGCGCGGGCGACGACACGGTCACCCTCGACGATTCTGGCGACACCAACGCCAACCTCGGGTGGCTGACCGGGACGACGCTGACCGGGCTCGACATGGTGGCGCGGGCCGCGCTCGACGCGCTCGGCCGCTCGCTCGACCTGCTGTACGCGGTCAACCCGGCCGCCGGGAGCTTCACCCTCGGCCTCGCCCGGCTGGTCGGTGGCGTGAGCAGCGCACTGGGCAGCATCGTGGTGGCCGCCGGCACGAGCGCCGCTGACCTCGCCGCAGCCCTCCAGACGCTGATCTTCCCCGACGCCACCAGCTGTGGCCTCGGCGGGGAGACCGTCTGTGCCGCGTCGGTCTACGTGTGGCAGGTCGGCACCGGCTACCTGATCGGGTTCCGCGGAGAGGCGAACGCCGATCCCGCGCACCCCGTCCAGTACGTGCTGACCGCGACCGGCGCGACGTCGGCGATCGACGGACTGCTGCGCACCGACGGCATCACCTACACCGGCGTCGAGACCCTCGACCTGGCCCTCGGCACCGGCGACGACGTGCTCAACGTCCGCGGCACCACGGCGACGACGAACGTCGACCTCGGCGCGGGGGACGACCGGGTGTACGTCTCCTCGATCGCCGACGTCCGCCTCGACGGGCACCCCGACGCCCTCGGCGGCGTGCTGGACGACCTCCGCGGCACGATCAACCTCCAGCTGGGCGCCGGCCACCACACCCTGCTGGTGAGCGACCAGGCCTCGACCGCCGGCGACGAGGACGTGCTGGTCACCGACCGGATCACCGCGGCCCGCGACCGCGACGCAGCGGTGGCGGACTGGGCGGAGATCGCGATGCTCGGCCTGGCCGCGGGAGCGATCAGCTACGCGGCCGACGGCGGCGACTTCTCCGGCGGGATCCGGGTGTGGCTCGGCGCGGGCGACGACCACCTGCGGCTCGACGGCGCCTTCCGGCGCGACGGCGTCCGCACCACCACCTGGCTGTCCACCGGGTTGGGCGACGACACGGTGGTCGCCACCCTCACCGACGGCGAGGACGGCTTCGTGGTGCTGCACCTGCAGGGCCCCGACCGCAGCCTGCCCACGGCCTCCGACGACGACACCCTCGACGCGTCCGGCTCGACGCTCCCGCTGGTGGTCTTCGGCGGCCAGGGCGACGACCGGATCACCACCGGCAGCGGCCGCGACGTCGTCGTCGGCGACCACGGGCTCGTCCTCTGGTTCGCCGTGGACGCCGTGCCGGTCCTCACCGGGCTGGCCGACGGCGTGCTGAGCGCGTCCGAGTACGCGGCGCTGGCCGCGGTGGCCGCGGGTGTGGCGGGCTGGGGCGGGCCCGGCGACTTCTCCACCAACACCGAGACGCTCGTCGGCCTCGTGCTCGCCGTCACGCCGGCCGTGGCCGGCGACGACACCGTGGCCGCGGGCGCCGGCGACGACATCGTCATCGGCGGCACCGGCGCGGACGACCTGTCCGGCGACGCGGGCGACGACGTGGTGGTCGGCGACCTCGGCTACGTCGCGCAGACCCTGTCCTTCGACGAGCTGCTCCAGCGCCGGGTGTCGGCCTGGGGTGACACGCTCGGTGGCAACGACGTCCTGCGCGGCGGCGACGGGGCCGACCTGCTCGTCGGCGGCCAGGGCGACGACCGGGTGGACGGCGGCGTGGGCACCGACCTGCTGTTCGGCGACAGCGCCCGCGTCGACCAGGCCTGGACGCGGACCGCGACCGGCTGGAACCCGTCGTTCCTGCGGATCACCCTCCTCGACCACGACGTCCTGGCGCTCAAGGCAGCCGTGAAGGCGTTCGGCGACGACGACCTCGCCGGCGGGGCGGGCAACGACGTGGTGTTCGGGCAGCTGGGCGATGACGTGATCCAGGGCGACGGCTCGATCGACCTGGCCGTCGGGGCGTCCCGCGACGCGCAGGGCCACCTCGTGCTGAGCCCGTCCGAGCTGGCCCTCACCGACGGCGACGACTACATCGAGGGCGGCGGCGGCAACGACGTCATCTTCGGCAACGGTGGCAGCGACGACATCATCGGCGGCAGCTCGGCGCTGTTCTCGCTGGTCACCGTCGATGACCGCCCGGACGGCCGCGACATCCTGTTCGGCGGGGCGGGCACGCAGGCCGGTCGGAACGACGACACCGTCACCACCGGCGACTCCGACGTCCTCGTCGGCGACAACGGCTACGTGCTCCGGCTCACCCCGGTGGCCGCGATCCTCGCCGGGCTGACCGGCGTCCCGTCCGTCGCCGCCGGGGCACTGGGCGCGACGGTGCTGCGGGTCGTCGTGCTCCTCGACTACACCGACGGCGGACCGGACGCGCGCACCTGGCTGTTCCCGCGGATCACCGCCACCCAGCTGGCGACCAGCGGCACCGGCCTGCTGGACGTGTGGGGCGCGGACGAGCTGCACGGCGAGGCCGGCAACGACGCCCTCTACGGCGGCGGCGGCAACGACGTCCTGTACGGCGACGCAGGCAACGACCACCTCGTCGGCGGCTGGGGCCACGACTGGCTCTCCGGCGGCACCGGCGACGACGTCCTCTTCGGCGACGAGGCGTGGGCGCCCAACTCCGACATCAACGCCTCGCAGCCGAAGAAGGTGCGCTACTCCAGCGACGTGCTCTTCGGCGGCTGGGACGACGACATCGTCGACGGTGGCTGGGGCGACGACCTGGTCAGCGGCGCGGAGGCCCTCGCCGACTCCTGGGCGCTGGACAGTTCCGGGCGGGTCGTGGAGAGCAGCTGGAACCGTCCGTTCAACGACGGCACGCTGCTGACGCGGGTGATCATCGCCAGCGTCACCCGCAAGACGAAGGCGTTCGCGAAGCTGCTGAAGGCGTGGAACGGCCGCCTGCCGCTGTGCGCGGACGGGACGCTGAGCACGACGTGCGCCAGCCCGCTGGTGTGGTTCGGCAGCACAGACATCACCGACGGGCGGCCGGGCTCCTACGGCGTGGACACCGACGGCGCGGACCTGGTGATGGGCGGCGCGGGCCGGGACTGGGTGATCGGCGGCACCGGCCAGGACGCCCTGTGGGGCGGCAGGGACAACGACGTGCTCGCCTCGGTCGACGACCCCGCGCTGGTCAACGCCTCGACCGCAACCGGCGTCAACCCCGACTACTCCGACATGGTGGTGGGCGGCTACGGCTGGGACACCTACATCAAGCACAGCGCAGCGGTCGACCCGCGCTGGCGCGCCAACGGCAAGTCGTTCGCCTGGTCGTGGACGCCGCTGGGCAGCTTCCGCGGCGAGCCGATCACGGTGCGCGTGCCGAAGATCCTGGCCGGGATGCTCGCCCGGGTGTCGCTGGAGTCCGGCCCGCTGGTGGCCCGGGTCCTGTCCGCCGGACAGGGGTGGCTGTCGAAGGTCAGCTCGAAGTCGCTGTCGAGCTACCTCAAGCCGGTGGTCGTGAACGGCGTCCGCGTGGTGCCGCTGGAGAACAACTTCCGTCCGACCCCCGACCCCGCGGACTTCGCCCGGTGGGCGGGTGCCCTGTGGCGCGCCGTTGCCCCGGTCGACGCTCCCGCGCTCGTGCTGGTGGGCACGGTGGGGCCGCTGTCGCCGCTGAGCCCGCTCAGCGGCCTGCGGGCCGGCTGCCCGGCCGGCACCGCGCTCGCCGCCGGCGGGGCGTGCCTGCCGCTGGTGAGCCAGGTCGACGACATCGCGGGTGTATGTTCGCTCGGTGAGGACGGCCCGAACGCTGGTTGCCGCAGCGGTGTTGGTGGCCTGTGGTGGCTGTGGCGCGACCCCACCGCGGGTACCGACGCCTTCACCGACGCCCGATCCCTGCCGGAGTGCAGTGTCGGCGGTGGTGACGGCAGTGGACCGGTACGTTGCGTCGTACGAGACAACCGCCGCTTCACCGCAGGCATCTGGCCCGTCTGAGCCGGCTCCCGACCCCGAGACCGCCGCCGCGGGCCTCCAGCAGGCCCTGTCCACCGCCAACGACCAGCTCTCCGCGGGCTGCGACAAGCAGGCGTTCGTCGACGGGCTGAAGGACGGGCTGGCCGGCGTCCGGGCCGAGTCGGACGTGGCCCTGGCCGTGCTCGCGCGCATCACCGCGAACCTCACCGGCGCCACCGGGAACCGCCGCAGCGTGCCGGTGGGCGAGGGCGAAGACCTGCTGGCCGCCGTCGCCACCGCCGCGCCCGGGGCGACCCTCAACCTGGCGGCGGGGGAGTACCGGCTCAGCCACAGCCTGGTGCTGCTGGACGGGATCACGCTGTCCGGCGCAGGCAGGGAAGAGACCCGGCTGGTGTCCTCGGCCACCGACGTCAGCGTCCTGGTGATCTCGCCCGACCTCGTCGGCCTCGAACAGCTCACCGTCTCCCGCGACCACGCGGCCCCGGGCAGCGTGCTGATCGCCAGCGCGTCCACATCGGTCTCCCTCGACGCCGTCACGCTGGAGGGTGCGCGGACGAGCAGCGACAAGCGCGGCGGCGCCGGGCTCGACCTGGCGTCCGCGTCCGGGACCACGTCGCCGGGACGCACCACGGTGCAACTGACCGACGTGGTGCTGCGGGACAACGCGTGGGCGGGGCTCGCCGTCGGCGGCGGGCACCGGGTGAGCGTGCTGACCTCGCGGTTCGCCGAGAACGGCCAGTGCGGCGCCTGCTTCATCGGCGCGGCGGAGGGTTCGATCGAGCGCAGCCGGTTCACCGGCAACGGCGTCGGCGTGGCCGTGGTCGGCACGTCGACGGCCGTGCTCGGCGACAACCGCATCGCCGGCGGCGACGTGGGCATCCAGGTGGGCGACCAGGCCACGCCGACGATCTCCGGCAACCGGGTGTCGGGGTCGAAGCGCGCGGCGCTGATCTACACCGACACCGCCGGGGGGGTGCTGAAGGGCACGACCTGCTCCGGCGTGGACGTGGGGATCGTCCTGTCGGCGAAGGCACTGCCGAGCCTGTCCGGCAACGACTGCACGCTGGCGCGCGCGTCGAAATAGGGCGCTACTCGCCGACCTGCTCCGCCAGTTCCAGCCACTGGGCCTCCAGGTCGTCCTGGCGGGCGAGCTCCGCGTCCAGGTCCGCGCCGAGGGCCACCAGCCGCTCGTAGTCGCTGGCGTGCCGGGCGAGCAGGTCGTGCAGCTCGGCGATCCGGGTGCCCACCCTGGCCAGCTGCGACTCCACGCGCGCGAGGTCCTTGCGCGCCTGCCGCAGCCGGGCGGCGTCCCCGGCCCCGCCGCGGGGCGGGCCGTCCCCTCCGGACGGCGTGGGGCGCGGCGTCCGCGTCCCCGCGGCAGCGGCGGTGCGGCGCCGCTCGAGGTACTCCTCCACGCCTCCGGGCAGCATCACGCAGCTGCCGTCGCCGAGAAGGGCGTACTGCACGTCGCAGGTCCGCTCGAGGAACCAGCGGTCGTGGGAGACGACCACGAGTGTGCCGGGCCAGTCGTCGAGGTAGTCCTCGATCACCGTCAGGGTGTCGATGTCGAGGTCGTTGGTGGGCTCGTCGAGCAGCAGGACGTTGGGCTCGCTCAGCAGCAGGCGCAGGAACTGGAGCCGCCGCCGCTCGCCGCCGGACAGCTCACCGATGCGGGTCACCAGCCGCTGCCCGGAGAATCCGAAGTCCTCCAGCAGGCTGGACGCGGAGGAGTCCCGGCCGGTGGCCAGGCGCACCTGGCGCTGGAGGCGCTGCACCGACTCCAGCACCTGCTCGGAATCGTCGAGCTGGGTCACGTCCTGCGAGAGGTGCCCCAGGCGCAGCGTCCGTCCCTGCTTCACCCGGCCGTGCTGCGGCGTCACGTCGCCCTCCAGCAGGCGCAGCAGCGTGGTCTTGCCCGACCCGTTCACCCCGACGATGCCGATGCGGTCACCGGGCCCGATCGACCAGTCGAGCCGGTCCAGCAGCGTGCGGCCGTCGGGCAGGGCGTAGCCCACCTCGTGCAGGTCGAACACGTCCTTGCCGAGCCGCGCGGTGGCGAACTCGCGCAGCCGGAGGCTGTCCCGGGCGGGCGGCTCGTCGCGGATCAGCGCGTTGGCCGCGTCGATCCGGAACTTGGGCTTGCTGGTGCGCGCGGGCGGGCCCCGGCGCAGCCAGGCGAGCTCCTTGCGCAGCAGGTTCTGCCGTCGCGACTCGTTCGCCGCCGCCTGCCGGACGCGCTCGGCGCGGGCCAGCACGTAGGCCGCGTACCCGCCGTCGTAGGCGTCGACCCGGGCGTCGTGGACCTCCCACACCCGGGTGCAGACGGCGTCGAGGAACCAGCGGTCGTGGCTGACCACGAGCATCGCGGTGCCGGCGGACTGCAGCAGGTTCAGGTGGGACGCCAGCCAGGCGACGGCTTCCACGTCGAGGTGGTTGGTCGGCTCGTCCAGCACCAGCAGGTCGTGGCCGGCGAGCAGCACAGCGGCGAGGCTGACCCGCCGCCGCTCGCCGCCGCTGAGCTCCGCAACGTTCCGGGCGAGGTCGACGGTGCCGAGCAGGTGGGTGACCACCGCGCGCTTCGCGGCGTCCGCGGCCCACACGTGGTCGGCGCGCCCGCCCACCACGACGTCACGGACGGTCGCCGACTCGGCGAAGTCCTCCACCTGGCCCAGGTGGCCGATCGACGCGGAGCGGTTGCGGACGACCTGGCCGGAGTCGGGCTCGCGCTCGCCGACCAGCACCTCCAGCAGGGTGGTCTTGCCGTCGCCGTTGCGTCCCACGACACCGACGACATCGCCGGCGTCGAGGCCGAGGCTCACCTCGTCCAGGAGGATCCGGGTGCCGAAGGCGAGGGAGACCTTCTCGGCGTTGACCAGGTTGGCCAAGGTCAGCGATCAGCGCCCGCGCATCGCGCGGTTGACGCCCTTCATGGTGGGCAGGGGCCCGCGCGGGATCGGCACCTTCGGCCGCACCGCGTCCAGCGCCCGCAGTCGGGCCTTCAGGTCGTTGACCTGGCTGGCCTCGAGCTTGCGCGGCAGCTTCTTGATCGTGTCCGCGAGCTTGGCCAGCGGCACCTGCCCCTCGCCGTCGCCCATCACGATCGTGGTCACCACGACGCCGTAGGCGACCTGCTCGTGCTTCTTGGTCTCGCTGGCCAGCAGCGGCTTCACGCGGCTCGCCGCACCCTCGCCGATGAGCACGATGCCGCCGGGGCCGACCGCGCGGTGCACGACGTCCAGCTGGCGGGTGGCGGTGATCACCGGGGTGTAGAACCACTTCTTCTTGTCCAGCATCGACAAGGCGACCTCGGCGGAGCCCGGCTGTCCGGCGTACCGGGTGAAGGTGGCCTTCTTCGCGCGGTCGAGCATCACCCACAGGGCGGCGGTGAGCCCGCCCATCACGCCGATCAGCAGCCACATCCACCACGGCGGCAGGAAGATGCCGACCACGACCGACAGCGCGACGACGCCGAGGAACGACCCGGCGAGCAGCAGGTTGAGCTGCTTGTCGACCTCGGCGGTCACCTTGTAGGTCTGCCAGATCTGGCGGTACCACGGCCAGTCCGCGGGGTTGGTGGAGTTCTTCTTCGCCAGCTTGGCGGCCTTCACTTCGGCCTTCTGCTTGGCGGCCAGTTCCTTGGCCTTCTCGCTCGCCATCTCGGTGCTCCGGGTCTAGTTCTGCGGCTGCCGTGCGCGGGCCGCCATCGCCTGCCGGTACAACCGGCCGGCTCGGTAGGAAGAACGTACCAATGGTCCGCTCAGGACGCCCACAAAGCCAATTCCGGTGGCCTCGGCGGCGAACTCGTCGAACTCCTCCGGGGTCACCCACCGGTCGATCGGGTGGTGCCGCACCGACGGGCGCAGGTACTGGGTGATCGTCAGCAGTTCGGTGCCGGCCTCGAACAGGTCGCGCATCGCCTGGCTGACCTCCTCGCGCGTCTCGCCCATGCCGAGGATGAGGTTCGACTTGGTGACCAGGCCCTCCTCGCGGGCCCAGGTCAGCACCTGGAGGGACTTCTCGTACCGGAACCCGGGACGGATCTGCTTGAAGATGCGCGGCACGGTCTCGACGTTGTGCGCGAACACCTCCGGACGGGTGTCGAACAGCTGCTGGAGCAGCTCCCGGCGTCCGGAGAAGTCGGGGGCGAGCATCTCCACGCCCACGCCGGGGTTCAGCGCGTGGATCTGGCGGATCGTCTCGGAGTACAGCCAGGCGCCCTCGTCCTCCAGGTCGTCACGGCAGACGCCGGTGACGGTGGCGTACCTCAGGCCCATCGTCCGCACCGACTCGGCCACGCGCAGGGGCTCGGCCGTGTCGTAGCCGGACGGCTTGCGGGACTCGATCTGGCAGAAGTCACAGCGCCGGGTGCAGGAGTCGCCGCCGATCAGGAAGGTCGCCTCGCGGTCCTGCCAGCACTCGAAGATGTTCGGGCAGCCGGCCTCCTGGCAGACGGTGTGCAGGCCCTCGTCCTTCACCAGCTGTTGCAGCTCGCGGTAGTCCGGCCCCATGGTGGCGGTGGTCTTGATCCACGGTGGCTTGCGCTCGATCGGGGTCTGCGCGTTGCGCACCTCGAGGCGGAGCAGCCGGCGGGGCTGGGTGTCGGTCACCGGGCAATCCTAACCGGCGTTGTCCCGACCGCCTCCGCCGGGTTCCGGGCGTTCGCTGCGGACGGAACCCGGACCCGCGCCAGGACGCGTCGTGCGGGTCAGCGTCCGGCGAAGCCGTAGATGAGGTCGTTCTCGTAGTGCAGCTGCGTGAGTGTCGTGGCCGACCAGATGGCCATCACGCCGTTCGGGCCCTCGCTGAAGGAGCCCCAGCCCCCCATCAGGATCCGGTCGGCCGGCTCGCCCGCCTGGCGGATCACCGCGACGGAACTGCCGAGCGCACGCATGTCGGCGGGCTTCACGCCGATGCCGTGGCCCTCCCACAGCTGGCGCGCCGGGCACGCGCTGGTGATCTTCACCGGGATGACCCACACCGAGCCGTCGTCCTCGTGACCGTTGGCGACGGACTCGCCGAGCCCGCCCACGACCACCGCCGGGACGCCGGTGCAGACCTGGCCGATCTCGACCGAGGAGCCGAAGTAGTCGTACCGCTCGGCCTTGCCGGGCACGCCGGTCGTGCCCTGCCAGAGCCGTTTGACCGGTGTCACCGAGGCCGACCGGACGCTGAACAGCTGCACCGAGCCGGTCCTGGCGATGCCCCCGACGGTGTCACCCGGAGCGCCGACCGCCAGGTAGCCGTCCCGGGCGGCGAGACTGTCGCCGAACCGGTCGAGCTTGCCCGCCGCTCCGGTGACGCCCTTCGTGCTCTGGGTGATGAGCTTCGCCGAGCTCACGCCTGAGCTGCCGAAGACGATCTCGGTGACGGCGCCGGCGTAGCTCGCCGAGCCCACCTTGGCGTAGGGAGCACCGACGAACAGCTGGCTGCCCGAGGCCGCCAACGCCGAGCCGAACGACCCGCGGTCGGTGAGCCTGGGGAGCCGGGACGAGCCGGGACGCAGCACGCTGGCGGCGCCGACGGGGAGCCCGGCCGGGCTCAGCGCGTAGACGACCACCACTCCGGACGTGCCGCTGTCCAGGGTCGTGGTCGCCCCGAGAGCGACCCGGGGCGCCGGGCCGGTCACGACGGCCAGCGAGAAGACGCGGTGGCTCGTGTCGACGGCGGGCACGGCCTGCAGGTGCAGCGTGGTGAGATCGAGCCCGGATGCCGACCCGAACACGACGCCCAGTTGCTGCTCGTCGAACAGCCCGTCCGCCGAGCCGCGGGCGGTGAACAGCAGGTCGGTGTACCCGTCGGCGTTCAGGTCGCGGGCGACGGGGTTGTCGGTGTACCCGGAGGGCTTGCCGATCGTCAGCTGGGTCGACAGCGTGAGCGAGCTCCCGCTCCCGTAGCGCACGACCACCTCGGGGAAACCGTCGCCGACGGCGTGGACGAAGGCGTAGTCGACGAGGCCGTCGCGATCGAAATCCGGCGTGGAGGTACTCGCCGGCGCGACCTGTGGCGCCGACGTGGCCGGGGGCGCGGACGGCGTGCACGCGAGGCACAGCCCGGCGAGCAGGGCGGTGATCAGGGTCCTTGTGCGGGTCATGGCTTCCTTCGTCGGGGTGTTCGGGGTCAGCGTCCGGCGAGGGCCAGGACGGATTCGGAGCGGGAGGCCAGCGTCGTGTGCGTGCGCGTCGACCAGGTGATCAGGCTGCCGCTCTGGTGGTAGTCCCCGGCGCCGCCGATCACCACGGTGTCCCGACTGGTCCCGGCGTCCCTGGCGACGCCGACCGACGAGCCGAGGAACATGCCGTAGGCGGGCCTGCCGGGCAGGCCGTGGCCCGCGTACAGCTGGCGGGCCGTGCAGGTCCGGCTCGGCGACAGCGGGACGACCCAGGCCGCTCCTGCGAGGACGGACGTGCCGATGGCCTCGCCCGGTCCGCCGACGACCACGCCGGTGACGCCGGTGCACACGGTGCCCAGGGCGACGGCGTGGCCGAAGCGGTCGTGCTTCTCCGCGATGCCGGGGACCCCGGAGGAGGACTGGGAGATGCGGGCGCGCGGGGTGACCGTGGTCCCGCTGATCCGGAAGACGGCGACTGAGCCGGTGACCCGTACCGGTCCGACCGCATCACCGGGGGCTCCCACCGCGAGGTAGCCCTGGCCCGCGGCGAGGCTGTAGCCGAACGCGTCCCCGCGCGCGGGTACGCCGGCGACGCCCGCCGTCGCCTGGGACAGGATCCTGCTGCTGCGGACACCGTCCGGGCCCATCGTGAGCACGGCGACCGCCCCGGCGTTGAGGACCGGGCCGACGTCGGCGACGGGCGCCCCCACGAACAGCAGACTTCCCGTCGCCGCGACGCTCTGGCCGAAGTAGGACGAGGAGTCGCCGATCCCGACCGAGGACGGCGTGACCAGCGTCGGTGCGCCGGACGGGACGCCGTCCGCGTCGAGGTCGTACACCGCGACGCCACCGGTGAAGTCGCCGTAGCCGTAGCCGATCCCGACCGCGAGACGCCGCACCGGCGCGTCCAGGACGGCGAGCGACTCACCGAACACCCCCTTGTCGTCGACCTGGGTGGGTGCCGGCACCGCGACCGGTGCGGAGAAGTCCAGCCCGGACGCCGACCCGAACAGCAGGTAGACCAGCTGCGTGGTGCCGAAGGCCGCCCCGACCGCGAGGTCGGTGTAGCCGTCCGCGTCCAGGTCGTGAGCGACCAGTCCGCGCCGCACCTGGCCCTCGGCATCACCGGTGAGCTCGGGTGCGCTGACGGTGACCGTCGCGCCCGAACCGTAGTGGACGCGCAGGGCGGTCATCTGCTCGTCCGGGATCACCGACACGGCGAGGTCCACCGTGCCGTCGCCGTCGAAGTCCGGTTCCGCCGCGCGAGCCGCCGGGGCCGCCGGCGCGGTGAGCGGGCTCGCCACTGCCGGCAACGGACCGGGCACGGCGAGCGCGATTGCCGCGGTCGCCGCGACGACCATGGGCGGGAACCTCATCGATGGCCTCCTGGGGACACGCCCCACACGCACGAACGCGGTGGGGGATGCCCTCCACGCTGCCACGCCCCATCGCCGGAGGCACGTCATGGACGAGAGTCGTACAAGGTTCGTACGCCGCCCCGCGCCCCACTCATCCGCTCGCGCCCCCGCTCGCGCCCCCGCCATCTCCGGCTCGCGCCCCCGAATGCAACTCCCGCTGCCGGAATTCCGGCAGCGGGAGTTGCATTCGGCAGCAGGAACGGGAGGGGAGGGCCGGGCGGCCGCGGGGTGGGTGGCGAGCGTCAGCCGGTGAGGCCGTAGGTGATGGTGGGGGTGTCGGGGAGCTCCTCGGGGGCTGCGACGCCGGCGTACAGGTCCGGTGACTGCTCGAAGGGCTGGAAGGCGAGCAGTTCGCGCAGGTGTGGCTCCAGGTCGCGGCCGACCTCGAGCAGGGACGGCGCCGGGCGGCCGAGTTCGGCTTCCAGGGACGTCACGCCGGCGTCGGTGATGCCGCACGGGACGATCCGTCCGAAGTCGGCCAGGTCGGACGCCACGTTCAGCGCGAAGCCGTGCATGGTCGTCTGCCGTGATACGCGGATGCCGATGGCGGCGATCTTGCGCTCCGGCCGCTCCTCGTCTGCGGCCAGCCACACGCCGGTGCGACCCGGAACGCGTCCGGTGGCCACGCCGTAGCCGGCGAGCAGGCGGATCAGGGCCTCCTCGACCCGGCGCACGTAGTCGACCACCCCGACGGCCCGGGGCAGGAACACGATCGGGTAGCCGACCAGCTGCCCGGGACCGTGGTAGGTGATCTTGCCGCCGCGGTCGACGTCCACCACCGGCGTGCCGTCGAACGGACGCTCGTGCGGCTCGGTGCGCCGTCCCGCGGTGTAGACCGGCGGGTGCTCGACGTACAGCACCTGCGGCCCGAGCTCACCGGACGCGACCCGGGCGTGCACCTCGCGCTGCAGCGCCCAGGCCTCGTGGTAGTCGCTCAGGACGCCCTCGGCCAGGCCGAGGTAGCGGAACTCGACCGGACGGGGGTCGGCGACCTGCTCGCGCGAGCCTGCGGGAGGGACCGTCACAGGTCGAAGTCGCCCTCCTCGAGCCGCGCCTTCACGAAGCTGAGGAAACGGGCCGCGTCCGCGCCGTCCACCAGACGGTGGTCGTAGCTCATCGAGAGGTACATCATGTCGCGCACCGCGATGATCTCGCCCAGGTTCGGGTCCTTCACCACCATCGGACGCTTCACCAGCGCGCCCGTGCCGAGGATGGCCACCTGCGGCTGGTTGATGATCGGGGTGTCGAACAGGGTGCCGGCCGAGCCGTAGTTGGTGATCGTGAACGTGCCGCCCGAGAGCTCGTCCGGGGTGACCTTGTTCGACCGGCTGCGGGACGCGAGGTCACCGATCTTCTTGGCCAGCCCGGTGACCGACAGGTCGCCGGCGTCCTTGATCACCGGGACCATCAGGCCCTTCTCGGTGTCGACGGCGACGCCCAGGTGCTCGGCGTCGGCGTAGGTGATGGTGCCGGCCTCGGTGTCGATGGTGGCGTTCACCTTCGGGAACTGCTTCAGCGCCTCGACGGCGGCCTTCGCGATGAACGGCAGGTACGACAGGCCGACGCCCTCGCGTGCCCGGAAGGCGTCCTTCTCCTTCGCGCGGAGCTTGGAGATGGCCGTGAGGTCGACCTCGACGGTCGCGGTGAGCTGGGCCGACACGTGCAGCGACTCGACCATGCGCTTGGCGATCGTGGCGCGGATGCGGGTCATCTTCTCCGTCGTGCCACGCTTGCCGGTGCCGTCGCCACTCGGGGCGGGGCTGGACGGTGCCGCCGGCGCGGGCTGGGTGGCCTGCGGGGCGGGGGACGCAGCCGCGCGGGCGGCCTCTTCCGCGGCCTTCCGTGCCGCCTCGTCCGCGGCCTTCTTGGCCTCGGCCGCGGCGAGGACGTCCTGCTTGCGGATGCGTCCGCCCACGCCGGTGCCGGTGAGGGAGGCGAGGTCGACGCCTGCCGACTCGGCCATCTTGCGGACCAGCGGTGTCACGTACCCCGCCTCGGGAGTCTCCTCCGCGGCGCGGCGTGCCGGCACCGGGGCTGCCGGTGCGGCGGCGGGGACGGCCGGCGCGGCCGGAGCCGGCGCGGGCTCCGCGGGAGCCGCCGCAGCCCCGGAGCCGATGACGGCGAGGACGGAGCCGACCGCGGCCACAGCGTCCTCGGCCACCCGGATCTCGAGCAGCACGCCGGAGGCGGGGGCGGGGATCTCGGTGTCGACCTTGTCGGTGGACACCTCGACCAGCGGTTCGTCGGCCTCGACCTGGTCGCCGACCTGCTTCAGCCAGCGCGAGATGGTGCCCTCGGTGACGGACTCACCCAGCTGGGGCAGCAGCACCTCGGTGCTGTCGGATCCTGCCCCGGCGGGGGCGGGGGAGGCCGCCTGCGGCTGCGCGGGGGCCTGCTCTGCGGGGGCCTGCGGTACAGGCGCGGGGGGCTCGGGGGTCGCCTCCGTGGCCTGCTCCTCCTGGTCGGTCTCGAGCGACTCGGCGGCGGCGGTCTGCGCGGTGGGCTCCGGCTGCGGCGCCGCCGGCGCCTCGCCCGCGGCCTCGCCGGGCTCGCCGATCGTCGCCAGCACCGCGCCGACGGCGGCGACGCCGTCCTCCGGCACCAGGATCTCCAGGACGACGCCCGCGACGGGCGCCGGGATCTCGGTGTCGACCTTGTCCGTGGAGACCTCGACCAGCGCCTCGTCCACCTCGACCCGGTCCCCGACCTGCTTCAGCCAGCGGGAGATGGTGCCCTCAGTGACGCTTTCCCCGAGTGCCGGCAGCGGGACGGGAGTGGACATGTCGTGAGCTCCTTCAAGATCTGGTCAGTGCAGGTTTTCAGACTAGCCCGGTTTGCGCCAGCCATAATGGGCGCCGTGGGCTGGTTCTCAAGAAAGCGCGGGCGGGCCGCCGGCGGTGGTCGCGAGGCCGCCATGGAGCCCGCGACCGTCGCCCATCTCGAGGACTTCGTCGCCACCCGCCGTGGGGTCGAGGCATTCATCGAACTACCCACGACGATGACCCGCGCAACCCTCCTGCTGATCGCCTTCGACGGCGAATGGACGCGGCGCAGCGTCGCCAGCGTCGAGTGGGCGCGTCGCTTCGCGGCCCGGCACGGCCTCCCGGCCTACGACGCGGGCGTGGTGGGCTACCCGCAGCGCATGCGCGACTACAACGCGCGCCGACGCTCGGCCGGCTGACCCGCTCCACCCCGCAGGGCGCTGGCCCGTCCGCGCCTCAGTCGAGGGGACGGTGGGTCGCGGCGAGGAACGCCTCGACCAGCGCCGACCCGAGCGCGGCGCCCGGCGCGGGGGAGACCCCGTGGAACAGGGACGCCGCGGACCCGCCGCAGGCGTACAGCCCCGCCAGCGGCGTGCCGTCCGGACGCAGCACGCGCGCGTCCGCGTCGATGAGGAGGCCGCCCTTGGTCCCGGCGTCGCCGGGGTACACCTTGACCGCCCAGAACGGCGACTTGTCGAGCTTGCCCAGGCTGGCGTTGCGGCGCTTTCCGCGCTCGCCCGCGGCCACGGCGGAGGCCGACTCCCCGCGGGAGAAGTCCAGGTCCTTGCCCTTGGCGGCGAAGCCGTTGAAGCGCACCACCGTTCCCAGCAGGCCGGCCCGGTCGACCCCGAGGGCCTGCGCAAGGTCGTTGAGGGTGCTCGCGCGGACGATCTCGCCGGCGTCCAGGGCCTTGCGCGGCGTGCTGCCCGCGGGCCACGGGCCGAGCTCGACCGACTGGCGGTGGCGGTTGTCGAGCACGAGGAAGGACGGCACGGCCCGCACCCCCCTGCTGCGCTCGTAGAGCGTGCGGCCGGCGGTGTTGGCCGGCAGCGTCTCGTCGAAGAAGCGGTCGCCCGCGGTGTCGACGATGACGCAGTGCGGACGCCCGCGGACCTCGTCCAGCGACCACGCCCTGCCCTCGGCCACCATCACCGGCACCCACCACGCGTCGTCCAGCCCGCCGGTCGCCGCCCCGTGCACGACCGCGAGGTTCAGCAGGTCGCCGTGGTTGGCGCCGCCCGACAGCGACCACGCCGCATCGGTCGGCAGCGGCAGGTACTCCTCCCGCAGACCCTGGTTGTGCTCGAAGCCGCCGGCGGCCAGGAGCACACGGGTGGCGGTCACCGGGGTGACCACGTCGTCGTGGCGCACGACCGCACCGGTGACGCCGTCCGGGCCGGCCAGCAGGTCGACCACGGGCGACTCCAGCCACAGGTCGACGCCATTCGCGGTCGCGCGGTGCAGGAGGTGGGCGACGAGGGCCTCGCCGGGAGTGGAGGTGGTGCGCCGGAGCGGGAGGAAGCGGGCGAGCGGGCCGGGCGCGTCGGCCTGGCGCAGCGCGGCGTCCCACTCACCCAGCACGCGGCGGTCCATCGGCTGGGCTGCGAGCACCCGTCCCGTGGTGCGCGAGCCGGGCAGGTCGGTCCGCTCGTCCGGTGCGCCCTTGACCACGCCGAGGGCGATGTTGGACGACGTCAGCCAGCGCGCCACCTTCCCGGCCGTGCGGACGTACGCCGCCCGCCGCTGCGCCGACGACGGGGTTGCGGCCGGGCCCAGGAGCGCCTCGAGGTAGCTGCTCGCCTCCTCGACGGTGTCCGGGCCGCCGGCCCGGGCGGCCAGGGGGTTGCCCGGCAGCCACATCCGGCCGTCGGAGCTGGCGGTGTTGCCGCCGGCGAGGGCGCCGGAGTCCACCACCAGCACGCGATCGCCGAGGCGGCGCGCGGCGACGGCGGCGAGCAGTCCGGCAGCGCCGGCGCCCACCACGAGGAGGTCGTAGTCGGACATCGTCAGTTGGCCAGGGCGTGGGCCAGCGCGATCAGGGTGCGCACCGCGGCGCCCGTCCCGCCGGAGGGGGTGTAGTCGTAGGCTGCGCCGGAGTTGAACGCCGGCCCGGCGATGTCGAGGTGGCCCCACGGGATGTCCGTGGGGACGAATTCGGACAGGAACGCCGCGGCCGTGAGCGCGCCGCCGTACTTGTCCCCGGTCGACTTCAGGTCGGCCACCTTGGACTCGAGCTTGGGCCGCGCGTCCTCGGGGATGGGGAGCTGCCAGAACTGCTCGCCGGCGGCCTCCGCCGCGTCCAGCACCAGGTCGGCGGTCTGGTCGTCGCGGGCCATCAGGCCGGCGACCCGCTCGCCGAGCGCCACCATGCACGCCCCGGTGAGCGTCGCGACGTCGAGCACCAGGTCGGGCTTCTCCTCCGAGGCCTTCGCGAGCGCGTCGGCCATCACCAGGCGGCCCTCGGCGTCGGAGTTGCCGTTCTCGACGGTCTTCCCGCCGTACATCGTGAGCACGTCCGAGGGCCGGAAGGCCGTCCCGGAGGGCATGTTCTCCGCCATGGCAGCCCAGGCGGTCACCCGGATCCGCAGCCCCAGCTCGGCGATCGCGGTGACCGCGGCGAGGATGGCGGCGGCGCCGGCCATGTCGCACTTCATGGTGTACATGCCGTCGGCGGTCTTCAGGTCGAGCCCGCCCGCGTCGAAGGTGATGCCCTTGCCGATCAGGGCGAGGTGGAAGCGGGCGCCGCGCGGGGCGTAGGACAGCTTCAGCAGCCGGGGCTTGCGCTGCGAGCCGCCGCCGACGGCGAGGATGCCGCCGAAGCCGTCGCGCTCGAGCGCCTTGTCGTCCCACAGTTCGATGCCGATCTTCGCCCCGCGGGCCAGCTGGCGCGCGTCGTCGGCGAAGCTCTCCGGGTAGAGCAGGTTGGCGGGGGTGTTCACCCAGTCGCGGGCGGTGTTCACGGCCGTCGCCGTGGTCACGGCCAGGTCGAGCGCCTGCCGGGCCTCCGGCTTCCGGCTGGGGCTCACCAGCATGAGCTGGCCGATGCCCGCGGCCTCGCCGGTGGCCGGACGGTAGGAGTACGCGCCGAGCAGGGCGCCCTCCGCTGCGCCCTTGATGAGCTGCGGCTCCGCCGTCTCCAGGCTGATCGCGACCACCTGCGGTGCGGACGCGGGCAGCCCGGCCACGAGGCGGACGGCGGCACCCACGGCGCGGCGGACCTGTTCGGGCGTGACGTCGATGGGGCCGACCCCCACGACCACGACGCGCAGGCCGGCGGGGCCGGCGAGCAGGGCGGTCCTGCCGGGCTTCGCCGACGCGCCGAAGCGGCGGGCGAGCGCGATCGGCTCCAGCCCGGTGGTCTTCGACAGGCTCTTCGCCACGTCCTCGGGGAGGCCGATCAGGATCTCGGCGTCACTCGCCTCCGCGAGTCCGACCACGAGCGCGTCCAGCTGCCGGGGAACGCTCGCTGACAAGGTGATCGGGGGAACATCGGTGGTCGGCACGAAAGGTCCTCTCTGCACATCGCCAGGGCTGCTGCGACTCCTAAGGCTAGTCCCGACTCCGGCAGGCATGTTCCAGAACCGGTCCCGAAGCCGGACGGCGTCTCGGCGGACGGCCGGACGACCGCGCGGAGGCCCGCGCCGCCGTCCGCGGTGGGGCAGACTGCACCCGTGACCTCCTTCACCTTCGCCACCGCCGCCAGCATCCGTTTCGGCGCCGGACGCAGCTCCGAGCTCGCCGCCGCCGTGGCGGCCCTGGGCTCCCGTCCCTTCGTGTGCACCGGCTCCGACCCGTCCCGGCACGAGCGCCTGATCGACACGCTCCCCGGCGTGGCCACCTTCCCCGTGAGCGGTGAGCCGACGATGGAGGTCGTGCGGGCCGGGGCGCAGGCCGCGCGCGAGCACGGGGCGGACGTCGTGGTCGGCATCGGGGGCGGGGCCGTGCTCGACGCGGCCAAGATCGTCGCGGCGCTGGTGACCAACGGCGGTGACCCCCTCGACTACGCGGAGGTCATCGGCGAGGGCCGGCCGCTCGCGGTCCCGTGCCTGCCGTTCGTCGCCGTCCCCACCACGGCCGGCACCGGCTCCGAGGTCACGGCGAACGGGGTGGTGACCTCGACCGAGCACCGCGTGAAGGTCAGCCTCCGGTCGCCGTCCATGCTGGCCCGGGTGGCCATCGTCGACCCGGCGCTGACCCTGGAGTGCCCGCCGTCGGTCACCGCGCACGCCGGGCTCGACGCCCTCGTGCAGTGCATCGAGCCGTTCGTCTCCCCGTTCGCGAACCCGCTCACCGACGGGTTCTGCCGCGAGGGCATCCGGCGCGCCGGATCGGGGCTGCGGCGGGCCTACGACGACGGCACCGACCTGGCCGCGCGGACCGACGTCGCCCTGTGCTCGCTGCTGTCGGGGCTGGCGCTGGCCAACGGCAAGCTGGGCGCGGCCCACGGGCTCGCCGGGCCGCTCGGCGGCCACCTGGGTGCCCCCCACGGCGCCCTCACGGCGAGCGTCATGGTGGAGGTCTGCGAGTTCAACCTCGCGCACGGCACGGACGCGGTCGTCGCGCGCTACGCGGAGGTCGCCGCCCTCCTCACCGGCCGCGACGACCCGACGGCCCTCCTGGACTGGTGGAACGAGAGCACCGCGGAGCTCGGCGTCCCCGGGCTGGCCGCCCTCGGCCTCACCGAGGACGCGATCGCGCCGGTGGCCGCAGCGGCGGCGTCCGCGTCCAGCACGAAGGGCAACCCGGTCGCCGTGACCGCGGACGACCTCGCCGGGATCCTGCGCCGGTCGCTCTAGCTAGGCTGGCCCCGACAGGAAGGGCCACCGATGACCGAACCGCTCACCTCGCCCCTGCACGACCGGCACGTCGCCCTCGGCGCAAAGTTCTCCGAGTTCGGCGGCTGGCTGATGCCACTGCAGTACTCCGGTGTCGTCGCGGAGCACCGCGCGGTGCGGTCCGCCGTCGGCGTCTTCGACGTCAGCCACCTCGGCAAGGCCCGGGTCCGCGGGGCGGGCGCCGCGGCGTTCGTCAACGCCTGCCTGACCAACGACCTCGACCGCATCGGCCCCGGGCAGGCGCAGTACAACCTGCTGTGCGCGGCGGACGGGGGAGTGGTGGACGACCTGATCGCCTACCTCATCTCGCCGGAGGAGGTGTTCCTGATCCCCAACGCCGCCAACACCACCACGGTGGTGCGCCTGCTGTCCGAGGCGGCCCCGGCCGGCGTCGAGGTGGTCAACGAGCACACCGCGCACGCGGTCATCGCCGTCCAGGGCACCAGCTCCGACGAGGTGCTGTCGGCGCTCGGGCTGCCGGTCGGCCAGGACTACATGAGCTTCGCCAGCGGCGCGTGGGGCGGGAGCGGGCTGATCGTCTGCCGCACCGGCTACACCGGTGAGCGGGGCTACGAGCTGGTCGTCCCCGCCGAGGCCGCAGCGCCGCTGTGGGACGCGGTCCTCGCCGCCGGCGCCGAGTACGACATCCTGCCCTGCGGCCTCGGGGCCCGGGACACCCTGCGCACCGAGATGGGCTACCCGCTGCACGGCCACGACCTGAGCCCGGAGATCTCGCCGGTGATGGCCAACCTCGGCTGGGCCGTCGGCTGGAACAAGCCGTCCTTCTGGGGCGCGGACGCGCTGCGCGCACAGCGGGAGGCGAAGTCCGGCCCGCTGCTGCGCGGCCTGAAGGCCCTGGGACGCGGCATCCCGCGTCCGCACATGCGCGTGCAGGCCGGCGGCGCGGACGTCGGCGAGGTCACCTCGGGCACGTTCTCGCCCACCCTGGGCACGGGCATCGCGCTGGCGCTCCTCGACCGCTCGGTGGCCGTCGGCCACACCGTCGACGTGGTGGTCCGCGACCGCCTGGAGCCGTTCGAGGTCGTCAAGCCGCCGTTCGTCACTCCCGGCGTCCGCGAGTCCTGACCCGTCGGCCCGCCCCGGGTGAGGGGTGCGCTCAGGAAGCCAGCACCCGGGTCACGAGCGGGACGCCCGGCCGGTAGGCCAGGTGGACGTGGCTGGGCGCGTCCAGCAGGACGAGGTCCGCGCGGGCGCCGACCCGCAGGTGCCCGACATCGGTGCGACGCAGGGACGCGGCCCCGCCCTCTGTGGCGGCGCGGAGCGCCTCCGTCGGGGTGAGCCCCATCTCGCGCACGGCGAGGGCGATGCAGAACGGGATCGAGGACGTGTAGGAGGTGCCCGGGTTGCAGTCGGTGGCCAGGGCGATCCGCACGCCGGCGTCCAGCAGGCGGCGGGCGTCCGGGTAGGGGTGGCGGGTCGAGAACTCGACACCGGGCAGCAGCCCGGCCACCACGCCGGTCCCGGCGAGCGCGCCCACGTCGGCGTCGCTGAGGTAGGTGCAGTGGTCGGCGGCGGCCGCGCCCAGCTCGCAGGCCAGCTGGACGCCGGGCCCGTGGCCGAGCTGGTTGGCGTGCACCCGCGGCTGGAGGCCGGCCGCCATGCCGGCGGCGAGCACGGTCCTCGCCTGGTCCGCGTCGAACGCCCCCCGCTCGCAGAACACGTCCACCCACTTCGCGTGCGGTGCGCAGCGGGCGAGCATCTCGCCCGTGACGAGGTCGACGTAGGCGTCGGCGTCCTGCCCGGAAGGGACGACGTGCGCGCCGAGGAAGGTCGTCTCCTGCGTGAGCCGGTGCGCGACGCGGAGCAGGCGCTCCTCCGTGGCGGTGTCGAGGCCGTAGCCGCTCTTGATCTCCACGGTGGTCGTGCCCTGCGCGCGCAGCTCGGCGAGCCGGGCGCGGGCGAGGCGGTCGAGGTCGTCCTCTGCGGCCGCCCGCGTCGCCGCGACGGTCGTCCGGATCCCGCCGGCCTCGTACGGCCGGCCGGCCATCCGCGCGGCGAACTCCTCCGCCCGGTCGCCGGCGAACACGAGGTGGGTGTGGGAGTCGACGAAGCCCGGCACCACCGCGGCGCCGGCAGCGTCCAGCGCGTGGTCGGCCGCGGGCGCGTCCGCGGTGTCGCCCACCCAGGCCACCCGCCCGTCCTGCACGACCAGGGCGGCGTCGCGCCGCACGGGACGCTCGGCCTCCCAGGTGACCAGTTCGCCGATGCCGGTGACGACCAGGCTCGCCGGCGCCTTCTCCACGACGCTCACACGCGCCTCCAGACCTCGTCGACGACGGCGGACAGTTCGGCACGCACCCACTCCGGGTCGAGCCCGTCGGGAGCCACCACGTCGGCGGCGGACGCCGCCCACAGGGGTTCCGACGCACCGGCGGTGCGTACCGAACCGGCGAGCTCGAACCCGCCGAGCCCGCCGAAGCCGAGCGACGCGGCGCCGTCGGTGGTCGCGGCCCGCCACAACTCGGCTGCCGTCCAGCCCTCGCGGCGACCGGACGCCAGGCGTTCGTTCATGGCGAGCCCGCGGGCCTCGGCGAACATGTCGATGACGGTGTTCGAGTCCGAGCCGAGGGTGATCCGCACCCCGGCCTCGCGCAACCGGGTGCTCGGGCCGATGCCGTCGGCCAGCTCCGCCTCCGTGGTGGGGCAGAAGCAGGCGTACCCGCCCGCGGCGCCCAGCGTGGCGATGTCGGCGCCGGTGAGGTGGGTGGCGTGGACGGCGGTCGTCCGGGGCTCCCACACCCCCGCGTCGGCCAGCAGGCCCACCGGGGTGCGTCCGGTCGCCGCGAGGCAGGCCTCGTTCTCCGCGGGCTGCTCGGACACGTGCACGTGCAGCGGCGCGTCCGGGAGGGCCGCGGCGACCACCGGCAGGGACGCCTCGTCGACGGCGCGCACGGAGTGGATGGCGGTCCCGATCACGACGGCCGGGTTGTCGGCGTACCGGGCGGCCAGGCCGGCGACGCCGGCGGCCCACTCCTCGGCGTCACCGTGCACGAAGCGGAGTTGCGCGGGGTGCAACTGCTCGCCGGCGAAGCCCGCGCGCAGGTAGCAGGTGTCGAGCAGGCAGATCCGCAGCCCGACCTCCCAGGCCGCGGCGACGACGGCGTCGGCCATCGCGTGGGGGTCGTCGTACGGCACACCCCCCGGCCCGTGGTGCAGGTAGTGGAACTCGCCGACGGCCCCGATCCCGGCGAGCGCCATCTCCGCGAACGTCGCCCTGGCCAGCCGGTGGTAGAGGTCGGGGTCGAGCGACTGGGCGACCGCGTACATGCCGTCGCGCCAGCCCCAGAAGTCTGCGCCGCCGACGGCGCGTCCCCGCAGCGCCCGGTGGAACGCGTGGGAGTGGCAGTCGGCGAAGGCCGGGTGGGACCTCATCCGAGTTCCTCGATCACCCGGGTGAGGGCCGCGACGCCCTCGTCGATGTCCTGTGGCGTCGCGGACTCCTGGGGGGCGTGGGAGACCCCGGTGGGGTTGCGGACGAAGAGCATCGCCGTCGGCAGCCGTGCGGCGAGGATCCCCGCGTCGTGCCCGGCGCCGGTCGCCAGCACCGGGGCGTCCAGCAGGCCGGCGAGCCGGTGGCGCAGGGCGTGGTCGAACTCGACCGCGCCGGTGACCGACTCCGGCGTCAGCGCCACGGTCGTGCCGTCGGCGGCCGCCGCGGCCTCCGCGCGCGCGGTGATGCCGGCGACGAGGGCCTCGAGCTCGCCCTGGTCCGACGCGCGGGCGTCCAGCCAGGCGGTGACGCGGGACGGGATGGAGTTGGTGCTGCCCGGCTCCACACGGAGGCGTCCCAGGGTGGCGCGCTGCCCGGACGCGGACGCCAGCTCCCTGGCAGCCAGCACGGTGGCGGCGTAGGCGAGCATCGGGTCGTGCCGGTCGGCCATCGCCGTGGCGCCGGCGTGGTTGCCCTGTCCGCAGAACTCGAAGCGGTAGCGCCCGTGCGGCCAGATCGCCGACGCGACGCCGACGGCCGCCCCGTGGGGAGCGAGCCAGCGGCCCTGCTCGACATGTAGCTCAACGTAGTACTTCACGTCGGCCAGCCAGTCGGCGGGGCCCGCGGCACGGGGGTCGCGGCCCTGCGCCTGCATGGCCTCGGCGAGCGACGTGCCGTCCTCGTCGCGCAGCCCCAGCGCGGTGCCGGGCGCGATCGCGCCGGTGGCCAGCCGCGAGCCCAGGCAGGCGATCCCGAAGCGGCCGCCCTCCTCGTCGGTGAAGTTGGCCACCGCCAGGGGGCGCGAGGGGGCCCAGCCCGAGGCCTTCAGTGCGCCCACAGCGGCCAGGGCGGAGGCCACGCCCAGCGGCCCGTCCAGAGGTCCGCCCTCGGGGACGGAGTCCAGGTGCGAGCCCACCAGCAGCGCGTCCGGGCCGTGCCCCCACCAGGCGAACTGGTTGCCGTTGCCGTCCTCGACGAGGTCGAGCCCCAGCGCCAGCGCCTCCCCGGCGAACCACTCGCGCAGCGCCATCGTCGCCGGGTCCCAGGCCAGCCGGGTGTACCCGCCGCCGGGCGTCCGGCCGACGTCCTCGATCGAGGCCAGCAGTTCGTTGGCGCCCACGCTCACTGCTCCATCATCGGGATGCGGACGCCGCGCTCCCGGGCCACCTCGCGCGCCCGCTCGTAGCCGGCGTCCACGTGTCGCATGACCCCGGTGCCCGGGTCGTTGACCAGCACCCGGGAGATCTTCTCCGCTGCGAGCGGCGTGCCGTCGGCGACGACCACCTGCCCGGCGTGGATCGAGCGGCCGATGCCGACGCCCCCGCCGTGGTGCAGCGACACCCAGGTGGCGCCGGACGCCGTGTTGAGCAGGGCGTTGAGCAACGGCCAGTCCGCGATCGCGTCCGAGCCGTCTGCCATCGCCTCGGTCTCCCGGTACGGAGAGGCGACCGAGCCGGAGTCCAGGTGGTCGCGCCCGATCACGACGGGCGCGGAGAGCTCTCCGGAGGCGACCATCTCGTTGAATTTCAGCCCGGCCAGGTGCCGTTCGCCGTAGCCCAGCCAGCAGATCCGTGCCGGCAGGCCCTCGAAGTGCACCTGCTCGCCGGCCTTGGTGATCCAGCGCCGCAGGTGCTCGTCGTGCGGGAACAGCTCGAGGATCGCACGGTCCGTCGCGGCGATGTCGGCAGGGTCGCCGGAGAGGGCCGCCCAGCGGAACGGGCCCTTGCCCTCGCAGAACAGCGGACGGATGTAGGCCGGCACGAAGCCGGGGAAGGCGAACGCCCGGTCGTAGCCGCCCAGTTCGGCCTCGGCCCGCAACGAGTTGCCGTAGTCGAACACCTCTGCCCCGGCGTCGAGGAAGCCCACCATGGCCTCGACGTGCCGCGCCATCGACGCCCGGGCGCGCTCGGTGAACCCGGCCGGATCCTCGGCGGCGACCCGGTGCCAGTCCTCCACCGGAATGCCGATCGGGAGGTAGCTGAGCGGGTCGTGCGCGGAGGTCTGGTCGGTGACCACGTCCACAGCGACGCCCTCGGCGAGCAGCCGCGGGAACACTTCCGCGGCGTTGCCCACCAGCCCCACCGACAGCGGGCGCCGCTCGGCCTTCGCCGCCAGGACGCGCTCCACGGCGGTCGGGTAGTCGGCGGTGTACTCGTCGAGGTAGCCGTGCTCGACGCGCCGCGCGAGCCGGCCGGCGTCCACGTCGACGATCAGTACCGCACCCTCGTTCATGGTGACCGCCAGCGGCTGCGCTCCGCCCATGCCCCCGCAGCCGGCGGTGAGGGTGAGGGTGCCGGCGAGCGTGCCGCCGAACCGCTTGCGCGCCACGGCGCCGAACGTCTCGTAGGTGCCCTGGAGGATGCCCTGGGTGCCGATGTAGATCCACGAGCCGGCCGTCATCTGGCCGTACATCATCAGCCCCTTGGCCTCCAGCCGGCGGAACTCCGGCCAGGTGGCCCAGTCGCCGACGAGGTTGGAGTTGGCGATCAGTACCCGCGGGGCCCACTCGTGCGTCCGGAACACCCCGACCGGCTTGCCGGACTGCACCAGCAGGGTCTCGTCGTCCTCGAGGTCGCGCAGGGTGGCGACGATGGCGTCGAAGGCCTCCCACGAGCGCGCCGCGCGGCCGGTCCCGCCGTAGACGACCAGGTCTTCCGGCCGCTCGGCCACCTCGGGGTCGAGGTTGTTCATCAGCATGCGCAGCGGCGCCTCGGTCTGCCAGGACTTCGCGCTCAGCGCGGTCCCCCGGGGGGCGCGGACGGGATCGTGCGTCATGAGTTCTCCTTCGCTGCCGCCACCAGCGCTCCGCTGGCGACGAGTCGGTGGGTGGCTTCGATCTCGGGGGCGAGGAAGCGGTCGGGGCCCGGCCCGGGGACGGACGCGCGCAGCACGGCGATCGCCGCCGCCGTCGCGGGGGCCGGACGCAGGGGGGCGCGCAGGTCGATGCCTCGGGCCGCGGCCATCGCCTCGACGGCGAGCACGCGGGCGAGCCCGTCCACGGCGGTGCGCAGCTTGCGGGCGGCCGCCCAGCCCATCGAGACGTGATCCTCCTGGAGGGCGCTGGAGGGGATCGAGTCGACGCTGGCCGGGACGGCCAGCCGCTTCAGCGTGGAGACCACGCCGGCCTGGGTGTACTGGGCGATCATCAGCCCGGAGTCGATGCCCGGGTCGTCGGCCAGGAAGGGCGGGAGCCCGCGGTTCCTTGCGACGTCGAGGAAGCGGTCGGTGCGGCGCTCGCTGATGCCGGCGACGTCCGCGACGCCGATGGCGAGGAAGTCCAGCACGTGCGCCACCGGCGCGCCGTGGAAGTTGCCGTGGGACTCCACGCGCCCGTCGTCGAGCACGGAGGGGTTGTCGATGGCGGACGCGAGCTCCCGCTCGGCGATCGTGGCGGCGTAGTCCACGGCGTCGCGCACGCTGCCGTGCACCTGCGGGGTGCAGCGCAGCGAGTAGGCGTCCTGCACGACGCCGTCGCCGTGCCGGTGGCTCGCCACGATGGGGGAGCCGGCGAGGAACCGGCGCAGGTTGGCTGCGCTCGTGGCCTGGCCCACCTGGGGACGGAGCGCCATGAGGTCCGCGGCGAAGGTGCGGTCGGTGCCGAGCTGGCCCTCGACGCTCATGGCCGCGGCCAGGTCGGCGGTGTCGAGCAGGACCTCGAGGTCGGCGAGCGCGAGCACGAGCATGCCGAGCATGCCGTCGGTGCCGTTGATCAGCGCCAGGCCCTCCTTCTCCGCCAACACCACGGGGGCGAGGCCGTGGTCGGCGAGCGCCTCCGCCGCTGGCCGCACGACGCCGCCGTCGCGCACCTCGCCCTCGCCGATCAGGGCCAGCGCGCAGTGCGCGAGCGGGGCCAGGTCACCGGAGCAGCCCAGGCTGCCGTACTCGTGCACCAGCGGCACGAGCCCGGAGTTGAGCAGCGCGGCGTAGGCCTGCGCGGTCTCCAGCCGGACGCCGCTGTGTCCGCTGGCGAGCGTCCGCAGCCGCAGCAGCATCAGCGCGCGGACCACCTCGTCCTCGACGAGCGGACCGTTCCCGGCGGCGTGGGAGCGGATGAGGCTGCGCTGGAGCCGCGTGCGCTCGGACGCGGGGATGCTGCGGGTGGCCAGCGCACCGAACCCGGTGGAGACGCCGTAGACGCCGTCGCCGGCGGCGGCCAGCGCGTCGATGTGCCGGCGGGAGGCCCTGATGGCCGCCTGCGCACCCTCGTCCAGCCGGACGCGGGCGCCCTCGCGCGCCACCGCGACCACGTCCGTACGGGCCAGCGGCCCGGTGCCCACAGCGATCTCGACCATGGAGCCATTCAAGCCCCGCCGGGGCCGGGCGTGAACGCCTGTTCCGGTACTGCTGTCTCGGATGCGAGACTGGTGCCGTGAGTCGTCCCGTCCCGGCTGCGACCGCTGCGCTGCGGGTGCTGCGCTTCCTCTCCGGGCGCACCGCACCCGTCCCGGCACAGCGGATCGCCGCGGAGATCGGGCTGCCGCGCTCCACGACCTACCACCTGCTGCACGCGATGGCGGCTGAGTCCTTCGTCGTGCACTACCCGGAGGACCAGCTGTGGGGCGTCGGCGTCGCCGCGTGGGAAGTCGGCCAGGGCTACACCCGCCAGGCGCCCCTGACCCGGCTGGCCCGCCTGCCGATCGCCCGTCTGGTCGACTCCCTCGGCCTGTCGGCCCACCTGGCCGTGCTGTTCGGCGCCGACGTGGTCTACCTGGTCGAGGAGCGTGCCGCGGGGCGGGCGCGGCTGGTGACCGACGTCGGCGTCCGGCTGCCCGCCCACCTGACCGCGTCCGGGCGGGCCATCCTCGCCGGCCTGCCCCCCGCGCAGGTGCGTGCCCTCTACCCGTCGCGTGCCGCGCTGGTGCGGCGCACCGCCATCGGGCCGGCGACGCTCGCCGAGCTGCGCGGGATCCTCGCCGCCACCCGGCGTCAGGGTTTCGCGGAGGAGGACTCCGAGGTCACGGAAGGCTTCGCGTCCGTCGCGGTGGCGGTGCCCTCGCCGTCGAACCTCGCGGCGGTCGCCGTCACCTGGCAGGCCCCGCTGCCGGTCGACCGCGACCGGGTGCTGGAGCGGCTGCGGGCGACCGTGGAGACGCTGGCCGCCCGGCTGCGCTGACCGGCCCTGCGGTCAGTCGTCGAGGCTCATCGGCCCGTAGACGAGCCGGTCGTTCTCGTACAGGGTCACCTCATGGATGCCGGCGCCGGAGAGCCCCAGGTAGCTCGTCGTGAGCCACGCCTCCGCCTGGCCCTGGTCGTCGAACTCGACCTCGAGTCCGAGCTCTGCGGCGTCCTCCTCAGAGGGCTCCGGCGTGACCGCCCAGTAGTAGCCCACGGCTAGATCTGGTCGCCCGGCTTCACCCGCGGCGCGGGCAGCCGCAGCCGGCGGATGTTGATCGCCCGGTTGAGCATGTAGCCGACCAGCCCCTTCAGGGGCTCCTTCGGAAGGCGCTCGGCGTGCAGCTTCTTGAAGCCCCGCCAGGTCAGGAACAGGTCGACGGCGATCAGCAGGAAGATCGAGTAGGTGAAGCCGGTGACGGCCAGCGCCGCGTCGTTGCCGAACCCGCTGATGACCAGCGAGAGGGCCAGCGTGATCATCAGGATCGGCATCGACCACTGGGCCACCCCGCGCCGGGAGTCGACGTAGTCGCGCATCAGCACCTTGCCGGGAGCCGCCTCCGTGCGGGCGAACTGCTCGTCGCGCAGGGCGTTCTTCGCCGCGCGCTCGCGCTGGCGGAGCTCCTTGGGCGACAGGGTCGGGTTGAGCCGCTCGCGGCGCGCGGCCTCCGCCTCGCGACGCGACGGGGTGGGCGCGCCCTTCCCCACCGCCCTGGCGGTGTCGGGGGTGGCGGCCGGGGTGGGCTCGGGCGTTGCCGATTCACCCTCTGGGCGCTCGTAAGGGCGGAACAGTCCCACTTCAAACCTCGCTTGGTGCGAACATGACTGCCACATCCTAGGTCACTCGGCGGCCGGGGGAACGAGGGGAGTCGGACGTGGTCGAAGCCGGTGGTCGCGAGGCGGCCGAGCTCGCCTACCAGCGCGCCCTCGCCTCCCTCCACGACGTGCGGGCCGACCTCGCGGACGTCGCCGCTGCCCGCCGGCGGCTCGCCTTCGACCGGCCGCGCCTCGACCCGCCCGAGGCGCTGCGGCGCGAGCAGGACCTCGCCGCCCGGTTCGACGAGCTGTCCGCGCGCGCCGGCCGGTTGCGCGACGAGGCCGCCGCGCTCCGCGAGGCCGTGCGGCGCCTGCACGGCGAGGGGGCCGTCGAGCCGGTGGAACTGCCCCCCGACACGCCGTCCGGGGGCTTCGAGCAACCGCCGTTCCCGGAGCAGGCGTGAGCAGGCTGCGCGTCGCTGTCGTCACCGGCGCCATCGGCGACCTCGACCCGGTCGCGGCGGGGACGGCCCTCGGCCGCGGCTTCGCACCCTCCGCGGAGGTGGCCGTCGTGCCGGTCGCTGCCGGCGGCCCCCCGCTGGCGATCGCGGTCGCGGCCCTGTGGGGCGTCTCGCCCCGGTTCGAGGGCGACCGCTGGCTCGTGCGCGGCGCCGGACGGCTCCTGGTGGGCCTCCAGCAACCGCTGACGGCACCCTGGGCGCCGGAGGCGGGCACGGCGGACGTCGGCGAGTGGCTGGTCGCGTCCCTGCGTCCCGACGACCGCGAGGTGGTGCTCGACCTGACCGGCGTCACCGCCCACGACGGCGGGGCCGGCCTGCGCGACGTGGCCGGCGCGGCCCTCGCCGGACGCGTGGTCACCGGGCTCGTGCCCGCCGGGGACCTGGAGCTCCCGGCGACCGGGATCGGGGGCGGGCTGGCCCGGCGGGCCTTCGCCGCCCGCCTCGACGTCGCAGAGCTCCTGGCCGCCGACGCGGCCCTTGCCGCCCGCGCCGCGGAGTGGGGGGACGGCCTGGCCGTCGCGCCCGGGGGCGGGGCTGCCGGCGGGACGGGGCTGGCGGTCCTCGCGTCCGAGGGACGGCTCCTCAGCGGTACGCAGTTTTGCCACCAGGAGGCGAGCCTCGAACGGACCCTGCGGGCGGCCGACCTGGTCGTCACCGGCTGCACGGAGCTGTCCGCCCTGGACCGCGGCGGGCCGGTCGTCGTGGCCGTCGCCGAGTGGGCCGAGCAGGCCCAACGCCCGTGCGTGCTGGTCACGACGGGGACGGGCCTCGCCCGCCGCGAGCTGCGCACCCTCGGTATCGAGGCCGCGCACCTGCTGCCGCCCGGGCCGGTGGACGCGGCGGCCCTGGCCGGCGCGGCGGTACGCATCGCCTCCGGCTGGGTACCGGGTTCCTGAGCCCCTCACGTAGACTGACCTGACTGCGGAATACCCGTCCCACAGGGGCGGTTGCAGTGCAGGAAGCCTCATTCCGGAAGGATCCAGGAACAATATGACCCTCGACTCCCAGGTCACCACCGACGGCATCACCCTCACCGAGGGGGCTGCCGCCAAGGTCAAGGACCTCATCTCCAACGAGGACGTCGACAGCCTGGCGCTGCGGATCTCGGTGGCCCCCGGCGGCTGCTCGGGGCTGCGCTACCAGCTCCAGCTCGACGACCGCACCCTCGACGGTGACGTCGTCGCCGACTGGTACGGCGTCAATGTGGTCACCGACCGCATGAGCGCCCCCTACCTCATCGGTGCCACGATCGACTTCGTCGACACCATCGAGCAGCAGGGATTCACCATCGACAACCCGAACGCGACGGGCTCCTGCGCGTGTGGGGACAGCTTCCACTGACCTGCCCCTGAAGCTAGGGTTTCGCGCATTCCAAGAGCAGGCATCGAACCGGAAGGGCACCTCGTGGGGCGACAGGGACGGTCGAGGCGACTGGTGCTGGCCACGACGGCCCTGGTCGGGACGGTGGCCCTCAGCGGCTGCAGTGCCGAGACCGTTGCCCAGTGGGGGCGGTTCGGGCTGCCGGAGGCGGCGTCCGACAGGGCCCCGCTGATCGGCAACCTCTGGGTGGGTTCGTGGATCGCGGCACTGGCCGTCGGCGTCTTCGTGTGGGGCCTGATCATCTGGGTGATGATCCGCTACCGCAAGAAGGGCGACGACCACCTGCCGGCGCAGCGCCAGTACAACCTGCCGCTCGAACTGCTCTACACGCTGGTGCCGTTCCTGATCATCGGCGTGCTGTTCTTCTTCACCGTCCAGACCCAGAACGGCGTCCAGGCGAAGGTCACCGACCAGCCGGTGCACACCATCAACGTCGTCGGACAGAAGTGGTCGTGGTCGTTCTCCTACATGGAGGACGCCAACCCGGCCGTCGGCGCCGTCGTCCATGAGGCCGGCACGATCGACAAGATCCCCGACCTGTACCTGCCGGTGGACAAGCCGGTGCGGTTCAACCTGCGTTCGGCCGACGTCATCCACTCCTTCTACATCCCGGCCTTCTACTACAAGCTGGACGTGATCCCCGGGCGCCTGAACTCCTTCGACGTCACCCCGGACAAGATCGGCACCTACTCCGGCAAGTGCGCGGAGCTGTGCGGGACGTACCACGCGGCCATGCTGTTCACCGTCCACGTCGTCAGCGAGGAGGACTACGTGGCCTACCTGAACACGCTGAAGGCGTCCGGCCAGACCGGCGAGATCACCGCCCCGGTCTACCCGAACGTCGTGCCCAGCGTCCCGGCAGCGGAAGGGGAGGAGCAGAAGTGACCGTCGCCCGCCTGAGCCTCGACGAGGTCGACGCCCGCCCGCTCGTCGAGCGCCGTCGCTGGGGCGCGCTCGCGATGAAGCTGCTCACCACGACCGATCACAAGGTGATCGGCAACATGTACTTCATCACGTCGCTGCTCTACTTCGCCTTCGCCGGCCTGATGGCGCTGGCGATCCGGGCAGAGCTGGCCTACCCGGGCCTTCAGTTCATGCACTACGAGACGTTCAACCAGCTGTTCACGATGCACGGCACGCTGATGCTGCTGATGTTCGCGACGCCGATGTTCGTCGCCTTCGCGAACGCGATCATGCCGCTCCAGATCGGCGCTCCGGACGTGGCGTTCCCTCGGCTGAACGCCTTCAGCTACTGGCTGTACCTGTTCGGCTCGATCACGGCCTGCCTGGGCTTCCTGACCCCCGGCGGCGCGGCCAGCTTCGGCTGGTTCGCCTACGTGCCACTGTCGGACGCGGTGAACTCGCCGGGCATCGGCGGAGACCTGTGGATCATGGGCCTCTACGTGATGGGCCTGTCCACCATCCTCGGCGCGGTGAACTTCACCACCACGATCATCACGCTGCGCGCCCCGGGCATGACGATGTTCCGGATGCCCATCTTCACCTGGAACATCCTGGTCACCTCGATCATGATCCTGATCTGCTTCCCGGTGCTGGCCGCGGGCCTGCTGGTGCTGGAGGCCGACCGCCGGATGGGGACGCACATCCTCGACCCGGCCACCGGAGGGGCGGTGCTCTGGCAGCACCTGTTCTGGTTCTTCGGGCACCCAGAGGTCTACATCATCGCGCTGCCGTTCTTCGGCATCATCACCGAGATCCTGCCGGTCTTCAGCCGCAAGCCGATCTTCGGCTACATCGGGCTGGTCGCGGCGACCCTGGCGATCGGCGCCCTGTCGATCTCGGTGTGGGCCCACCACATGTTCGTCACCGGCGCGGTGAACCTGCCGTTCTTCTCGTTCATGACCTTCCTGATCGCCGTCCCGACCGGGGTGAAGTTCTTCAACTGGATCGGCACGATGTGGGGCGGTGCCCTGACCTTCGACACGCCCATGGTCTGGGCGATCGGCTTCCTCACCTCGTTCCTCTTCGGTGGCCTGACCGGCATCATGCTGGCGTCCCCGCCCCTGGACTTCCCGGTGTCGGACACCTACTTCGTGGTCGCGCACTTCCACTACGTCCTGTTCGGCACCGTGGTCTTCGCGATGTTCGCGGGCTTCTACTTCTGGTGGCCCAAGCTCACCGGACGGATGCTGAACGAGCGGCTGGGCAAGCTGCACTTCTGGCTGTTGTTCATCGGCTTCCACCTGACCTTCCTCGTGCAGCACTGGCTGGGCGTGGAGGGCATGCAGCGACGGATCGCCGACTACCTGCCGGGTGAGGGGTTCACCTTCCTCAACCAGGTCTCGACCGTGGGCGCCTTCCTGCTCGGGGTCTCGATGCTCCCGTTCCTGTGGAACGTGTGGATCAGCCGCAACGCGCCGCTGGTGAAGACCAACGACCCGTGGGGCTGGGGACGGTCGCTGGAGTGGGCCACCTCGAGCCCGCCGCCGCGGTTCAACTTCGACAAGATGCCGTCGATCCGGTCGTTCTCCCCCGCGCTCGACGCGTCCCGTCCGGAGCTTCGGCAGCCGGTCAACCCGGCCCAGGACACCATCGACGAACTGACGAGCGGAGACGCGAAGTGAAGGCCGAGCGGTTGATCTTCGTGATGATCACGGTCTTCTTCGTGGCCGTGGCACCGGTCTACTGGTTCGTCTCCCGCGAGATCATCGGGACGGTGGCGCTGCTGCTCACCCTGGCGTTCTTCGGGATGCTGTCGACGTACTTCTCGATCCAGTCCCGCAAGATCGACGCGCGTCCCGAGGACCGCAAGGACGGCGAGATCATCGAGGGCGCCGGCGAGGTCGGGTTCTTCCCCTCCACGAGCATCTGGCCGTTCTGGACCGCCCTCACCGTGATGCTGATGGGCCTCGGCCCGGTCTTCGGCTGGTGGCTCACTCTCCTCGGGGTGGGCCTGGGCATCTGGGCGGTCACCGGCTGGACCTACCAGTACTACCGGCGCGACTACCAGCACTGAGCATCGGTGCCGGCGCACGGGAATCCGTGCAGCGGCCCCCGTCCGGATTCCCCGGTGGGGGAGATCCGTTCGTCCTAACCTGAAGTCATGGCTCGTCGCCGCCGGAAAGTCCTCCGGCGCGTCCTGTGGGTGTTGCTCGCCCTGCTCGCCGCGCTCGCGCTCGTTCTCTTCACCCCGGTCCTTGATCCCGACCTGACCGCGCGTCCCGAGCCGGACGCGTCCTACGCGAAGGCGGTCGCCGGGATCGATGCCGTCCTCGCCGCGGAGAAGCAACTGCCGCTGCTGGCGCGGGGTGGCAGCATCGCCGCGCTGACCGGCGCCCGCTCCCCGGTGGCGCTGGTGATCTTCCACGGCTACACCAACACCCCCGACGGGTTCCGGCTCGTCGCGAAGGCGTACCGCGACCAGGGCTACAACGTGTGGGTGCCGCGCCTGCCGCACCACGGGCTCGCCGACAAGATGACCGACGAGTTCTCCCGGCTGACGGTGGAGGAGCTCCGGGCCTTCGCCGACCAGGCGATCGACACCGGCGCGGGGCTCGGCGACCGGGTCCAGGTGATGGGACTGTCCGGCGGCGGGGCGCTGGCCATGTGGGCCGCGGCGGCGCGTCCGGAGGTGGCCCACACGGTGCTGATCTCGCCCCTGCTCAACCCCGGGGGCTACGCCAGCTGGCAGGTGCCGGCGATGACGCGTGCCCTGCGGCTGTCCCCGGTGGACAGCTACGCCTGGTGGGCGCCGGAGAAGGGCGCGGACAACGTGGCCGGGATGGTCTACCCGCGCTACTCCCTCAAGGGCATCGCTGCGTTCCTGGGGCTACGGCTGTGGCTGGAGCGGCAGCCGGCCGCCTCGGTGGGCGGCTCCGTCCTGCTGCTGCGCAACGCGGGGGACGCCAGCATCGACCACGACTTCAACGAGCAGCTGGTGCGCCGCCTCGTCCCGCCCGACCGGGTGCAGGTCTACCAGGTCCCCCTGGAGGCCCACCTGCCCCACGACTACGTGTGCCCGGATCCGGAGTTCGGGCCCGACGCGCAGATCGTCGAGGGCTACCGGCAGCTCTCCCTTGCTCTCGGCATCCCCATGCCGGATCCCCTCGCCGAGCGCTGAGCGCGTCGCCGGCCGGACGGAGGCGTCCGCTGGCGCCCACCCAATAGGCTTCTGCCGCAGCGTGACAGGGGAGAAGCCGATGAAGCACAGCGCCGGCGAGCGGTTCCGCTACTGGTTCGACAACGTCATGTCGCGCGGGACGATCGCGCTGATGGGGCTGCTCGGACTGGCCACCGTCGCCCTGGTGCTGCTGGTCAGCGGCCTGGTGTGGGTGTTCCGCGCGTTCCCGGACGACGCCGGCGAGGGCGACTTCATCGACATCCTCTGGGGCGGCCTGATGCGCACCCTGGACCCCGGGACCATGGGCGGTGACGCCGGCTGGGGCTTCCGGCTGCTGATGCTGGTGATCACGATCGGCGGCCTGGTCATCGTCGCGAGCCTCATCGGCATCGTCTCGGGAGCGTTCGACGCCAAGGTCGAGGAGCTCCGCAAGGGGCGCTCGACGGTGCTGGAGCACGACCACACGCTGATCCTGGGGTGGAACCCGAAGATCCACTCGATCATCCACGAGCTCTCGATCGCCAACCAGTCCCGTCGCCGGGCATCCGTCGTGGTGCTCGCCGAACGCGACAAGGTCGAGATGGAGGACGCGATCCGTGCGTCCACCGGCGACCTGGGACGCACCTCGGTCGTCTGCCGCACCGGCGACCCCAAGCGTGCGGCGGACCTGGCGCTCGTCAGCCCGGCGCAGGCGCGCAGCATCATCATCCTTGCCCCGGAGGGGTCGAACGAGCCGGACGCAGAGGTGATCAAGACGGCCCTGGCCCTCACCAACGACCCCGACCGCCCGGACGGCCGCTACCACATCGTCGGAGAGCTGGCGGACCCGACCAACCTCGAGGTGGCGCGACTGGTCGGCCGGGACGAGGCCCACTGGGTACTCGGGTCGGAGCTGATCGCGCGGATCACCGTGCAGACCTGCCGCCAGTCCGGACTCTCTGTCGTGTACTCCGAACTGCTCGACTTCGACGGCGACGAGATCTACTTCACCGAGCAGCCGTCGCTGGTGGGCAGGAGCTACTTCGACGCCCAGCTCGCCTTCGCCGACTGCACGGCGATCGGCCTGGTGGCCGGCGGCCGTGTGCTGATCAACCCCGCCCCCGACACCGTCCTGGGAGACGGCGACCAGGTGATCGTGATCGCGGAGGACGACAGCCGGATCAGCCTGGCCGAGCCCGGCACGCCCGACCTGGAGAACGTGGCGGACGGGGCGGTGGTCGCGATGCGTCCGGAGCGCACGCTGGTGCTCGGCGTCAACGCGAACCTGCCCCTGATGCTGAGCGAGCTCGACGAGTACGTCGCGCCCGGCTCCCAGGTGCGCATCGTGGCGCCGGCCGAGCCGCCGGAGCTGCCCGCCCTGGTGAACATCGAGGCGACCGTCCAGCACGCGTCACCCACCCGACGTTCGGTGCTCGAGGCGCTCGACGTGTCGGGGTTCGACCACATCCTCGTGCTCGCGGACACCTCCGATCCGGACCTCCAGCGCGCGGACAGCCGCACCCTGGTGACCCTCCTCCAGCTGCGCGACCTCTCCAGCCACGGCGGGTTCACGCTGAACATCGTGAGCGAGATGCTGGACGACGCCAACCGCGAACTCGCCGAGGTGACCCAGGCCGACGACTTCATCGTCAGTGACAAGCTGATCGCCCTGCTGCTCTCGCAGGTGTCGGAGAACCGTCGCCTGACAGAGGTGTTCGAGACCCTCTTCGAGAGCGAGGGCAGCGAGATCTACCTCAACCCGGTCACCGAGTACGTCGTCCCGGGCCGGCCCGTGGACTTCTACACGGTGCTGGAGGCGGCCCGCCGCCGCGGCGAGACCGCGATCGGGTATCGCGTCGCCGAGCACGCCCACCACGGACGGCACGGCTACGGCGTCCGCGTGAACCCGAGGAAGGCCGAGCAGGTCACGTTCGATCCCGCCGATCGCGTGATCGTCCTCGCCACCGGACGCGCCTGAGCCGCCCGGCGCGTCCACACGGCACGTCCACGGGGCATCCGCTCGGCTGGACGCGTCCGCCCGGCTGAACACGTCCGCCCGGCTCCGTCGTCGAGGGCCAGCGTTACGGCCGAGGGCCCGCACACCGGTGCTGGCCCTCGACGCGAAGGCTGGCCCTCGAGTGGGAGGGCTGGCCCTCAAGTGGGCGGGCCAGCCTCAGGTGAGCGTGCTCGCGGGCAGCGTGCGGACGGGAGCGCGTCCTACCAGCTCGAGTGCAGCGGACGGCCTTCGGCGTAGCCGGACGCGGACTGCACGCCGACGATCGCCTGCGAGGCGAACTCGTGCAGCGTGCGGGCGCCGGCGTAGGTGCAGGAGCTGCGGACGCCGGAGGTGATGAAGTCGAGCAGGTCCTCCACGCCGGGTCGGGCGGGGTCGAGGTACATGCGGGAGGACGAGATCCCCTCCTCGAACAGGGCCGCGCGTGCCCGGTCGAAGGCGGACTGGGTGCGGGTCCGGGCCCGCACCGCACGGGCGGAGGCCATGCCGAACGACTCCTTGTAGGGACGCCCGTCCGAGGCGAACAGCAGCTCGCCCGGAGACTCGTGCGTCCCGGCGAACCACGACCCGATCATCACCGCGCCCGCGCCGGCGGCCAGGGCGAGGGCCACGTCGCGGGGGTGCCGGACGCCGCCGTCGGCCCAGATGCTCTTGCCGGCCTCCTGCGCCTCCTGGGCACACTCCAGCACCGCGGAGAACTGCGGGCGCCCGACGCCGGTCTGCATGCGCGTGGTGCACATGGCGCCCGGCCCGACACCGACCTTCACCACGTCGGCGCCGGCCTCGATCAGGTCGGCGGTGCCGTCGGCGGTGACCACGTTGCCGGCCACGATGGGCACGTCCAGCCCGGATGCGGCGACGACGGCCCGGCAGCGCTGGACGGCGCTGATCATGCGCTCCTGGTGCCCGTGCGCCGTGTCCATCACCAGGACGTCCGCCCCCGCCTCGAGCAGGGACTCCGCGCGGTGCTCCACGTCGCCGGAGATGCCGACGGCCGCCCCGATCCGCAGGCGCCCGGCGGCGTCCAGGGCGGGCGCGTAGAGGCCGGCCCGCACGGCGCCCCGGACGGTCAGCAGGCCCACCAGTTCGCCGTCGGAGACGGCGAGGGCGGCCTTGTGGCGCCGGGTGGTGAGCTCGTCGAACACCTCGGTCGGCGTCGCGTCGGGGGAGACCAGCGTGAGGTCGGTGACCATCGCCTCGTGCACCTGGGCGAAGCGGTCCATGCCCTCCAGTTCGGCCTCGGACACCGTGCCCAGGGGTGCGCCGGTGCCGTCGACAACGACGACCATGCCGTGGGCGCGCTTGGGCATCAGCATCAGCGCCTCGCCGACGGTGGCGTGGGGACCGATGGTGAGCGCGGTGTCGAACACCGTGTGGGCCGCCTTCACCTTCGCGATGGCGCCACCGACGATGTCGACGGGGAGGTCCTGGGGGATGATCGCGACGGCGCCGCGCCGGGCGACGGTCTCGGCCATCCGGCGTCCGGCGACAGCGGTCATGTTGGCGACGACCAGCGGCAGGGGCAGGTGCAACCCGTCCGTGCTGGTGAGGTCGACGTCGAGCCGGGAGGTGACCGACGAGCGCCGCGGCGCCATGAAGACGTCGTCGTAGGTCAGGTCGTAGCTGGGCTTGCCGGTGAGGAAACGCACCGGACAAGGGTACCGGGCGCCACCAACGGGGGGTCAGCCGTGGATCAGCACCAGCCCCGGGCTTCCGCTGGGCGTCTCGGGCCCGTACCCGAGCGGACGGTAGCCCATGCGTCGGTACAGCCGTCGCGCAGGGGTGTCCAGGTCGCTGGTCGCCAGCCAGTGGACGGCCGACGCGGACGCGATCATCAGGCGTTTCAGCAGTTCAAAGCCCAGCCCGTTGCGGGTGAAGGACGGGTGCACGGCCAGCAACTGGACCGCGAACGACCCGTCCAGGCCCGACGCGTCGTCACCGAGGCGCCCGGCCAGGTCGGCCGACCACTCGTCGGTCTGCTCGCTCCAGCGCCACGCGTGCCCGTACGCGAAGCCGACGAGTTCGCCGACCTCGCGGGCCGTGACCGCCACCAGGTCGGGCCGGTCCAGCGTGAGGTCGTACAGCGTCGCGTAGAGCTCCGCGACCTCGACCGGCTCGGCCAGCGGCCCCCGGGCGGACGCGAGCGCGTACAGCTGCTCGACCTCCTGCGGCGACGGCAGCGTCGACCCGGCGCGCGCGACCTCGACGACGGGGCTCAGCGTGCGTCCCCGGCGTCGCTGCCCTCGAGGGCGGGCGCGTCGTGGCCGGCGTCCACCGCGGGGGTGCCGTGGTCGGCCTCGATGGCACCGTGGTGGGCCGCCCCGGCGATCTCGGCGGCCGTCGGCTTGGGCAGCTGCCCGTCGGCGTACCACGCGGAGAGCCGGCGACGCAGCCGTCCGACCTTCTTCCCGTTCGGCACCAGCGCCTTGGGCTGCGGGTGCCGGGTCAGCGAGTAGGCCTCACCCGGGGTGATCGGCACGTGCGCCTCGGAGAAGCCGCCGTCGGGGCTGCGGACGATCACGCCGGACTCCGACCCGTGCAGGACACGCTCGGCGTCCTGGCGCTGCAACGAGATGCAGATGCGCTTGGTGACGATGAACGCGATCACCGGGGCGACGAAGACGGCGACCCGCATGAAGTAGGTCACCGCGTTCAGCGACACGTGGAACTGCGTGGCGATGATGTCGTTGCCGCCCGAGAGCCAGAACATCGCGTACGCGGTCATCCCGGCCACGCCGATGGCCGTGCGGACGGGCGCGTTGCGCGGACGATCCAGCAGGTGGTGCTCGGAGGTGTCGCCGGTGATCCAGGCCTCGATGAACGGGTAGAGCGCCAACCCTGTGAACAGCAGGCCCATCAGCCCCACGCCGGGAAGGAAGATGTTCCACGACCAGGTGGTGCCCAGGATGTGCCACTCCCAGTTCGGGATGATGCGGATCGCGCCCTCGACGAAGCCCATGTACCAGTCCGGCTGCGAGCCGGCGGTCACCTGCGACGGGTTGTACGGCCCGTACAGCCACACGGGGTTGATCTGCATCAGCGCGCCCATGAGGATCGTCACGCCGAACACGATGAAGAAGAAGCCGCCGGCCTTCGCCACGTAGATCGGGAAGAACGGGTAGCCCTGGATGTTCCGGTTGGTGCGCCCGGGGCCCGGCCAGTGGGTGTGCTTGTGGTAGACCAGCAGCGCCATGTGCGCGCTGATCAGGCCGAGCAGCAGCCCGGGGATCAGCAGGATGTGCACCATGTACAGCCGCGGGATCACCAGCTCTCCGGGGAACTCGCCGCCGAAGATGAAGAACTCCGCCCAGGTGCCGATCAGCGGGATCGAGCGGACGAGCCCGTCCACGAACCGCAGGCCGGTGCCCGACAGCAGGTCGTCAGGCAGCGAGTAGCCGGCGAAGCCTTCGACCAGGCCCATGGAGAACAGGCCGATCCCGATGATCCAGTTGAGCTCGCGCGGCTTGCGGAACGCGCCGGTGAAGAACACGCGCAGCATGTGCGCGGTCATCGCCGCCACGAACAGCATCGCCGCCCAGTGGTGGATCTGGCGGACCAGAAGGCCGCCGCGGATGTCGAAGCTGATGCTCAGCGTGGACGCGAACGCCTCCGACATCGGGATGCCGTGCATGAGCTCGTAGGTGCCGGCGTACTCCACCTCGGCCATCGAGGGCTTGAACCAGATGGTCAGGAAGACGCCGGTCAACAGCAGGATCACGAAGGAGTACAGCGCGATCTCGCCGAGCAGGAACGACCAGTGGTCGGGGAAGACCTTGCGGATGTTGCCGGCGAGCTTCGCCAGGCCGATCCGGTCGTCGACCCAGGTGGCCGGTCCGGCGAGCTTGCCGGGTCCCGCGTCCTTGGGCGGCGTCCGGACCTCCAGCGCGGGGGAGTCGGGGTTGAGTTCTGCTGGCTTGGCCATCAGCGGTCACCCTCCTGGAAGTCCTTCGACGAGTCCCGTTCGAAGTAGCTCGGCCCCACCGGGACGGTGAAGTCGCTCCTGGCCACCAGGTACCCCTCCGCGTCCGTCGTGATCGGCAGCTGCGGCAGCGCGCGGGCGGCCGGGCCGAACACCACGACGCCGGAGTTGCCCAGGTCGAAGGTCGACTGGTGGCACGGGCAGAGCAGGTGGTGCGTCTGCTGCTCCCACAGGCTGATCGGGCAGCCGACGTGCGTGCAGATCTTGGAGTAGCAGAGGATCCCGTCCACCTGCCAGTCCCGCCGCGACTCGGGGATGCGGATGCTGTTGGGGTCCATCCTGACGACGATGATGGACGCCTTCGCCTTCTGCTGCTGGAGCGCGGCCCCGTGGTACTCCTGAAGCGTCTCCGGCTGGGCGTTCACCAGCTGCCCGACCACCAGTTCGGTGGCCTTCAGCCGGGTGAAGGTGACGTCGTTGACCAGGTGGACACCCTCTGCCCAGATCGTCTTCTCGATGGTCTTGGCACGCAGCTCCGCGGTGGGCCACGGGCCCATGTCGGCCAGGCTCACCACGGCCGGAAGGGCCATCATGCCGAGCGCTCCGGCCATGCCGGTGCCGAGCAGCTTGCGCCGGCGGATGCCGGACGCCTCGATGCCGGTCTCCAGGTCGGTCAGCACGCGCTCGCGCGCCTCGGGCGGGGACGCGGCACCGTGCCGGTCGCCGACGATCTCCTCGTCGCTCATCAGCATGCGCGCCCAGTGGATCGCGGAGATGCCGATCAGCAGCGTCGCCACCCCCGCGGTCAGGCCGAGGAGGGTGGTCTGCATCTTCAGGTTGGCGCCGAACAGCACGAGCTCCGCGTCCCTGGGGACGGCGAAGTAGACCACGAGGAACGCGACCACGAGCACAGGGACGGCGGCCAGCATGCCGACGATCTGCTTGTAGGCGCGGTCCGCGGCGGCGTCGTCGACGTCGGTGAAGCGCGGCGGGTGCTCCTCCAGCCCGGGGTCGGGCACGGGGAGGTCGGTCTGCGGGTCGTTCATGCGCGGGCTCCCCGGGAGGCGATCCAGACGGCGAACAGGACGAGGCCACCGATCCCGACCACCCATGCCCAGAAGCCCTCAGACACCGGGCCGAGGCCGCCGAGGGTGAGGCCTGCCGACGGCGTCGCGTTCACCTGCTCGAGGTAGCCGATGATCGACTTGACGTCGTCGTCAGGGACGGCGCCGGCGGCGAACACGGGCATCTGGCCGGGGCCGGTGCGCAGCGCCTCGTAGACCTCCTTGGGGGTCGACTCCTGCAGGCTCGGGGCGACCAGACCGTTCGGCAGGGCACCGCCGGCGCCCTTGAAGTTGTGGCAGGCGGAGCAGTTGGTGCGGAACAGCTCACCGCCGCGGGCGACGTCCTCCGGGCTCAGGCCGGCAGGGTTGTACTGGTCCTCGGTGGGGATCCCGGGGCCGTCGCCGAGGCTGGCGACGTAGGCGGCCAGCGCCGCGATCTCGTCGTCGGTGAAGACGTTCTCCTTGCGCGGGGCCTGGGCCAGAGGGTTGGCCATCGGCATGCGGCCGGTGCGCACCTGGAAGTCGACCGCGGCGGCGCCGACGTTGGTCAGCGACGGGGCCCCCTGCTGGGCGAGGCCCTCGGCGTTGAGGCCGTGGCACGAGGCGCAGTTCACGGCGAAGAGGTTCTTGCCCTGCGCGACGAGCTGCTGGTCGGTGGCACCCTCCGCGGAGGACGGCGCTGCCGGGGTGAGCGCGGCGTAGAGCGTGCCGACGAAGAGCAGGCTGAGGCCGAGCAACAGGGGACGCGCAGCGCGGTGCCGGCGCAACGATGCTCGGGGTTTCGGCGACCGACCTCCGCGGGTCAGGAATCTCATCAGGGGTTCCTCCTTGGGAAGTCAGCGCAGCAGGTAGAGCACGCCGAAGAGCACGACCCAGATCGCGTCGACGAAATGCCAGTAGTACGAGGTAACAATGGCGTGGACGGCCTGTTCATGGGTGAACCGGCGGGACAGATAAGTCCGTCCCAACATAAGCAAAAATGCCACCAAACCGCCGATCACGTGCAGGCCGTGGAAGCCGGTGGCGAGGAAGAACGCCGACGTGTAGGCATTCACCGAGAGCGTGAAGCCCTCGCTGACGAGGGTCGCGTACTCGTACGCCTGGCCGCCGATGAACACCGCGCCCATGACGAAGGTGAGCGTGTACCACTCCCGCAGGCCCCAGCCGCCGATCCGCGCCAGCGAGCCGGAACGGCCCACCTGACCGCGTTCCGCGGCGTGCACGCCGAGCTGGCAGGTCACCGACGACAGCAGCAGGATCGTGGTGTTGATCGTCGCGAACCACGGGAAGCTGATCCCGAACCAGTCGTTGAGTAGGTGATTCGACCCCCACTCCCACATCGGGGTGGTGCCGGCGGCGATCGCGGCCGCGGTCGTCGTCTCGCGCAGCGAGAAGTACGCACCGAAGAGGGCGGCGAAGAACATGAGCTCGCTGGCGAGCCAGATGATGACGCCCACCGACAGTGCGTCGGGGCGACCGCGCAGGCCCTGCAAGCGGCTGGGCGCGACCTCGTGGACGGCTCCGTGGGGGAGGCCGGTCGGTGCGCTCAGCGGTGTGGTGTGGGCCATTGCGCCATTATGACGAACGGCTGCCTTAATGGGCACCACCCGATCCATCGATAATTGCCCCATGGGATTCGCCGGGCTCGTGCCGCTGCATGCCGACCCCACCAACCAGCCGCCGCCGCTGACCTGGCTCCGCCTGCTCACCGAGTGGAAGTGGGACTGGCTGTTCGCCGTCCCCGCGACCCTCGGGCTGGCGCTGTACCTGTGGGGGGTGTGGCGGCTGCGCGCGCAGGGCGTCCGGTGGCCGGCGGTGCGCACCTGGTCGTGGTGCGTGGGCGGCATCGGGACGGCGACGGTGGCCGGCATGAGCGCACTCGGCGCCTACGACACCGTGCTGTTCAGCGTGCACATGGTGCAGCACATGATCCTGACGATGATCACTCCGGTCTTCCTCGCGATCGGGGCGCCGGTGACCCTGCTGCTGCGCAACCTCGGCAAGGACGGGCGTCGCCGCGTGATGCGGGTCCTGCACTCCTGGCCGATGAAGGTGCTGTTCAACCCGGCGCTGGCGACGGCCCTGCTCATCACGACACCGTTCGCGCTCTACCTGACCGAGCTCTACCGCTTCACCCTCGACGTCGACTGGGCGCACGACCTGCTGCACGTCTACATGGTCACCGTCGGCTGCCTGTTCTTCTTCCCGCTGCTGGGCAACGACCCGATGCCGAACCGCCTGCCCTACCCGATGCGCATGCTGCTGCTGTTCCTCACCATGCCGGCACAGGCGTTCCTCGGCGTGACGATCATGGGCTCGCCCCGGCTGATCGCCGAGGAGTGGTACCTGGCGTTCAACCGCGCCTGGCCACCGGCACCGATCGACGACCAGTACCTTGCGGGCGCGATCATGTGGGCCACCGGCGACCTCACGATGGGCATCATCATGGCGGTGTTCCTCGCCCAGTGGTACGCCGACAGCCGGCGCGAGGCGGCCCGCGAGGACCGGCGACTCGACCGGGAGGAGCGCCTGGCTGCGCAGCGGGCGGCCGCCGGATCGGGGCCCTCGACCGGTTACGATGACGCCACAGGTGGACGCGAGGCGGCGACGCCGGATGAGGAAGATCGATGACCGAACAGACGACCGCGCGGGTGCTGGTGTACTCCGACGACCGGACCACGCGTGAGCAGGTTCGCCTGGCGCTGGGACGCCGGGTCGCGGCCGACCTGCCCGAGCTCGACGTGTTCGAGGTGGCCACCCAGCCGGTGGTCCTCCAGACCATGGACGCCGGGGGCGTCGACCTGGTGATCCTGGACGCGGAGGCCACGCCGTCCGGCGGCATCGGGCTGTGCCACCAGCTCAAGAACGAGATCGCCGACTGCCCGCCGGTGCTCCTGCTCCTCGCGCGCGTGGCGGACGCCTGGCTGGCCACCTGGTCGGAGGCCGACGGCATCACCCCCTACCCGATCGACCCTGTGCGCCTGCCCGCGGCGGCCGCCGACCTGCTGCGTGCCCGGCTCGCGGAGAAGGCGACCGCGTGACCTTCACCTGGGCGGGCCTGCTGTCCGACCTGGTCCGCGGCAACCACCTCGAGCCCGAGGCCACCTCCTGGGCGATGGACCAGGTGCTCGCCGGCGACGTCACCCCCGTGCAGATCGCCGGCTTCGCGATCGCGCTGCGCGCCAAGGGTGAGACCGTCTCCGAGCTGACCGGCCTCGCCCAGGCCATGCTGGCCCGCGCCACCCCGATCGACCTCGACGCGGAGGCGGTCGACGTCGTCGGCTCCGGGGGCGACCGCGCGAACACCGTGAACGTGTCCACCATGGCGGCGATCGTGACCGCCGCCTGCGGGGTGCCCGTGGTCAAGCACGGCAACCGCGCCGCATCGAGCGCGAGCGGCACGGCGGACTGCCTGGAGGCGCTGGGCGTGGTGCTGGACGTGCCGCCGGCCGCCCAGGCACGGGTGCTGGCCGAGGCCGGCATCGTGTTCCTGTTCGCCCCGCTGTACCACCCGGCGCTGCGCTTCGCGTCGTCCGCCCGCCGCGAGCTCGGCGTGCCGACGGCCTTCAACTTCCTCGGCCCGCTGGCCAACCCGGCTCGCCCGCACGCCTCCGCTGTCGGCGTGGCCGACGTGCGGATGGCGCCGCTCATGGCCGGTGTGATCGCCGGTCGGGGGCACCGGGGCCTGGTGTTCCACGGTGAGGACGGGCTCGACGAGCTCACCACCACGGGCCCCTCCCAGGTGTGGGTGATCGGTGGGGGCGAGGTGTCCACCACCCGCCTGGACCCGTCCGAGCTGGGCGTGGCCCCGGCGGGCAGGGACGACCTCGTCGGCGGCGACCCGGCCCACAACGCCGCCGTCGTGCACGACGTGCTCTCGGGGACGCCGGGCCCCGTGCGCGACATCGTCGCCCTGAACTCCGCGGCCGCGCAGCTGGCCTTCGCCGGGCCGGACCTCGGCACGCCGTTGGCCACGCAACTCGCCGCGCCGCTGGAGCGCGCCTTCGCCGCCATCGACTCCGGCGCAGCGGCGCGGGTGCTCGAGGACTGGGTCCGCGTCACCCGGGCAGCAAGACCCGCCTGACCAGCAGCGCCAGGAGCGGGCCGAGCCACAGGGCGGGCCCGTAGGGGAACGCGCCGTCGCCACCGCGCCGCAGCCAGGACACCACGCCCCACACCGCCCCGGTGGCGCTCCCCAGCACGAAGGCCCACACCGGCAGTGGCAGGCCCTGCGTGCCCGTCACGACGCCGATGAGCCCGGCCAGCCGGACGTCGCCGAACCCGAGCCGGCCGCCGCTGGCCCGCCACACCAGCCACAGGACGCCCGTCGCGACAGCGCCCGTCACCGCCGCGCCCACCAGCGGCTGCCAGGTGCGCGTGAGGGCGGCCGCCACGCCGGCGCCGGCGAGGGCGAGCGCGAGGACAAGGTAGTTCAGGCGCAGCGGCAGGTAGGTTGTGCGGAGGTCGACCAGCACGAGCAGGGCGCCAAGGCTGGTGAACGGCGCCCAGACCGCCCAGTGTTCGGGTGCGGTGAGCAGCAGCGCGAGCGTGGTCGCCAGCGCGGAGACGACAAGGACGGCCAGCCGGAACCGGGGGGTGGCCAGGTCGGCGAACGGAGGCAGGTCGTCGGCGTCCGTGGGCAGCGGCTGGCGGCGCAGCAGGGCCGGCGTCGCCAGGGCGACGGCGGCGGACAGCAGGACCGCGACCAGCACGGTCACCGGGGTGGGCACGGGCGCAGACTACCGGCGTTGCCGGGCGAGATGGGTGAGCGCGTGCCCGTCGAGGGCCAGCAGGCGGGCGGCGCAGTCGCGCGGGATGCGGGCGGGACGGCGTCCGCCCCGTCCGTGGAGCAGCCGGTGCACGACGGCCGGCGGCACCTCGGCCTGCTCGGCGAGGACGGCCCACGGCAGCCCGGTGAGCTCGACGAGCCAGAGGACAAGGGCGCGGAACGGCGCGGCCTGCACCCAGTGGTGATTGGTTTCCTGCACACCCGGGAAGGTCGGAATCCGGGGCCCCGTGTGAGTCGGGACCCCGGATTCTCAGTGTCTTTTCAGCATCCCGCCGCTGGGCGGGAGCCGGTCACCGCTGGGCGCGGACGAAGCCGGCGGCCTGCGCCGCCTCCTCGGTCTCGAACCACACCTCGGCGATCGTCCGCTCGTAGGCGGCGCTCCCGGGGACGTGGTACTTCATCGAGCGGTCGTTGCCCTTGATGGTGTACCCCTGCGGCGGTTCGTCACCGACGTACGAGCCGTCACCGTAGGGGCTACCGGCTAAAGGGGAGGCATCGCCCCCCTCGGCCTCGTCGGCGAGCTTGCTGAGCTTCTCCTCGATGTCCTCGCCCGCGTCGGCGGCCGCGTCCTTCACGTCCTCGACGACGTCGGCGGCCGAGTCGGCGAGGTCCTCCACCGCGGCACCAGCGGCACCGGCCGCCTCCTTCGCCGCGTCCGCGACGTCTCCGGCGACGTCCTTGGCGGCGTCGGCCAGGTCGGCGGCCTTGTCGGTGACGTCATCGACCACGTCGGCGACGGGATCGGCGACGTAGGCGGTCTTCGGGGTGTGGGTCTCCCAGCCGCTGGACGGGTCGGCGAGCAGCTTGCGCAGCGCCGCGACCACCCCACCGAGCACCGCGCCGGCCAGCAGGATCTTGCCGAAGGTCTTCCAGCCCGACTTCTTCGGGCGGGAGGCCTTCTCCAGCTCCTTGGCCAGGGCCGCGGACGCCACTGCCACCTTGAGTTCCTTGGCCAGCGGCTGCCGGGCGAGGTCACGCAGGAGTTCCGCGACGCGCGGCAGGTAGTCGGCCTGCACCTTCTCGCGCGCGTAGTCGACGGTCGGCGGGATGCGGCCGAGCACGTCGTCCACGGCGGGACGGACGGCCTTCACGGTGGCGTCCACCGCGGGGGACACCCGGTCGAGGGCGTCGTCGATCACGGGGTGGACCCGCTCGAAGGTGTCGGAGGCGAGCCTCGCCCCACGGATGCGCGCGTCCTTCAGCACCGGACGGATCCGCTGGTAGGTCTCGTCGGCCAGCTCGCCGCCCTCGCGGAGGGCCTGCTCGACGTATGGCGACAAGTACTCGACCGCGGTCTGCGTGCCGTCCTCGACCACCCTGAGCAACTTCTTGGTCTTCACTCTGCCTCCCGATCCTCGGCTAGCACCCACCGTACCCGTAGCGGCGCCGCGAAACACAGCATCTGTCAGGATGGGGCGACCGCAGAAGAAAGGAAGGCCACATGGCCCAGGCAACCCTGCACACCAACCACGGCGACATCGTGGTGACCCTGTTCGCAGACCAGGCACCGAAGACCGTCGCGAACTTCGTCGGCCTCGCCACCGGCACCAAGGAGTACACCGATCCGCAGACCGGCGCGCCGACCACCGGCAACTTCTACGACGGGCTCACGTTCCACCGCGTCATCGACGGCTTCATGATCCAGGGCGGCTGCCCGCTCGGCACCGGTACCGGCGGCCCGGGCTACAACTTCGACGACGAGATCCACCCCGACCTCGTGTTCAACCGCCCCTACCTGCTCGCCATGGCCAACGCCGGCATCCGCATGGGCCGGGGCACGAACGGCTCGCAGTTCTTCATCACCGTCGTCCCGACGCCGCACCTGAACCGCAAGCACACCATCTTCGGCGAGGTCGCGGACGAGGCGTCGCGCGCGGTCGTCGACAAGATCGCCGCGGTGCGGACCGGTCGGATGGACCGGCCGGTCGAGCCGGTGGTCCTCGAGTCGGTCGAGGTCACGCAGGACTGAGGACGCTCCGGCCCCGGCGGGGGACCGGCTCCCTGACCTAGTCGGCCCCGATCGCGAAGGCCGCCTCGAGGTCGTGGGTGGAGTAGGCGCGGAACGCGATGTGCGTCTCCGTGCCCTCCACCCCGGGCACCTTGTTGACCTGGTCGGCCACGGTGGTGGCCACCTGGTCGATGGTGTGGACGCGGACCATCGCGATCAGGTCGATCGTGCCGGTCACCGAGTAGACCTCGGACACGCCGTCGAGGTCGGCGATCTGCTTGGCGACCTCGGGGATGCGGGCGACATCGGCCTTGACGAACACAATCGCGGTGATCATGCGCTGATCCTAATCCGCACCGACGCCGCCGGGCCGATCCGCAGCGGCCAGCTCCACTCGCCCTCGATCTCGATGATGCGGACGCCCGGCCGCTCCAGCCAGTCGGCGATGCGCTCGGTCTCCTCCACGATCGCCGCGGGGGCCGGGCCCACCGGCGGCGCCACCCACTCCGCGACGGTCACGGCGTCCCTCGCCACCTGCTGGGGCACCTCGCCGGGACGTGCCAGCGCGGCCGCGGCGAGCCGTCCGTGCCGGATCACGTGGATCTCCCAGCCGCGCTCGCTGCGGTAGGCGGCGACGATCTGGGGGCAGCCGGCGAGGCTGGCGAGCCGGTGGTGGCGCAGGGCTGCCCGGCTGAGCCCTTCCACGCGGTCGGTGAGCACGGCGGCGTCCTCGAAGCGCTCGGCCCGCACGAGCTGGCGCAGCCGCGGCTCCACCTGACGCACCAGCGGACCGACGTCGGTGGTCAGGCAGGTGCGCACGCGGTCGGTGAGTTCCGCGTACTCGGCGGGAGTGACCGCCAGCTCGCACGGGGCGCAGCACCTCCCCATCCCCGCCAGGGCGCAGGGGCTGGTCGCGCGTCGCGGCGACAGCCGCGCGGTGCACTGCCGGATCGGGAACGCGTCGTAGAGCGCGAGCATCGCCTGCTCGGCCGCGGCACGGCGGCGGAACGGGCCGAAGTAGAGCGCGGCGTCGTCGGCGATCGCCTTCACGATGGACAGGCGCGGGTACGGCTCGCGGGTGAGCTTCAGCCAGACCTGGCGCTCGGGGAACTTCGAGCGCCGGTTGTAGCGGGGGGAGTGGGCGGCGATGAGCCGGAGCTCCAGGACGTCGGCCTCCAGCGGCGTCCGGCAGACCGTGGTCTCGACGCCGGTGGCGATCCGCACCATCTCGTCGATCCGCGGACGGGTCTCCGCCGCGGTGAAGTAGCTCGCCACCCGGCGGCGCAGGTTGCGGCTCTTGCCCACGTAGAGCACCTGCCGGCGCGGACGCCCGTCCGGCCCGGCGAGGTCGGCGACGAACTGGTAGATCCCCGGCGAGGAAGGCACACCGTGGGCCAGCGTGCGCTTGGCGCGGCGCTCCGGGGAGACCCGTCGGGTGAACTCCAGCAGGTCCTCGATGGTGTGGCAGCCGAGGTTGCCGACACGCTCGAGCAGGCCGTGCAGCACGTCGACGGTGGCGCGGGCGTCGGCCAGCGCCCGGTGGTTGGGCGTGGTGGACGCGCGGAAGTGCGCGGCCAGGGTGGCCAGCTTCACATTGGGGACCTCGTCGCGCAGCAGCACCTGCCGGGCGAGCGCGACGGTGTCGAGCACCTCCGGGCCCGGCCACGGGTAGCCGTGGGCGGCGCAGGCGCGCTTGAGGAAGCCGACGTCGAAGGCGGCGTTGTGGGCAACCAGCACGCAGCCGGACGCGAACTCGAGGAAGCTGGGCAGCACCTCGGCCAGCTTCGGCGCCCCCGCGACCATGACGTCGGTGATCCCGGTGAGCACGGCCACCAGCGCCGGGATGTGGGTGTTGGGGTTGACCAGCGTCTGGAACTCCCCGAGCACCTCCCCGCCGCACACCTTCACCGCGCCGAACTCGGTGATGGTGTCCTCCCCGGTGCTGCCGGTCGTCTCCAGGTCGACGACGCAGAACGTGACCTGCGACAGCGGACGGCCGAGGTCGTCGAAGCTCGGCTGCGCCATGGCGGTACTGGTCACGGGACGGACGCTAGACCGGCCCTCTGACACCGGCGGCACCGAGCGTGCGGCGTGTCGCGCTCAGCAGGAAGGCAGGTCGAGCCGCCACAGGACGCCGTCGGACACGGCGTAGGCCGAACCACCGGCCGCGGCCAGGGCGGTTGTGCGGCCCTGCGGACCGGGCAGCGCGAGCCAGCCGGTCGCGCACTGCACCGCGGTCGTGGGCACGTTCGCGTTGGTGGTCACGACCGGACGCCCGCCGGCGAGCGTCACCAGGGCCGTGGGGTCGTTCCCGCCGGGGGGATCCCCGGGGAGCACAGCGGGCGTCGCGGCCGTCGCCTCGCCCGCGGCCGGGACGGTGAGCGGCCACGCGAGGGCGTGCCCGCGCGCCCAGCCGGCCACCCAGCAGGTCGTGCCGGCGGCGGTGCAGGCGACCGACGTCGCCCGCGTCAGCTGGCCGGGCACGGGCGGGGGGTCGGCCGGCACCGGGAGGGGCAGGTGCTGCCACGGGCCGGCGACGCCGCCGACGAAGGCAACGGGCAGCTGGGTGAGCCCCCCGGCGAGGCCCAGCTCGTCCCCGGTGATGACCACGCGGTCGCCGGACGCGGCCACCGCGCTGAACCCGAACTCCCGGTCCGGCGTGGACGCCAGGCCGGACGGCGGCTCCTGCGAGGTCCACGTGTGGCCCCTGCGTGTCCACAGCAGCCCGTACGGGCCGCGGCCGCCGACGCGGCTCCCGGCGATCACCGGCCGTCCGTCGACCACCACCGTGCCGAGCAGCGGGCCGGCGTCGTGGCCGCCGAAGGTGAAGAACTCCTGGGGCCTGCTGGCCAGCCGGGAGGTGGACAGCGAGCCGTCCCACACCGTCAGGCGCGGGTTGGAGTGGGCGCCGGCGATCATCGAGCCGATCGCGTGGACGTCGTCGCCGGCCACGGTGAGGCGGACGAGGTCGGCGGCCTCGGCGTTCGGGTCGGCCGGCGCCAGCCGGAACCGGGCGGCCGGCGAGCCGTCGTGCAGCCGCACCAGCATCGGGGCCGGGGCATCCGTCCGCCCGCCCACAAGGAGGTCCTCGCCCGCCGCGGCGAGGGCAGAGGGGCGGAGCCCTGCGGGCAGGGCGACCTGTTGCCAGGTGGCCGGCGGCACGGACGGGGAGGGTGCGGCCGGCGAGGGGGACGCGGCGGCCGGGGTGGGCGCCGGCGGGGGCGACGGCGTCGTGCAGGCGGCCAGCAGCAGCGCGGCGATGGCCGCGGCGACGATCCGGGCACCCATGGGGGCAGCCTAGGTGCACCCGTGGGGAGTGTCAGAGGGGGCCGTCACGATGGTGGGCATGGACGTACTGCATGTCGACTGCGGCACCTGCCGGGCGAGGGGCCCGGCCTGTGCCGACTGCGTGGTGTCGGTACTGCTCGGTCCGCTCCCCGACGCCCTGGTGCTGGACGACGAGGAGCAGGCGGCCTTGAGTGCCATGGCGGCGTCGGGGCTCCTCCCGCCGTTGCGCCTTGTCCGGTCCGAGTCGCCCTCCCGAACGGACGGAGTTGCCTTCGGCACCGCCCTCCCTTAGGATTTTCTCAGTTTTGTTTCAGCGGGAGGGGATGCAGTGGGGGCTCGGCGAAGCACGCGCACCGCGGTCGCCGTGGCGGTCGCCACGCTGGTGTTGTTCGGCGCGCAGGCCGTTGACCCGTCCCAGGCCACTCCTCCGAGCCCGTCCCCGTCCCCGTCCGCACCGAGCGCGACCGAGACCAAGCTGAAGGACGCGAAGGCGCAGGTGCTCGCGCTCGAGGAGCAGGCCAGCGCGGTCGGTGAGGACTACGACGCCGCGGCGCAGGCCCTCGCCGAGAGCAAGGACCGGCTGGCCGTGCTCCAGGCCGACATCGCCACCCAGCAGGCGAAGGTCGACGCGCTGGCGGAGCAGGTGCGGGCCATCGCCCTGATCCAGTTCCGCAACCGTGACCTCGACCCGACCGTCCAGGTGTTCACCAGCGGCGACCCAGAGACGATGCTCGACCGGCTGTCCACGGCGGACAAGGTCGACCAGGACATGAACGCCACGCTCGCCGAGCACGAGGCCGAGCAGGCGAACCTGGCCGACATGCGTCGCACCGAGGCGGCCGAGTCGGCGGCGCTGGGCGAGCAGGAGCAGAAGCTCGCCGCGCTGAAGAAGGACCTGCAGGACAAGGTCGACCAGGCGCAGGCCCTCGTCCTCCAGCTGACCGCCCAGCAGCGCGCGGAGCTGGACGCGGCCGAGGGAGGCACCACCTCGTGGAGCCTGAACGACCTCGACGGCGTGACCGCGAACGCCAAGGCCCTCGGAGCGATCCGGTACGCGGTGTCGAAGGTGAAGATCGGCCAGTACGTGTGGTCGCGGTCCGGCCCCACCCAGTTCGACTGCTCGGGCCTGATGCTCGCCGCCTACCGCTCGGTCGGGATCTCGCTGCCGCACTCCTCGTCCGCGCAGTCGCGCCTCGGGCGTCCGGTGTCGCGCAGCGAACTGAAGCCCGGCGACCTGATCTTCTGGTACCACCCGGTGCACCACGTGGGGATGTACATCGGCAACGGCAAGATCGTGCACGCGCGGAACACCCGGGCCGACCTGGTGATCCAGACGCTGAATTCCTACCCGGCACCGTGGGCCGGCGCGCGTCGCATCGTCGGCTGAGGCGCCCCGGGCCCTGGCTGGCGACGGCACTGCTGCTCGTGGGCGGCTGCGTCGCACCCCTGGAGCCCACCACCACCGATCCGCACCCGGAGCAGACCCTCGCCTCCCGGCTCAACCTCGCCGCGCGGAACAAGGATCCGGGTGCGTTCATGGCGAACTTCGCCAATCCCGACGGGTACCGCCTCGGCGCCCGCTGGTACCGCGTGATGACGTCGGCCGGCGCGTCGGTGGAGGTCCCGCCCGGCGGCTCGATGCTCGAGGTCTCCTGGAAGCTCCCGGGCGACGACGAGGAGGCGAGCAACGTCCTCTACGTCGCCCTCGGGACGCAGGCGGGCCGCCCGGTGATCACCGGCCTGCGTACCTCGCCGCAGGTGCCGCTGTGGACGCTGGAGATGCTGGACGTCACCGCGGCCAGCCACGGCACCCTGCTCAGCTCCGGCCTCACGGCCGACGAGCGGGCGCGGCTGGGGCAGCAACTGGACGCGGCCGCAGCGCTGGTCGCACGCGCAGACGTGGTCCCCGAGGGGATCGAGTGGGACGGCGGCATCGTGGTCGAGCGGCCGCGCACGTCGGCGGACTTCGTCGTCGTGACCGGGCTGAACGCCGCAGAGACCGGCGGCGTCGCGGCCTGCGGCATGGGGACGCCGCGGATCACCCTCAGTCCGCAGCTCACCGACGAGTGGCTCGAACCCGTCCTGCTGCACGAGTCCGTGCACGCGGCGGTGGAGTCACCGTGCAGCAGCGCGGGGGAGCACTGGGCGGTCGAGGGTCTGGCGGAATGGGTCAGCCAGGAGGCGTACCCGGTGATGGCGGACGAGAACCGGGCGCTCGTCCGGTCCCACCTCGCCGCGAGCGGTGTCCCCTACGACCTCCCCGACGCCATCGACTCGACCACCGACTACGCCCTCGCAGCGGTGGCCGTCGGCCAGGTGTTCGCGCACCTCGGCCACGACGACGCGGTCGAGCTGGTCGACCGCTTCGCCCGCACGGACGCGGCGACCAAGGCCGAGCGGGACCAGGTGCGCACGTGGTACCTCGACGAGCTCACGCGGCGGGCCGCGACGCCCTGAGCCCTAGTGGGCGGCGAAGAACTCCAGCGACTCGGTGAAGATCTGCTCCTTGTCGTGGTCCATCGTGGCCACGTGGTAGCTGCGCTCGAGCACGCGCTCGGTGACGTCCTCGCTGGACACGTGGCTCAGCACGAAGGCGGTGGACGCCGCGGGCACCACGTGGTCGTTGGTCGACCGGAAGACCAGGATCGGGCAGCTGACGAGGTCGAGGCAGGAACGGACGTCGAGCCACATCTTCATCATGGAGTTGGCGGCGCGCAGCGGCGTCCGGTCGTAGGCGAACTCGTCGACGCCGGCGTGGGCGATGTCCGAGCCGATCGACTTCGACGACGCCTTCACCAGCGAGAGCACCGGAAGCGCCAGCATCTTCGGCGCGCCGAGCACGGCCGGATTCACCAGCACGAGGCCCGCCACATCGTCCGGGTACTTCTCGGCCAGGCGCAGCGCGAGCCCACCACCCATGCTCAGGCCGGCGACGAACACCTTGTCGCAGGAGGCGCGCAGTTCGAGGAACGCCCGCTCGGCCGCGGCGTACCAGTCACGCCAGGTGGTCAGGTTCAGTTCCTGCCAGGTCGTGCCGTGCCCGGGGAGCCGGGGGAGCGACACGCGGTAGCCGGCGTCCGCGGTGATGCGCGCCCACTCCATCAGCGACCACGGGGACCCCGTGAAGCCGTGGCAGAAGAGCACGCCGATCGAGCCGACGTCGGTGTGGAAGGGCTGGGCGTGATCGCTCACCTGCATGCGGTCATCGTAGGCTGTCCGCCGTGTGGTACGGCCTCTTCAAGAACCTGTTGTTCTGGCCCGTCGTCCGGTTCGGCTTCCGTGCCCGGATCGAGGGCGAGGAGCACATCCCGCGCACCGGTGGGGCCATCCTGGCCAGCAACCACCTCGCCGCCGGTGACACCTTCGTGCTGCCCGCGATGCTGCACCGCCCCCTGACCTTCCCGGCGAAGGCGGAGTTGTTCGCCGGACGGGGCGGGATCGGGGCGAAGATCGTGGCCTGGTTCCTCAAGGCCGTCGGCCAGGTACCGCTCGACCGGTCGGGGGGACGGGTGAGTCTCGACGGCCTCGGCCCGGTGCTGAAGGTCCTGTCCGACGGCGGCATGGTCGGCATCTACCCCGAGGGCACGCGCTCCCCGGACGGCCGCCTGTACAAGGGACGCACCGGCGTGGCCCGGCTGGCGCTCGCGGCGGGCGTCCCGGTGATCCCGGTGGCGATGTTCGACACCGCGGCCGTGCGCACCCGCACCGGCATCCCGTGGATCCGCCGGCCGCGGATCGTGATCGGCGAGCCGCTCGACTTCTCCGCCTACGCGGAGCTCCACGACGACCGCAACGGGCTGCGCTGGGTGACCGACGAGGTGATGGCGGCGATCCAGGACCTCTCCGGCCAGACCTACGTCGACGCCTACGGAACCTCCCTCAAGAGCGGCTCGTTGTCGGCCGAGGAGGCCGACGCCCGAGTGCTCCCGCGTCCGGGGTACGGCACCCCGGCGCCGGAGTTGCCCTCGGGCGGACTATCCTGACCGCCGTGTTGGAACCGATCCCGTCGCTGGCCGAACTGCACCGGATGGGCGCAGCCCAGCAGCCGACGTACCCGGACGTGGACGAGGTCGCCCGGGTGCTCGCCGAGCTGCGGCACCGTCCACCACTGGTGTTCGCCGGGGAGTGCGACGACCTGCGCGGCAAGCTGGCGGAGGTGGCGGCCGGGCGCTCGTTCCTGCTCCAGGGCGGCGACTGTGCCGAGACCTTCGACACCGTGACCGCGGCGAACATCCGCGGCAAGCTGCGGGTGCTGCTGAGCATGGCGGTGGTGCTCACCTACGCGGCGCAGGTGCCGGTGCTCAAGGTCGGACGCATCGCCGGGCAGTACGCCAAGCCCCGCAGCCGCGACACCGAGACCCGGGGCGCGACCACGCTGCCGGCGTACCGGGGCGACGCGGTGAACGCCCTCGACTTCGAGCCCGCCTCGCGCCGTCCCGACCCGCGGCGGCTGATCGAGGTCTACAACCACTCGGCCGCCACGCTGAACCTGCTGCGGGCGTTCGTGAAGGGCGGCTTCGCCGACCTCCGCGCCGTGCACTCGTGGAACTCCGACTTCGTGCGCAACTCCAACGTCGAGGAGCGCTACGAGCAGCTGGCCGCCGAGATCGAGCGGGCGCTGGCGTTCATGGTGGCCTGCGGGGTCGCCAACGAGTCGTTCCGGACCGTCGACTTCTACTCCAGCCACGAGGCGCTGCTGCTGGAGTACGAGCACGCGCTCACCCGCATCGACTCGCGTACCGACACGCCGTACAACGTGAGCGCCCACATGGTGTGGATCGGCGAGCGGACGCGCCAGCTGGACGGCGCCCATGTCGAGTACCTGCGCCACCTGCGCAACCCGATCGGGATCAAGCTCGGCCCGTCGGTCACCCCGAGCGAGGCGGTGGCGCTGGCCGAGCGGCTGGACCCCGACCAGGAGCCGGGCCGGCTGACGGTGATCTCCCGCATGGGGGCGGCCAGGGTGCGCGATGTGCTGCCGCCGATCGTCGAGGCCGTCGAGGACACCGGGCGCAAGGTCGCCTGGGTCTGCGACCCCATGCACGGCAACACCTTCGAGACCTCGCTCGGCTACAAGACGCGGGCGTTCAGCCAGGTGGCCGACGAGCTCAACGGGTTCTTCGACGTGCACCAGGAGCTGGGCACCTGGCCGGGCGGGGTGCACATCGAGCTCACCGGGGACGACGTCACCGAGTGCGTCGGCGGCGTGGACGAGCTCGCCGAGGCGGACCTGGCGAACCGGTACGAGACCGCCTGCGACCCGCGGCTGAACCGCAACCAGTCGCTCGAGCTGGCGTTCCTGGTGGCCGAGCGCCTCACCGATGGACGGATCCGTCGGGTCAACCCGGTGCAGGAGTACTCGGCAGAGGACTTCTAGATGATCGACCTCCGCAGCGACACCCTGACCCGGCCGACCCCGGGCATGCTCGCGGCCATGGCGGCCGCACCGGTGGGCGACGACGTGTACGCGGAGGACCCGACCGTCAACGCGCTCGAGGCGAGGGTGGCCGCGCTGCTCGGCCACGAGGCGGGGCTGTTCTGCGCGACCGGCTCGCTGGCGAACCTGCTCGGGGTGTGGCTGCTCGTGCCGCCGGGGGCCGAGGTCGTCTGCGACGTGCGGGCGCACATCGCCCGGGCCGAGATGGGTGCCCACGGCGCGCTGCACGGGGTCACCATGCGCACCTGGGACTCCCGGGACGGGGTGGCCGACGCCGCCACGATCGAGCGGCTGATCACGCCGGACGCCGGTCCCTACCTGGTCTCGACCGCAGCCGTGGCCCTGGAGAACACGCACAACTTCGGCGGCGGCACCGTCCAACCGTTCGCGCACCTGGCCGAGGTGTCCGCGCTGTGCCGCGACGCCGGAGTGGGGCTCCACCTGGACGGTGCACGGCTGTGGAACGCCCACGTGGCCACGGGGGTGGCGCTGGCCGACTACGGGCGGCTGTTCGACACGGTGAACGTGTGCTTCTCCAAGGGCCTGGGCGCCCCGGTCGGCTCGATGCTCGTCTCCAGCAGGCAGAACATCGCCCGGGCGCGGGTGCAGCGCAAGCGGCTCGGGGCGGGCTGGCGGCAGGCCGGGGTGCTGGCCGCGGCGGCCGGGTACGCCCTCGACCACCACCTGCCGCGTCTGGGTGAGGACCATGTCGCCGCGGCCGCGTTCGCCACGGAGGTGGCCGCCGCGGCGCCGGAGGCCGTCCGGCTGGGGGCGGTGACGACGAACATCGTGGTGATGGACACGGGCCGGCAGACGGCTGCTGAGGTGGTGGCGGCCGCCTCGCGGGCGGGCGTCGCGCTGTCCGCCGTGGGTGCGCGCCAGGTGCGCGGCGTCACCCACCAGGAGGTATCGATCGACGAGGCGACGACGGCGGGACGGCTGGTCGGCGCCGTGCTCGCGGGGGTGCCGGCGGCGTGAGGGCCGCGGTGCTGGGCTCGCCGATCGCGCACTCCTTGTCGCCGGTCCTGCACACCGCGGGCTACGCCGCGCTCGGGCTCGAGGGCTGGACCTACGACCGCGTCGAGCTGGTCGCCGCCGAGCTGCCCGGGTTCCTCGCCGGGCTGGACGCCGCGTGGCGCGGGCTGAGCCTCACCATGCCGCTCAAGGAGGCCTGCCTGGAGGTGGCCGACGAGGTGACGCCGCTGGCGGCGCGGGCGGGGGTGGGCAACACGCTGGTGCGGTCGGCGTCCGGCGGCTGGGTGGCCCACAACACCGACGTCCCCGGGCTGGTGGACGCGCTGCGCCCGGCGTGGCGGGACGGGTGGACGCGGGCCGCGATCCTCGGTGCCGGTGCGACGGCCCGCTCGGCCGTGCTGGCGCTGGCGGAGCTCGGGGTGCGGGAGGTGACGTCCTACGCCCGTGCGAGCGGACGTGCCGAGGGCCTGCGCGACTGGGCCGGGGTGGCGGCGCCGGAGGTGGTCGTGCGGACGGCGCCCCTGGAAGAGTGGTCGTCCGGCCCGGAGCCGGTGGTGCTGTCGACGCTGCCGGGGGGTGCGGCCGACGGGTTCGCCCTCGCCGGGGCGCGCGAGGGGCTGTTGTTCGACGCCGTGTACGCCGGCTGGCCGACCCCACTGGCCGGCCGGGCCGCGGCGGCCGGCATGGCCGTGGTCGGCGGGCTCGACCTGCTGGTGCACCAGGCCGCGCGGCAGTTCACGCTGTTCACCGGGCGCCCCGCGCCGGTGGAGGCCATGTTCGCCGCGGGACGGGCGGCGCTGGAGGTGGGCCGGTGATCGTCCTGGTGGGGTTCATGGGCGCCGGCAAGTCGACGGTCGGACGGTTGCTCGCCGCGCGGCTGGGGGTTCCGTTCGTCGACGCGGACGCCGCCATCGAGGCCGCGGAGGGACGGACGATCCCGGCGATCTTCGAGGCCGACGGAGAGCCCGGCTTCCGCCGGATCGAGGCGGAGGTCGTCCGTGGCCTGCTGGACGGGCCGGAGGCCGTCCTCGCCCTCGGCGGGGGGACGCTCGGCTCGGCGTCGGTCAGGGCGGCGCTCACCGGCCACCGGGTGGTGCTGCTCGACGTGAGCCTGGAGCACGCGCTCGCGCGGGTGGGCGACGACGCGTCCCGCCCGATGCTGCGCAACCGGGACCTCCCCGAGCTGTACGCCGCGCGGCAGCAGGCGTACCGGGAGGCCGCCGACATCGTGGTGTGCGTGGACGCCCGCGCCCCCCAGCAGGTCGTCGCGCGGGTCCTGGAGGCGCTCGGCGAGGCGGGCGTGGGAGAGTAGGCCCCATGGACGTGCTGGTCATCAACGGGCCCAACCTCAACACGCTCGGCACGCGCGAGCCGGACATCTACGGGGCCACGACGCTGGCGGAGATCGAGGCCGGGCTGGTCGCCCAGGGGGCGGCAGAGGGGCTCGAGGTCGACACCTTCCAGAGCAACCACGAGGGCGCCATCGTCGACCGCCTGCACGCAGCGAGGGCGGAGGGCACCCGCTTCGTGATCATCAACCCGGGCGCGTTCACGCACACGTCGGTGGCGATCCGGGACGCGTTCGCCGCGGTCGCGATCCCGTTCTGCGAGGTGCACATCTCGAATGTGCACGCGCGCGAGGAGTTCCGGCGGCACTCCTACCTCTCCGACATCGCCGTCGGCGTGCTGACCGGGTTCGGCGCGACGGGGTACACGATGGCCATGCACTACGTGATCGAACGACTGAAGGGCGAGTGAGATGAGGATCACACACCTGGGGCACGCCGCCGTCCTTGTCGAGACGCCGGGCATGCGCGTCCTGGTCGACCCGGGCAACCTCTCCGACGAGTGGCACGGGCTGACCGACCTCGACGCGATCCTCATCACGCACCTGCACCCCGACCACGTCGACCCCGCGCAGGCCCCGGCGCTGGTGGCGGCCAATCCGCAGGCCCGCGTCCTCGTCGAGCCGGGGGTGCTGGACGCCGTCGACCTCGGGCGGGGGGAGGCGATCACGGCCGACACCCGGGTGGAACTGGGCGGGCTGAGCGTGGCGGCCGTGGGCGGGCTGCACGCCGTGATCCACCGCGACATCCCGCGGATCGGCAACGTCGGCCTGGTGTTCAGCGCCGAGGGCGAGCCCACGTTCTTCCATCCCGGCGACGCGCTGGCCGCGGTCCCGTCCGGGGTGGACGTGCTGGCCGTCCCCGCCTACGGGCCGTGGGCCGCGATGAAGGAGACCGTCGACTTCGCCCGCGAAGTGGGGGCGTCGCAGGGCTTCCTGATCCACGACGGCCTGCTCAACGAGCGCGGCCTGTCGCTGGTCTTCAACCGGGTGCGGGACATGACGCCGTGCGCGCTCACCGACCTGCGCGGCAAGGGCGCCTGGACGCCCGCCTGAGCCGGCCGCCCATGGCCGTTCGGTGCCGGCCCTCCGGCGGGTCGGCCGGTCAGCTGATGTAGATGGTGACCGTCGAGCCCTTGGGGGCGAGGTTGCCCTCGCCGGGGTCGCTGTAGGCGACGCGGTTGAACAGGCCGCCAGCGTCGATGACCTTCACCTTGAAGCCGGCGTCCTTGAGGGTTTTGGTCGCCTGCGACTGGGTCATCAGCCGGGTGTTGGGCACCTCGATCATCTCCGGTCCCTTGGAGACGGTGAAGGTGATCGTCTTGCCGCGGGCCAGGCTGCCGCTCTTGGGGTCGGAGGAGATGACGTTGCCGGCGGCGATGGTCGGGTGGAACTTGTCCTCGGCTCGCTGGACGACGAGGCCCGCGTTGGTGAAGTAGGCCTCGGCGTCGGCGAAAGGCTTGTTCACGTAGCTGACGATCTTCACGGGGGCGGGGCCCTTGGACACGTTCAGGTCGACGACCGTCCCCGGTTTGACCAGCTTGCCGGCCTCGATGGAGCCGCTGACGACGGTGCCGACGGCGATCGACTCGTCATAGACCTCGACCTGCTTGCCCACCTCCAGGTGGGCGTCCTGGAGTGCCTGCGCCGCGTCCTCGGGGGAGCGTCCGGCCAGGGACGGGACGGCGTACCGCTCGGGGCCCTTGGAGAGGAAGGCGGTGACGGTCCCGCCGCGGAGCACCCGGTCGCCGGCCGCGGGATCGGTGCGGGTGATCTGGTCGACCGGCACGTTCTCGCTGAACTCGTGGTCCCAGTTGATCAGGAGGCCGTTCTTGGCGGCCAGCTTGATGGCCTGGTCCTGGGTCAGGTTGTCGAAGTCGGGGGTGGTCGTGAAGCGTCCGGCGAGCAGGTACCAGGCGCCCACGCCGAGGACGGCCGTGACCAGCAGGACCATCACCAGCGAGAACGCGCCGCGGCGGCGACGCTTCGCCTGGCGCTGCTGGAGGGGAACTGCGGCCGGGCTGGGTACGGGTAGCGGGGGAGGAGCGTCGTAGTACGGCATGCCGTCAGCGGCGCCGGGGTGGTTCGGGCTGATCGGCGTGGACGGGGTGAAGCGGAGGGTCGCCGTCCGCTGCACCTCGGGGACCGGGGAGACCAGTGAGGGGACCTGCTCGGTCACCTGGCTGGCGAGGTCGACGCTGGTCTCGCGCATCCGCGCGGTGAGGAGCGGGTCGTCCATTACGCCCAGCCCGATCGCCTCGCGGGCCTGGCGCAGGTGGTCGAGCAGCACCTTCGCGTCGCCGGGGCGGTCGGCCGGCTGGCGCGCAGCAGCGGCGAGCACGAGCGCGTCCAGGTAGGGCGGGACGGCGGCGCGGGTGTCGCGCCACTGGGCGGGCGCGCTGAGGGACGGCGCGGTGATCTCGTTGTGCACGTGGCTGTAGGCCACCTGGATGGGGGTGTCGCCGGTGTGCGGCTTCTTGCCGGTGAGCATCTCGAACAGCAGCACGCCGAGGGCGTAGACGTCGCAGCGGGTGTCGGCGTGGCCGTGGGTGACGAGCTCGGGGGCGATGTAGGAGACGGTGCCGATGAGCATGCCCTGGGCCGTCGCGGTGTGCGCGGTGACCGCGCGGGCCAGCCCGAAGTCGGCGACCTTGATCTGGCCGCGACTCGAGATCAGGACGTTCTCGGGCTTGAGGTCGCGGTGGATGATGCCGCCCTCGTGGGCTGCGGCGACGGCGGCGGTCACCGGGATCAGCAGGTCAAGGGCACGCTGGGGCTCCATCGGGGCCTCGCGGCTGATCAGGCTGCGCAGGGTGGAACCCTCGACGTACTCCATGACCATGTAGGGGCGGCCGTCGTCGATGCCCTGGTCGAAGACGGAGACGACGTTGGGGTGCGAGAGGCGGGCGGCGGCGCGGGCCTCTCGGTCGAAGCGTGAGACGAAGTCCTGGTCGCTGCCGAGGTTGTCGTGCATCACCTTGACCGCGACGGTGCGCGTCAGCCGCCGGTCGGTGGCGAGGTAGACCGTCGCCATGCCGCCTCGGGCAAGCTTGCGGAGGATCTCGTACCGACCGTCCAGCACGTGCCCCAGGAGGGGGTCGGTGTTGCTCATGGTCGTCACGCTGGCTCCGGACAAGTCGGGGAAGTAGGCCGTCCAGACCTAGTGGCGATTGTAGGAGTGCGCCGCAAGTTCGTCGCTCTCAACGCGCCGTCGGCCGTAGTCTGGTCCAATGACCGCGCTTCTCGGCCTTTCCACCCGCCTGGGGCTGGCCCGCCTGCTGCTGATCACCGGCGCCCGGGCCGACGAGGGCGACCTGTCGGAGTTCGTCGACGCCTGCTTCTCCGGCGGGGTGGACCTCATCCAGCTGCGTGACCCCAGTGCCGACCAGGATCGCCTGCTCGAGGCGCTCAGGACGATGAGGCGCGCGTCGTACCGGTACCAGGGGCTGGTGAGCGCGTACAAGTCGGTGGAGCTCGCCGAGGAGTTCGAGGCCGACCTGCTGCATCTTCCCGAGCGGGGGGAGTCGCCGGCCGCCGCGCGTGGGCACCTGCACCGCTGGGCGCTGATCGGCCGCTCCTGCCACACCAACGAGCAGGTGGACGCCGCGCTGGCCGACCCCGAGGTGAACTACCTGACGGTCGGCCCGGTCTTCGGCGGGCTCACCCCCGACGCCGGCCTCGAACTCGTGCGCTACGCCACGCGCGTGGCTCCTCCCGGCGACCCGGACTCCAAGCCGTGGTTCGCCGTCGGCGGCATCACCGCAGCGACTCTCGACCGGGTGCTCGACGCCGGCGCCAAGCGCATCGCGGTGTCCCGCGCGATCACCGCCGCCGCCGACCCCGAGGCGGCCGCGATCGCACTCAAGGACCGCGTGCGGCAGGCCTGGAACGCCGACCCGGCGATGCAGAGCCTGACCTTCCAGGTCTTCCGCCACTGAGGTGAGGCGGGTAAGCCGGCGCGTTCGGCCATGATCCGTTCCGCTCGCCACGTCCGGGGCCGCTGTCGGTGGTTCGTCCTGGTCGGCAGTGGCGCCGTCCTGGACGCGCGCCGAGGCGGGGGCGCTGATCGTGGCTCGCTCCAGTCCCGGGATCGGTGCGGTTGCTCGCCCAGGCCCCGGCTGGCCGCAGCGCCGCCTGCCGACTGCCCCTCCTGGGCCCTCTGTCCGCCATCCTGACCGCCCGAGGCGAAGGCTCGCCCGCGCTGGGATGCCTCGTCCTTCTTCCCATGGGTATCGCACACACAGGCCTACCTCCTCACGGCGCTCAGGAACCGGGTGTGCCGGCGTGGTCTCCGGCGAGGATCGACGCGCAGCGGCGGCAGCACCTCGGGCACGCCATCCGCGCCGAGGCGCGCCTGCCAGCGGTCCGCGGTGGGGTCGTGGCCCGGCTCGACGATGCCGTGGTGGTGCGCGCACACGAGCAGCAGGTTGTCGAGCGCCGTCCGTCCTCCCGCCCACCACGGAACGATGTGGTGGGCGTGACAGGCGCTGGGCGGCTTGTCGCAGCCGGGGAAGACGCAGCCGTCGTCCCTGACTTCGAGCGCCGCCCTGATCGGCGGTGTCACCAGCCGCTGGGCGCGTCCGACGTCGAGCACCTCGGACGGACCCCCGAGCACCGCGGGGAGCACGTCGGCGTCGCACAGCCACTGCCGCAGCACCGACGCGGGGACGGGCTCGCGTCCGCCGATCGCGGAGCCGGCCAGGAGCCCCCGATCCCGCGCCGCGGTGGCGAGGGTGTCGTAGGACACCGTCACCACCACGCGCGGCCGGTCACCCCCGTGCGAGGGGGCGAGCGACTGCTGGGAGTGCTGGGCGACCATCGCCAGCAGCGCATCAGCCCGCCACATCGCGGGGGTGAGGTGCTCGGCGGCCGGGTCGACCCGGTCCAGTCCGCGCCGGGCCGCAGCGGCGTACGCGTCGATGATGCGGATGAACGGCTCGGCCTCGGCCGACGGAAGGCTGCCGTGGAAGAGCACCGACCCGTGGTGGTCGTGGGCGAAGGTCAGGTGGCGCGAGCGCATAGCGAGCCGGTGCTCCCGCTCCAGCCGGGCGGCGTCCCGCTGCTCGGCGCCCACCGGGTCGAGCACCTCCAGCAGCCGGTGCCCGAGACGCCGCAGTTCGGTGGAGTTGTGGCTCGCCGCGAACCCGAGCATGAGCTGCTCGGCCTCGTCGAGGGATCCGGGGGGCAGGTCCTCGGACAGCCCGTCGAGCACCCCGGTGATCGCTCCGGCCTGGCCCGGAAGGACGCTGCCGGCGGACAGCGCCCGTCCCACGGCCGCGAAGCGTTGCAGTCCCTGGCCAGAGGCGACGAGCCGGGCGGCCTCTCGGCGGGTGAGGTTCGCCGCGTCCGCCAGCCACGTCGAGGTCGAGGTTCCGTGCTCGCGCCACGCGGCCTCCGTCGCCTCGGCGCGCGCCGCCAGAGCGGACTGCCATGCCTCCAGCCGGGCACCGATCCCGAGCGAGGCGCGAAGGAGCGTGAGCAGCTGTCGGTCGTCCGGAGCGGGCGTGCGGTCGGACAGCAGGACGTCGAGGGCACGCCCGATGACGGTGAGCAACTCACCGTCGGACAGGTGCTCGAGCTCCGCTTCCATAACCTCACGCTAAGAGCCCCCACTGACAGTTCCTGCACCCGGAAAGTGGTTATCCACAAGGGGTTTTGAATGGACGAAGTTGTCCACATTCGGCCTCCTGCCCTTGACATCAGCCGGAGCTGGAGCCATCCGCGCGCCCGTCGCCCGGCGGTTGTGGACAAGTGCACGACTTTCCGGGGATTGGTGTGGATAACCGCCTCGGGGCCTGTTTCGAGGGGGTGCGGCTGTGCCAGACTCCTGCCACCCCCAGGAGGTACCCATGCTGTCTTGGCCCGGGCGACTCGCAGTGACACTGTTCGCTGCCTGCCTTCTGGCGGGGTGCCAGCCGGCCGCGCCCCCTCCGACGCCGGTGCCCACCTACGCGTGCACGCCCGAGGCCGGAGGCGCGGAGTTCAGCTGCTCGCAGCAGCAGTACGACGAGATGGTGGCCAAGGACAAGCTCTACGCCGAGGCCGAGGCTGTGTACCGGAGGTTCTTCGCCGAGGACGTTCGGATCTTCCGTTCCGGTGGGGTCGCGGAACCAACTCAGACGCTCCTTGAAACAACAACAGGGGCCTTCCTAAGCGACTCGATGGCTTTGTACCGGTCACTGAAGGCGGACTCTCGGCGGCTGGAGGGTGGTGAGATCCGACTTGTGTCCATTCAGCGCAGAGCCGGGGTATCCAAGGAGTCTTCGATCGTGGCAATGACAGCTTGCGTCGACGCGCGGTCAACAACGGTTCTTGAGCACGGCAAGAAGGTCGGTCCGGGGTATTTGATTGAGGATCTGCTCTACTTCGGCCGGTTTGACGGCGTTCTGAAGATCCAAGGCGCCGATGGTCAGGAGGAGGGCAAGTGCGCAGGTTGACCATGGCTTTGGTGTTAGCGGGTCTGGTGGCCCTCGGTCCCGCACCAATGGCCACCGCTGACGGCGGATCGGGAGACGTGACTGTTGAAGGCAGCCAAGGTAGCTACCAAGGTCGCCTAGATATTTCGCGACCGCGACGAAAGGCTAGCGGAGGCTCGGGAGAATCCGACAATCGTGCGAAAGCGCCGAGCAACTCCCCAGAACCCAAGCTCACCGCTGAACAGTGGCGCGCGTTCATCGGAGCCTGCCGACGGATGAACCAGGCCTTCTCGTGCACCACGCCGACGGAGAGCACGAAGCCGTCGCGGGCGCAGTTGATGCTCGACCTGAGCGCGATGGCGCGCACGCTGATCGTGCGGCTGCAACTGCCCGACCCCACCCCGCAATTCGGTCCTGACCCGGAGGCGAACGAGTGGAAGATGGCCGCTGTCGGCTACCCGCTGTGGCTGTGGACGGACGGCCCCCGAACCGTCACCAGCAGGGTGCGGGCGTACGGCATCACGTTCACGCTGCGTGCGACCTGGCTCTCGACCACCTTCGACATGGGGGACGGCCACACCGTGACCTGCACGGCCACCCGCGCCTACCCCCGCACGGCCAGGCCCGGAACGGCCTCTCCGGACTGCGGCTACACCTACGAGAAGGCGTCACTGCCGAAGGGCAGCTACACGGTCACCGCGACCACCAACTGGCGGATCGGCTGGTCGGCGCTGGGCGCCTCGGGGAGCCTTCCCGGCAGCTACACCGCCACCCGGGCCCTCGCGGTCGGCGAGCTGAACGCCCTCGTGGTCCGCTGAGCAGGCAGACGAGCAGGGACGCCGATCAGAACCGGAACCGGGCGACGCCTCGCCACCGGCGAACGAACGCCTCACGCGTCGCGACGCGTCGCCAGGTCGACGAGGGCGTCCAGGCCACGAGACGCGAGGTCGCCCAACCCGACCAGCGCGGCCCGTGCCTCGCCGGACGCCGCCTCGATCTCCGCCTCGGCCGCCTCCCGCGCACCGGACGCGACGATCAGCGCCCGCGCCTCCGCGACCTCGGCGTCGCTGAGCTCCCTGCCGAGCAGCGCGTCCAGCCGCGCGGCGGCCTCCTCGCCGCTGCCGGCCATGGCGTTGGCGATGAGCACGGTCAGCTTGCCCTCGCGCAGGTCGTCCCCGGCCGGCTTGCCGGTGACCGCCTCGTCGCCGAACACGCCGAGCACGTCGTCGCGGTACTGGAACGCCCTGCCCAGCGGTGAGCCGTAACGCTCCAGACGGTCGAGCAGGACGGCGTCCGCACCGCCCAGCGCCGCCCCGATCTGCAGCGGACGGATCACCGTGTACCGCGCGGTCTTGTACTCCACCACCCGCCGCACCTGCGCGACGACGGACGCGGGGTCGGTGCGCGCGTCCAGCGGCGAGCGCGTCTGCGCGGTGATGTCCAGGTACTGCCCGCCCGTCACCTCCGCACGCATCGACGCCAGCAGCGGCTGCGCCGCAGCCAGGGCGCCCGACGGCGCCCCACACTCGTTGAACAGCTCCACCGACCACATCAGCAGCAGGTCGCCGAGCAGGATCGCCCCGGCCCGGCCGAACTCCTCCGAGCCGCCCCTGCCGCCGGCCGCGGCGTGCCGCGCGGCGAGCTGCACGTGCGCCGCCGGCAGGCCCCGGCGGGTGCGGGAGCCGTCCATGACGTCGTCATGCACCAGCGCGCTCACATGCAAAAGGTCGAGGCTCGCGGCGGCGCGCACCACCCAGTCCGGCACCCGGCTGCCGCCGGTCGCGGCCAGGTAGCCCCAGCAGCAGAACGCCGGACGCAGCCGCTTGCCGCCGTCGGTGAACACCGCGGCCAGCCGGACCAGGTCGTCCACCTCGGGCCCGAGCGTGCCGAGCGCCCGTCCGCGCGAGTCGAGGAAGGCGGCCAGCGCGTCGCCGACGGCGGCGCGCAGCGGGTCCGACAGCGGGTCGGCGGCGTCCAGGGTGACCACGGTCTGAGCCTAGACTGCCCCGCGCGCAGGCGCTCGCCTACCCTTGCCCCCATGCCCGGACCCGAACCGACCATCGCCGACGTGCTCGCCGCAGGCGACCACGCCACGATGTCGTTCGAGTTCTTCCCGCCCAAGGACGACGCCGGCCAGGCGCAGCTCCTCGACGCGATCGCCGGACTCGACCCGCTCCACCCCGACTTCGTCTCCGTCACCTACGGCGCCTCCGGCTCCACCCGGGCCCGCACCATCGACGCCACCCGCCTGATCCGGCAGCGCACCTCGGCGCTCACCATGGGCCACCTCACCTGCGTCAGCCAGTCGGTCGCCGACCTCCGCGGGGCCCTGGACGCCTACGCCGACGCCGGCGTCCGGCACATCCTCGCGGTCCGCGGCGACCCGCCCGGCGGCCCCTCCGCCCCCTGGGAGCGGCACCCGGACGGGCTCGACCACGCCACCGACCTCGTCCGGCTGGTGAAGGCCAGCGGCGACTTCTGCGTGGGCGTGGCCGCCTTCCCCGACGGGCACCCCGAGCACTTCGACCTCGACCTCGACGCCCGGATCCTCGCGGAGAAGGAGCAGGCCGGCGCCGAGTTCGCGATCACCCAGCTCTTCTTCGACGCCGACGCCTACTTCCGCCTCGTCGAGCGGGTGCGGGCCCTGGGCTGCCGCCTGCCGGTCATCGCCGGCATCATGCCGGTCACCAATGTGCGCCAGATCGAGCGCATGGCCACCTTCTCCGGCGCCGACCTGCCCCGCGTCGTCGTCGACCGGCTGCACGCCGTCGCCGACGACCCCGCAGCGGTGCGCCGGGTGGGGGTCGACATCGCGGTCGAGCTCTGCGACCGGCTGCTGGCCGGCGGTGCGCCGGGGCTGCAGTTCTTCACCCAGAACCGCTCGCGGGCTACCGCAGAGATTCTCGCCAGGCTCCGGGAGATCGCCCCACATCGATCGTCACCAGCCGCTGCGTCGGCCGGGTGAGCGCGACGTAGAGGACGCGGACGCCGCCCGGCGACTCCGTGACGATCTCGTCCGGACCGACCACCACGACCGCGTCGTACTCCAGGCCCTTGGCGTTCAGCGGGGTGAGGAACGTGATCCGTCCCGCCTCGCCGTCCACGGACGGCAGTTCCGCACCGGCCAGAGCGTCGAGCCGTGACGGCGCGGCGATCACGCCGATCGTCCCCTCCACGAGTCCGGCCAGGTCGGCCAGCACCCGGTCGAGTTCGGCGACCAGCGCCTCCTCCGGCACCGCGAGCAATGCGGGCTCCACGCCGGTGGAGCGGACGGCCACCGGCAGGTCGGCGTCCGGGAAGGCCGGACGGACCACCTTCGCGGCCAGCTCGAACACCTCCGCGGGGCTGCGGTAGTTGGTGGAGAGCCGGTACCGGCGGTTCGGCGCGGAACCGATCAGGTCGGCCAGCGCGCGCTCGGACTCCGCCGGGTCGGGCCAGCTGCTCTGCGCGGGGTCGCCGACGATCGTCCAGCTCGCCTGGGACCCGCGCCGACGCAGCATCCGCCACTGCATGGGGCTGATGTCCTGCGCCTCGTCGACGAGCAGGTGCGTGAACGTGTCGTGCAGGTCGGCCTGGGGGTCGTGCTCGCGGACGGTGCGCAGCCGGTCCGCCGTCGTCACCACCTCGGTGATCTCCGTCCCGTCCGGCAGGAACAGCAGCGGCTCCTCAGGCTCCTCGGAGTCGTCGATCGGCCCCAGCATGGAGACCAGTTCGTCGAGGAGCGCCACGTCCGCCACCGACCAGTCGGCGAACGCGAAGGACGCAGCGAGGGCGCCCTGCTCGGTCCCGTCGAGGATGCCCTCGCCCACGCGCGCCACCACCTGCGGCGACGCCAGCCGGCGCAGCACGTCGGTGGCGGTCAGGTCGGGCCACCACGCCTGGAGGAACATCCGGTAGAGCGCGGAGTCCTTCACCAGTTCGGTCATCGTGGGCAGGTCGAGCTCGAGGTCGCCCGGCAGCCGCTCGTACAGCGCGGCCATCACCGCGGTCTCCGCCGCGGGGCGCCCGGCGTTCGCCCGCGTGCGGGTGAGCACGTCGCGGCGGATCCGGCCGAGCGTGGCGGCGTCGAGCGTCAGCGCCTCGCCCTTCACCGTCACCCGGAGCGGCGGCTGGTCCGCGCCCGGGTCGAGCAGCGGCAGGTTCACCAGGCGCTTCAGCAGCGGCACCATCCGCAGGCTGCCCTTGATCGCCGCGGCCTCGGCGGCGTCGTTGCGGGACGCGCTGAAGCCGAGCGTGTCGACAGCCACCCCGCCGATCGGACGCAGTGTCACCGAGTCCTCGCCGAGGGACGGCAGCACCCGCTCGATGTAGTCCATGAACAGCCCGCTCGGGCCGACCACGAGGATCCCTCCGCGCTCGAACCGGCGCCGGTTGGAGTACAGCAGGTAGGCCGCCCGGTGCAGCGCGACCACGGTCTTGCCTGTGCCCGGGCCGCCGGAGATGACCGTGACGCCCGCGTGCTCGGCGCGGATCGCCTCGTCCTGCTCGGCCTGGATCGTCGCGACGATGTCGCGCATGCGCGGGCCGCGGGCGCGCTTCAGGGCGGCCATCAGGGCGCCCTCGCCGATGATCACCAGGTCGTCGCCGCCGTGGTTGCTGTCGAGCAGGTCGTCCTCGATGCCGACGACGATGTCGTTGCGGCAGCGCAGCACCCGCCGGCGCACCACGCCCATCGGGTCGGTGGCGGTGGCGCGGTAGAACGGCTCCGCTGCGCGCGCCCGCCAGTCGATCACCAGCGGCTCGTAGTCGGCGTCGCGGACGCCGATCCGGCCGATGTAGCGGGTCTCGCCGTCGGTGTGGTCGAGGCGGCCGAACACGAGTCCCTCGTGCTCTGCGTCGAGGATGGCGAGCCGGCGTGCGGCCTGGAAAGCGAACGCGTCGCGCTCGAACAGGGCGGTGCCGTCCTCCTCGCGAACCCAGGTCTCACGGTCGGACCGGTACAGGTCCTGGCCCTGGGATGCCACCTTGCGGGCCGAGCGGGTGGCCTCCTCGAGGTGCTCGTAGACGAGGTCTACGTGCGCCTGCTCGATGGCCAGCTCCCTCGCGAGGTCGCTCGGGGGTGACGAGGGTGAATCCACGTGGTGTCCTTCTGCAAAGGTGCGCGACGGACAAGTCTACGCCGCACTCCCGCGGCGCAGCAGGGAACGCTCAACTCACGGTCAGCACGATCTTCCCGCCGGAACTGCGCGCCTCGCTCAGGGTGTGGGCCTCCGCGGCCTGCTCCAGCGGGAGCGTGCGGACGACCCGCACCCGCAGGCGTCCGGACGCGGCCAGGCCGGCCACGGTGGCCAGGGCCGCGGACGCGTCGCCCCCGCCCCCGGTGACGTGGACGCCGCGCTCCGCCGCGGTGTAGTTGGCGATGGTGACGACCTTCGCCGGCGATCCCGCGATCGCGATGAGGTCGTCCAGCTGGCTGCCGGCCGTGTCGAGGACGCCGTCGACGCCGTCCGGGGCCAGTGCGCGCACGCGCTCCACCAGCCCCTCGCCGTAGGCCACCGGCTCGGCGCCGAGTTCCCGGAGCCAGTCGTGGTTGTGCGTGCTCGCCGTCCCGATCACCCGCAGCCCGTTCGCGACGGCGATCTGCACGGCCGCCTGGCCGACACCGCCCGCCGCCCCGTGCACGAGCACCGTCGCGCCCGGCGCCGGACGCAGCACGTCGAGCATCCGGATCGTCGTCTCGCCCGCCACCGACAGGGCCGCAGCGTCGGTGAAGCCCAGGCCGGCCGGCAGCGGTGCCCAGGCGCGGAGGACCGCCTGCTCGGCGTAGGTCGCCCTGCCGAGGCCGAACACCTCGTCGCCGACGGCGACCCCCTCGACGCCCTCGCCGATCGCGTCCACGACGCCGGCGGCCTCCAGGCCCGGCACCACCGGTGCCTCGAGTGCCGCGCCGCGGGACATCATCCCCGAGCGCTGCTTGTAGTCGAAGGGGTTCACCCCGGCCGCGCGCACCCGGATCCGCACGCTTCCCGGTGCCGGGGTGGGTGCGGCCACCTCCGCGGTGTGCAGGACGTCCGGGGGACCGTAGCTGTCGAAGACCACTGCTCGCATGACAGCAGGTAACGTGGAGGCATCCCGCCGGCATTCCCGGCAAGGTGTGGTCGCCGGCCCCGATTTGGGGCCGCTTGGGCTTGTGAAGTAGTCTTGACCCTTGCATGACCTGTGCCTGCACGGGCGTGCGTCCACACACACTCAACGATTGGGAGTAATGGCGAAGAAGGAAGGCGCCCTCGAACTGGAGGGAACCGTCGTCGAAGCCCTGCCCAACGCCATGTTCCGGGTGGAACTGGCCAACGGGCACAAGGTTCTCGCGACCATCAGCGGCAAGATGCGGCAGCACTACATCCGCATCATTCCGGCCGACCGGGTGGTCGTGGAGCTGTCCCCCTACGACCTGAGCCGTGGACGCATCGTCTTCCGGCACCGGTAGCAAGACCGCTAGAAATCCACCACCAGTCCGAACCACAGGGCATCCCTGTGCTCGGCGATGATCGAGGAGTTGCTCGATGAAGGTTCAGCCGAGCGTCAAGAAGATCTGCGACAAGTGCAAGGTGATCCGCCGGCACGGTCGCGTGATGGTGATCTGCGACAACCCGCGCCACAAGCAGCGCCAGGGCTGAGCGGAACGCTCATCCAAGGCCCGCCCAGCGCGGGACGCGGAACACCGGCCCTCGGGCCACACAACTGAATAACCACACCAACGTGATAGCAACACCGCGAGCAGGACGGCGGTGAAACACCCCCGGACGAAGGCCGGGGCCCATGCCAGGCGGCAAGGGGACGCATCACGCCAGACACCTTCGCGAGTCGGTTCGCCGGCTCGACAGCATTGAAAGGTAACCGCCTGATGGCACGCCTCATCGGGGTCGATCTGCCGCGCGAGAAGCGTCTCGAGATCGCCCTCACCTACATTTTCGGCATCGGCCGTACCCGCGCCAAGGAGACCCTGGCGGCCACTGGGATCAGTGGCGACATCCGTGTCCACCAACTCACCGACGAGCAGCTGGTCGCCCTGCGTGACCACATCGAGGCCAACTACGAGACCGAGGGTGACCTCCGTCGCGCCGTGGCCGCAGACATCCGTCGCAAGATCGAGATCGGCTCCTACCAGGGCCGTCGTCATCGCATGGGCCTTCCCGTCCGCGGTCAGCGCACCCGGACCAACGCCCGCACCCGCAAGGGCAAGAAGAAGGCTGTCGCCGG